>CACIXU010000059.1 GCA_902590705.1 uncultured Bacteroidota bacterium | reverse complement strand
CTTAAGAAATAATGGCTCTCATTTAATAGATTTAATTTTTTATTTTTTTGGAAACACTTTCGATAAAAAATCTGTTAAAATAATTAATAGTTTTAGTGACTATGATCAATCAGACCGAACTACAAGCTTTACATACAAACATCAATATAAAAACTATTTTTTCCCTGTAACTTTTACAGGATTATCTGAAAAAATGTATAGTATCATTGAGATTGATATTTTCACTCAAAATCATAGAGTCAAAATTCGTGATTTTGGTGAAAAAATTGATATTTATAATTTAATTAATGACCCTCTTTTTCAAGGGTACAAACTTCTAAAAAAAACAATTACCACTCGTGCAAACCTTCATTTATCTGGAGAGTTTGTAGTTAAAGAAATAGATAGAATTTTTAAAAAAAAAATCACAAATTCTTCCGATTTTCAGAATGAGAATAATATAATTGATTTAATTAATTGTGTAAAAAAATGACAGAATCAAAACTTGCAATTAACGGTGGAGCTAAAGCAGTTAAAACTAAATTAAAAAGGTTTAATACCATTGGAAAAAATGAAGAATTAGCTGTTTCTGAGGTTATTAAATCAGGAGTGTTATCAAAATATCTAGGTTGTTGGGACGAGGATTTTTATGGAGGACCTAAAGTACAATCATTTGAAAAAGCCTGCTCAGAGTATTTTAATGTGAAATATTCAATTGCTGTAAATTCATGGACATCTGGTTTAATTTGTGCAGTAGGAGCTATTGGAATTGAGCCTGGGGATGAAATCATTGTTTCAACTTGGACAATGTGTGCAAGCGCTACCGCAATTTTGCATTGGAATGCAATACCAATTTTTGCTGATATTGAGAACAAAACCTTTAACATCTGTCCAAAGTCTGTAGAAAATAACATAACGAAAAAAACTAAAGCAATTTTAGCAATTGATATTTTTGGACATCCATGCGACTATGATGCTTTAAATGAATTATGCGATAAGTATGGATTGATTTTAATATCAGATTCAGCTCAAGCCCCTGGTGCATTTTATAAATCAAAAATGACAAGTACAGGATCCAATATTGGAGGTTTTAGTCTAAATTATCATAAACACATACACACTGGAGAGGGAGGTATAATTGTTACTAATGACGAATTATATTACAAAAAAATGATATTAATAAGAAATCATGGTGAGGCAGTAGTTGAGGAGATGAAGTTTGAAGACATTACAAATATCATTGGATATAATTTTAGGATGGGTGAGCTTGAAGCTGCTATTGGAATTGAACAGCTTAAGAGACTTTCAAAAATAATTAAAACCAAACAGTCTGAAGCCAAAAAAATTACTGAGGGACTAAAAAAAATTAGGGGACTCATAACCCCTGAAATTGAAAAAGATTGTTCGCACTCGTTTTATACTTACCCTCTATTATTAGATAACAAAATCATAAAAATAAGTAGAGATAAGATAATCAATGCATTAAATCAAGAGGGGGTTAAGGGATTATTTGGAGGATATGCAAATATACATTTGTTACCTATTTTCCAAAATAAAATAGCTTATGGTAAACGCGGATTTCCATGGACTTATATTAGCTCAAGAAAAGACATTAACTATGAAAAGGGAATTTGTCCGGTTGCAGAGGAACTAAATGATAAAACTTTTTTTGGAATTGAGATGTGCCTCTATGAGTATAGTGATAAAAATATTGAAGAATTAATCAATGCATTTTTAAAAGTTTTTAAAAACCTTGATAAAGTCGGTTAGATAAATTTCAATGAAATTTGATAAAAAAGTAATCTTAGCTTATTCTGACCCTGCCGGATTTAATATTATTGGAGCACTTATCGATGAATTTATTGCAAATAGAAAAAAACATAATATAGATTTTAAAGTTTTTACAAACCATGAGGGGATAATAAATAAAGAATATTCCTCTTTTATCGAAATTATTAGTAATAGTTTAAGTGAAGTAGAAAATGAAATAGATAAATTTTGTCCAGATAAAGTTTTCACTGCAACGTCAATGAATATTTTTGAACACTTATGGAGGATATCATCCAAAAAAAGAAAAATTAGAGTTGAATCATATGTTGATCATTGGACTGGTATTAGAAAAAGGTTCTTTTTTTTAAA
>CACIXU010000058.1 GCA_902590705.1 uncultured Bacteroidota bacterium | reverse complement strand
CAAACTGATTTCATAAATGAATCAAAGTTATATTCATAAAGACCAGTGGAGAATTCTTGAGAAAGGATTCAACCCTGATAATGTTAAATCATCTGAAAGTATATTCAGTATTGGTAATGGTTCAATGGGACAGCGAGCAAATTTTGAAGAGCAATACACTGGTCCTACTTTTCAGGGAAGTTATATTGGCGGGGTGTACTACCCTGATAGGACAAGAGTAGGTTGGTGGAAAAATGGATATCCAGAATATTTTGCGAAGGTTCTGAATGCTCCTAATTGGATTGGTATTGATTTTAATATTGAAGGTGAAAATCTAGACCTTTTTACCGTAAAAAAAGTTTTAGATTTTAATCGTGTTCTCAACATGAGAAATGGTGTTTACACAAGAACATTTTATGTTGAGTTAAACAACGGAGCGATTATTCGAGCTGAGGTGCACAGATTCTTGTCAATGGAAGAAAATGAAATAGGTGCAATTCAATATAATATTGAATTGCTAAGTGATAAAGCCAAAATTAGAGTTTCCCCCTATATAAGCGGTAAGGTAAAAAATCAAGATACTAATTGGGATGAACCTTTTTGGGAACATCTCACAAATGAATCGATTGGTAAATCAGCTTTTATACTTTCAAAAACTAATAAAACTAATTTTAATGTTTGTACATATATGTATGCTGATATCTCGCTTAATGGAGAGGGAGTTTCATGCAGTGAAGAAATATTTAATGATAAGTTAAAATCAGGGTATGAGGCTGAAATTGAACTTTTAAAAGGAGATAAGTTGACAATATCAAAATATGGAGGGTACACAGTTTCTCTAAATCACTCTAAGAATGAACTAAAGCAGGTGGCAGAGGAAAAAATTAATTATGCCATAGCGAAAGGTTTCGTTGGACTTCTTAAAGATCATGAAAAACAATGGCACAACATTTGGAAAATTTCTGATATTGTTATTAGGGGTGATTTAAGTGCTCAACAGGGGATTAGATTTAATATTTTTCAGCTAAACCAAACTTACACAGGTAAAGACTCTAGATTAAATATTGGACCAAAGGGTTTCACTGGAGAGAAATATGGAGGAAGTGCCTACTGGGACACTGAGGCATATTGTCTTCCCTTTTATATGGTTACTAAAAATGCTAATGTAGCCAGAAATTTACTCAAGTATAGATATGATCAATTACCAAAGGCGATTGAAAATGCTGAGAAACTCGGTTTTGAAAATGGTGCAGCTCTTTTTCCTATGGTTACAATGAATGGAGAGGAGTGTCATAATGAGTGGGAGATTACCTTCGAGGAAATTCATCGTAATGGTGCCATTGCATATGCTATTTATAATTATGTAAGATTTACCGGTGATCAAACTTATATTCCTGAAATGGGTTTTGAGGTTTTACTTGCCATAGCAAGATTTTGGATACAAAGAGTAAATTATTCTACTCAAAAAGAAAAATATGTTATACTCGGAGTAACTGGACCAAATGAGTATGAAAACAATGTGGACAATAATTGGTATACAAATTATATTGCTCGTTGGTGCCTGAGATATGCTGGCGAGCAATACAACCTCTTAAAGGCTCATCACCCTAATGAATTTGAGGAAATTCTTATCAAAACAAGTATTAGTAATAAGGAGGTTCAGAAATGGCATTCAGTTGCTGATAACATTTACTTACCTTACAGCGAAGAGCACCAAGTTTATCTTCAGCAAGATGGCTTCTTAGATAAAGAATTAACGACAGTAGATCAATTAAATCCTAAACATCGTCCAATAAATCAAAATTGGTCTTGGGATAGAATATTACGATCTCCATTTATCAAACAAGCTGACATATTACAAGGATTTTATTTTTTTGAAGAGGATTTCAGTATTGAGGAATTAGAGAGACATTATAATTTCTATTCTTCTTTTACTGTTCATGAATCCTCTTTATCTCCTTGTATCCATTCTATTCTAGCAACGAAATTGGGTAAAATGGAGGATGCATACGAGTTGTATCTGAGAACTTCTAGATTGGATCTAGATGATTATAACAAAGAGGTTGAAGAGGGACTTCACATTACAAGTATGACTGGAACTTGGATGAGTATCGTTTATGGTTTTGGAGGTTTGAAGATTGTCGAAGGTTTATTGTCAATTGATCCAAAGCTTCCAAAGCAGTGGAAAGGAATTTCATTTAAGATTAACTTTAAAGGAGAGCACCTA
>CACIXU010000057.1 GCA_902590705.1 uncultured Bacteroidota bacterium | reverse complement strand
CATTGATGGTTGTCCTTCAGGAATAGAATTAGACATGAAAGCTATACAACTTGATTTAGACCGAAGAAAACCAGGTCAATCAGCGATTGTTACTCAACGTAAAGAACCGGATGAAGTTAAATTCTTGTCAGGTATTTTTCAAGGTAAAACAACTGGTGTACCAATTGGATTTGCAATTTTTAATACCAACCAAAAATCCAGAGACTACGATCATATCAAGGATCAATATCGACCTTCTCATGCGGACAAGGTATATGATGAGAAATATGGTTTTAGAGATTATCGTGGAGGAGGAAGAAGTTCCGCTAGAGAGACTGCAAGTAGAGTAGTAGCAGGAGCAATAGCAAAGCAGTTTCTAAGTGATGTTAAATTTACGGCCTATGTTTCCTCGGTAGGTGAAATTAATTTAGACAAGCCTTACCAAGAACTTGATTTTGATTACATCGAGAAAAACCCTGTTCGCTGTGCTGACCCTGAAAAAGCTGCAGAGATGGAGAATTACATTAAGCAAATCCGGAAAGAAGGGGACACTGTGGGTGGAATTATTACATGTGTGATTCAAAACGTACCTGTAGGTCTTGGAGAACCTGTTTTTGATAAGTTACATGCCGAATTGGGTAAAGCCATGCTTTCGATAAATGCTGTAAAAGGATTTGAATACGGCAGTGGTTTTGAAGGATCCAAAAACAAAGGAAGTGACCACAATGACTTGTATAATTCTGATGGCACTACTAAAACTAATCGATCGGGTGGTATTCAAGGAGGAATTTCCAATGGTATGGATATTTATTTCAATGTTGCTTTTAAACCTGTAGCTACAATCATGCAGTCTCAAAAAACTATTAATAACAAAGGAGAGACTGTTAATATGAGAGGTAAGGGAAGACACGACCCTTGTGTTGTGCCCCGAGCTGTTCCAATTATAGAGGCTATGGCAGCACTCGTACTTGCGGACTTTACATTACTTAATCGAACGATTAAAAAATAATCTATGAAAAAGCTCCCCTTGCACTGGAGAATCATCACAGGAATGTTACTCGGTGTGATATGTGGTGCTATTTTTACTCAAATTGAGGACGGTAATAAAATCATTTCTGACTGGATTAAGCCATTAGGGGTTATTTTTATCAATGCATTAAAACTTATTGCTATGCCTTTGATTCTGGGTTCTTTAATTAAGGGGGTTTCCGATCTTAAGGACATCTCTAAACTTTCAATGATGGGTGGCAAAACGATTGGTATATACCTTGTAACGACTATTATGGCAGTCTCCGTTGGGTTATTTATGGTGAACACCATTAGTCCAGGTAATTCTATTCCAGAGTCAACCCGCATGGAGTTAATTGCTGCTTATGAGTCAGACGCTGCTGAAAAACAGGTAGTGGCTCAAAAACAAAAAGAAGCTGGTCCTCTACAAGCTCTTGTGGATTTGGTTCCAAGCAATATTTTTAAGGCAACTACTGAGAATGGTAACATGCTACAGGTCATCTTTTTCGCTTTGTTTTTTGGAATTGGTTTGATTCTTATTCCTCCAGAAAAATCTAAGCCAGTAAAAGAGTTCTTTGACGCCTTTAATGAGGTTATTCTTAAGCTGATTGATTTGATTATGCTTACAGCACCTTATGGTGTTTTTGCGCTTTTAGCCACTTTGATTGTCGAATCACCCAGTTTCGATCTTTTTAAAGCACTGGGTATGTATGCGATCACTCTACTAATCGGTTTGGTATTGATGATAGGGGTTTATATTACAATTGTAAGGCTTTATGTAAAAATAAAACCCAATAAGTTTATAAAAGGTATCTCTCCTGCTCAGCTCCTTGCGTTTTCTACTAGCTCTAGTGCGGCTACATTACCGGTAACCATGGAGCGGGTTGAGGAACATTTGGGAGTGGATGAAGAAGTTGCTAGTTTCGTTTTGCCTATTGGCGCCACCATCAATATGGATGGTACCAGTCTTTACCAGGCGGTCGCCGCAGTTTTTATTGCTCAAGCTTTTGGGATGGACTTAACCTTAGGCACACAGTTGGGAATTATTTTAACGGCTACATTAGCTTCTATTGGAGCCGCTGCAGTTCCAGGAGCAGGTATGGTAATGTTGGTTATTGTATTGGGTCAGGCAGGGATTCCTGAGGCAGGATTAGCCTTGATTTTTGCTATTGACCGACCCCTAGATATGTGCAGGACTGTGGTCAATGTTACTGGAGATGCCTCTGTATCAATGATTGTTGCAAAAAGCTTGGGAAAACTTAAAAAAGATCCTTTAGAAAAAAAATGGGATGACCACTATTCG
>CACIXU010000056.1 GCA_902590705.1 uncultured Bacteroidota bacterium | reverse complement strand
TTTGTCTTGCTGTGGGGTGAATACAATTTTTGGCCTGGGCTACCAATTGGAATTGGAATTTTTTGCTATGGTCTAACTTACTTTTTTGTTCATGATATTTTCATACATCAAAGATTTAAGCTCCTAAGAAATACTAACAACCAATATGCTAGAGCCCTAAGAAGGGCGCACAAAATTCATCATAAAAATTTGGATAAAAATGGTGGAGAATGCTTCGGAATGTTATGGGTGCCTCTGAAGTATTTAAAAAAGTAATTCATTTTTTTTTGCTCCAATTATTACTAAAAGTACAATTGTTAAAATCCTTGTTTAGGCTTACATAAGTCATTAAAATCTTTTCTGTCATCCAACTTTTAATAGTTTTGATTTGTTTCTCTTTGAGTGCGAGTTCTTTGATTTTTACAAAATCCTTAGAGTAATCTGCTAAATGCTCTTCAAAACGATTAGTTACTTTTAATATTTTATATTTTTTTTAATCCAGATCTATCCTCATCTAAAAGAGGAACAGATATTTCATCATCTTTTAAATCTCTAATTTGGTTGTAAAGAACTGGATCCATTTTTGTGAGCTCAAATCTTTTATCTCCAGTTGCGGGATTAATAATTACCCCACCATTAAATCTTGTTTCACTTTCACTTGAAAACTGAAAAGCTGCATCAGCGAAAGAAATTTCCTTATCTAAAATCCTTGTTCTTAAAGTATCAAGCAGGTCTTTAGAATCATCGAGTTGTTTTTGAGAGACTTTAGGAGTTAACAAGATATGTCTAACGTCTAACTCTTGCCCTCTAATTCTGTCTACCATTATTATATGCCAACCAAAATCAGTTTTAAAAGGTTCTGAAATTTGACCCTCTTGCATACTAAAGGCAATGTCTCTAAATTCTTTAACCATTCTTGGTTTCTTTCTATGTAGAGTATACTTTCCTCCTTTAGCCCTGGAACCAGGATCTTGTGAATAAAGTATTGCCTTAGATGCAAAACTCAAACCTTTCTCCTCTACATCTGCCTTAAAAGACCTTAATTGGTCAATAATTCTCTTTTTCTCTTCTTTTGACACTTGGGGCTCTATAACAATTTGAGAAATCTCTAACTCTGTCCCAAATGTGGGTAAATCTGTTTTGGGAATTGATTGAAAAAAAGAACGTACTTCCTCTGGAGTAATTTCAATTTCCTCAATAATTTTAGATTGCATCATTGAAGAAAGTTTTTGAACCTTATTAATTTCATAAAGATCCTCTCTAAAAGATAGTTCATCTGGTTTTTTATAAAACTCAAGAACTTTTTCTATACTTCCCAATTGCTCGGTAAAATATGCAATGCTTTGATCGACATAGTCATAGATTTCTTCATCTCTAATTTCTAAGCTATCTTGAATAGCGTGATGAGCATATAGTTTATCCTCCATTAATTTCCCTAACAACTCGCAACGACTGATATTCTTTGTAGACATACCCTGTGATTCCATCTCAACAATAGCCCTGTCAATATCAGAGTCCAAAATAACATAATCACCAACCACAGCTGAAACCCCATCAACCTTAATACGCTCTAATTCAATTATACTTTTTCCCTGACCTAACAAAAAGGAAATATTAGAAAAAAATAAAAAAATAAATACTGACTTAGTAAGTTTCAAATTTTTTAGTTTTAATTGCATCTTTCAAGATACCATTGTCAAAGTCTTTTATAAAATCAATCTTTTTTTTATTAAAAACTATATTTTTGATTGTATTCTCTATATAAGGTAGTGGAGCAATTTGATCTTGCCCAAGTCTTTCAATTACGTTAAACAAATATAAGTCTAAACTATCCTTAACCTCAAAATAATTCTGTTTTTTTAAATAATAGTCGAAGTTTTCATTATTTAAAAAAGAAACTTTTTCGAATACATCAAACTTGTTTAACCAAATAGTATCAGCCAAAAAATAACTTGAAAATTGAAAAGAAAGGGAGTCTAAAAAATAGATATCTTTAGATTCAAATCGTTTAAATCGTTTCATTATTTCATTTCTATCAACATTATCTAACGGAAAACCAATAAGTCGAATCCTGTACAAAGGTTCTCTTAATTTAAAATTTTTTTTATTTGACTGATAAAATTCTGAAATCAACTTTTTATTTAGAATTGTATCCATTAGTGATTTGAGGACGAATTCTCTGTATGAGTTTCGGTACAGGTTCGATTTATACTCATCCACCATTGAATTAATCTGAGAAATTTTATTTTCTGGTAAATTGATAAGGGATTTTTCATAAATAAGTTTTTTTTTGGCCCAATTATTTATGAGCCCCCCTAACCATCGAAATACTGTCTTCATTTGATTTAAATGAACTTAATTGCTCTTCAATGTCAGAAATATATAGGTAGTGATTCTCAGCACGAGCAATTAAACGATCTTGACCATTTTTCACAATACCGTCGCAACCAAT
>CACIXU010000055.1 GCA_902590705.1 uncultured Bacteroidota bacterium | reverse complement strand
ATACAGACTTATTTGTTTTTTCAAAAAGATCAATCAAAAGCTTTCATACGGTTTGGAAGGCTCCAAGTAATATCGCCTTAGTCAAATATTGGGGTAAATATGGAGTTCAACTGCCAAAAAATCCTTCTATTAGTTTTACTTTGTCGAATTGTGTAACGACTACTGAGGTAAGTTTTTCTCCAAATAACAAAAAAAAATACCCGACCTTTAAATTCTATTTTAATAAACAGGAACGTCCGGATTTTCACCCCAAGATCAATCAGTTTTTTGATTATATATTACCCTATTTTCCTATCCTAGAAGATCACCACATGGAAATTTCAAGTGTTAATTCTTTTCCCCATAGTAGTGGTATTGCTTCATCTGCATCTGCAATGGCAGCTCTTGCACTTTGTGTTGTAGATTTCGAAAAGCAATTTCACCCTGAACTAAGCGAACAAGACTTTTTTAAGAAAGCCTCTTTTCTTGCAAGACTTGGATCTGGAAGCGCTTCAAGGAGTATAAAAGGCTCATTTACACTATGGGGAAAAAGTCCTGCTTTTCGAAATAGCTCAGACCTTTATGCTATCCCACTCGATTCAAGTATTCACAAAACTTTTAAAAGTTATTGTGATACCATTTTGATTGTTGATAAGAAAAAAAAACAGGTTAGTAGCTCTGTTGGTCACAAACTGATGAAGGATCACCCTTTTGCAGATAATAGATTTAATCTAGCAAATAGAAATTGTGAATTTTTAAAATCAGTCCTCAAGACAGGGGACATAGAACGGTTTATTGAAATAACTGAATCCGAGGCGTTGACCTTGCATTCAATGATGATGACTTCAAGTCCAACATATATACTATTGAAGCCTAACACCTTAAATATAATTAATAGAGTTTGGGAATATAGAGTCGAAACAAACACACCAATAAGCTTTACTCTGGATGCAGGAGCAAATGTTCATTTACTCTATCCAGCTGTCGAAAGTGAGAAGGTAATTACATTTATTAAATCTGAGTTATTAGACTATTGTCACTCAGGTCAATTTATCCAGGATCATGTTGGGCAAGGGGCAAAAAAAATGTAATTTTGAAAGAAGTCAAATGATAAAAAATATTTGTGTTCGATTCAATATATTTTGATTAAAAATGAAAAGCCCACTTTTTTTTGCTAAGATTTTGCTATTTGGAGAATATGGTATAATAAAGGATTCAAAAGGTTTATCTATTCCATATAATTTTTTTAGGGGAGCATTAAAGCTTATAAAAGCACACAACGAAACTACCCGTGCTTCCCACAAAAAACTTCTTGACTTTGCTCAATACTTAAAAAATACACCAAAAATCCCTGTTGTTTTTGATTGGAATCGTATTAAAAAGGATCTTGACCAAAACCTTTACTTCGATAGTAGTATACCCCAAGGATATGGTGTTGGAAGTAGTGGTGCACTTGTAGCAGCATTTTATGATCGCTATGCACTTGATAAAATTACTATATTGGAAAATTTGACTCCTGACAAGCTATCTTTTCTTAAAAGAACTTTTGCTCAGATGGAATCTTTTTTTCATGGTAGGTCTTCCGGTCTTGATCCACTTAACAGTTATTTGAGCTTACCGATATTAATTCATTCAAAAGACCAAATAGAACCTACTGGCTTACCAGCTCAAAATCCGAAAGGCAAGGGAGCGGTCTTCCTATTGGATAGTGGAATATCTGGAGAAACAGCCCCTATGATTTCCCTATTTTTGGAAAACATGAAAAAGGAGTCTTTTAGTAACATGATGCGGGACGAATTTACAACCGTTACTGATCTGTGCGTCGAAGACTTTCTTAAAGGTAATATAAAGTCGTTATTTAAAAACATTAAGTCCTTATCCTCAATAGTTTTAAAATACTTTAGCCCCATGATTCCCTCAGAATTTCATGATTTATGGAAAAAAGGAATAGAAACAAACACTTATTATCTTAAGCTATGCGGTTCTGGTGGAGGAGGGTTTATTTTGGGTTTCACTAAAGACTACGAGGCAACTGAAAAAGCACTAAAGAGTTATCGCCTTGAGGTGGTTTATCATTTTTAGTCTGTAACATGAAAATTTTCCTCCCAAGTCTTTTCTGGATAAAAGTTTTTAGTCTTTTTACAGTAATCCGTGGGTATAATATTGTAGTATTAATTATTGCCCAATATTTAACTTCTAGTTACATCCTTGCTCCAAATTCAGGTCTTTTAAATGTAATTTTTGACTCTAAACTTTTTGCATTGGTTTTGGCTACTACTTTTTCCACTGCTGCAGGTTATATCATAAATAACTTTTACGATGCTGAAAAAGATAAAATTAATAGACCAAAAAAATATTTATTAGAAAATTTGATTTCTCAACAAAGTCAGTTGTTGTTTTATTTTTTACTTAATGGAGCCACTTTAATCGCTGCTGGTTTTGTCTCTTTTAAT
>CACIXU010000054.1 GCA_902590705.1 uncultured Bacteroidota bacterium | reverse complement strand
GTATTTTTGAGAATGATTAGAGTGGTGCTTATTGGTGCTGGAAATTTGGCAATGAATTTTCAAAAAATATTTGATATTTCCAGTGGAGTAGATTTAATACAATGGTATAGTAGAAAACTGAAGAAAATAAGATCTTTCAAAAATAAAATTTCTATTACGGATAAGATTTCAGACTTAAAACCCGCAGATATTTATTTGATTGCTATATCTGATGATGCAATAGCGAAAATGAGTGCAAAAATTAAAACTTCAGCTCTCGTTGTTCATTGCTCAGGTTCAATTACAATAGATGAACTATTATGTAATTCCAAAAAAGGTGTCCTTTACCCTATCCAAACCTTTTCAAATATGCCCCTAGCAACTTTTAATGAACTTCCCTTTCTTATTGAAACAGAGAATAAAAATGATTTCAGATTGCTTCAAGATTTAGTTCTCAAAATTGGGGGAAAGCCCATTGAAATGAATTCTCAAAAAAGATCTTATATTCACCTAATTGCAGTAATTATTAATAATTTTGGGAATCACCTTATAGAACTTGGAGAAAACATTGCTCAAAAACATGGCATTCCATTTGCTATTTTTCATAAAATAATTGAGGAAACTCATAAAAATGCAATTGAAATTGGAGCAAGAAATTCCCAGACTGGCCCGGCAAAAAGGAAGGACAATAAAACGATTAATAAACACCTAAATTTATTATCTGATGAGGGAATTAAAAAAATATATCTGGACTTAACCGACTCAATTAAAAATAGACATGAGTAAAAAAAATTATAAAAAACTTTTAAACGATATTACTGCCTTCATTTTTGATGTAGATGGCGTTTTAACGAATGGAAAAATAATGGTCACAACAGAAGGAGAAATGTATCGAATGATGGATACAAAGGATGGTTTTGCTCTTAAGTATGCGCTAAATAAAGGTTTTAAAATAGGTATTATATCAGGAGGAACAAATCAAGGGGTCAAAAACAGACTAGAGCTTCTTGGGATTGACAAAGTTTATCTAGGCATACATGAAAAAAAAACTGCTTTTAAGGATTTCCTTAGGCAATTTAAAATTAACCCAGATCAAGTATTATACATGGGTGATGATTTACCAGATCTTCCGGTGATGGAACTTTCAGGAGTATCTACATGCCCAAATGATTCTGCAACAGATGTAAAGCAATTTGTTGACTACGTTTCCCATAAAAAAGGGGGTGAGGGTTGTGTTAGAGAAATAATTGAACAAGTACTTAGGGTTCAAGGTAAATGGGACTTTGGAATAAAAAATAAATACTAAATAATGTGTAAGTTAAACGGATACGAGGTAATTTTAGCTTCAGGATCCCCAAGAAGAAAAGCATTTTTTGAAAAATTGGGGATTCCTTTTAAAATTGAAGTATGCCCAGTTGATGAATCTTTTCCTTCACATTTAAAAGGTATTGAAATTCCTGAATACATTGTAAATAAAAAAAGTCAACCTTTCAAGAAAAGAATTTTTCCAAAACAAATTTTTGTAACAGCGGACACCGTCGTGTGGTGTGAAGACCAATGCCTGGGGAAACCCAATGATATTGAAAAGGCAAAAGAAATGCTAAGATTTTTGTCAGGTAAACCCCATCAAGTCATTACCTCAGTAGGTTTTTTAACTCATAATAAATTTGATATTATATCTGAAATTACCAATGTTCAATTCAGAGAATTAACTAATGATGAAATAGAGCACTATATCAGAATCCAACCACCGCTCGACAAAGCAGGAGCCTATGGAATTCAGGATTGGATTGGTGAAATAGGGATAATAAAATTAGTAGGTAGTTACACAAACGTAGTCGGTTTACCTCTATCACAAGTTAGTGAACGGATTAAACTTTTAACCCAAAAATAAATCATATGATAAAGCAAAATTGTAATTTGTTTTTAATCCTCTTGATTTTAAATCAAAACGATAATAGATATCAATTTGCGTCTTTAAATTAAATTAAGAATGAAGCTAAATCTTGACATTTTTTTCAACCGTCTTGCCTTATTATTATTTTGTCTTTTTGTGAGCTTTACATACTCTACTGTAAAGGCTCAGTCCTCTGCTGATATTTATAAACAGATTAAAAAATTAAATTTTTTAGGATCAGTGCTTTATTTTGCAGCTCATCCTGATGATGAAAACACCAGAGTGATTTCTTATTTTTCAAATCACTTACAAGCAAGGACAGCCTACCTTTCTCTTACTAGAGGCGATGGAGGACAAAATCTTATAGGACCTGAACTAAGAGAGGGGCTCGGGTTAATAAGAACGCAGGAGCTCATAGCTGCCAGAAAAATTGACGGAGGATTACAATTTTTCACTATGGCAAATGATTTTGGATATTCAAAAAACCCTGAAGAGACTTTTTACTTTTGGGAAAAAGATAAAATTCTCAATCAAACCATTGATCGAATAAAGGAGTTTAAGCCAGATATTATTATTAACCGATTCAATGTTGCAAGTTCTGGTCGCACTCACGGTCATCATACTGCATCGGCTGTAATAAGTAATCTAGC
>CACIXU010000053.1 GCA_902590705.1 uncultured Bacteroidota bacterium | reverse complement strand
ATTTCTATTCTGCAATTAAATTAAACGCAATGTCAGTCTTGGACCAGCCATTTCTTAAGAGAGAGAAAATAGGTAAGCGTCTTTTGCATATTTCTAGTGAAATGCTTTATAGAATAAATATGCTGGGAATGGTCTATCATATTGAGAAAGAACCTATGATCCTTGATCGCATTAACAAAGAGGTTTTAGCTGTCTGCTCATTTTCTGACTGGAATCCTTCTCATTATTTGGATGTTGGCGAAATGACGATGGCACTTGCGTTTGCTTTAGACTGGACAGCGGGAGATCTACCTAAATCTACAATTGATGAAGCTATCAAAGCAATAATTGATAAAGGAATTATGCCTAGCTATGAAACTGATAAAAGATCAAATATTTGGTGGATAGATGGAAATAATAATTGGAATCAAGTATGTAATGGTGGTATGATAGCTGGCTCTATTGCAATTGCGGAGGTTAATCCTGAGCTTGCTGCGAAAACAATAAAAAGGTCCATAGATGGAATACCACATGCTTTGGATGAGTACGGACCAGATGGGGTATATCCAGAAGGATCAACATACTGGGGCTATGGAACTGCATTTTCAGTTGTAACAAATGCTATGCTTGAGAGTTCTTTTGGAACTGATTTTGGTTTAGGAGATTATCCAGGTTTTAAGGATAGCGCATATTTTAGATTGTTAATGAATGCCCCCTCTGGTTGGTACTATAATTATGCAGATTGTGGCGATAAAAGAATTAGTAACCCTGATGTAACTCTTGCATGGTTTGCCTCGAAATCAGGAGATGAGCTCTTTTTCGAAAGAGAAAGATTTTTAAACCCAACTCGAAGCTTTAAAATTCAAAAAAATACAATGCAAACAGCTGCTAAAGAAATTGGTAGACTAAGAAGATTAAATGGAGCTGGACTTATCTGGGTTGCCCAATATGAGAAACAAAAAGAATCTGAGTTACCCACATCTTGGAAAGGAGAAGGAGCAAATCCAATAGCTGTTTTTACTGGTGGTTCGAATGATCCTTATTCATACTATCTTGGATGTAAGGGCGGAAGCGGTACTGTTAATCATGGAAATATGGATGCTGGTTCATTTATTTTCGAAATTAATGGTGAGAGATGGGTAACTGACCCTGGAAATCAAGCTTATCATGATTTAGAAAAAACTGGATTTGATCTTTGGAATAAAGCACAGGATAGTCAAAGGTGGACATTATTAAATAAGGGAAATTATGGTCATAGTACGATTACAATAAATAATCAGCTTCATAAGGTTGATGGTAAGGCAACAATAGTTGATTTCAAGCAAGGAGAGAAACCAGAGGTGACTTTTGATTTAACTCCTGTTTTTGAGGGAGTTTTAAAAAGCTCTAAAAGAAAGTTTACAAAAGAATCACCTACGTCACTTTTAATTGATGATTTAATTGAAATAAATGAATCAACAGAGACGATTACTTGGCAATTGATAACAACTTTCGACATAGAGGTTACAGGCGAGGGAGCTACAATTAGTAGGCCCGAGTATTCTTCAATTACACCCCAGAAAAAACTTTTCATTGAAAATATAAGTCATCCCAATATTTCGATGAAAGTAGTATCATTGGATCCCCCTCCACTTGAACTTGATAGAAGAATTGAAGGACTTAAAAGATTGGAATTAAATATTCCAAAAGCACAAATTGATGCTGGGGAATTAGAAATTAAGGTTAGATTGAGGGGACAAAAAAATTGGCGTGCAGGGTATTAAATATGAGCTATAACTGCAACATATATTCAATATTAATACTTAGTTTTTTCCTTTTTTTTATTAAATCAAAGGCACAGATATCTAGTAAAGATATTTCAAGAGCTATCGATCTT
Source organism: uncultured Bacteroidota bacterium (assembly GCA_902590705.1). Lineage (GTDB taxonomy): Bacteria > Bacteroidota > Bacteroidia > Flavobacteriales > Flavobacteriaceae > UBA8316. The sequence goes on along the minus strand of CACIXU010000053.1, from coordinate 707 downwards.
AAGTCACTAGATCACCCTTATTTATATTTCAATGAATCTGAAAAAAAGGATTTAATATATAGAATAGAAAACGACAGTGAGTCAAATGATATTTTTCGAGAACTTGAGGCGAAAGCCAAAGTGTGGTTATCAATGCCCGTAGATTATAATATTCCTAAACAAGGAAAAAACACAAGAGCTGATTGGTCTGAACTTGATAGAAGCTCAAAATATTCCCAATATTACAGCTCTAATAGAAATAATTCATTTTTACTTGCATTTTTATACCAAATAACTGGTGATAAAAAATATGCAGATAAGGCATTTGAATTTGCAGATGCTTTTTGTGATTTAACAACATGGACTCAGAGAGCGCATGAGTTTCCCATTATTTATTCTCGTATAATGCCCTGGAATGTTCCCGATGACCAAGTGAACTTTAATTTCGATCACTTTAATGGTGATTCTGGCAGAATGATGGCTGCCGTTTATGATTGGTTGTATCCTGCATTGAATAGATCTCAAAGGGACAGAATCAGAGGCGCTCTACTTGAAAAAGTTATTACAAGGGTTAGGGGAGATTATGAATTTCATTGGTGGGCTACTGCTTATCGATGTAACTGGTGCGGGGTATGTAACTCAGGGGTCGGTTTGGCTGGACTAGCCCTCATTAAGGAACACCCTCAGCTTTCTGATGTAGTTGCTGAGTCCTTTAACAGAATAAATAG
>CACIXU010000052.1 GCA_902590705.1 uncultured Bacteroidota bacterium | reverse complement strand
CTGCCGCCCTAGAATATGATGATTTTAATGAGGAGGAAAAACAAATTGAGGTTATTATGAGTATTCTTTCCAACTATGTGCCTGGATGCATTGTCCATGCATCAGTTAGCTGTCCTATAAAACATTTGGAGGAAACGAAAGGTTTAAGCTCTCAAGCATTTGCCGAAAAGTTTATTAAAGCAGTTGAAGTTGCTCAAAAAGAACCTTATCGAGCTGTTACCCATAACAAGGGAATCATGAATGGAGTTGATGCAGTAGTAATGGCCACTGGTAATGATTTTAGAGCCGTCGAGGCTGCAGCACATGCTTATGCGTCCAAAGAGGGAATATACACTAGTTTGAGTAATGCTTATATTGAAGATAATTATTTCTTTTTTGAGATTAAAATACCATTAGCGCTTGGAACAGTTGGTGGACTAACTCAGCTTCATCCTCTTGTTAAATGGTCAATGGAGTTGCTTGGAAATCCAAATTCAAGAACCCTAATGGAAATTATTGCAGTAGCTGGCTTAGCGCAGAATTTTGCGGCTATACAATCATTGGTAACATCAGGGATTCAACAAGGACACATGAAAATGCACTTGCTTAATATCTTAAATCAAAAAAATGCCACAGAAGTTCAAAAAGAAAAAGCAATCGTATTTTTTAAAACCAATGTGGTAAGCTATAGCTCAGTAAGCGATTTTTTAAAATCGAATTCCTAATAGAAATGAAGTCATTCTACAGTCGTGGAAAATTATTGCTATCAGCAGAGTACCTTGTACTTAAGGGAGCTCGAGCCCTTGCTCTACCATGTAAACTTGGACAAACTTTGAGTTTCGAAAAAAAGCCCTCTAGACAACTTATATGGAAAAGCTTGGATAAAAATGGAGTGCCATGGTTTAGTGCCTGCTTTTTGGTAGACGATTTCAGCTTAATCAAGACAGATAATACTGAAGTCGCTGATCGTCTGAGACATATTTTATTGACCATTAGATATCAAAACCCTATTTTCTTGAAATTATCTGGCGGAAATGTTATCACTCGTTTGGAGTTTGACCGTTATTGGGGACTAGGTACCTCCTCTACTTTAATTGTAAACCTAGCTAATTGGGCTGGTGTTAACCCTTACACCCTTCTGAAGGAAACCTTTGGAGGAAGTGGCTATGATATTGCCTGTGCAAGTGCTGAAAAAGCTTTGATTTATAGTTGTAAAATGGAAAGGCCTGAGATTGAAGACTGTGATTTTGATCCCAAGTTTAAAAATGCTCTTTACTTCGTTTATCTAAATGAAAAAAAATATAGCCGCCAAGCGGTTAAAGAATTTATGAAAAAAGATATTAATGATAGAGAAATTACTAGAGCAAATGAATTGTCCTTGTTAATTAGTACTTCAGAAAGTCTGAGTGAATTTGAACTACTTCTATGGGAACACGAACGTTTTATTGGTCAGCTTCTAGCAATTGAGCCAATAAAAGAAAAATGCTTTAAAGACTTTAAAGGAGCTGTTAAAAGCCTAGGGGCATGGGGGGGGGATTTTATCCTGGCAACTGGAGACCCCAGTACACCAAACTATTTTAAGGATAAAGGATATTCAACGGTATTCACTTATGATGAATTAATTTATTAATCACCTAGTAGTAAACTGGACGATTATCTTCTATTGTTGCAGCAGATTTTAGCGCACTATAAATTACCGAACTTATTCTATTATTTTCTTCAACTTTCAAAACATTGGCATAAGCTTGATAGCTTTCAAGGTTTTCAGCAATTTCCTTAGAAGAAACTTCAATCATGTAGACACCTTTATTTCCTCTAATAATAGCAGAGGGTTCATTTAATTCCATCGCAAAAGCTACACCAATGACATAAGGCTCAGAACCTGCTCCAGGAAGCACATTATTCTTTTGCGTTATGGCAGTGGCAGTTTCTATTTCTTTCCCTGTCGCTTCAGAAAGGCTATCCAACGAACTATATGAATTATACATTTCTAACAAATACTCAGCTTTTCTATTTTTTATTATTTCTCGGGTAACTTCTTCTTTAATTGCATCAATATTAATTGAGCCCTCTGGTATAATATCAGTTAACTGTGCAACAACGTATCCTCCATTGATTAAACTGAATCTCTTAATATCATCAATTCTGGTTCCATCATTAAATAACCACTGAACAAGATTTCTCTGCCGTTGTATGGATGGTAGATTTTCATCCAGAATATTGACTTGATCGACCTCTTTAATTTCATATCCATATTTTTGAGCAGTAGCACGAAAATCTTTACGATTTATACTCTCCATTTCAAATTGGGTTGTTTTCTGGAATATTTCATTAGAAGTTTCTTCTGAAGGAACAATTTGCTTAACAACATCAGCAATTAAAACAATATCTTCTTTGTCAGTTACTTTAATTATATGGAATCCAAATTCAGTCTCTACTATTCCTATTCTTCCAACACGAGATCTATTACAAAATTCGAAAAACTTATCTGTCATAGTTCCCTCTTGGAAAAAACCTAGATCACCACCCATAGAGCTTGAAGGGCCATCAGAATACTTAATGGCTAACTCAGAAAAATCATCAGGGTTTCTTCTAGCCTCACGGTAATATTTATTTGCCAATTTTTGAGCTTCCTCTTTACCTCTGATAGTTTGAGCGCT
>CACIXU010000051.1 GCA_902590705.1 uncultured Bacteroidota bacterium | reverse complement strand
ACCTGTGGCTAAGCTATAAGTTAGATTAGTGGTATCACTATCTGTAGCGGTAAGTTTTGCAACCACAGTTCCAACTGCCGAGCCTTCATCAAATGAAGCTGTTGAGGTTGAAGTACCTCCAGATGAAACTACCAGGTTAGAGTTTCCGACCTGAGTAAAAGAGTGGATAGTGTACCCACCATTTTGGGTTATTGTCCCTCCCGAGGCAATTGGAGTCCCTAAATATCTTAAAATAACTATACCAGAGCCCCCAGCTCCACCACTTGAATTCCCTCCGCTAGATGTTGATGCCCCCCCCCCCCCCCCCCCGGTATTAGCAGTACCAGATACACCGGGGCTATTCTGTCCAGCTGTTCCTCCAGCTCCACCTCCACCTTGGCCTCCAGCACCTCCTCCAGAGGATGGAGCAGGATTATGTGTACCACCACCCCCACCACCGGCATAATACTTTGCTGTTCCTGTAATGGAAGACTGTATCCCATCTCCACCATCACCTCTTCTAGTTGACGTTCCATTGCCACCAGGAGCTCCTGCGCCACCACCCCCCGCGTGATTATATTGACCACTGCTACTAATTATATTACCGCCATTATTACCTTGTCCAGTAGTAGCTGTTCCACCATTACTATTTTTTCCATTCCTGTAAGATGCTCCGCCACCAGATCCTCCATTTATACCAGTTCCTTGTCCTCCACCGACACCTTGTGCGTCATAAGAAGTTCCGCCACCTCCACCTATTGCTGTTAGGGTTTGTAAACCGTCACCTGAAAGCTGGGAGTTAGAACCATTACTACCATTTTTTGTAGAATTTGATCCTCCAGCTCCACCAGCACCTACTGTAACACTGTACGTTTTGTTCGCAGATCCCTCGAAAGAGCCACTTAGCAGACCACCTGCGCCACCACCAGATGCATGTCGATATCCACCGCCACCACCACCTGCAACGATAAGGTATTCTAGGTTTAATTTTGAAAAGCCTATATCTGAGGGAGCTTCATTAATATTAGTTACATTTACCGAAAATGCTTTGGCAAGATTATTATTGCCATCATTTACATTTATATAGATATTGTAACTTGATTTTGTCTCATAATCTGGTGAGGAGTTAATAATTAGGCTCGTTCCATTTATGGAGAAACTTCCATTATCGTCATCTCTAGCATCATTACTGTTGGCAAAAGAAAAAATAACTGAACCACCTGAGGTTCCAGTTGCTGACAAAGTTCCCACTTGAGATGAGTTGCTTGAATTCTCAGCAATGGAATTAGAACTCAAATTTATATCTAATGAAGAGTAATAGGGGAGGCTATGCCTTGTTGCAAAAGCATTATAATTTTGTGTGGTCTCTGCAGCGGATAATTCTCTATTGTAATACAGGAAAACCCCAATTTTTCCCCACCATTGAGATCCATTATTAACATTATTTTGATTTTCGAACCATTTACCAATAGCATGAAAACCCCTATGAAATGTCGCGTTTGCATTGGTAATTTGATAAATATTTGAATCGGTATTAAACTTAAACTTCATATGGGGAGAGGACTGTGCAAGCTTAAAATCAAGGAAATTAAACTGAGTGTATGGGTTTGGTAATGAGGTTATATCAAAACCAGTGTCAATAAAACCGGATCCATCATTATCATACATTCCAAGGCTATTACCACCACTTTGAATTATAACCGGATGGTCATTGACACTACCTCTGACCAATGTCCTCCAGGTTGCATTAGAATTTTTAATACTTGTAAATACTTGCATGGTTGCATTGCTGTATGATGGAACATCTGATCTTGAGTTATTTATTATGTATTGGGCTGCACCATATGAACCCTCAAAATCCATGTGTTTTACTCCATTTATTGTCCTGTGGGCATTTGGATTAATACTGAAATCGTAGCTGTATCCAGACAAATTTCTCCAACTTGAACCATTTCCATCGTAGGAATTAAGATTATTGCTGTCAAGAAGCAGAACAAGACCGTCGGTAACTACATAAGGGTTAACTGTCGCCCAGTAATTCTGTTTTACTTCTGCAGCTGATAGTACTCTATTATAAACTTTTATTGTTTTAATTTCCCCATCAAAAAATTCTCCTACTCCACTAAGCCTACTACCGATGTTGGTAGAACCAGTTCCCACATTTAAATTATTTGCACCATTATTTGTATTTCCTTGAGATTGTAAAATTCCATTAACATAGATTTTGACCTGATTAGAACCCAAGTTTTTTTCAACAGTTATTGTCCAATAGTTCCAGTCTGAAATTCTTACAGGGGTATTGTCATGAAAATCATTACTCCATCCATTAAACCCTCCATAGCCATCACCTATGGTCATCATAGCAGCTCTTGTATGTTGTCCACCTCCTGCTTGAATCTGCTCAAAAATTACATCTGTTTGTTGAGTATCTGGTTTAAAATACCCCTCTATTGTATATGCTGATTGACCTTGAGATAGTACTGCACTTAATCCAACGTAATCATTAGTTCCGTCAAAATCAAATGATTTATTCGTTGAATTAAAAGTTGCACCATTAATTGTTCCGTTATTTCCACTTGAGCTTAAATCGTTCCAAGTATTTCCAGATCCTGAGTATGAACTACTATTGCCCGCATCAAGATGAAGCAAAAGACCACTGGTTATATGAGAGTTTATAACAGGAGGAGTCTGTGCAATCAGTTTAAGATTGAAAATTAAAATGTATATGTAAAAAAGATTTCTCAACACTTAAA
>CACIXU010000050.1 GCA_902590705.1 uncultured Bacteroidota bacterium | reverse complement strand
TTGTTGGAGGTGGTGGAGCTGGAGGATATGGTAACTCTAACGAAGGAGGAGGCGGTGGTGGCGCTGGAGGTTACCTGACTGGAACCATAAGTTCAACTTCGGGAATAACTTACACTATAACGGTAGGAGCTGGAGGAACAGGAGTGAATAATACAAATAGTCCTGGAGGCAGTGGAGGAAGTAGCTCTATTGCAGGGCAAGGAATAACTACTGTCACCGCACTTGGTGGTGGTGGCGGTGGAGGTTGTGGTACGTCAGGTGCAACAGGCGCCTCTGGTGGTGGAGGTTCTGGATGTGGAACCGATAGACCAGGAGCTTCAGGAACTGCAGGTCAAGGTAACAGTGGAGGAAAAGGTAGATGGATAAATAATTCACCCGGCCAAGGTAATGGTGGTGGTGGTGGTGGAGCGTCTTCTGCTGGAGGTCGAGGTCAAGATAGGACCCGAGGAACTCTAGGTGGAGGTGGCGCAGGTACGTCCAATGGAATATCGGGCAGTTCAGTCATTTATGCTGCTGGAGGGGACGGTGGACCAGGTGGACCTAACCGAACTTTTGCTGCTTCGAATGAAACAGGTAATACTGGTAATGGTGGAGACGGTGGAACTAATCGTATTGGAGGTAATGGTGCAAAAGGGATTGTGATTATAAGATACCTAGGAAACCCAATAGCTACTGGTGGAACTGTAACACAAAGTGGAGGATATACCATCCATACCTTTACCCAAGTTGGAAACTCATCAATCGCATTCCAAGGTGGATCAGGTTCATCTTCATCTACTTCTGTAGATGAAGAGGTATCAATTGGTACTGAGGCAGGTAAATTGACTGCAACAGACTCTGATACAACTAATCTAACTTACAGTCTGGTATCAGGTAACGGTACTAATGATCAACATAATTCACTATTTACTGTATCGGGTACTCAGTTAATAGTAGCTGGCAATATTGATTATGAGACCAACGCAACCTTGAACATTTACGTTCAAGTATCCGATGGTGAGAATACTTATCAAAAAGCAATGACCGTAACGGTAAATGATATCAAAGAAACACCATCCATTAATATTAGTGATATTATAAAAACATTCGGTAGTGCTAATTTTGATCTGTCGGCTACCTCATCAAGTACCGGTGCATTCACTTACACTGTTACTGACCAAAATATAGCTACAGTAAATGGAAATACAGTTACTATTGTTGGGGCTGGTTCCACATCTATTACTGTAACTCAGGCTGAGGATAATAACTTTGCTACGGCTACTGCCACCTTTACTTTGACAGTAAATAAAGCAGACCCAACTATTAGTCTTGCTGATATATCAAAAACATACGGTGATGCTAACTTTAATCTATCGGCTAGCTCATCAAGTACTGGTGCATTTACATACACAATAGCTGATCAGAACATAGCTACGATAAATGGAGTGGCAGTAAGTATTGAAGGGGCAGGATCAACATCAATCACTGTTACTCAGGCTGCAGATAATAATTACAATACCGCATCGAAAACGATTAACTTATCAGTTGCTAAAGCAACTCCTACGCTATCGTTTAATAATGTAGTTAAGAATTATGGGGACAGTAGCTTTACTCTAGCCCCTCAAACCCAGAGCAGCAGTGGCACTTTGAGTTACACTAGTGCAGATAACAGTGTGGTTTCCATATCCGGAAGCACTGCCACTGTCAATGGCGCCGGAACTTCGCTAATTACAGTAACCCAGTCTGAGACTACTAACTATACTGCTACCACCAGCTCATTTACCATTACGGTAAATAAAATCGACCCAAGCCTATCGGCTTTTGGTGTGGCAACTAAAACTTTTGGTGATCCTGTCTTTGAGATTACACCTCCGACTAAAGACGTAGATAACTCCAGTAGCTTTACTTTCACCTCGTCCAATGCTAATATTGCGAGTATAAGTGATAATAAAGTTACTATCAACGGCGCTGGAACAGCTGTGATCACAGCTAGTCTTTCCACCAACGATAATTACAACGCTGGTTCGATATCTACTACTTTAACTGTCAATAAAGCAAATCAGACAATAACCATTGGCGCTCTGCCGGAGAATCAACCACTGAAAGATTTTAACTCAATACCCCTAAGTGCAAGCTCCTCATCCAATGCTCCAATTGTTGTTACACTTGCCCAGGGATCAGCAGCTTCTTTATCAGGTGGGGTAGGCAACTACTCACTGGTTAGTATCCAACAAACAGGTATTGTTACAATAACATTTACTACTGATGATAGTAATAATCCGAACTATAAAACGGTATCCTCTACCCTATCAATTAATGTTATAAAATCTAACCAAAGTATCAGTTACAGTACAAGTCCACCTGACCAGGTGACCTATAGTGAAAACCTAAGTATTACTCTTGGAGCGGTGGCAAGCTCTGGATTACCCCTCACCTATTCGCTTGTCTCAGGAGCTAATGGTACTTTAAATAATAACGTGTTAAGCATAAGTGATACCGGCCAGATAGTTATCGAAGCAACTCAAGTCGGTAATAATAGCTATAATCCGGCCATACCAATTAGATCAATCATTTCAGTGGTCCAAGCGCCAACTACACTGAGTGACTTTTCAATACCAGATAAAACATTACTGGATGATGATTTCAATCTAACTCCACCCACTTCAAACAGGGCAGGAACAATTTATTATACCAGTTCAAATCCTCAGGCAGCAATTGTATCGGGTACGTTTGTAAAAATACTTGGTATAGGGGATGTGACTATAACAGCCAGCCAGCCAGCTAACTCAAAATATCTGAGTGACCAGATAGCAGCTAGCTTTAAAATCCGTATTGGAGACAGTGAT
>CACIXU010000049.1 GCA_902590705.1 uncultured Bacteroidota bacterium | reverse complement strand
CGAGAAGTCCTATTATCTCAATATGGATAGAATTCATTAAGTTACAATATTGATTATTTTACCTGGAACAACGATGATTTTTTTAGGTAAGCTGCCATTTAGTTGAGAAAGGGTTTTTTCTTCATTCGTTACCTTCTCTTTAATTTGTTCAATCGTTAATTCTAATGAAAGTTTTAGTGTAAAGCGCATCCTTCCATTAAAAGAAACAGGATACTCCTTTACTTTTTCTTCTAATTTACTAGGATCGAATTTTGGGAAAGGCTCAAACGCAATGCTATTAGTGTTACCTATCCTCATCCATAATTCTTCAGTAAAATGGGGTGCAAATGGAGAAAGCAAAACCAAAAGTGGTTCCAAAATCTCTCGATTAGAACACTTCAATACCGTCAGTTTATTGACACATATCATAAAACTACTGACACATGTATTAAAAGAAAGACGCTCAATATCTTCAGTAACTTTCTTGATGGTTTGATGAACAACTTTCAAGCTTTCTGCACTTGCTACTTGATCATTAACCAAGAAATGGTCTTCTTTATAAAACAACTTCCAAAACTTCTTCAGAAAGTTATGGACTCCAGAAATACCTGCAGTATTCCAAGGTTTATCCTGCTCAATAGGACCTAAAAACATTTCATACATTCTGAGGGTATCTCCTCCATAAGTATCGCAAATCTCATCTGGATTTACAACATTGTGTTTTGACTTTGACATTTTTTCTACCTCCCTACCAACAATGTATTTTCCGTCCTCTAAAATGAATTTAGCATTTTCGAAGTCTTTTTGCCAACTCCTAACTTTCTTTATATCCAATTGATTACTAGAATTGACTAAAGAGACGTCAACGTGGATGGGCTCTACCTCTTGATCTTTTATAAGACCTTTGGATAAAAATTTTTGTGTTCCCTTTTTTCGATAAACAAATGCAGAATTCCCAAGTATCATACCCTGATTTACTAATTTCTTTGCATACTCGTCCACTTTCAAGTATCCCAAATCAAACAGTACCTTTTGCCAAAAACGCGAGTACAAGAGGTGACCAGTTGCATGCTCATTACCACCCATATATAAATCAACTTCTTTCCAGTAATTAACTGCCTCGTCTCCTACAAACTGCTTATGATTTGATGTGTCCATATAGCGATTAAAATACCATGAACTTCCAGCCCATCCAGGCATGGTATTTAATTCAATAGGGAAAATAGTTTTGTGATCAATTTTATTAATAGATACGACTTTTTCGTTTACTTCATCCCAAGCCCAGTTTTTAGCATTACCTAATGGAGGTTTTCCATCTGGTGTTGGGAGATATTTTTCTACGTCTGGTAATTCTAATGGAAGATTTTTTTCCGATATGGGATATGGAACTTCTGACTTAAAATATATAGGTATTGGCTCTCCCCAATATCGCTGACGACTAAATATAGAATCTCTTAGTTTGAAATTAACTGCTCCTCTTCCATAATTATTTTCCTCTAATTCTAAAATAATTTTTGGAATTGCCTCCTTATAATTCATCCCATTTAAAAAACTTGAATGAGTGAGTTTTGTATTACCTTTTTCTACAAAAGCTTTTTTACTAACGTCAATCCCATCAAAAATATTAATGATTTGAAGTTTAAAGTGTCGTGCAAAATCAAAATCTCTTTGATCCCCGCCAGGGACGGCCATTACTGCCCCCGTTCCATAACTGGCTAAAACATAATCCCCTATCCAAATAGGAATTTTAACTTTAGTGAATGGGTGAATCGCATATCCTCCCGTAAAAACACCACTAATATTTTTCACTTCAGCCTGTCTTTCCCTTTCCGATTTAGTTGAAACCTTTGCAATATAATCTTCGACCTCTTTTTCTTGCTCAGGCGTAGTTATTGATTTGACCATTCCATGCTCTGGAGCAAGTGTCAAAAAGGTTACTCCAAAAATAGTATCAGGTCGGGTTGTAAAAACTTCTATTTTATTTTTGTTATCCTTAATTTGAAAAAAAATACTGGCCCCAATAGATTTCCCAATCCAGTTTTTTTGCATTTCTTTTAGTGAGTCTGGCCAGTTGACCTGGTCTAAACCTTCTAATAATCGATTAGCAAAAGCACTAATTCGCATACTCCACTGAGTCATTCTCTTCTTGATAACAGGATGCCCCCCGCGTTCTGAAACACCATTAATGATCTCATCATTAGCCAAAACAGTTCCTAAAGCAGGGCACCAATTAACTTGCGTTTTAGATAAATAGGTCAAACGGTATTTTAGTAAAATCTTTTGTTTTTCCAATTCAGAAAAGGCATTCCATTCATTTGCTCCAAATAACTTAGTATCTTTTTCACAATGGGCAAATACTTTATGATTCCCCTCTCTTTCAAAATCCGAAATCAATTCTGAAATTGGAGAGGCCTTATCTTTAGAAGTATTATAATAAGAATTAAATAATTTAAGGAAAATCCATTGCGTCCAACGATAATATTTCGGATCTGAGGTCTGAACCTCCCTAGTCCAATCGAATGAAAACCCCATTCGGTTTAGTTGCTTACGATATCTTTTTATATTGGCCTGAGTTGTCTTGGCAGGATGCTGGCCAGTTTGAATTGCATATTGTTCTGCAGGTAATCCAAATGAATCAAAACCTTGAGGATGCAAAACATTAAATCCTTGATGTCTCTTGTAACGTGCAATAATATCACTTGCTATATAACCTAAAGGATGTCCAACGTGTAGCCCCGCTCCAGAGGGATAAGGAAACATATCTAAAATATAAAACTTTGGTTTTTCGCTTTTATTATGAGCTTTAAAAGTTTGATTACTAGCCCAAAACGTTTGCCATTTTTTTTCAATTTGCTGAAAATCATATTTCATTTAAGGACTTCTTTTAAAAGTATAAAAATAAGCTTATTGACCGAAAGGAAAAAGTTTACCAATCTCAGGGTGTTTTTTATTTATG
>CACIXU010000048.1 GCA_902590705.1 uncultured Bacteroidota bacterium | reverse complement strand
AAATCGCAATATTCATTTAAAGCATAATTTTCTTTAACAACTATATTCATAATTTTTTTAAAAATCAAGAGTAAGCTAAAAAAACCTTATATTTATTAATGAAGACAATAAACAATTATGCCTATTAAAAGTTTTCAAGGTCAACAAGAGCGGAAAGTCAAATCTAAGGCTAAAACCTTATTGGTCGAAGATATAATGAGTAGGAATCTAATTATTTTCAAGCCAAATGAAACTATACATGAAGTCATGAGTAAATTTATTAAATATCGGATTTCAGGAGGACCCGTTGTTAATGAAAATGGAGATTTAATAGGAGTTATTTCTGAAGCTGATTGTATGAAGGAAGTTTCTGAAAGCCGCTATTTTAATCTTCCTATACTGGACAAGAGCGTAAGTAAATTTATGACCACAAAAGTAGATACTATTGAGGCCTCAAAGACAATTTTCGAAGCGGCATCTTATTTTTTTAAAACTTCTCGCAGGCGGTTCCCTGTTTTAGACAAGGAGAAGTTAGTCGGTCAGATTAGCCGAAAAGATATAGTGATTGCAACCTTGAACATGAAAAGCAATACTTGGCGTTAGTAGATTTTTTTTGCCACTCTATAGGTGTTAGCGTGGGCTTCAATTATTAATTTAATTTCTTTTGAGTACCCACCTCCCATGCTACATTGGACAGCAATATCCTCTTCGCGGCAATGTTTTAGAACCATTTGGTCACGTTCTTTACAACCTTGTATACTGACCCCTAGACGACCTAAACGGTCTGATTTTAAAATATCAACACCTGAAAGATAAAATATGAAATCGGGCTTAACAGTTTTTAGGAGTTTAGGAAGAACTTCTTCAAGTATTTCTATATATGTCTTATCACTAGTTTTATCTTCTAGATTAATATCTAAATCACTTTTTTCTTTTTTAAAGGGGTAATTCTTTTCCCCATGCATCGAAAATGTAAATACTCTATCCTCTTTTTCAAATATTTTAGCGGTGCCATTACCTTGATGGACGTCTAAATCAATCATTAAAATTTTTTTTGCTAATTTTTTTTCTAACAAATATCGTGCTGCTATAGCTTGATCATTCAGTAAACAAAAAGCCTCGCCATGAGAAGAAAAAGCATGATGGGTTCCTCCTGCAATATTGAAAGCTATGCCGCCCTTAAGGGCCTTTAATGACCCTGTTAATGTTCCTCCAGCGATTATAAACTCTCTATCTATAAGTTGTTGGGAAATAGGGAATCCGATTTTTCTTATTTCTGCTTTATTCAGTTTTAAACCCTTTAAACGTTCTACGTAAACCTTATTGTGAATAGCTGTAACTGATTCATAATCAATTGGAGCAGGCGAGAAAAAATCTTCAGGCTCACATGTACCTTCATGGATTAATTGTTTGTAAAGAAGGTCATATTTTTCCATCGGAAAACGGTGGTTTTCAGGTAGTGATAAAACGTAAATAGGATCAAAAGCTACAGGAATCAATTAAAATATTTTTTAAGTGTAAAATTTCAATTTTTCGAGTTGTATTTTAATCATATCATCATCAATTTTAGTAAAAAGTAATTCAGGCTTTTTCAAGAGCTTGCCTTCTATAATCAAAGGATTTTTAAAAGTAGAAACTTCATCCCAGCTTAAATCAATATTTAACATTGATTTCATTTTGATTGCAGTAAATGGTAATAGAGGCTCACTTAATACAGTCAAGCTGACAGCAATTTGCAAAGCAGTATTAATTATTGTTTTTACTCTTTCAGGATCTTCATTAATTAATTTCCAAGGTTCTTGGTCAGCCAGGTATTTATTCCCTAATCGAGCTAGATTCATTAACTTTTGACTGTAAGCTCTGAAATGAAATTCTTCAATTTCTTTTTCTAATTTAAGTGGAAATGTTTTTAAAGAGGTCATAATTTCTTGGTCAATTTTGTTTAAGGACCCAGCTTTTGGAACTTTTCCTTCATAATATTTGTGAGTTAAAACCATTACCCTATTAATAAAATTTCCAAAAATAGCTACTAATTCACTATTATTACGAGTTTGAAATTCCTTCCACGTGAAATCGTTATCTTTTGTCTCAGGTGCATTAGCGGTCAAAGTGTAACGTAAAACGTCCTGCTTATCTCTAAATTCCTCTAAAAATTCATGTAGCCACACCGCCCAGTTATTTGAGGTTGAAATTTTATTCCCTTCTAGGTTCAAGAACTCATTTGCTGGGACATTTTCTGGTAAAATATAACTGCCTGCGTTTTTTAGAATAATGGGAAAAATTATACAATGAAAAACAATGTTGTCCTTTCCTATGAAATGAACCAGTTTTGTATCTTGAGATTTCCAATACGGTTTCCAGTCAATATTTTTTTTCTTTGCCCATTCTTTGGTCGATGAAATATACCCAATGGGTGCATCAAACCATACGTAGAGAACTTTACCCTCTCCACCCTCAACTGGAACGGGAATTCCCCAGTCTAAGTCACGTGTTACTGCTCTGGACTGAAGTCCATTATCCACCCATGATTTAACTTGACCATAGACGTTAGATTTCCAATCCTTTTTGTGTTGTTTCAATATCCAATCCTTAATGAAATCTTCGTATTGATCAAGAGGCAAAAACCAGTGTTTAGTCTTTTTAAGTATTGGTTTGCTTCCTGATAATTTAGATTTTGGACTTATTAAATCAGTGGCATTTAATGAACTACCACATGATTCACACTGATCTCCGTAAGCTTCTTCATTTTGGCAAATGGGACATTTACCCACAACAAATCTATCTGCAAGAAATGCTCTCGCTTCAGGGTCATACAATTGCTTTGTTTCTTTTATAGTAAACTTGGACTTTTCATGTAATTTGGTGAAAATATCACTAGCTGTTTTATGGTGAACTTTCCTTGAAGTTCTTGAGTAATTATCAAATGAAATTCCAAAATCATCAAATGATTTCCTAATGATCTGATCATAATGATCAATAATTTGCTTAGGTGTTTTCTTTTCTTTTTTTGCTTTTATATCTATTGCTACACCATGCTCGTCGCTGCCGCAAATAAAAGCTACATCTCTATTTTTCAGCCTAAGATATCTTACATATATGTCAGCAGGGACATATACCCCAGCAAGATGACCAATATGAATTGGTCCATTGGTATATGGTAGTGCAGCTGTAATGGTATAGCGTTTTGGCAGCTTAGACATAAATTTTTTATTAAAAATAAGAA
>CACIXU010000047.1 GCA_902590705.1 uncultured Bacteroidota bacterium | reverse complement strand
TTCTGCTGCTCCTTTATTCATTTTTTGAATAACCCCCTCCATATCACAAATAATAACACTTTTCATTTTAAATATTTTTAATTTTCTTTTGTAAAGTTAATGTTGTTAACTTGCATATGGAAATTAAATTTTGATTATCATCAAAAATGTTAAGCTGCCAAAGTTGAATTGTTCTACTTAGGTTAGGAGGTTTAGAAATTCCATTAAGATAGCCATTGCTCTCACTTTTAATATGATTTGCGGATATATCTATACCACTCGTAAAGAATTTAAGGATCACGATTGAAAACAGCCACGGCCGCACTTCCAACAGTCTCAGCTAAAACAAGTTTAGCTCCTCCATGTAAAACCCCGTCAGGTTGATATACTTTTTGTGTTACAGGCATTCTTGCTGATAAAAAATCTTCTCCTACATCGACAAATTCGATCCCAAGAGTTTCCATTAAATTTCCATTAGCTATCGCATTACAAAAGGATAAGATTTTTTCTTTTTCAATCATTAGGCCCATAAACAATAAAACCTTCCGCTGCATATATTCATACGGAAGGTTCTAAGTCAAATTTTAACATTAATTAATCTTTAACCTCCTCGAAGTCTACATCTTGAACATCATCTCCTCCTTTTTCTTCTGTTTTCTTACCATTCTTTGTAGTTTGTTGATTTGCATTAGATTGACCAGATTCAGCTTGTGCTTTATACATTTCTTCAGAAGCATTTTTCCATGCTTCATTAATTTTTTCCAATGCAACATCAATTAGAGCCAAATCTTTTGCCTCATACGCTTTCTTAAGTTCTTCTAGTGATGATTCAATAGGTGCTTTTTTGTCAGTAGATAGCTTTTCTCCAAATTCTTTAAGTTGGCTTTCGGTTTGGAAGATCATTTGATCTGCAGAGTTGAGTTTATCAACCTCCTCCTTAGCTTTCTTGTCGCTTTCTGCATTAGCTTCCGCATCTTGTTTCATTTTCTCAATTTCTTCCTCAGTCAATCCTGAAGAAGCCTCAATTCTAATGTCTTGAGATTTCCCAGTAGCTTTATCAGATGCACTTACTTTAATAATTCCATTAGCATCAATATCAAAAGTGACTTCAATTTGAGGAGTTCCTCGTGGTGCGGGTGGTATCCCATCAAGATGAAATCTTCCAATGGTTTTATTGTCAGTAGCCATTGATCTTTCTCCTTGTAATACATGTATTTCCACAGAAGGCTGGTTGTCTGCAGCAGTTGAAAAGATCTGCGATTTTTTTGAGGGAATAGTGGTGTTTGCATCAATTAACTTAGTCATTACACTGCCCATGGTTTCAATTCCCAGTGAGAGTGGAGTTACATCAAGTAATAATACGTCTTTTACGTCTCCAGTCAAAACACCTCCTTGAATTGCAGCTCCAATAGCTACGACCTCGTCTGGATTAACTCCCTTGGAAGGTTTTTTTCCAAAAAAACTTTCTACTTCAGACTGAATAATTGGAATACGAGTTGATCCACCAACTAATATTACCTCATCAATTTCTGAGGTGGAAAGCCCAGCATCGTCCAATGCTTTTTTGACTGGAGCTAATGAGCGTTTTACCAATTTATCAGATAATTGCTCAAATTTGGCTCTAGTCAGTGTTGTAACAAGGTGTTTAGGCCCTGAAGAAGTAGCAGTGACATATGGTAAATTTATTTCTGTTTGCTTAGAGGATGACAATTCAATTTTAGCTTTTTCAGCTGCCTCTTTAAGTCGCTGTAAAGCCATAGGATCTTCTCTTAAATCAATCTGTTCTGATTTTTTAAAATCTTCGGCAAAGTAGTCTATTAAAACCTGATCAAAATCATCTCCACCTAGGTGTGTATCACCATTTGTAGAAAGAACCTCAAAAACACCATCTCCTAACTCTAAAATAGATATATCAAAAGTTCCACCTCCCAGATCGTAAACAGCAATTTTACTGTCGCTTCCTTGCTTTTTGTCAAGACCAAATGCTAAAGCGGCTGCAGTGGGCTCATTAATTATTCTTTGTACTTTCAAACCAGATATTTCACCGGCTTCCTTGGTGGCTTGGCGCTGTGAGTCGTTAAAATAGGCAGGAACCGTAATTACAGCTTCGCTTACGTCATGCCCAAGATAATCTTCTGCAGTTTTTTTCATCTTCTGCAAAATCATTGCAGAAAGTTCCTGAGGCGTGTAAAGTCTTCCGTCAATGTCCACTCTTGGTGTATCATTATCTCCTTTTACAACCTTGTAGGCAACAGTTTTAGAATCTTTTGAAGACTCAGTAAACTTATTTCCCATAAACCTTTTTATAGATGCAATTGTTTTTGTCGGATTTGTTACAGCTTGTCTTTTTGCAGGGTCTCCAACTTTTATTTCGCCTCCTTCAACAAAAGCAATTACAGATGGGGTTGTTCGCTTTCCCTCAGCATTCGGAATTACTACCGGCTCGTTTCCTTCCATAACAGAAACGCATGAGTTGGTAGTTCCTAAATCTATTCCAATTATTTTACTCATAATATTTTATTTATATTTTCAATTATTACTGTTCAAGCATTATGCCATATCAATACTCCTGACAGCTTGTCAGATACAATTTTAAAAACTGATGTTATAAATTTTATTTCTACTGCAAAAAAAAACTACATTTATAAAAAAAATAAATGTCAAATTCGCCAAAAAAATATACTCGAATAACAACTAAAACACTAGCTGAAATGAAATCTAAAGGTGAAAAGATTTCTATGCTAACTGCTTACGATTTCACCCTTGCAGGAATAATTGATAAAGCGGGAATAGATGTAATTTTAGTAGGAGATTCTGCCTCTAATGTTATCGCAGGTCACGAAACGACTTTACCGATCACTCTAGATCAAATGATTTATCATGCATCAAATGTAATAAGGGGTGTAAAAAGGGCGCTTGTAGTTGTTGATTTACCTTTTGGATCTTACCAAGCCGACTCAAAAGAGGCGCTTCGCTCATCAATAAGAATTATGAAAGAGTCTGGAGCCCATGCAGTTAAATTAGAGGGAGGAAGTGAAATCCAGAACGTATACTTCAAGCTGGGATCCCTGTCATGGGTCACCTAGGTTTGACACCTCAATCTATATATAAATTTGGAACTTACTCGGTAAGAGCTATTGAAACAGAAGAAGCAAAACAATTAATTTCTAATGCTAGAATGCTTGAAAAAATTGGATGTTTCAGTATAGTTTTAGAGAAAGTTCCAGCTAAACTTGCTAAAGAAATTACTAAAAAAGTAAATATTCCAATTATAGGAATTGGTGCTGGAGGAAAAGTAGATGGTCAAGTTTTGGT
>CACIXU010000046.1 GCA_902590705.1 uncultured Bacteroidota bacterium | reverse complement strand
TTTAGGGAATTTAGAGAGACCTGATGTGGATAAAATTGATGGGCTTTCTCCCGTTATTGCTATAGAGCAAAAAACAACATCAAAAAGCCCAAGGTCAACAGTTGGAACAGTAACCGAACTCTATGACTATATCCGTTTGCTCTTTGCCAGGGTTGGTTCAGCCTACAGTTATGTTACTCAGAAAAAAATGGTCAATTATAATGATGATCAAATTATAGAGCTGATTGTAAATGAATATGTTGATAAAAAAATTGCTATTCTATCTCCATTAATAAGATCTAGGAAGGGACATTACAGAGAACTATTTGACTCAATGTCGAGACAAGGGTTTTTAAGAGTTAGAGTTGATGGTGAAATTCTTGATTTAAAACCTGGAATGCAAATAGATCGTTACAAAACACATGATATAGAATTAGTGGTAGACAGGTTGAGCGTAAATCAAGATGAAAGTAACCTTAAAAGACTTAAAGAGTCAGTTAAAACAGCAATGCATTTTGGCAATGACTCCATCATGTTGATTGAGTGCCAAAATAATAAAATAAGATTCTTAAGTCGTAATTTGATGTGTCCAACCTCAGGAATATCCTATTCAAATCCTGAGCCTAATTCCTTTTCTTTTAATTCCCCGAAAGGAATGTGTGAAAAGTGTAGAGGTTTGGGAAACCAATTTGATATTAATCATGAAAAAATAATTCCAGATGATAATATTTCTATAGATAATGGAGGTATAATTCCTCTCGGTGAAAAGAAAAACAATTGGGGGTTCAGGCAAATGGAGGTAATTGCAAAACGCTATAACTTCTTATTAACCGATCCAATTAAAAAAATACCAAAAAAAGCGCTTGAAATTATATTGAAAGGCGGCAATGAAAGTTTTTCATTATCATCAAAAACATTAGGCATTACAAGAGACTATAAAATTGAATATGAAGGTATTGAGAAATTTATAATTCACCAATTCGAAAAATCTGAATCAGCAGGAATAAAACGTTGGGCATCAAATTTTATGTATGAAAAACAGTGTTCCTCTTGTAATGGAATGAGATTAAATAAAGAATCTTTAAATTTTAGAATTGATAATCTAAATATTGCTCAAGTCAGCAATTTGGACTTAGATGATCTCTACAATTGGATTAATCAATTAAGCTGTAAGTTGTCAAATTCAGAACAAATTGTTGCTGAAGAAATAATAAAGGAGATTAAAAACAGACTCCAATTTTTGATTAACGTTGGACTTGACTATCTTAGCCTTGACCGCTCATCTAAATCATTGTCTGGAGGTGAGGCGCAACGTATACGATTAGCTACACAAATTGGATCGAAACTCGTTGGTGTCCTTTATATTTTGGATGAACCAAGTATCGGGTTACATCAAAGAGATAATGAAAAACTTATTAATTCACTGGAGGTATTAAGAAATATGGGTAATTCAGTAATTGTAGTAGAACATGACAAGGATATGATATTAAGAGCAGATCACATAATAGATATCGGTCCAAAGGCTGGCAAAAATGGTGGTGAAATTATTTCTGAGGGAACCCCGTCACTTCTTAAAAAGCAGGATACCTTAACGGCTAAATATCTTAAAAATCAAAAAAGAGTTCATGTTCCCAAATATAGAAGAATAGGGAATGGAAAAAGTCTAATCTTAAAAGGATGTATTGGAAATAATCTCAAAAATATTGATGTAGAAATACCCTTGGGAATAATGGTGGGTGTAACAGGTGTTTCAGGAAGTGGAAAATCAACACTCATCAATGAGACACTTTACCCAATTTTAAACTCCCACATCTATAATGGAGTTAAAAAACCTTTGCCTTACAAGTCTATAACTGGTCTTACAGAGCTTGACAAGGTTGTTGATGTTAATCAGTCTCCAATTGGACGAACCCCAAGGAGTAATCCTGCTACGTATTGTGGAGTATTTTCAGAAATTAGAAAGCTTTTTACAATGACGCCAGAAGCACAAATAAGAGGATATAAAGCTGGTAGATTTAGTTTTAACGTAGTTGGTGGAAGATGTGAAGCTTGCCAAGGGGGTGGAATGAAGACAATTGAAATGAATTTCTTGCCAGATGTTCATGTAGAATGTGAAACATGTAACGGTAAACGATTTAATCGAGAAACACTGGAAATTCGATTTAAAGGAAAATCAATTTCTGATGTTCTTTCTATGTCAGTAAATCAGGCATGTAGTTTCTTTGAAAGTCACCCCAATATTTATCGAAAGTTAAAAACAATTAAGGATGTTGGACTCGGTTATATTAATTTAGGGCAATCTTCCACAACACTATCAGGTGGAGAAGCTCAAAGAATTAAACTTGCATCAGAATTATCAAAAAAAGATACAGGAAAAACACTCTATATTCTTGACGAGCCAACTACTGGATTACACTTTGAAGATGTAAGAGTTCTTATGGGTGTGTTGAACCGTTTGATTGATAAAGGAAATTCAGTATTAATTATTGAACATAATTTAGATGTTATTAAATCAGTTGACTACCTCATAGATATCGGTCCAAAGGGAGGAAAACATGGAGGGGAAGTAGTTGGTCAAGGAACACCTGAAGAAATCATTAAAATTGCTGAAAGTTATACCGGTAAATTTTTGTCAAAAGAACTAAATTCTGATTAATAAAAAGTAGATTATTAAAAAAAAGACTCTAATTATTGTTTTTCTATTAGCTACTTGTAAAATTGTTAAGTCGCAAAAGAACCTAGATTACAATATTTTGGTCAACTTTAATCACAAAGAGAAATCCCTTAGCATAAACCAACATATTTCTTTTGTTAACAACACCAATAAAAAATTAGATACTTTATACCTTTCGGATTGGTCAAATTCTTATTCCAGCATTAAAACCCCTTTAGCGCAAAGATTTGGAGAGGAATACAATAGAAGTTTCTTTTTATCAAAAAAATCTAAATTAGGAAATACTAAAATAAATTATATTGGAAGACAGGATAAAGAGTTAAAATGGGGGCGACTAAGAAATCAACCTGATATAATATGGGTAATACTTGAAAAACCGTTGAAAGTTGACGAGATATATAAATTAAACTTAGTTTATGTAATTAGAATCCCAGATGCAAAATTTAATCGATATGGTTATGACCAAAAGGGAAATATTTTTCTCAGGAATTGGCATATAATATTAAATCAATACCAAAAGGGAAAATGGATAAATTACAGCAATCTCGACCTAGATGACTTAAGCCCCATTCCAGCAAAATACAAAGTTAAAATTTACGATCAAGATCAATTTCAAACTGATCTAAACCTAAAATTAGTGAAGCAAGAAAATCAAGTGCAACACTTTCAAGGATCAGATATAAAAGAATTGATATTATCCTTATCAGTAGAGGAACAATTTGAAACA
>CACIXU010000045.1 GCA_902590705.1 uncultured Bacteroidota bacterium | reverse complement strand
GCTGATTATGTAATGTCTGCTCATGCTGATTTAACAGTTACTGGTTTTCAGAGAATTGCTCTAGGGTAAAAAATTTACAATTAATTTAGAGCACATTCATTAATGTAAAAGATTACTATTCATATATAAAATACTATCATAACAAGATGCAAATGGTGTGAAGGTGACCCCCTTTACATTAAATATCACGATAATGAATGGGGGGTTCCAGTTTTTGAAACCCAAAAACAATTTGAATCTCTTTCCCTAGAAATTTTTCAGGCTGGACTTAGTTGGATAACTATTTTGAGAAAACGCGAAAACCTAAGAAAAGCCTTCCATCAATTTGATTACCGCAAAGTTGCATTGTATAAGGAGAATAAAATTGAAGAATTAATGAGGGATTCTCGACTTATTCGTAATAAACTCAAAATAGAAGCTACTATAAATAATGCCCAGTGCTTAATTGAATTTGAAAAAAATGGGCACTCATTCTCAGACTACCTCTGGAGTTTTATTAACCACAAAACGCTTCAAAATAACTATGAAAAGTTAGACTTAGTTCCAGCACAAACAACACTGTCAAGTAACATCAGCAAGGCTCTAAAAAAGCATGGATTCAAATTTGTAGGACCTAAGATAGTCTACTCCCATATGCAAGCCTTGGGAATGGTTAATGACCATTTAAAGAGTTGCTTTCGCCACAAGCAACTAAAAGGGTAGGTCATCATCTGGGCCATCAGAGTCAGTATTATCGGCTGCTTCAAAAGCAGGGGGCGGTGGCATTGGAGGCATTTCAGTTATCGAGGATTCCTGTATTTCCTCTATTCGCCATCCTTGGACAGAATTAAAGTATTTGGTCTCCCCCTGAGGGTTAACCCATTCCCTACCCCTAAGATTAATCCCAATCTTGACATTTTGACCGATTTGAAATGCGTTTAATAAATCACAGTTATCCTGAACGAACTCTACCAAAATATGCTGAGGATATCGCTCTTCAGTAGTAACTACAACTTCTCTTTTTCTAAAGCCGTTGTTACCGTATGTTTTAGTTTCATCTAACCACTTTATTTTACCAGAAATTTCCATATTTTTTTCAATAAGAAACAAATTTATAAAAAGTTTTAAGCGGAAAGCTTTGCAATTAAATATGTTTTCATCATTTCTTTATTAAACAAGGTCCAAAGGATCTAAGATTATTACACCACCTAGTTGTTTAACTAACTTGCTATAACTTAATTTAAAGTATATTAGCTTAAACAAAATGACTATAAGCTAGTGTTGGGTTTAATCAGAAATAACTTGAAAAATAGTTGGCTACTAGCTGCATTCTTAATTGTTGCATTGATCCTTTGGAATACCAATCTGCTCTTTGGAACACTTAAAAAAGAGGAGCGTAAAAAAATGAAGTTATGGGCGCTAGCTCAAGAAGATCTAATAGAAAACAGTGTAGTTAACAATCTTACTTTTGAAGTTCTACAACAAACTTGGATTAATCCAATGATTCAAGTAGATCAAAACGAAAAAATAATTGGACACAAGAATATTAATTGGGATCAGACCTCTGAAGATTCCCTTGTACTTTACAAGCAACTAGAAATTATCAAAAAAGAAAATCAGCCTATATTGATTCGCTATAAAGATAGTTTATCTGACATAAATCAAAAACTTTATTACGGTGATTCCGTCTTATTGAAGAAGTTACAATACTATCCTATGGCCCTACTACTAATAATTTTCCTCTTTGGCGCAGTACTATATTTCGTATATAAGACCTCTAGAATATCAGAGCAAAACCGGCTATGGAATGCTATGGCTAAAGAAACAGCGCATCAGATAGGTACCCCACTTACATCAATGATTGGATGGATAACATTAATGAAAGATGAAAAACAAGAAAGTGAGCCCTTAAATGAAATTGAAAAAGACTTGGATCGATTAAAGGTTATTACTGACCGTTTTTCAAAAATGGGTTTTTTGCCGAAACTCGAAGAGGCGGATATAGTAGCTGAAACAAAAAAGACAATCGAATACCTTGAAAAAAGAAGTTCAGATTTAGTTGAATTTAAAACCGAAATTCCAAAGGAAGAAATCCTATTACCTCTTAATGAGCAACTATTTGGATGGACTCTTGAAAACCTTATTAAAAATGGTATTGATGCCATTAAGGGAAAAGGGATAATTAGTATCAACTTACTAGCTAATGTCAATTGGGTAATTATTACAGTTAGTGATTCAGGTCACGGAATGAAAAAAGAATTATATAAAAAAATATTTTCTCCGGGCTTTACCTCAAAAAAAAGAGGATGGGGGCTTGGACTCTCCCTAGCTAAAAGGATTATCTCTGACTACCATAAAGGAAAAATAAGTGTCAAAAAATCAGTCTTAGGTAAAGGAACAACATTTGAAATATTACTAAAAAAAAATCCTAAAGGTATTTCCTGATTTTGGAAGCCGTTTTCTTAAATCCTTCTGGATTTTGCGAAACTTTTTTGTGGAAAGTTGCATCCTCCATTTTTTTTAATGGAATCAGGTGAACATGAGCATGAGGAACCTCAAGTCCTATGACAGACATCCCAACTCGATCACATGGAATTGCCTTTTCAATTGCAATGGCCACAGTTCTTGAAAAATCCATAAGTCTTTTAAAGTCTTCCTCTGGTAAATCAAATATTTTATCAATCTCTTTTTTTGGAACACACAGTGTATGTCCAACTGAATTGGGGTTAATGTCTAAAAATGCATAGTGTTTATTATCCTCGTATACCTTGTATGAAGGAATATCTCCAGCAATAATCTTTGAAAAAATTCCAGCCATAATTAATCTCTGGAAATTGAGACTATTTCGAATTTAATAGTTCCATTTGGAACGATGATTTCAGCAACTTCACCTTCAGTTTTTCCAAGTAAACCCCTACCAATAGGAGAATCAACAGAGATCTTACCAGTTTTTAAGTCTGCCTCACTTTGGGCTACCAATTTGTATTTCGTTAAGTCTCCATTTGTCTTATTTTTTACCTCCACATTTGAGTGGACTAATACTTTTGATGTATCTAATTGAGACTCGTTAATCAGTCTCGCATTTGAAAGTGTTTCTTCTAGTTTAGAAATTTGAAGTTCTAAAAGTCCCTGGGCTTCTTTGGCAGCATCATACTCAGCATTCTCACTAAGGTCTCCTTTGTCTCTGGCCTCGGCAATAGCTTGAGAGGCTTTTGGTCGCTCTACATCTTTGAGTTGATTTAGCTCATCTCTTAGATTTTTTAGCCCTTGATCTGTATAATAAGATACTTTACTCATTTTTTTTACGTTTCTTTAAAAAGAAACATCCCTTATTGTATAGGGATGTAAATCAAATATAAGCAATTGAACGTTTTTGATAAAATTTTGGTTAAGAAAATCATTTTATTAGTCACGTTGCTATTATTTTCATGTAGTAAGAACGAAATTACTCGTAATCCTAACCTTACTTCAGTTAAGTTTAATATTTCTGTTAACTTAAACCTTCCTAGCAACGATAATTTGAGGTTTACTGGAGGAAGCAGCCTCTATCCTTCTGGAGGAATAAATGGTGTTTTAATTTTTAATTTAAACGGCACTTATTTAGCTTGGGAAGCTAGCTGTCCCAATCATCCCATCAAAAACTGTTCAAAATTAAGCTTAAAAGGAGTTTTAGCAGAGTGTAAATGTGAGGGCTATCAATATAG
>CACIXU010000044.1 GCA_902590705.1 uncultured Bacteroidota bacterium | reverse complement strand
AAAATATACGAGCCTGAGACCTTAAGCTCTTTGCTGTTGTAATTCAATGTTGGATTATAAGTCGCTGCAGCCCAGGTAATATTTTTACACGCAGCGTTATCAATATCGATTTTAACCGTTTGATTTGTAGCGCTAAATGAGTTTTCATCGAAATAAATATTGTCTGAAGAGTTGGGTATTCTAGAGTGAAATGTGTTTCCTCCTGAGGTTGTAGACCAGTGGTTTGAAAAATCTGACCAATCACCTGTGCCACCTACCCAGAAATATTTAACAGCGTTATCGGCACAACCATTCATATCAACCGATGTTCCAGTTGCAGTTCCAGCGCAAAGATCTACTGGATTTGGAACCCCGTCAGCATCATCGTCAGGTTTTAAATTAGATGAGCTGCTAGTTTGGGTTTGGGGTAATACTACTCCTTGAATATCAAAAATTGAATTTTCAGCAAGCTTGACACTAATTACCTCATTACCGTCTGCTATTCCACCAAATTTAAACCCAAGGGAATATTTAAAGTTATCAGAAAAAATTGATGTCGGAGTAGTAGAGGATAGAGTAGCTGTTCCACCATTCATTTCTAGAATAAAGTCCGTTGTCTCTAATGCACCACTTCCGTTGATAGTATTGAATACATTTTCACTAAATGTCAGTTCCAGGGTGCGATTATCAGATGAGACATCAGTGCTAATAAGGCTAGCACTTACAGTTCCTAATCTTACCGAATTATTACTTTGATTTTGTTCAGCCCTTCTCCCGTCTATATCAAATATTTGGTTGTATTTTGGCTTGATTGTAAGCACTTCACTTCCGGCTCTATTTGATACATTAATGCCAAGGGTATATGTGTTTCCGTTTTTGGAAATACTAGTTGGCTGATTGGAATTTAAAACTCCTGTTCCACCGGCTAATGTAAATTCAAAATCGGAGGCTACAAGATTCCCTGATCCAGAACTTTCAGTGTAAACAGGCTCATTAAATGTTACCTCGACAGTATTGTTTGTCTGAGAATAAGTGCTTGCTGTGATTACAGGATATAGAGTAAGGTTAAGTGTTAATTCGTCTGTTTTCCCAATTGTTGTAAAATCACAACCGGTTACAGTTCCTGAATACGGAACCTCAATTGAACCAAAAACCTTATCTCCATTTTTTAAGTTTTGTGCAGAAAAAGTAGTCGAAGTTCCAGTCTGGGTTTTCTGACCATTTACAAAAAAATGAATAGTTGAAGAGGCATTTGAGGTATAAGTAGATGAAAGAACAAAGCTTATGTTTTGATTTTCATAAAATGAAACCCCTGTGGGACTAACTGAAATTGTCATTCCAGAAATAGTATTACTTGTATCTGTATTAAAATTAAACCCTGTAACATTTCCTTCATTTTGGCTATAGGGTCCTAAAGTAGCTGTTGAGCTTGTGGTTAGAGATATGTCTTTTAATCTAATATAATCTCCACAAAAATCTGGACCATCATAAATTATTGATGCTTGATTTCCCCCACTGGTGGACATCATATAGTTTCTTGATCCAGATTTTGATCCAAGCTCCAAGGAATTTGATATGGTAAAAGTTCCATTAGTCCCCATTTGGATCGTAGCATTATCTCCAGTGACTAAGAAATCTCCGATAATCGTGTTAAAATTATTTTCAAATCTTGTGTATTTACTTACAATCAGGGTATCTATGATTCCACCGTCCAAGTTACTATTGTGATGGTCTCCAAAATATGAATGGATTTTTGTATAATCATTCTGATAACTTGTCCCCTGTGTAATCTCTAATTTTCTTATTCGGTCAACTCGATAACCTATCTCTCGCCAAGTGGGCATATTCCTGGTTATTATATGTCCAAAGTTATCTACCGAATAATAGCCTCCATTCAAAGATGCTCGATCAATGTATATGGTTGAACTGGCTAAATGGGTGATTATATTTGGATAGTTACTTTCAGACTGTATACTAAGTTCACCGTTTTTAACAGTAATTTCAGATGTCCCAGTGTTTATAGTAGTGGTTGTAGAACCTGTGGGCGAACCCTTGAATCTGATCGTATTAAAATAAATATCATAATCATTAGAGTTATATGTAGATCCAGCTCGAACTTCAAAGGTATAACCATTTGACATAAAGTTATCAAGCTGATTAAATACTCCTCCGTTTTTATCAATGTATACATTCCCTATTCTATGCCCTCCTGAGAAAAGTGATACGGTTGATGAGGTAATAAATGTTGAGGTTCCTGGGCTATTTATTGTCATGTCAGTAGTGTAGCTAACAGATCCGGAAATCTCAAAAGATTTTGAGTTCATATTAAATGTTGGATTATTTGTAACACCCGTCCAGTCCATATTGATAAATGCAGCATTAGCTGCATCGAGGGTAACTGTCTGATTTGCAGCAGAAAATGAATTTGAAGTAAAGTAAACATTATCATTTGGAGTTGGGGCACAACTCCCTGCACTACCGCCGTTTGATAAAGACCAATGCGAACTATCCGACCAATTACCTGTCCCTCCGACCCAGTATAAATCTCTTGCGGCTAATTGTGTAATTGTGATCCCTGAATTATTCCCGTTATCTACAGATGCTTGAGCTACTAGGGTACCACTTCCAGTAAAGGCCATATCTTTTATACTCAAATTGGTTGCAGTTACAGTATTTGTAAAGAGAAGATTAATATTAGCTTGGTTCCCAGCTGATGTTGATTTTAGCGTAGTTACTGAGCAGTTCCCTCCCTGGAAAGTAAGGCTATTTGATACAGTAAAAGTTCCACTGGATCCAAAAATTGCAGTAAGGGCGTCACCCTTAAATTCAATGTCTCCGATAATCGTGTTAAAATTATTTTCAAATCTTGTGTATTTACTTACAATCAGGGTATCTATGATTCCACCGTCCAAGTTACTATTGTGATGGTCTCCAAAATATGAATGGATTTTTGTATAATCATTCTGATAACTTGTCCCCTGTGTAATCTCTAATTTTCTTATTCGGTCAACTCGATAACCTATCTCTCGCCAAGTGGGCATATTCCTGGTTATTATATGTCCAAAGTTATCTACCGAATAATAGCCTCCATTCAAAGATGCTCGATCAATGTATATGGTTGAACTGGCTAAATGGGTGATTATATTTGGATAGTTACTTTCAGACTGTATACTAAGTTCACCGTTTTTAACAGTAATTTCAGATGTCCCAGCGTTTATAGTAGTGGTTGTAGAACCTGTGGGCGAACCCTTGAATCTGATCGTATTAAAATAAATATCATAATCATTAGAGTTATATGTAGATCCAGCTCGAACTTCAAAGGTATAACCATCTGACATAAAGTTATCAAGCTGATTAAATACTCCTCCGTTTTTATCAATGTATACATTCCCTATTCTATGCCCTCCTGAAATAAGAAATGAAGTATTAGTAGATGTGAACGTTAGTGTCCCTGGACTATTTATTGTCATTATGGGATCATAGGTAATGGAACCGTGGACCATCAATTGCTTTGAACTCATATTGAAAGTAGGTGTGTTTGTCACCCCTAACCAAGTCATATTTCCTACACTTTCATTATCAGCATTTAGAGTTACCGTCTGATTATTTGCAGAAAATGAGTTACTATCAAAAATGACATTGTCATTTGAGCTTGGCGTGGTAGTATGAAAAATATTTCCACCAGATGAAGTTGCCCAGTGAGAGGAGTAATTTGACCAGTTCCCTGTTCCTCCAACCCAATAATAGTCTGATTGTCCAAATGCTGAATAAGTACAAAGTATTATTGTTAATAAGGTAAATTTATTTGAAATAAGATTAATCGGTTTCTCCTTC
>CACIXU010000043.1 GCA_902590705.1 uncultured Bacteroidota bacterium | reverse complement strand
ACTGATGGGTCATATACTGTTTTTTTTGTCAGTATGTTCTCAATTGGCTTTGATACTGAATTAACACAGTTTGGAGTTGAAAACCCTACTTCAAAAATTTCAAGTTTTAATTTAGCAAATGAGGAAAAGTTTAACCTTCTTCATGAATTAATGATTCAAGGATATAAGGAGTTTAAAGCTCATCCAATTGTAAAAAAAATAATGTATGCTGACATTTCGCATGTTTTAGAAGGTGGGAAAAATCAGGGAGATAAATTACTCCTAAGATTCCACAATAAACGAATTGTTAAATATGTTTCATTTCAATTATTTAATGGAGAAACTGGTGACAAAACATCTGGACGTCCTATTTTTTCAAAATTTATAGGTCAACTCTTTGGGTCTACTGAAATAATTGATACTAATAATTAATTGAATAACTCCTTAAAATATCTTTTCATAAGTAATCTGTTATCATTTTTCGATGAAAAATCCAAAGCAATTCAAAAAGAATCAATGCTAATTCCTCTGTATCTTAGATTATTCCTGATTTTTAATTGCATAAATGTAACAGCTCAACTAGCGACCTCTGTTTCCAATAAAGTGTCTGAATACCGTAAAATCTCCGTCGATGAATACATCAGCAAGGCAAAGGCTGGGTGGATCGGTCAGATGGCTGGTGTAGGTTGGGGAGCGCCTACTGAATTTAAATGGAAAGGTGAGATTATACCTGAGGATGATATGCCTGAATGGACCCCCGGGATGATCAACCAGTTCAACCAAGACGATATATTTGTTGAAATGACTTTCTTGAGGTCCCTCGAAAAATATGGATTTGACCTTAAAATTAGAGATGCAGGAATTGATTTTGCAAACAGCAGGTACTGGACTGCACATGCAAACTACAGAGGTAGGGACAATCTAAGGGGGGGGATTGCACCTCCCTGGTCAGGCCATCCAAAGTATAATGAGCATGCCGATGATATCGATTACCAAATCGAGGCTGACTATGCAGGACTAATCTCACCGGGTATGCCGGCCATGGCAGTAGGACTGGGGAATATCTTCGGGCGACTAATGAATTACGGAGATGGATTGTACGGGGGGAATTTTGTTGCAGGAATGTATGCGGAGGCTTTCTTTGAAGACGATGTTGAAAAGATTATCCTGGCAGGGCTCAAGTGTATACCAGAGGGCTCACAGTACCATGAGGCCATCACGGACGTGATAAGCCAGTATCATAAAAACCCTGGGGACTGGGTTAAGACCTGGGAGTTCATCAACAAGAAGTACCACCTTGATCCTGAATACAGGAAATTCTCCTGTGGCTCTGGGAACCCGGAATTCAATATTGACGCTAAGATAAATGGGGCCTACATAGCTATAGGGATCCTATATGGACAGAAAGACATGGATAAAACAATTATTATTTCAACACGCTGCGGTCAGGATTCGGATTGCAACCCCTCCAACGCTGCTGGAATCCTTGCTACATCGATGGGTTTTGAGAACCTCCCGCAGAAATACACCGATTCTCTGAAATATGATATTAAATTCCTGTCAACGAATTATAATTTCAGGGAATTGATAGATGTATCCGAAAAACTGGCAAGACAGACCGTCACAAGAATGGGAGGGAAAATCGAGCAAGAGAGGGATGGGAACGAGTATTTTATCATTCCCGTAATTGAACCAGATCCGGGTCAACTGGTTCAAAGCTGGGTTTCTGATACTTCCATAGAGGATGTTTACTTCACAGATGAGGAAGTATCAAGGATAAACTATCCGCCAAACTCTGGTAGGAATCACATGACAGTCTGGAAAACTGCAGGTCCCTTCCAGAAGAAAGGCTTAACCTCTGTTAAGCTTTTAGATGTCCCATTTGATCTAGAAAAGGATATCAATTCTGCAACATGGGAGGAAATGCCTTTTGGAAATGGGTCTAGTATCTGGATTGCAGACCTAGGGATGTTTTATCGTCTGTGGAAGGACAATGCTGTAGCCTATTTAGTTACGGAAGTATACTCCACAAATGATCAGGAGGCAATGCTATATTTCGGGGCAGACGAAGGTGTTAAAATCTGGTTGAACGGCGCAGTGATTTCAGAGAAAAAAGAGGGAAACGGTTTTGAACCCAATGCAAATCAAGTCAATATTAATCTATCAAAAGGTTGGAATTTATTGCTTGTCAAGTCATTGCAAAGCTCAGGTATTTGGCAATTTGCATCTGTTATCTATGATCTTGAGGGGAATCCGATAGAAGAACTAAAATACAGGTAAATCTTGTCATTGGGTATACCCAAATGATCAAACTTCAGGAAGTTATTTCAAAACAGTTCCATGTCAAATACATAACTTAGCATTTCAAGATAGAGAAAATATGTAATTAGTCTGAGGCAAATACTCAAACTATTTCAAAATGAAAAAAAACTTATTAATATTTATATTTATAATCGAAACGGTTATCCTTTTTGGGTGCAAGGTAAATAAATCCACAAAGCAACCTAACATACTATTCGCATTAGCCGACGATTGGTCTTGGCCACACACCAGTATAGCCTACGAGATGTCCATACCCGGAAGCGACAAAGTTATTAAAACACCCAATTTTGATCGTATAGCCCGTGAGGGTGTACTTTTTAAAAACGCCTTTTGCAGTGCTCCTTCCTGCGGTCCTTCAAGATCAGCAATTCTAACCGGCAGAAATATGTGGCAACTCGAAACTGGAGCAAACTTAAGGGGGGTCTTCCCCAACAAGTTTGGTGTATATACAGATGCTCTTGAAGAAGCAGGTTATCATGTAGGACACATCAACAAAGGATGCACACCAATGAAATTCATTGACTGGAGGACTGATCCTGCAGGGCACAAATTTAAAGACTTTGAAGAATTCATGGACAAACGCGATGATGGCAAACCTTTCTGCTTCTGGTTTGGTAGCCATGATGCTCATCGAGCATACAAAAAAGATAGCGGAATGGAAAGTGGTATGAATCCAAAAGATGTTACCGTTCCTGCTTACCTTCCCGACGATGAGGTGGTTAGAAACGATATATGTGATTATTATTTCGAGGTACAGCGTTTTGACCAAAAACTTGGGAAAATACTTACTCTAATCGAGGAGCGAGGTGAACTCGAAAATACCCTCGTTGTAATTTCCGGTGATAACGGTCTCCCTTTCCCACGCGGTAAGGTTGAAATATATGATGCAGGCACCCATATACCCCTGGCGATCTCATGGCCAGCAGTAATCAAAGGCGGGCGGGTTGTGGATGATTTTGTGAACCTTGCCGAGCTTGGGCCAACATTTATGGAAGCAGTAGGATTAAAACCGCTTAAAACAATGACCACAAAGAGTTTTATAAATGTATTAATGTCTCAAAAGCATGGCCAGGTCGATTTAAAACGTAATAAGACATTCACAGGCAGAGGGTATCATGATTTCCAGTGTCGAGCAGACGATACCGGTTATCCTGCTCGCGCGATTCGAACTGCAGATTTTCTCTACATAAGGAACTATGAGCCTGACCGATGGCCATCAGGGGATCCGATTGCATTCAGAAAAAATAGGGGAAAATACGGGGAGGTTGACCCTTCTCCTACGAAGGCATTTATGGAAGTCAATCAGGAAACCCCCAAATTTATGAAGCTTTTTAAATTAGCCTTCGAAAAACGTCCTTACGAAGAGCTTTATGACCTCAAAAGAGACCCCAGTCAAATTAACAACATAGCCAAAAGTCCCAAATACGAGAAACAAAAACAAAAACTAGTTGCGGTATTCGAAAAAGAATTTGGGGCAACCTACGAAACGGCAGCAGAGTCTATACCTGTGAGACCAAAATATTAGAAAAATAGAATTGTATTTATGATAAATA
>CACIXU010000042.1 GCA_902590705.1 uncultured Bacteroidota bacterium | reverse complement strand
AATACAACCTGAAATTGAAAAAGCTCTTAGAAAGCCAGCAAGGAGTGGTGCAATTGTAATGGCACTTAAAAGAATTTCAGATAATGAAGAATTTCTTTCTACATATAGAATTGTTAATGTTCTGCGTAATTTGGGAGATATTACAGTTAGATCCTCACTAACTGATTATTGTTTTAAATTAAGTGAATCCTTACTTTTGTCACAATCAAAATTTCTTACAGAAATTAAGGATAAAAAGGATGTGTTTTATACATCCTCAAGGGGGGTTGGAGAATCTAATATTGTGGTTAGCAGCAATATTTCGAGTTTATTGGAGGAGTTTTTTGGACGTGAAATTTGTATTGATAAGCTAGATAATCTTTCTGCCATTACCGTTAAATTACCTACAGATAATGTGAAAATTCCAGGTATTTATTATTTTATTTTTCAAAGACTTTCTTGGGAGGGAGTAAATATCAACCAAGTGATTTCGACTTCTAATGAGTTTACCATTTTGATGGACGAAGATGCTATAAACGTCGCCTTTGAGGTAATCAAAAACTTAAAATCACTTTGATTTTAATATTTTTTCCAGCATTTGGTTAAGAGCTTTAATAGAATATACATTATCAATTAACATAATTAATCTAAGGCCTTTTCGGGTTTGTTTTTCCTTTATTTTCAAAGATTGAGAATTATTTTGAACAGCAAATAGAATTTGATTAAAAACTTTAGATTTAAAAAATTTACTTTGTTGATTAGACAAAAAATAGGCAACACACTTTTTATTTTTTAAAATTAGTCTCTCCAGCCCCAATTGAGACGCAACCCATTTTAAACGAATAGTATTCAATAACTCTAAACCCTGAGGTGGAATTTTTCCAAATCGATCTTCCATGTTTTTTTTGAACTTATCTAGTTTTTCTTCATCTTTAACGTTACTCAATTCATTATATAAGGCCAAACGCTCACTAACTACATTTACATAATCGTCGGGTAATAAAAGTTCAATATCTGTATCAATTTGAACTTCTTTTATGTAGTTTATTTTGTCAATGGTTTCTTTTTTGTCAAATAGGGTTTTAAATTCATTCTCCTTCAATTCATCAATTGCTTCCTCCAGAATTTTTTGATAGGTTTCAAATCCAATTTCGTTTATAAACCCACTCTGTTCCCCACCTAATAAATCCCCTGCTCCCCTTATTTCTAAATCCTTCATAGCAATATGCATACCTGCTCCCAGCTCAGAATATTGCTCAATCGCTTTAATTCTTTTTTGCGCATCCGAAGCCAAGGCGGTTAATGGAGGGGTTATAAAGTAACAAAAAGCTTTTTTGTTACTTCTACCTACTCTTCCCCTCATTTGGTGAAGATCGCTTAGTCCAAAGCTTTGTGCATCATTTATAAAGATAGTATTAGCATTAGGTACGTCCAATCCGTTCTCAATTATTGTTGTAGCGACTAAAATATCGTATTTTCCTTCTATGAACCATAGTAAGGTTTTTTCTAATTTATTACCTTCCATTTGCCCATGACCAATTGCAACTCTAGCATCTGGGACCAGGCGTTGTATCATACCGGCCACTTCCAAAATATTTTCTACCCGATTGTGGATGAAAAAAATTTGTCCTCCTCTTTGTAATTCATATTGAATTCCATCTCGAATAAGTGACTCATTAAACCTTACTATATCACTTTCAATGGGATAGCGATTTGGCGGGGGTGTAGCAATTACAGATAAGTCTCTTGCTGCCATTAGGCTAAATTGTAATGTTCTAGGGATTGGAGTGGCGGTGAGGGTCAAGACATCTACATTGGTTTTTATATCCCTTAATTTTTCTTTTACTGCAACTCCAAATTTCTGTTCCTCGTCAACAATTAAAAGTCCTAAATCTTTAAATTTTACGGATTTATTAACTAATTGATGAGTACCAATTAGTATATCAATTTTCCCTTGTTCAAGTTCTTTTAAAATTTTTTTTCGATCTTTTGTAGATCTGAATCGATTTAAATAATCAACCCTAACAGGAAAGTCTTTCAATCTTTTGGAGAAAGTGTTGTGGTGTTGAAATGCTAATATGGTTGTCGGGACCAATACGGCTACTTGTTTACTATCATCTACTGCTTTAAAAGCAGCTCGAATCGCGACTTCGGTTTTTCCAAACCCTACATCCCCACAAATCAATCGATCCATTGGCTTGCTGCTTTCCATATCCGTTTTTACTGCGGCTATAGTCTTACTTTGATCAGGGGTGTCTTCAAAAATAAATGAAGCTTCCAGTTCTAATTGGAGGTAACTATCTGGGGGAAATGCGTGACCTATTTTCTCTCTTCTTTTAGCATATATTTTGATAAGATTAAAAGCGATATCCTTTACTTTGGATTTGGTTTTTTGTTTTAAAATTTTCCAAGCTTTAGATCCGAGTTTATAAAGTTTAGGTATATGCCCTTCTTTACCGTTAAACTTAGTGATTTTATGAAGTGAATGAATACTAAGATAAAGAATATCTCCCTCACCATATTTAAGTTTGATTGCCTCTTGTTGAACACCTTCAACATCGATTTTTTTTAGTCCACCAAACTTTCCAATTCCGTGATCAATATGAGTAACAAAATCACCAATTTTGAGGTTTGTCAATTCTTTGAGATTAAGTATTTCTTTTTTAGCTACTGAGGAACGGATCCTATATTTATGATAGCGTTCAAAAATTTGATGATCTGTAAAACATGCAAGCTTTGCTTCTAAATCTTCAAAACCCTCATAAAGTGGACAGAAACTAGTCTTATAATGAATAGTAATTTCATTTTCCTCAAAGATGTCATTTAAACGTTTTTTTTGAGACTCATTGGAGCAAAAAATAAAATTTTCAAATCCAGACTTATGGTTGTCATTTAAAATTTGAATAAGTCTATCAAATTGCTTGTTGATTGACGGTTGAGGGGTTTGCTTAAAGCTTATTTTTTCATAGTGTCTTAACTTTTCGGAACTATTTATCAATAGAAGGGATTTCTGTTCCAATTCATCAATCAAACCTTGTTGGTTTAAAAATAAAGTTTCTGGGGGATATTGGATGGTGGTTTCAAGAGCTTCAAACTGTTTTTTCGCTTTTTTAAATAAATTTTCAAGTCGATCTAAACAAATGTCGAGTTGGTTGATTATCAATCCGCATTCATCGGAAAGGGATTCTATTATCGATTTTCTTTTATTGCTAAATGAAATTTTTGATGTGTTTGGTAACAAATCTATTACTGAAATACTACTAATCGAGAGTTGAGTATTGACATCAAAACTCCTTAGGCTTTCTATCTTATCATCAAAAAACTCTATTCGGTATGGGTGTTGGTGAGAAAATGAAAATACATCTATGATCCCTCCTCTAACAGAAAACTCCCCAGGCTGTGTGACGAAATTCACTCTTTCAAAATCATATTCGAATAAAGTCTCATTTATGAGATCTAATCCAATATTTTCTCCCATTTTTAGATGTAAGGTTTTACTCTTAAGTGTTTTTTGAGAGATAACTTTTTCAAACAATGCTTCCGGATAGGTTACAATAATTTTTTTATTATTATTACCTAATTTCTTAAGTACCTCAGAACGTTGCAAAACATTTGCATTATTAGTAGCTTCAGGACGATAAGCTTCACGGTAGCTAGCAGGAAAGTAAAAAACTTGAGTTGAATTTAGTAACTGTTCTAGGTCATTGAAATAATATGCAGCTTGCTCAGCGTTATCCATTATTAATAGTAGGTTAAGATCAAGTTTATGAAAGGCTGTAACTAATCTAAAGCTTAAGCCCGACCCTACAATCCCTTTAATTAAGGTACAAGTTTTTTCCAGAAGTGCCTTTTCAAGGGCCTTTTGCGAGGAAGTTTGAGAAAATTTATCAAACAGTTGTTCGATAATTATATTTTTTTTTAAAGATACTATCTATTTAAGTTTATTATTAAAAACATTTTCCAAATCAAAGTTTTTCAGTTGATAACTCATAATAAAACCTTTTCAGTTTACACT
>CACIXU010000041.1 GCA_902590705.1 uncultured Bacteroidota bacterium | reverse complement strand
TTAAAAATAATAAATTAATTTAATTTTTAAATTTAACATAGGTTTTACCCAATACACTCTAATTCAATCCAATTTTAATACGATAAATAACAATAAAAGGTAAGTAGCTACCTTAATCCCTGCTATTGCCCTAGATGATCAGTTATGAGACTATCAAAATACTATGCAGATTTTCTTCAAAAGTATCAGTGGGACTACTTTATTACCTGTAGAACACCCTACAAGATCCATACAATGACGGTGAGAAACTGGATTACTAAACTTCTAAAGAGATCAAATAAAGTTGAGAATGTATTCTATGTATCTGAGCGAGATAAAGGAGATTATAACAATCTACATGCTCATATGCTTCTTGGAACCAATACTGATATGACCTATAAAGAAGTAAAATATGGTCTTGGTAATGTCTCTGTTGGAGATTATCAGCCTATCTATGATAGTGAAGAGGTCTGTAAGTATGTATCCAAGCATATCGGAAAGAATGTGGACTACGACATAGTATTCAAAGAGATAAGCTAAAAACTTACCTAACCTATCTAATTACCTAACGGATGGGGCATATGTTTTGGGGTTAGGGATTTTTAGTTAAACTATATTTAACTTTTGCTGAAGTTTAGATAGTAAAGGGTATTCTTCAATTAAACTTTTTAATAAATCTTCATTAATTGGAGCATCATTGTTTATTACGCTCTGATACTTTTCATCATTGGATGCACACAGCCTTAAACAATCGTCAAAAATTTCCTTAACTATAGATTTATTTTCGCCTGAGTTGTTGATTATCATATTTATAACCTTATCCAGCATATCTGTCCTTTCAAAATTACTTCCACTGGAGAACCACTCATCTGTTATCATATTCAAAAAACCCAACTTAAGATTATTATTTATCTTTCCACTAACCCTAATTCCAGATAAAATTTTGTTTTCAATCAAAACTCCTTCCCTATTTTTTGCCAATCCTATTCTTCTTGAAAAAAATGGGTTCATCATTAAGTCTTCACCAAAATTTGTATATATGTCATTATTCTCAACAAAAAATTGTCGTTTTTCTGGCATTTTA
Organism: uncultured Bacteroidota bacterium; assembly: GCA_902590705.1. Lineage (GTDB taxonomy): Bacteria > Bacteroidota > Bacteroidia > Flavobacteriales > Flavobacteriaceae > UBA8316. Next base: position 3,040 of record CACIXU010000041.1, on the reverse strand, counting down.
AACTCAAATCTTGTGAAATTTACTATCTCGTCATCAATTTCTGCCTGAGAAAAATCTGAGTTAAATGTAATATCTAGATTTAACTCTGACTTCAAAGGAACACGAATATCTAATCCATATTTAAAATCATTTTCTGATTTATTTTCTAAAATATCTTTTTCTGTAAAACCATTAACAAATGGAATTAACCAAGTTTTTCCCTTAGATTTATTTAAAGGTCTTTCAAAAATTAATTTACCCATAAATGCCAAATTATAACCTTTGAATTCTTGTGGAATACGGGTCCAAGCTGTCCTCTGATTCTCATCAGTATCGAATCTAAAAAAATTAAACCGCCATGATTTAGAATTTTCGGGATAATTAAATGTTGAAAGGGGAATTTTCATTTCAATTAAATAATAACCTTCATAAACTTTACCTTCAACATCAAAATTTCCATTCCAAGTTCTATTAAGATCTGATCTTGAAGAGCCAATTCCCCCATTAGTTACAAGAATATCGCTCTTAACTCCAAGCATATTCGAACCAAACATGTAAGCATTGTTTCCATCACTGAAGGTGTCAAATAGAAAATTGACTTTATCAGAGGCAGCACCGCTAAAGTCCCATTTTAATGATGGTATTATATAATCGTTAGTCTTTGAGAATGATTTACATAGCAAATAAATATTTTCATCATCAAATAAAATTCTTACCTCAGTTGGATTTTTAAATTCATTGGTCTCATTGGGAAAATGTTGCCAATTAGCGTTCATTTTGTTTGCTGTTTTCCACGAATTCTCATCAGCTATTCCATCAATTATAATTTCATTTAGAGAAAATTTAACATGATAGTCTAATTTATTTTGTTGAGAATTTAAAAAAGAAAGCATCAGTAAAAAAATAATTGAAATCAAGCTATTAATCGCTTTAATTAATAATTGAAATTTTACCAAATCAGTAATAATTTTTGAATAAAAATTAGGACTTAATTTATAATCCAAAACAATATAATTTATTACCTCCCTTAGTACCAGGCTTGCCTAAGCCTCCACCTGCAATAATGACAAATTGTTTTCCATTAACTTGGAAAGTTGACGGTGTGGCATAACCACCAGCCTCTAATTGATACTCCCACATTAAGCTACCATCTTTTTTATCAAAAGCACGAAAACGTTCATCCATGGTAGCGCCAATAAATATTATCCCTCCAGCAGTTACAATTGGTCCGCCCATATTGAATGTTCCTGTCGGTGATAAGCCTTGCTTTTCTAGCTCTGGATAAGTTCCAAGAGGAACCTGCCATTTAATTTCTCCCAAATCAAGATCAATTCCTGTTAAAGTACCCCAAGGCATATCATTTATTGGATAACCGTTTTTTGTTTTCAATTCAGGATGACCATTGGCAACCCATGGAATTTCAAAAATTTTATCACTATTTTCAACCTCAATGATTTCATCCTTACCTTTTTTTAAAATGAATGAGGATAAGGCATTTAATTCATCTTCATCTAAATTTTTAAAAGCAGGCATGAGACCTTTTCCATTGTAGATTGATTTTTTTATTCTTTCGTTATCAGCGACGGAAAAGTTATTAATTGAAGCTCTTAGGCCTATATTGGAGTTATTGTGGCAAGCTATACAATTTGTATTAAATAATTGCTTACCATAGTTATAGAGAGATACTTTTTTACCTTCAACTAAATTTATCATAGCAAACCATTCAGCTTCATTACTACAATTGACATAAATCATTCTATCATTACTATCATAAGCTGCTCCACCCCAGTCGGTTCCACCATTAAATTGAGGGAAGACCATAGTGGGCTTTAAACCCGGAGGGATGAATAGTCGACCATAGTCCATATTTTTGAGGGAATCTTTAATACTTTTTTTCTCAAATCCATCAATTTTATTCAATGAAAATTGATCCATGCTGGTCTTACCATAGATAAGAGTTGATTTTGTAAAAGGTTGAGTTTTAGAGGTAACCTCTCCTGGAATATCACTTTGAGGAACAATTTTCTCTGAAATTGGATGAATTGGATTTCCTGTTAATCTATCTAAGACAAATAATTGACCCGTTTTAGTTGGTTGAGCAATTGCATCAATTAATTTACCATTAACATTTACCTGAACTAAGTTTGGCGGGCATGGAATATCATAATCCCATAAGTCGTGGTGAACAGTCTGATAATGCCAAATTCTTTTTCCTGTTTTAGCTTCGAGTGCGATTATACAGTTACCAAAAAGGTTATCACCTACTCTATTTCCTCCCCAGTGGTCGTATGAGGGAGATCCAGTACCGAAAAACACAATCTCATTTTTTTCATCTAAAGTAAAGCCCCCCCAACTATTAACAGTTAGATACTCGTTTTTCCAACTATCTTCTGGCCAAGTATCATAGCCATTTTCTCCTGGCCTTGGTATTGTATTAAATGTCCAAACGATATTACCGGTTATAACATTAAAAGCTCTGATATCTCCGGGTATGGTTTTTTGATTTGAAGAATCTAATACTCTGGATCCTAGAATTAATAGGTCCTCAAAAATAATCCCTGGAGTTGTTACGGAAATAAATAAATCTTTAGTATTCCTCTCAAAACCTTTATTTAACGTAGTTTTTCCATTATCTCCAAAAGAAGTAATTAATTCTCCAGTTATAGCGTCTAAACAATACAAAAATGACTCGGCAACAAAAAAAATTCTTCCATTAACTCCATCATCATAATATGTAACTCCTCTTGTCGTCCCAGATATTTTTCTTTCAGGAAATGGGTTATATTTCCAAATTAGATCCCCTTTTTCACTATAAATACAATGTACATTAAAATCTGGGCCTATCAAGTAAATACGATCATCAATGATTATTGGGTTAGATTGAATTCCGTTTCTATGCTTTTCATTTTTATCAAAAACATCATATGTCCATAAAAGCTTTAAATTGTTAACATTTCCAGTATTAATTTGATCTAAAGATGAATATTTTGAACCGGTTGGATCTCCACTATATGTTGACCAGGATGAGAATTCATTATCTATAGTATTACATGAAATAAAT
>CACIXU010000040.1 GCA_902590705.1 uncultured Bacteroidota bacterium | reverse complement strand
GAAAAAATTCACGGTATTTCTACAGCATTGGCAGAACAACAGGGGATTTCATTGGTTGAAGTTTTAGAAAAATTTAATTTGGCCCTGGATCGAAGTGAATTTGTAGGAGGACATAATGTAAAGTTTGACCTTAATATTATTGGAGCTGAATTTTTTCGAATGGGTCAAAAAAACTCCCTTGAAAAAATCTCAATTATTGACACCTGTACAGACCAAACAGCTTCCTTGTGCAAGTTGCCAGGAGGTAGAGGTGGAAAGTATAAACTACCTACTCTAAGTGAACTTCATCATTATCTTTTTGGGATAGATTTTCAAGAAGTTCACAATGCAACAGCCGATGTAGAGGCAACTACAAGATGCTTCTTTGAGCTTTTTAGAAAAGGACTTATTAAACCTGAATCATTAAAAAATCAAACGAATATTTTAAATAACCTCAAAGAAGTCTTAAAACTACCTGTTCAAGGTATTGGATTAAATCACCAAAATTTAAAGAAAGCTTCTTTAAAGCTTGCTATGTCAGACATGGAGGAGGAGACACCTAGGGAATTTAATGAGTCAGATGAGACGTTATTAAATCAAGCTATATTTAATCATCTTCATACCCATTCTCAATTTTCTGTTCTACAGTCCACCTCTCGAATAAATGATTTGATTAACACTGCCTCCAATGACGGAATGAGCGCCCTTACTTTGACAGATCATGCTAATATGATGGGGGCTTTTCATTTTATAAAAGCCATAAAAAAACACAATTCCGGTTTAGAACAGGGGAAGCAAGGTTTAAAAGCTATTTTGGGGTGTGAGTTTTTCATATGTGATGACCACAAAGATCGTTCTAGAAGAGACAATGGTTATCAGATTGTTTTTATTGCAAAAAATAAAAAGGGCTATGAAAATTTGTCCAAAATGAGTTCAATTGCTTACACCGAAGGGTTTTATTATGTGCCTAGAATAGATCGAAATATTGTTCAACAATTCAAATCTGATTTGATTGTACTTACCGGAAACTTATATGGTGAAGTTCCTTCAAAAATATTAAATGTTGGTGATCGACAAGCCGAAGATGCTTTAATATGGTGGCAAAATCAATTTCGGGAAGATTTATATATTGAATTGATGCGTCACAATCAAGAGGATGAAACACGAGTAAATAAAGTTTTATTGGATTTGGCAAAAAAACACGAAGTTAAGATCATAGCTACCAATAATTCCTATTACACATCAAAAGCAGAGGCTAATGCACATGATATTTTATTATGTGTTAAGGAAGGAGAAAAGCAATTGACACCCATAGGAAAAGGAAGAGGCTTCAGATATGGTTTTCCTAATCAAGAGTACTATTTCAAATCTCAAAAGGAAATGAAAATACTCTTTGCTGATCTCCCCAAGGCAATTATTAACATTCAAGAAATAGTTGATAAGGTCGAGGTCTTTGACCTTGCTCGAGAAGTATTACTCCCTAAATTTGAAATTCCAAACGATTTTACAATAAAACAAGAATTTAAAAATAATGCAAAAGAAAATGCTTATTTACGTTTTTTAACCCTAGAAGGTGCAAAGAAAAGATATGGTGAAATTAATGATTCAATTAAAGAAAGATTAAATTTTGAATTAGAAGTCATTGCAAATACGGGATATCCAGGCTATTTTTTGATTGTACAAGATTTAATCGCTGCGGCAAGATCCATGGGGGTTTCTGTTGGCCCAGGAAGAGGTTCTGCCGCTGGTTCTGTGGTAGCTTATTGTTTAAGAATAACTAATTTGGATCCTATTAAGTATGATTTGCTTTTTGAGCGCTTTTTAAATCCAGATCGAGTAAGTATGCCTGATATCGATATTGATTTTGATGATGAGGGTAGAGGAAAAGTAATGGATTATGTAATTGAAAAATATGGGGCCAATCAGGTAGCTCAGATCATTACATATGGAACAATGGCAGCAAAATCATCAATTCGTGACACTGCAAGGGTTCTTGATTTGTCTCTTGGGGATGCAGACCGTATTGCTAAATTAGTCCCCAATATTAAACTTGCTTCTATTTTTTCTTTAAATGACAACGAGCTCAAAGGTAAGTTAAGATCAGACGAATTTACTCATGTTAAAGAGCTTCAAGAGATTTATCAGGGAGATGATTTGGCGGGTCAGACTTTACAACAAGCAAAAGTGTTGGAAGGATCCTTGAGAAATACTGGAATTCACGCCTGTGGAGTTATTATAACCCCAGATGATATAACTCAGTTTGTCCCAATTGCCACTGCAAAAGATTCTGAACTCTATGTAACTCAATTTGATAATTCAGTGGTAGAGGAGGCCGGACTGTTAAAAATGGATTTTTTGGGTCTTAAGACTTTGACTTTGATTAAGGATACTGTGAAATTAGTCAAACACCTTCACGATATTGAATTAATTCCAGATGAATTTCCATTAGATGATCAATTGACCTATGAGTTATTCCAAAGGGGAGACACCGTTGGTATTTTTCAATATGAATCTATAGGAATGCAGAAGTATTTGAAAGATTTAAAACCTAATTTTTTTGCAGATTTGATAGCAATGAATGCATTGTATCGTCCCGGACCTCTAGAATATATTCCGAGTTTTGTTGCACGCAAACATGGAGATGAAGAAATTAAATATGATTTACCAGAGATGGAAGAATATCTCCAAGAGACATATGGAATTACAGTCTATCAGGAGCAAGTAATGTTATTGTCACAAAAGTTAGCTGGATTTTCTAAAGGTGAAGCTGACCTACTTCGAAAGGCAATGGGGAAAAAGATTTTCGAACTACTGGAAAAACTAAAGCCAAAGTTTATTCAGGGAGGGATAGCTAATAATCATCCCAGAGAAATTTTGGGTAAAATTTGGAAAGATTGGGAAGCTTTTGCTTCTTACGCTTTTAATAAATCTCACTCTACTTGTTATGCTTGGATTGGATATCAAACAGCTTATTTAAAAGCTCATTATCCTGCTGAGTATATGGCAGCTGTTTTATCAAATAACATGAATGATATCAAGCAGGTTACCTTTTTTATGGAGGAATGTAAACGAATGGGATTAAATGTTTTAGGCCCAGATGTAAATGAATCTTTTTATAAGTTTACTGTAAATGAAAACAATGCTATTCGATTCGGGATGGGAGCAATCAAGGGGGTTGGCAAGGGTGCGGTAGCGACGATTATAGAAAATCGTAGGAAAGAAAAATACCAAAATATATTTGACTTAGTCAAAAAAGTTGACTTAAGAGCAGCAAATAAAAAAACATTGGAAAACCTTGCCTTAGCGGGAGGTTTTGATTCTTTTGACAAGACTCACAGGGCACAGTATTTCAATCCAGACGGAGACGGAATCATCTTTTTGGAAAGAGTTATTCGATTTGGTGCTAGGTACCAGGAGAACCTAAATTCTGCTCAAACTAGCCTATTTAGTGAGCAATCAGATGAAGTTTATCAGGAACTTATCATTCCTAATGCACCAGAATGGCAAAATTTAGAACAGTTAAAAAGGGAAAAAGAGGTCGTTGGTATATACCTTTCAGGTCACCCGTTAGATGATTTTAAAAAGGAGATGCACTGGTTTACTAATGGGGTACTTGCAAATCTTAAAGATTTGAAACCTTTAATTAATAAAAATATTAACGTAGCAGGGATTATTAATGAAGTTGAATTTTTAGAATCTAAAAATGGAAAGCAATGGGGAAAGTTTACCCTGGAAGACTTTTCGGAGCAGTATGAATTCAAGATTTTTGGAGAGGAATTTCTTAAGTTTAAACACTTCATCAACATTAACCAATTTGTTAGACTAAAATTAAATATCAGGGAGGGTTGGCGTAATCAAGATACTGGAAGAATTGGCGATCCTCGTATTCAATTTCTGTCATTTGAAATGCTTCATGATGCTATAAACAATAATTCAAAAAAAATTACTCTTGAATTTGACATACGAAAATTACAAGCCAAAAGAATTTTAAGGTTAAAAAGCGAGCTAAACAGATTTAGAGGAGATAAACCTATATGTTTTGATATAATTGATTCTGAGAAATCTTTAAAGCTAACCCTAAATAGCAGAAAACAAAAAGTTGGTATTTCTCCAGAGCTTTTAGATC
>CACIXU010000039.1 GCA_902590705.1 uncultured Bacteroidota bacterium | reverse complement strand
CTCATATATTCCGCTTAACTTTCCATCAATAAGATTAAAAGACCTTATTTTATTACCTTCTTTATCATTTTGATAAACTTCACCTGAAAAAGGTTTTTTTTTAAAAAAATAAGTTGAATCTCTTGTTGTTCGATAAACAATTAGTTTATCAATTGAAACAACTCTATCGATTTTTTCACAACCAATAATTATGAAAAAAAGAAAAAAACACTTTTTCATCATCAACTAAATTATAAAAAGATATTTAAAGAAATCTTATGTTAAGGTTTTAAAACAGAAGATTAACAATAAATTCATATATTTATCGTTGTATTAAGGGAGCAAATACTGACTTAGTGGACGTCACTTTAAAAAAAATACTTTTCATATTTTTTCTGCTCTTATCTTTTGGATCTATTTATGGTCAGACTCCAGATCTAAAAGCTAAGGCAGAAGGTGGTGGAGCCTTGCCTGGAGGAAGTATCATTTGTAAAACCGATGTTGTTTTATTTGATGCTAGTGACTCTGTGGGTGGGTTAGGATTCCAATTTTTTTACAACGGTAATCCCCTAGGACCTCCCTCAGGAGTCCCGACAATTACTCATACCAATTTTTCAAATCCATCCACTTTTTCAGTAAAAGTATCACAAAATGATGATGGTTCAGGAACTTCAAGTACAACCACTGTTACTATTGGAACTGCTGGCCTTCTCAAAGTTTTGACATTGTATGGAGCTCATACTCTAACCCCTACTCAAACCATATGCCCAGGAGGAATTATTGCTGAAATAACTGCCACTGCAACTCCAACTGCCACAATAGGTGGTTCAATAATCAATTATCAATGGCAAATCAACTCTGGCTCAGGATGGAGTGATGTTGTTAGCCCTCCTTCAGGTCAATTAGCCAGCTATACTCCACCAGCTGGTTCTGTCACAGTCACAACCTCATTTAGAAGGCTTGTATCTATTACAAATTCTATTACATGTGAAGTTCCTGATGCAGCCCGAATTTCAAGTATACACACTGTATTAGTTAGTGAGTCCTACACAGCTACATTAACTTCGGCTCCAAGTCCTGCAGAGATATGTGAAGGGGAAAGCATTTCATTTACCGCGGCACCTGTTGCAGGAGCTAATTATGAGTTTTTTCTTAATGACGCATCCCAAGGAGCTGCTAGCGGTGATAATACTTTTACTGTAACCCCAACTGATGGGCAATATGTTTATGTTAAAATAACAAAAAATGGTTGTGAGGTCCAGTCAAGTTCTGTAACAATCACAGTAAATAATTTACCTGACCCAAGTCTTATCACTCCAGGCTTTGCTGGAACGATTATTTGCGAAACTTCCCCACCAACAGTTCAAGCTATTCCAACTGCAGGTGTTACTCATACATTTTATATTAATGATGTATTAGCTGTTGATGGATCAGTTATAAGTAATACACTTGATTTAAGTAAGGTTGACTTATCAGGATCAACAACCGTAACAATTGACGTTATAGTAACTAATCTTACTACAGGATGTAGTAAAAGAACAAGCGTGAATGATGGTAATTCTTTAGTTTTTACAATCAATAGACTTGAAGGGTCTAACAATATTACTACTAATCAAGTAAGCTACTGCACTGGAGAAGATCCAAAAATTATTTCTGGAAATGCAAACCCAACCTCAAGTCAAGGAGCATTAATTACCTATAAATGGCAGGAGAGAACACCTGCCGAATCTACTGTTTGGGAAGATATCCTCAATTCGAATAGCCCTAATTTTGACCCACCATCTACTATTGGTGTAGGTGTTCACGAATTTAGGAGACTCGTTACTTCTAGCTTAGGCTCAGCTACTTGTACTCCTACAAGTGACCTCTACTTTTCAAACACTGTTACACTTACTGTAGGTGGTGATGCAGGCATATCTCCAAACGTTATATTAACAACTGATATTGGAGGTGGAGGAAATACTGTATGTAAGGATACAAATATAATATTAACTGCTACTGCGAGTCCAAGTATAAATTGGTATGAGTTTATAATTGATGGTGCTTCTCAAGGATTTCAAGCTAGTCCCACTAATACCTTCAATTCTGCCTCATCAACTGTAACTTTCACAGGATCAGTAAATGTAAAAGTTAAGGTTTACACAGGGGTATCAACTGGAACTGGATGTATTGGAGAAGATGAAATTATAGTAAATATTAATTCTCAATCAAATCCAAATACAATCCAATATAATGGAACTAATAATCTGTGTAATGGAGATACTCCAGATGCTCCAATTCAGGGAGTTTCTAACCCTATTTCAGATTTATCTGCACTAGGAGGAGTAATTCAGTACAAATGGCAATATAATAATGGTGGAGGGTGGCTAGATCTTGACCCATCAAATAGTGCTAATTTTACACCTGATGCCTTGTTTGCCACCACTAGCTATCGTAGGATTTCAAAATCTTTATACAATGGAATTTTATGCCCAGTCGACAATTCGCTGATTGCATCGAATGTTGTAACAATAACTGTTGATGCTGCTCCCACACCTTCAGCTGTTTTGTCCTCTGGGCTTTCTTCAAACACACTGTGTTCCGGTACCAATTCAATAACCCTTGATGCTTCTTTAAGTACTGGTGGATCGAGCTATCTGTTCTTTCACAATGGGGTTCCCGCTCTTTCTCAGCCATCTGCAAGCTCATCTTTTACCACCACTGCCACTATTTTAGATGGACATATTTTTAAAGTAAGGGTATATTCGGGAGCAAACAGAACAGGATGCTTTGACGAAGCTCAAATGACTGTATCTATTAATTCCATATCAGGAGTTAACGAAATTGGTCCTAATACACAAACTGTTTGCGATATAACAGAGATTCAAATGTTAAGTTCTGCTCAGCCTGCTCCAACTGGATCCGGTCCAATTAGTTATCAATGGGAAATTAGACCAGTTGCAACAGGTAATTGGGGTACAATAGATGGGGCTACTAGTGAGACTTTAACCCCAACTGTCTCAGGCTCATCCTCTGCCTACAGAAGGCAGGTGAATAGTACTTTAAATGGAGTTAAATGTTCGGTTTACAGCAATATTGTAACAGTTACAATTAGCACATCTACACTCACTGCTCAGATTGATTCAGATAAGCCGTCTCATACTGTCTGTGCCTCAGACACCGGTGAAATTACTTTTACAGCTACAGAAGATCCAAGTGCAGTATTATATAATTTTTATATTAATGGTGAATTGGTTCAAAGCAATGCTGCCTCAAAAACTTATTCTCATAGCATATCAAGCTTTACAGGAAATGCTACAGTAACTTTAAGGGTTATAAATAATCTAGGTTGTTTAGATGAAGATCAACTAATTGTAAAGCTTAACTCATTGTCTCCTGGGGTAATTTCTGGAACTGCAACTGTTTGTGAGAACTCAAGTGAAATTATTACTTTAAGTAATGCAACTTCTGGAACAATCAATGGAGCTACTGCAGTAGATGGTGATTATCAATGGCAATATTCAGATGATAATAATAGTTGGAGTGACATTATATTAAACGGTAACAATGCATCTTTTAATGTACCTAGCGTGCCTGCCCCTCCAGATAGATATTACAGAAGGCTCGTTAAAAATACTTTGAATACTGTAACATGTACTATTTTTAGCAATACAGTTAAAATTTCAGTGAGCTCTGCCCCTACAGCAATCTTATCTAATAATATTACTGGAGTGGCTTCATCTGTATCTATATGTGATAATGAAAGTTTAATTTTCACTGGTTCTGGTGGTCAATCTTTTCAATTTTTCATTGGAGGAGATTTAAGACTTACGACGAATTCAAACTCAGGCCCTGCCTCCGCAAATTTTAATCCGTCTAATTTTGGTGGTATTGTAGACGGTGATGAGGTAACTGTTAAAGTTTACAACAAAGTACTTAATGGAGGAAACCCTGATCCAACTGCTTGCTCATCAATTTCAAGCCCTGTTACAGTGAATATTAACTCTGTTCCAAATGCAACTATTTCGTCTGATAAGCTTAATAATATCATTTGTGATGATGAGTCATTTAAAATAACTGCGACTGCTGGTGGAATTGCTGGAGCCACTTATGAGTTTTCATTAAACGGTGTTTTTACAGACATTGTTACAGCAACCTCAACTGAAACGTCTGTAGATTTTATTCCAACAGCACCATTTACAAATTCAATTTTAGTTTCGGTAAAAGTTATAACACCTTCAGGTTGTATAGCTACAACATCATTAACAATGGTTGAAAACATTATTAGTTCTGCTGGAACTATTAGTGGAACTCAATCTGTTTGTTTTAATTCACAACCAGCAGAGATCACTGGACTAACTACTGCTACAGCCTTGAGTGGTTCAGCAACTATT
>CACIXU010000038.1 GCA_902590705.1 uncultured Bacteroidota bacterium | reverse complement strand
ATATCAGCATAATTATTAGCAAGAGTTCCTTTAGCACGATAAACAGAATCAAAAGGCACTTCGGAGTATTGCTCAACAAACTCAGTTATATTTTTAGTTGTTTTTAAACCCTGGATCGTGTCATTCAATTTGGATACATCATTGTATTCAACACTAAATTCTTTTAATTTATCTAAATTAGCTCGAATTCTACTTTTATCTTCGTCAGTAGCTAGTTCAGGAAAAAGAACGTAGTTAACCTTCCTAGAAGCTTCTAACTCAAATTTTTCTTTATTTTGATTTACATACTTAATAATGTCACTACTAGATATTTTAAATAAGCTATCAGGAACTTCAGTGAAGGGTATACTAACAAAATTAATATTAACCTTATCATTCTCAAGGTGATATGCATCTTCACCTTCTAATTCAGTGAATCCAGAGCTAGATTTTATTAGATCATAATAAATATTTTCTTTTGCTAGTGCAATAATACTTTCTTCCTGTGACCTCCAGTTTTGATATGCTTGAGGATTTTCAAGACGCAAGCTATTTACAAAGTCTGTAAAAATACCAAAGTCAAATAATCCTGATTCATTCTGAAAACGTTGGTCTTGGACTATTCTTTCATCCTTAGAAAGGATCATCTCAATTTGTTCTTTACCGGCATCTATACCTAACAGATCAAATTCTTGCTTAAAGACAGTTAATCTGATCATTTCATCCCAGACAGAATTTACAGCTTGCATTGTAGAAAAATTATAACTTCTTTCTGCTTGTTCAACCATTTGTCTAAAAAATGTCAGCTCGACTTCCTCTTCATTAACCACTGCAATAGGATCAGTTGGTGCGCTAGAGGTGTTTCCGTCAAAAACTCCCGAAATAACAAATGCAAAAAGAGCCATTCCAATTACTATGATAAGAAAAAAAGAACGCTGTCTAATTTGTCCTAAAACTGCCATGTCAATTTAATTTTTTTCGGAGGTGAAAATACAATTTCCTTTTTGATTTCAAAAAAGAATTCAACTGTTATTTAAGGGCTTAGATAGAACCTCCATCTATTATATTAAAGTAAAGACACTAATTTTCGGGATTAATTTTAAGGAAAACTCTTTCAATTTTTGTTGAAGAAACCTCTTTAATTTCAAACTCAAAATTCTCTAATACAATTTTAGTTCCTTTAGTAGGTATTTCTTCTTTCAAATGAACGATAAGTCCCCCTAGAGTCTCATAGAATTCATTTTCAGGAAGGGATATCCCGTAATTTTGATTTATATAATCTACTTCTAACCTAGCAGAGAATTCAAATAAATTAGATTCTAATTGTCTCTCATAGTGAGCTATATTGTCGTGCTCATCTTCTATCTCTCCGAAGAGTTCTTCAATAATATCCTCAACAGTAATAATTCCAGAGGTTCCCCCATATTCATCCAATACTACTGCTATACTTTTTCTTTGCTTAGTTAGCAGCTTTAAGACCTCGCTAATTTTCATTGTCTCAGGCACGAAAGCTACAGGGAGGAGAATTTTTTTTAGATCATCTGGCTTTCTGAACATTTCGAAAGCGTGCACATAGCCCTGAATATTGTCAATTGTATCTTTGTAAACGGGTATTTTAGACAATCCACTTGATGTAAATAATTTTTTGATCTCCATCATTGATTCTGAATTTTCTGCGGCTAAAATTTCAGTTCGAGGAACCATAGCTTCTCTAGCCTTAACTTCTGAAAAATCTAAAGCATTTTGAAAAATCTGAATTTCACTATCAACATTATCTAAATCCTTTGTCGATTCTAATTGTTCTTCAATATAGTTTCCTAATTCTATTTTTGAGAATGTAAATTGAATTTGATCTCCTTCGATACTAAAAAACTTTTTTAAAATTAAATCTGAAATCGACATAATCATTGCTGTGACTGGAGAAAATAGAAAATAAAAAACAGCAGTTGGAAAAGCAAATACTTTCATAAAAGTATTGGAAAACTGCTGAAAGATTACTTTAGGCAAAAACTCAGCAGTGATTAGAATTATAATTGTTGAGATTAACGTCTGTATTAAAATAATTTTGATACTAAATGATAAACCTTGCATGGTCTCAGGAAACATCATTTGTAAAATTCGGTCTCCCATAAAAATTCCATAAATTACTAGAGATATATTATTCCCAACAAGCATGGTCGCTATAAAACGTGATGGGTTTTTAGTAATAAAGCTTAAAAGTTTAGCACTGATTCCAGTCTGCTGTTTTTCTATCTCAAGGTAAATCTTATTAGAGGAGACAAATGCAATTTCCATACCCGAAAAAAAAGCGGATAGCATTAGACAAATAATAATGATAAGGTCAGTTATTATCATTAAGGGTTTTGCCTTTTTTTAAATTTTTTTCTAAAGTGTCTTCGGAATAAGGCCATAAAAATAGATAATAAAGTAAATCCAATAAAAATATAGGCTTTTTGTCTATTGACGCTCCACTGTGAAAAACTTTCATAGCTAGCAATTATAGCAATGACCCAATAAAGTATTTCAGAAATTTTATAGCTTTTCATCGATAATTATTGAATCTTTTTTTTCTTTTACTGCAATTGTTCCGGATAACTTACCTGTTAGAAATTTAGTGAATTCTTTGTTGGTATCTAGTCTATTAGCAGCCAAATTATAATCACTATTTTGAAAAATAAAAGGTTCTTCGGTAAAGAGCCATTCTTTTTCTGCATCCCAATACATTTGACTGGTTTCAAGGCGTGAACCGTCATGAGATAATAAAACTACATTACCCTTAAGGTCAACTATTTTTGTTTGGTTATAAAGAATTCCATAGTCTGCAAATACTGTATTTTCTTGCTTCTCCTCATTGTAAAAAATTACTTTTAATCCCTTGGGAAACTCTGAATATTGAAAACTCAAATGACTGTAATCAAGATGAACAGGAGCAGATAGTTTTGCTTTGATAGAAGCAGAATCAGTGTATGTCATTCTAATATTGTAAGCTGTACCAACAGGATTTTCATTAAATTTATTGATTTGCATTAATAAAGCAGTATTGTCTTCGCAAGAAAAAAATACAATTATAAAAGTAATAATTGTAGCATTTTTGGTAAGCTTATAAAATAAATATTGCATTTACAGGTCGGGAACATTTACGCTACTTTTAATCCAACAATCAAATTTGATTGTAGTGCCTTGGTTTCCCTCAGTAAATATATCTGTTTTAGAGGGAGCTCTTCCTTCATAGCTTCTTGCAGTTCTTATAGCTGCCTTTTTAATTGATGCATCTACCTCTCCTGCTTTATATGCCATGTTTGCTGCCAACCAATAAACAGCTCTTTTGTTAAACTGAGTATCTCCACAAGCATTGGCACTACTGGCGTAAAGGTTTGAAATCATTAAATATGCACGACCCATAGACGGTTGGTAACTCAGTGCCTTAAGTGCATAAGTTCTCGCCGAAGATTTTCTTCCCGCATTTTTAAACTTAATTGCAATTTTATACAAAATTTTAGCCTTTTTGTATGGATCCGTCTCAAGAGTAATAGATTCCTCATAATAAGCCAAGGCCGACTTACTATCCCCAGCTTTATCCTTAAGTAGTCCTAAATAATAAGCTGAGTCAGCAGAGGGATCTAAGTCGTGAAGTGCTTCAACTAATGTAACAAAGAAAGGATCATCTGAACATTCTTTGCTATCCATTCGTGATGCTGCTCTTTTTAGCCACACTGGATCAGTCTTATTTTCTTCAAAAGTTCTTTGATATAGAGGTACTAAATTTTTACAGGTAGCTTCCTTAGAAATAATAGCGTTTAAGTTAGAAAGAAAGGTTCCAATGGCATTACTATTTATTCCATAAATTCTTTTACTTCTGAGCTCTCTACTATTTAATGGGCTTCCTGCCTCTTGTTTTTTTAAAATTAAATCTAATTTTTTAGATAAGTTAGTTGATTCAACTTCAAACTTTTCAGAAACCTCCTCGTATTTTGTAAATAACTTTTCCATAGTCACCCCATCAACTCCATCTTTATAGAGTTCATAATAAGTTTTAAAGTAGTTATATAACTCCTTGGGATTTGTAAAGCTTGTGGCATCTCTTCTATATGCTTCGTCAAAAATTTTATAAATTTCCTCTTTGTTAGCAATATTATAATCTAGCATTGATTGAGCTTTACTACTTAAAATATCACCCACCACACTAACATTCCTTTTTGTTGGAAAATTTAATATCCACTCATCATATAGTTTTATTAAATCAAGCTTATCAGCCTGAACCTCTTGAGGGCTTGAATTTTTGATGCGATCTTTTAAAATTCTTTCACCATAAGAATAAATAGCTACATTTAGCTTTGGGCACTTTGCCCTAACCTGCATCCATGGCTCATAAGCTTCATTATAATTTTTCACTTTGGCATACTCAGCAAAAATTGATAAATTTTGTAAACAATCTTCACTATTTTGTGCCTTTAATAAATAGAATGATATTACTAAAATTATGGTTAATAATGTTTTTAAAGATTTCATTTTATTTAAATATTAATTATACTTTCTTTTAACAAACCATCGATCGTTTAGGGAAAATCCTAATCTTATGGTCCAAAATTTTTCTTCCAACATACTCGAGTTATTAGATCCCCTAGATCCATATTCTAAGCCTAAATTTAGATTAGAATATCCTGGTAATGGCAATCCAAAGCCAAAATTAAGACCTGTTTCCTTTATCTCAAAATTATTTGCTATAATACCTGTTGCTTCATATCGAAATCCCATTCTAAAAACCACTCTTTTCCAATAACTTGTAATAGAGGAAAAATCTGGAATGAAAAAACCTCCGATGGATAATTGTGAACCATCTTTGTAACTGACACTTGTAAGAGGATTAAAGCTGTTTTTAAAATTTGAATTT
>CACIXU010000037.1 GCA_902590705.1 uncultured Bacteroidota bacterium | reverse complement strand
ACAAATAACAAAGCCATCCTTAAGATGGCTTTGTTTTAATTTAATGATTAAGTTAGTTTACCATCCTGGATTTTGCTCAAGAGCAGGATTCTGAGATAAAACATTCAGTGGCAATGGCCAGTAATAATGTTTACTCTCATCGAACACAGGAGTTTCAAAATCAGTTCCCTTATAAGGCTCAAGATATGGCACTCCATTAACGCTACCTACTTGAACAGTCGCTTTCCCGTCTGGGTCAACTCTGTTTTTATTGGCATCATCCCATCGCATACCATAATCTTTTTTCTCAAGTTTTTTACCTTGTTTCCATCTTCTTAAATCATCATAACGGAAACCTTCAAAAAACAACTCAACTCTTCTTTCTCTTCGAATTTCAACTAGAGCAGCCGAAATTCCAAGATCAGCATAACGAGGATCCATCTGTGGAGTATTAGTAAGATGAACCATGCCATCTCTATCTCTTAATTTATTAATACTTATATCAAGATCAGCTTGAGAAATAGATCCATTTCCTAACTCAGCTTTAGCCTCAGCATAATTCAAAAGAGCCTCAGCATATCTCATTGATAAGCCTGGAGTAATTGAAGAGTTATATGATGCATGAGCTGAAACTACATTATATACTTTTATTATATGATATCCAGTATAAATTCTTAGTCCACCAGACATACCCTGAATTCTAGGATAAGCATTA
Source organism: uncultured Bacteroidota bacterium (assembly GCA_902590705.1). Taxonomy (GTDB): domain Bacteria; phylum Bacteroidota; class Bacteroidia; order Flavobacteriales; family Flavobacteriaceae; genus UBA8316. Next base: position 4,492 of record CACIXU010000037.1, on the reverse strand, counting down.
GCACCAAAGTCGTGATTTCCATACCTGTAGATTGCTTGATCAGCAGGATGTAAGATAGATTGTCTTAACCTTGGATCTCTGTCTACAAATATATCCTCATATGTCGCATCACCTTTATAAAGAGGAGATAAACTAATAGGAAGTCCATCGGAACAAAGATAATCTTCTACCATATCTTTAGTTGCTCCACCATTATATCCTCTATTATAAGATTGAACATGATTGGTTCTTGTACCTCTCTCATATCTTTGAAAGAAAATAACTTCTTTATTACCACCAAGTTCCTCTGTGCTATGTAGCTCATTGTATGTTCTACCAGGAGCGCCTTTATGTAAACTATGCTTACCGCCATCTATTAATTGTTTAGCAGCATCAGCAGCAGCTTGAAGCCAAGTTGTCTCATTTCCGAGGCCATGGTATTTTCTCCAAGTACCCTCGAGCAAACAAATTCTTGACATCATCAGTAAAGCTGAAGATTTAGTTAATTTATGCTGATCACTATTATCACGGATATTAGCAGCAGCAAAGGTTAAATCTTCCATGACCTTACCCATAACAAAGTCTCTCGAATCTCTAGTTCCGTAAAGGATGTCCTCATCAGCAGTAGTTACCTCATTCTCTACCCATTGAACAGATCCAAAATTTTTGATCTTATCAGCGTAGAACATAGCTCTGAAGAGTCTCGCTTCGGCTTTATAGTGATTTTTAGCCTCGTCAGGAATATCTGCCTTATCATACTGGGCAAGGCCAATATTAATAGCTCTAATAAGTCCAAAACCCTTATAACCATACCATCCAGCAGCAGCATTTGAACCACTAGAAGAAGGTGCGTTATATTTACCCGCTCTTATTTGCTGATATGCAGTATGTCTACCATGTCTCGGTGATGTATTATCTGACATTCCGTCAAGATGCAGATATGATATCCTATGGCTATCAAATCCATCATCATGACCCATTAAAATTGGGTAGTCCTTGTCATTCTTGGTCAAATCATAAAATCTATGATTATATACCATTAAGTCATTTTCTGTATTCCAAAAAGAAGAGTTGCTAATTTCATCTAGCGGTGATCTTTCAAGAAATTCATCATTACAGCCAATTAATAGAAAAAGAACTGCAAAGCTTCTGATTATATTTTTTGTTAAATTTTTCATCTTTAAAATCTTTTAAAATTATAAACCAATCTTGACACCAAAAGCGTGAGTTCTATTCTTGTAATATTCCTGAGTAAGAGTTGGTCTTACTTCTGGATCAAGTGGAGGTCTCATATTGGTGGCTTCCCAAAGATTTTGACCAGAGTAATAAAGATTTAATGAAGCTAATCCAATTAGATCCACAACATCTTGAGGTACTCTGTAATTAAGTGTAAGCTGCTTTAACCTTATATATGCAGCGTCCTGTAAATAACGATCATTCACAGCATAGTTTTTCTTATCATTATATCCAATGTGTGGTGCTGGGAAATAAGCATTAGGATTTTCGGGCGTCCATGAGTCAGTTATATAATACCATTCTCCATGTCCTGCGTTCCATGGCCAGAAAGCTCTCCAGTTTCCAGTATCAGGAAAATAATCTCCTTGTAAGATACCCTGAAAGAATGTATTCAATGTCCAGTTTTTGTATCTTAAGTCAAGATTAATACCAAACCTGTAATTTAAGCTCTCATTACCAATAATTCTCCTATCACCTGGATCATCTAAAGTCTGGTTACCAGGAGTTACTTTCCCATCACCATTAACATCCAGATAGTTCACATCTCCAGCAAGCCAGTTGTTTCCTAATGCAGAAAGGTCATTTTCTTGAGCCGCAGCATCTGTTTGGAACAATCCTCCAGTCCTATAACCCCAAATCTCACCAATTGTTTGACCAACATAATACTCATTCAATGAGCCTGTTGGATTGTCATATTTAGTGATTTCAGCTTCTGAATCAGATAAGGCTAGTGTTACTCCATAGTACCAATCTTGATCAATCTGATTTTTCCATGTAGCAGATAATTCCCAACCTGTAGTTTTAAGATCAGCTGCATTAGATTTAGGCGCAGAGGTACCTAATATTTGGGGATACTCTACCTCCATCAACATATCTTTTGTTTCTCTTGTGAAAACATCAAAACTGATGTCTAATCTATTGTCTAATAAAGTTGCATCAATTCCAAAGTTAGTTGAAGCAACTGTTTCCCATGTTAAATCTGAACTAACCAAACCAGCAGGAGAAACATAAGGAGCTCTGTTACCAGCTGCAAGCAAGTAATTCGATGTGCCTGATCCCATTGTAGGAATCGCAGGATAATAGTCACTTCCAAGTAGTTGATTTCCAAGTTCTCCATAAGACCCTCTAATCTTTAGTTGGTCAAGCCAATTAAGAGCTAAATCTGCAACAAATGGTTCTTCAGAAATTCTCCAACCTGCCGAAAATGAAGGAAAGAAGTCATATCTAACATCCGTTGGGAATCTTGAACTAGCATCATAACGTCCATTTAATTCAACAAGATATTTATCCTTGAAAATGTAATTTAATCTATAAAAAGCACCCCTCAACGAAACATGACTAGCTCCACTGTATGCTTCTTGAGCACCGACTGTAGCATTGATATTCAAAACTTGAGGTGTAATTAAGCTGTATGCTTTCCCTCTTAAATAATGTCTGTCGCCTTTCTCTTGGTTAAAACCAACCATTGCCTTAAAATAATGATCACTATCCTCTGGCTCAAAAGTATATTCTGCAAAAGCATTAAATACATAATAAAAACGCTTATCATATCTTTCCTCCAAGTAGTCAGTAGCAGAGAAACCTTCTACATATTGAATATTTGATAAATCTAAAGCATTACTTCCCCTAATACCTCTAACTTTAGATCTTTGATCTTGTCTATATATGTAGGTAAAGTTAGGTGAGAATTCCGCTCTAATTTTTAAATTTTTCATTGGCTTTATAGTAACTCCTTGAGTTAAAAGAATATCAGCATTAGTCATAAGGTCTCTTCCTCCTTGTTCTAAGTATGGAATAGGACTTGTGGTCATAAACCGTTGACCAATATGCTGCTCATATTGAGCTCTATCGCCAGGAGTTAAGTAGTATGGTAGATCTGGAAACTCAACTGCTCTTCCTCCCATTCTAGCGAATGTATTAATATTTGTATCCCAGTGATAAAAGTGTGGTTCATCATTTTCTTCGAGAGTAAATAATGTTTTAGTATCCATCTCTAACCAATCAGTTATCTGGTAATCAACTTTAGCGAGTACATTATATCTATCATAGTCGATATTAGCTTCATCCAAGTTTATCCAACCTTTTTTCTCTAAGAATCCAAGAGATACGTAATAGTTTGATTTGTCAGTAGCACCAGATACACTTAGGTTATGCCTTTGTTGAGGTATAGATTTTCTTAAGTACATACTTCCAAAGTCATTGTAACCAACGTATCTAATCTCAGTTCCATCCCTAAACCAAGCGTTTTCTGGTGTAGGATTGTCTCTGTAAATTGCTGCAGCTGCCATATAATCATCATCATAAGCAACAGCTCCATTAGTTCTTAAATTTGCAATATTTCTTGCTTCTGCGTATGCATATGGATCATCAATTGGGTCAATTAACATTATTGGAGTACCCCAAGCAAATTCAGACTGTAATGATATTTTTGCTTTCCCAGTAGCACCTTTCTTAGTTGTAATAAGAATAACTCCAAATGCTGCTCTTGCTCCATAAATAGCTGCAGAAGAAGCATCCTTCAAAACACTTATACTTTCAATGTCATTTGGGTTAAGACTTCCAATATCCATTGGTACATTATCAACTAAAATAAGAGGCGCACCTCCGTTGATGGATTCAAAACCACGAACATTGAATGCTGGGTCTGTAGTTGGATCACCATTTCTAATATCAATGTTTAGGTTAGGAATTACACCTTGTAATCCCTCACCAACATTCACAATAGGACGATCCTGAAGTACTTCACCAGTAACAGCTGCAACAGCACCGGTAAGATTTACCTTTTTCTGAGTTCCATAACCCGTAACTACAATCTCCTCTAGTTCATTGTCACTAATTAGTGCAACTGAAATATTTTCTTGATTAGCTGAAATAGTAATCATTTGAGTTTGAAAGCCAACGTAAGATATTTCTAGAACATCTCCTTCGTCAGCCTGAATGGAAAAATTTCCATCAAAATCGGTGGATACACCGTTATTCGTTCCCTGAACAATTACTGTTGCTCCTGGAAGAGGGCCGTCAGAATCTGATACTAAACCAGATACTGTTTGCTGAGCCATTAACTGAGTCATGAATAAGGTCATAATCAGAAAAAGCCCATTTCTTAAATAAAAGGTTTTCCTTTTAAGGGCAATAAGAGTGCCCGTTTTAAAACAATTCATAAATAGCTTTACTTAATAGTTTGATTAATTTATTTCTGTCGTGCGCGTGCACGCATTTTCCAAATATAATAAATAAATTTAAATTATAATAATATGGTTAAAATTGATATGTGTTC
>CACIXU010000036.1 GCA_902590705.1 uncultured Bacteroidota bacterium | reverse complement strand
AAAATAAATGGAATGGAAGGGTTTATTTTTATAAATCATTTGAAAATGCAGAAAAAGATGATAATACAAGCGCCGGTTTCACTATAAATAGAATAACTAGAAATCATAATCTTAGAATTAATTACCACTATTTAGGGGATAATTTTAGATCAGATTTGGGTTTTATGAGAAGGAAGGGCGTATCCAAATTAAAACCACATTACCAATATACCATTTATCCAAAACATTCTAATCTAAACTTAATTTCAATCAGATACCAGTATGTTTTTTATTATAAGCATTCAGATCAGATTGAAAATATACATTTCAATACATCTCATTTAAATTCAACCTTTCGATTAATAAATCAGAGTGAATTTTCTTTAAGATATCAAAACCGAACCGAATATATTCCCTATAATTTTGATCCAACAGGAGTTGATCCTTTAAATGAAATTGAAGGTGAAAAAAACTATTATTCAGAATATTTTGAAGTCCAATATTCCTCAAACCCTTCTAATGACTTTATTTATGAATTGTCATGCGAAACGGGTAAATTCTATGGAGGCAGAATTTTTTCGATAAGAAAAAACCTTTTTTACAGAATCCAACCAAAATTAGTATCAAGCATAAGGCTTAACTACGATAAAATAAAATTAGGTTCAAATTATCCAAGAACTAATATTTTTTTAGCAAGATCAAAATTTGATTTTACATTTAGTAAAACTCTTTACTGGGCAACAGTTTTTCAATATGGTTCACAATCTGATAATTTTGGAATTAACTCAAGGCTACAATGGAGGTTTAAGGGACTTTCAAATTTATATTTAATTTATAATCATAATTATTTGGTAATAAATGAATTTATACCAAGGCGAAGGGGAATAAATCTCAAATTAGTTCATTGGTTCTAATTTTTGGCATTTGTTTAATAAATAAGTTAATTATTCTTGTAGTTTTTTAATTCATATTTCAACAATTACCTAAAAAAACATATCCAATATGTAATTAAAAAAGTTTAGTTTATTTCAAACATTAATTTAATATCCAAATTAGTGGATGTCTTACGGGTAAATTACGAATTACTTCTGAATGTGACGGGTATCTAGTTAATTTAAGATATGATTCTAAGTAGTTTAAATTACCATATGCAAATGCCCCAAATAACAGAGCAGGATGACATACAGGCCATTCATTCCAAATGTAAATATCTTTTTCATAGGGCCACTTAGATTTTTCCTTAATATACGGATATATGAATTCAAGCCCTTTTTTTATTGACTTTCCATCTTTAGTTTCATATTCAAATAAGTTGTCTTCAATAGTATATAATATTTGAGCTAAATTGAAAAAAGCATCTATGTTAAATAGAGAATATCCATAAGGTTTAGTTCTTTTTAATTCTAGTGGAAAACTTCCATTGTCATCCATTTGGTTTGGAAGAAGTATGTTTTTAAATCGATTAACACACAATTTTTTCACCTCTTCATTTTCCGTAAGAACTGCCATTGAAGATGCAGTTACCGCCCAACAAGTACCATGATTATTCTTCCAATTCATTTCGGAAATTCCATACTCATGTGTGGTCATCCATTCTAGAAACTCACTAAACCAAGATTTTATTTGTTCTGCTTCATCAGTACTAATTCCTCCATTTTTTTCAAGGACCTTTATCGATTGAGCAACTTCTACTAAGTGGTATGCGTCTATCAATCCTATACCTCGACCGGTTACTTTACCATAAATAGCTTGAGCATATAGCATATGAGGATTCATCTTAGTTAAAGGATTAACGAACCAGGCATTTAAGTGTTCTAGAGCTTTTTCTGAATAAGCTTTATCTTTAGTAATTAGCCATGCTGAAGTTAAAGTAGCAGTTATTTCACTTAAACGAATCATTGCATGCCTATGTGCTGTGAAATTTTCAGGGTTTGTTTGGCCGTCTCTTTGTTGATAGGGACCACCGGGATTATTTGGATCTGGCCACCAATAGTCACCTTCAGAGTAAAAATCATTTATTCCACCAGCACTACGTTCACAATTAGTATTGGTTACAGTTACAGGAATAGAGTTTAAATGCGCTTTTGCTCGATTAATTTCTGTTAGTTTGAAAGCATCAATAATTCGATCCTTAAAACTTTGTGCTTGCAGATTAGGGGGGTCAACTAGAATAATGAATGCATATAAGAATATTGTATGGCTGAAGCGTAATAAAGTTCTTATCATTGAAATAAATATTTGAACCTAATATAATATAAAAAGTCATACTACCTAACCCTCATCGATCTGGATGGTTTGAGGGACATTGTCAGGTCTTACTCAAGAAAAGTCTATTTTTTTTAGCTTAATGAAGTTTTTTTAGATTTTAAAAAATTTCAAAATCGATTACAAGCCACTGGAAGGATGGCATTTACTAATTATATGTATGTCATCTAATCAAGTATTAACGGTGCACCATTTAATTCTAGTTTTTTCCCCAAAGCAGGTACTTTTACACTAGAAAATTGCTCCAGTTGAGGTTTTAATTCTTCAAACATGGTCTTGGCAATATTATAATTTTCCATGTGAAGACTTGTTTGGCCATATGAATTACCATCAAGTCCGCTGGCTGCAAAGTTTATCCTGTCAGCAATAGAAAGTTCTTCTTTTTCACCTATTTCTTTTTTTGCAGAACTGCCATTAAGATGAAACATTAGATCATGCATTTCAGCGCGTAGGGTGTAAACTTCCTCAGAAAGCGCAATTTGATTTGAAGTGGTGAACTTTAGTATTTTTTCATACTTTTCAAGTAATTTAGAGGCTTTATCAAAATCATGCTCCATTATATTTAACTCTTTACTCAAAGCAACTATTTTTTGAATGTAAACATCTGTTTTATTAGCTAATGGGTTAGTGAGTACATTGGTTTTAATTCGTTTTACTTTAAACAAGATTGGTTCGGATAATTTTACTGTTTGTCCTGCAGTGCGTTTGTATAATTGAGCAGTATAATTACCCTCTTTTACAGTAAAACGCCATGTTCTAATTTTATTATTTTTAGAATTGATATTTACGGTTGTCCCAAAAGGTTGTTTTAAGTCCCAATTAGTTTGGTTAATACCCCTTTTTAATGGTTTTGTGAGTTGATCAATTATTTTTCCTAAACTATCACGAATAACAATAATTACTTGATTACTGGCCTCAACCATTTCTTTATCTATATCCTCCCACCCAGGAAAAGGAATGTTAACTTCCTTTAATTCTTTTTCTCGTTCTTGTCTTTTGGTTTTGTTACTTGGGTTGTCATCTTTTATGAAATAACGAAATAATGCGCCATACTCAGGATTTTTTGACGTAAAAAAGGACGCGCCCTGACTTGAGGTACCTCCATTTAATGGTGTGTATTGTAGAGCTGTTCTAGGCTGAAACAAAATACCATCTTGTTTTAAACTCTTTTCGGATATGTTCCTTAGTGCACTGTAATCATCTAGAACATAAAAACCACGTCCAAAAGTAGCCAACACCAGATCGTTTTCACGTTTTTGGATGGCTAAATCTCGAACAGAAATAGTTGGTAGTCCGTTTGAAAAATCATGCCATTTATCCCCTTGATTAAAACTTACATATACACCATACTCAGTGGCTAAAAACAATAAATTAGGATTTATATGGTCTTGAACCAAACGCCAAACAAGGTTATTTTTTGGAATACCGTTGGTTATTGAGATCCATTTTTTACCCCCATTAGTAGTTTTATATAAATATGGTTTGTAATCACCAAACTTATGGTTATCTAGTGCAATGTAAGCTATGCTTTCATTAAATAAATCTGCTTTAATATCATTTACAAAGGCAGATTTAGGAACTCCTGGTAATTGATTAACTGTCATTTTGGACCAATTATTTCCTCCGTCTTTAGTAATTTGTACTATACCGTCGTCCGTTCCAGCGTACAATATATTCTCATTTAGTTTAGACTCAGCCAAGGAGGTTATAGTATTGTATGTGGACATGGCGTATACATCCCAAGCATTGTCAAAACTTTGTTGTTTTCCCATAATAGGCAAGCTTAAACGTTCTTCATTTTTGGTAAGATCGTATGATACTGGATTCCAGCTGTCTCCTCTGTTATTCGAACGCCATACCCTTTGAGTTCCAAAATAAAGTCGTTTGGGGTCGTGTTGACTCACCAAAATTGGAGAGTCCCAATTGTAACGTTCGTAATCTTCACCCAAACGGGCTTGAGGCTTAATATAAGTTGCCTCTCCAGTAGTTTTATCAATGCGATATAGGTTGCCTTGCTGCCACTGTGCATAAACGATATCAGGGTTTCCAGGTTCTGTAGCGGGTTGGTGCCCATCACCCCCAAGTAAAACATACCAGTCTGAATTAGAAATACCATTAGATTTTAATGTCCTCGAAGGCCCCCCTTGTGTGTTATTATCTTGAGTTCCACCATAAATATTGTAAAATGGTGTGGCGTCATCTAAAGCCAGTTTATAGAATTGAGTTAAAGGTAAATTATTGATAAACTTCCAATTTTTAGTATTATCAAAAGATTCGTACAAACCACCATCAGTTCCAAATAATAAATAGTTTGGGTCTTTAGATTTGAATACTAAAGCGTGGTTATCTGAGTGTTTATTATTTTCTTTCATTTCATAGAAGGTCTTTCCACCATCCTCAGAAACTAGGGCTCTTACATTCATTAAAAATATTTTATCAAATTGGTGTGGGGAAGCTACAAGCTCTTGATAATAGTGTGGACCAGTTCCACCAGAAACGGTATTAGACATTTTGGTCCAACTACCACCACTATCAGTTGATTTGTAGACAGCACCTTTTCTTCGGTCTCCCTCAATAGCTGCGTATAATACATTTGATTTCATAGGGGATATGGCTAAACCAATTTTACCCATGTTAGATTCAGGTAAACCATTATCAATTTTAAACCAATTATCACCATAATCTGTACTCTTGTATAGTGAAGTTCCAGGACCACCCCCCATGTAAGCCGCAACAGTTCTATGACGTTGCCACGAGGCTGCATAAAGAATAGCAGGATTTGATCCGTCAATTACTAAATCTGTAACCCCAGTCCATTTATTAATTTTTAGTTTGTTTTTCCAGGTTTTACCACCATCGATACTTTTGTATAAACCACGCTCTCCGTCAGGACTCCACAGTGGGCCTTGAACAGCTACCCAAATAGTATTCGGGTCTCTAGGGTGAACAATAATTTTGGAGATGTGTTCTGATTTTTTTAAACCTGAATCTTCCCATGTTTTTCCTCCATCATCACTAACAAATAAGCCATGGCCTATACCAACATGGCGTCCTCCGACATTTTCTCCTGTTCCAAGCCAAATCTTTTCATTATTATGGGGATCTATCGTTACACAGCCTGTAGAGAAAAAAGACTCTTTATCTGTAAGTGGTGTCCAGGTCGTTCCAGAATTCGTAGTTTTCCAAAGACCTCCAGATCCGACAGCTACATACCAAACATTTTCATTGTTACTATCTATTGCAATATCCGCAATTCGTCCAGACATGAATGCGGGCCCAATACTTCTAAATTTAAAACCTTCTAGAGCAATTTCTAGTATGCTTTTTTCTTTGTCATCTTGAGCAATGATCTGCATTGAGAAGACAAAAGAAAAAACGATAATAAATATTTTTATTTTTGGTTTCAAAATCATCTTTTTTTAAAATTTTTAGAATTAATAAAACTTTTTACTTAAATATTAAGTTATTTAAGA
>CACIXU010000035.1 GCA_902590705.1 uncultured Bacteroidota bacterium | reverse complement strand
CTACAATTTGATTGGGGTAGGTGGGTTCATTCAAATCTTTTACCCATTTAGAAATATATTCCAAGTTTCTATCAAATTTTTTTATTTGCTCATGGGGATTAAATATTCTAAAATAAGGGGCTGCATCCACACCACAGCCAGCTGACCATTGCCAATTACCGACATTGCTGGATTGTTCATAGTCAAATAGCTTTTGCGCAAAGTAGGCTTCTCCCCATCGCCAGTCGATCAGTAAATGTTTGCATAAAAAACTAGCAACCAACATTCTTACTCGGTTGTGCATGAACCCTGTCTCGTTCAATTGCCGCATTCCTGCATCTATAAGAGGGTAGCCCGTTTTTCCATTACACCATTTTTCGAAATCTTTCTCATCATTTATATAATCAATACGTTCATATTGCTTTTTAAAACATTGATTTACTGTATAAGGAAAATGCCATATGATTTGCATGAAAAACTCTCTCCAAATTAATTCTTTAAGAAAAATATTATTTTTTCGCTTTGAGGATTTTTGTACTAATTTTCTAATACTTTGTGTGCCAAATCTTAAGTAAACTCCTAATCGAGAAGTGCTGTCAATATTAGGAAAATTTCTGGTTTCATCGTATCTGTCAATGGTTTTGTTATCAAATTTAAAGGGTTTGGGAGTAATTTTGGATTCTACAAAACCCAGATCATCCATAGTGAGTTCAGGAAGATTTAATCCAGTGTAAAATTTGTCTAAATATTTCTCAGATGGAAAATGTTCTATACCCTCTTCATCAAATTTGGCTAACCATTTTCTGGAATAAGGGGTATAAACTACGTAGGGGTTTCCATCGTCCTTGACGACTTCATTTTTCTCGTAAATAACCTGGTCTTTATATGTCTCGAAGGCAATCCCTTTTTCCTTCAAAAAAGAACCTATTTCATTATCTCTTTTTAAGGCATAGGGCTCATAATCGTGATTTACAACTACTTTTTCTACCGAGAAATTTTGGATAATTTTTTTTATAACTGCCCTGGGAGTGCCCCGATAAAGACCTATCCGACACCTGTTCCCCCTCATGATGTTATTGATGCCACCCAAGGCGTTATAAATAAACGATAATCTTGCATCTTCTTTACTTAGTTTTGAAGTAATCTCAGTATCAAAAATGAAAATGGGAAGAACTTTATTTCCTCCTGTTAATGCTTTATACAATCCTTTATTATCGTCAAGCCTTAAGTCTCTTCTAAACCAAAAAACAGTCAGCTTTTCCATAAATAATTAACTTTTAATACTACCTATTCCACCATCAATTGTTATAGTTTGTCCTGTCATCCAGCTACTTTCGTCACTTATAAGAAACTTTGCCATTTGAGCAATTTCCATTGGATTTCCAATCCTTTGAAGGGGATGTCTTGATGCTGCATTAGATTTTTTAGTTTCATTATTGAGAAATTTTTCAGCCAATCGCGTATCAACTAATGAAGGTGCAATTACATTAAATCTGATTTTAGGGGCTAATTCTGCAGCCAATGATCGAGCTAATCCTTCAAGGGCACCTTTAGCTGTTGCTACGGAACTGTGAAACGGCATTCCAGTTTTTACTGCGACTGTACTAAATAATACTACACTTGAGGGAGTTTCACAATTTTGTAAATTATTCTGTACAGCTTGAAGAGTCTTAATTGCTCCCAACACATTTATTGAAAAGTCCTGAATAAACACCTCTTGCTTTAATCCCTTAAATGGTCTGAGGTTAATACTTCCTGGACAATAGACAAAACCATTTAGTTGATCTGGAATTTTACTAATATCCAAATCGTCTTTTTCAACATCAAAAGGATGGTAAGTTATAGATAAATCACTAATGGAATCATTAGTTCTACTTGCAACGATGACATTGTTTTCTTGACAAAGTAGTTTTACTAATGCCAATCCCACTCCTGAACTTCCTCCTACAATAAGTATATTCTTTTTCATATTACTTGCTTTTATATTTTCCAAATAGCTCTATTAGTTTTTTTTTTCTGTATTGAAAGATTTCATCGAGCTTAGGTTTTACTATGATGGGTTGAACAATTTGACCCAAAATACCCATCGGTATTTTATAATCAATTATATCTTCCATTTCAACTCCGTTTTTGATCGATTTAATAAAGTGTTTATGGTGCCATAAAGAATATGGACCAAAACGCTGTTCGTCAACAAAATATTTGCCCTCACGTACGTGGGTAATCTCAGTTACCCATTTAGTAGGAATTCCAAGAATGGGAGTTACAATATATTGTATGATTTGGCCAGGATACATTTTTTTTTCTGCACCACTCAAAATCTCAAACCCCATGTAGTCTGGAGTGATAGTCTTCAAATTAACTGGATCTGACAAAAATTCCCATGCTTCGGACGTTGAAATGGGAAGTTTTTGTGTAATATTTAAGCGGTATATTTTCATTGAATCTTGTATATACAAATATACAAATTGTTTAATATATTCATTAAAATATTAAACAAAATAAAAGCGATTCTTGAAACTTTAAAAATTGTTTTTTATATTTTTGATTAAATTCAAATTATGAAAAATTTTCTGACATTATTACTGCTGATATCTTGCACAGGATTAAATGGTCAGGTTCTAACACCTCAACCAAGCCCAAGAGCTAAAGTCTCACAGAGTGTAGGGTTAACTAAAGTTGAGATTGATTATTCTCGCCCTGCTGCCCGTGGAAGAAAAATTATAGGAAATCTAGTTAGATTCAATGAAATTTGGAGAACAGGCGCAAATAAAAACACAATTGTTTCTTTTTCAGATCCAGTCCAAATTGATGGTAATACTCTTCCTGCTGGTCAATATGCTTTATACACATTACCTGGCGAAAACAAATGGAAAATATATTTCTACAAGTCAACAAATAACTGGGGGCTTCCCAAATCATGGGATGAGTCTAATGTAGCTTTATCTTTAATTACTAATCCTTATTTTTTTGATTATAAAACAGAAAATTTTACGATATCAATTTCAGATATTCAAAGTGACGCTGCCCATTTGAATTTGATCTGGGAAAATACTTTGATAAGCATCCCCTTTGAAGTACCAACCAAGGTAAAAACTATGGAAAGCATAAATGAAACCATGGCTGGAAATCCAAAACCAAATGACTATTACAATGCTGCATTATATTTTCTTCAAGAAAAAATAGATTTAAATCAAGCAAAGGATTGGATGGAAACAGCAATCGCTAGAAGAGATACTCCTGCTTTTTGGATGTATTATCGTCATGCTTTGATTTTGTCTGAATTAAATGATAATAAAGCTGCATTAAAGTTTGCAAAAAAATCTTTAGCTCTTGCTGAAGAAGCTCAGAATAAGGATTATGTAATATTAAATAAAGAACTTATTGAACAGTATAGTAAGTAGATTTTTATGCTTTATTTTTTATGATTTGCTGAATGAAAAATGCAACAAAGGCTGTCATTAATGCACCAATCACATTAAGCCAAAGGAAGCTGACCCAGTCACTGAAGAATGCAATCAATACTATAATCTCAGATATAATTGCAGCGATAAAAATAGCATTTTCCTTTATTGATTTGTTAAATATGGCAATAAGAAAAATTCCTAAAATTGTTCCATAAAAAAGTGACCCTATGATATTTATCAATTGAATAAGGTTTTCAAATAAGTTACCTACTAGGGCAAAACCTATTGCGATTACTCCCCAAACTAGCGTGAATACTTTTCCGGCCCAGACGTATTGTTTTTCTTTGAGATTGGATTTATAACGTTTATAGATATCAACTAAAGTTGTGGCTGATAATGCATTAATTTCTGATGCTGATGAACTCATGGCTGCTGATAAAATTACCGCTATTAAAAGACCTATCAAACCTTGTGGTAAATAATTTAAAATGAAATAAATAAAGATATAGTCTTTATCTGAAGCATCGACTTTAGGTTCAATTTTTTCGATTAATTTTTTTGCTTCCTTTCTATTTCTCTCTGCTTTTTTCTCTAGTTGAAGATATTGACTCTGCAATTGGTGATTAGTAAAGAAATCCTTTTGTCTGAGATGTTCTTGCTTCTCCAAATGTATAATTTCATTTGCAGTTACTATTGCATTAAAATCCTCTCGATTTTCAGTCTCTTTAACTTTTTCTATAACATAGGGATTAAAATTTATTGGAGTTTTTTCATATTGAAAAAAGATAAATACCAAAACTCCAATTAGAAGGATAAAGAATTGCATTGGGATTTTCAGAAAGCCATTCATGATCAAGCCTCTTTGGCTTTCAAGGAGTGATTTCCCAGAGAGGTATCTTTGTACTTGACTTTGGTCAGTTCCGAAGTAAGATAATGACAAAAAGAGACCCCCTGTTATACCACTCCAAAATGTGTATCGGTTGTCAAGATCAAATCTAAAATCCAAGACATCGAGTTTGTCATTCATACCAGCCAATTGAAGAACATTGGAAAATGTAAGATTCTCGGGTAGAGATCTAACAATAAAAATAAATGCAGCCATCATCCCTAAAAAAATAATAAACATTTGTTGTTTTTGCGTCACATTGACAGCCTGTGTACCACCAATCAATGTATAAAGGATTACCAATAGACCAATTATGACCACTAGAACTTTTGTGTTCCAACCTAAAACAACACTAAGAATTATTGCTGGAGCATATATCGTAATTCCTGCTGCTAAACCACGCTGAGTCAAGAACAGGATAGCGGTGAGTGTTCTTGTTTTAAAATCAAACCTCTTCTCCAAAAACTCATAGGCCGTAAATACCTTTAGCTTGTGATATAACGGTAGAAAAAATACACAGATTATAATCATCGCAAAAGGCAATCCAAAATAAAACTGTAAAAAACCCATCCCATCATTAAATGCTTGTCCTGGGGTAGATAAGAAAGTAATAGCGCTGGCCTGAGTGGCCATGACAGATAGCCCAACGGTGAACCAAGATGCCTGATTACCTCCTTTGATGTAATCTTTTATACTTTTATGGGAATTGTTTTTCCATATCCCGTAGGCAATGATAAAAATTAATGTTAAGGATAAAACAATCCAATCAATCAGAACCATCAATTAAAACTTTTCATAAAAAAATACAAGAAGGCCCAAAACCCAAATTGGGTTAACAATAGTAAACAATAAATCTGACTAAATCCCCTCATTTATTTGCAATTAGGTTAAAAAATAGTCGATAGGCCCCTGGGACTCCTGCTGGAAGTTGCCTAAAGAAACTTAATCCTGTATACACTACTTTTCCTTCCCCATAATTTGCCACTAATAAAGCTCCTCTCTTTGGTTGTTCTCCAGGATCGCTCATTTCAAATAATGGAGAAAAGTTTTTATCCCATTTTTTTGGAAAGTACAAACCTCTTTCTTGAACCCATCCTTCAAAGTCTTCCAAACTTATTTTATTTGGAGAATTAAGTAGAGGGTGTTTGCTATCTAACATCTTTACTTTTGAATTTTCGTCAGTAATACGATCTCTTGATAGCTCAATACTATAGGGGGTTATAGTTTTGGTTTTTAAACCTCTACTCGTGTTGTATTGAATCAATAAGTTTCCACCTTGATGGACATATGTCCAAAGTACATTTTTTTTGTAGGAAAGAGATTCATCAACATTGAATGCTCGAATACCTAATATAACAGCATCGAAAGATTTTAATTTTTCAAGGGTAATGTCGTCACTATCAAATTTTTCCACAATTACCCCTACAGCTTCCAAACTCTTAGCAACATTATCACCAGCACCATTAATGTATGCAACCCTGTTGACACCTGTTTTTAAATTCAAGGCTACAGCTCGGGTAGATGAGGGTTGGACCATATATTGTTGAGGAATATGGTCATAAGAAATCTCTTGAATGGCTGCTTGGATTTTTTCCTTGTCATTTGTTAATTCAGGTCGTAATTGGACTACTTCTTCACTTTTAGGAGCAGTTACATTAAAAATAAATTCTTTTTCAATTCCTTTTCCATCGATCATTACTTCTTGGTGACTTGGTTTTATAATCCATGATTCAGGTGATTTTAGAATTAATTTACCCTTGAAAGATTTACCTAAATTCTTAACTTGAACTATAACCCTTTTTGTCTGACCTATAGCAAATATCTGCACTGGGGTGTTTAAATTAGCGGTAGCAGAAGGAAGCACTTGGA
>CACIXU010000034.1 GCA_902590705.1 uncultured Bacteroidota bacterium | reverse complement strand
TCTACTGGAACTCAAGCAATTATTGATCTTGGAAATAATTCAGTATGCATAGATTACACATCCGTTAAAGACATAAACTTTTCCTCTACCACAACAGTTACTGCTGGACCAAACTCAAATAATGAGGGTAATAATACCGGAATAGAATTTTTCACTGATAATAATATTAGCCTTCAAGGCATCTCAATTGTATCCGATTTAGGAACATCAATTGCTGATTTTGAACAGGCCTCATTTACGGTAACTTCAACTACAGGATTTAACTCAAATCAGACTTTTAAATGGTATGTAAACAGTGAATTAAAACAGTATGGATCATCTAAATCTTTCTCTCCTGGAGTTATAATAAATAATTATGATGTTGTTTGTGCCATGGAGATGCCATACAGTGCTGGTCCAACGGGAACATGTTCCTATACAATAAAAGGGAAAAGTAATACTATTAATATGACGGTTTCTAAAAATCCAATCATAAAAGAAACTAGAATAACACCTAGCAATGAATTTATTAAAGTGAGGTTTAGTAAACCAGTATTTACAAATAGTGATGGAACAGGTGATCTAAACACAAATGATTTGAGGCTTTACATTGCAGGGGGAAATGCTACATTATCTAATAGCCACCCTACTTCTATAGTTAAGGATGGGAATTTTTATAAACTTACCTATTCGCTTAATGGGAAATACAATGGTCAGGAGAAAATTACTGTAAAACCAAATGGTGATTCTAACATTTATGACAGTGATGGTCTTAGAGCATACCAGAATCAGTCTAACAATGAAGTTACTTTAAATTATAACCCACCAATCATTGACGGTGTATCGTTAAATTCCGCAATGAATGAGATAACAGTTAAATTCTCTGAGCCTGTCAATGGATCAGATCAGCCGCCATATAATACGCCCCTTAAATATAACGTTTTCCATCTTACAGTCTCAGGAGGAGCTGCAACACTGAGTACTCCCCTACCTGATTCTGTCTCTGGAACTTTAGATACATATAAAATTAAGTTTACCCTCTCTGGCGCTCCCAATGGAAATGAATTATTCGAGGTGACACCAGTTTATAATTCAATTTTCGACCTTCAAGGATTCCCTGCAAGTCATCTTCAGCCATATAATACAACTTGTACTAATTGTGATGGAGATAATGATGGAGTTATTGACGCCAGAGATTTATGTCCAAATACTGTTTCAGGAACAACGGTGGATCAAAATGGCTGTAGTAGAGATCAAATTGATTCAGATTACGATGGTGTTGCAGATTACTTAGATTATTGTTTAAATACTCCAGTTGGAACAGAAGTTGGATCAAATGGTTGTGCAGAAACTCAAACAAATCAGGAGGACCCTGCGGAGAATCAAAATAATAATAATCAAAATCAAACGCCAACTGAAAATCCGACTGACTATGACAATGATGGGATTATCAATTCAAAAGATAATTGTCCACGTATTCCAAACCCAAAACAATCTGATGTTGATGGGGATGGAATTGGGGATGTTTGTGATTCTGATAATGATAATGATGGTTATCGAAATGGAGATGACTATTTCCCATTAGATTCATCTGAGTGGTTCGATACTGATCTTGATGGTATAGGTAATAACGCAGATACTGATGATGACAACGATGGTTATCTTGATACTGTAGATGCATTCCCGCTTAATTCTAAAGAGTGGCTAGATACCGATGGTGATGGTATTGGTAACAACCTAGACAAGGATGATGATAACGATAATGTTATTGATAGAAAAGATGCTTTCCCGTTAGACTCCTCTGAATGGCTTGATACCGATAGTGACGGTGTTGGTAATAATACCGATGAGGATGATGATGGCGATGGGTATAGTGACCTGGTGGAAATTGAGTGCGGGTCAAATCCGATTAGAAAATTCTTCATTCCATCTGATTATGATAATGACTTAATTCCAGATTGTATAGATGCAGATGATGATAACGATGGTTGTTTGGATGAAGAGGATCTATGGCCATATAATGAAAACGCCTGTGCTGACTCAGATGGTGACGGTATAGCAGATTATTATGATTATGATTCAGATAACGACGGAGTACCAGATGATCGTGATGCATTCCCTTATGATCCTAGTGAGTCAATAGATGCCGATGGAGATGGTATAGGTGACAATACAGATCTGGATGATAATAATGACGGCTTCCCAGAGGATCCAGTGAAAAACCAGAAAGGAGAAGAAGTAATCCCGCTGTTTGTATCAGAGTTACTTACCCCCAATCAGCCTGGAGTAGAATCCAAATGGAGAATAGTAAATATAGAAAAGTATCCATCGGCTAATGTCAAGGTTTATTCTACTAATTGGAATGTAGTCTATGAGTCGTGGAGTTATAAAAACAATTGGGATGGGAAGGATAAAAATGGAAATTTATTACCTTCAGGACCTTATTACTATATAATCGACAGAGGTGATGAAACCACAGTTGAAGAAGGTTGGATGTATATTTTTAATTAAAAAGGAATGTTAAGAAAAAATATAGTAATTTTTTTATCACTTGCGTTAACCCACCTTAATGCACAAATCACCACAAACGGATTGGTTTTAAATCTTGATGCGTCTGACCCTTCCTCCTATAGTGGGAGTGGAAGTACATGGAATGACACAAGTGGAAATAATAAGGACTTTAATATTAATACAGCTACATACAATAATGATGGATATTTTGTTTTTGACGGGAATGACGGAATGACTGGTCCTCCTTCTAACTCATTTGGATTATCCCAGACTGACCACACTATTGAAATAGTATTAATGAATACTACAATTACAAACCAGACTGTAATTAACTTTAAAGGGAACGGGGGTGATACTTATGCTTATGGAATAAATGCTCACATACCTTGGGGTAATAACAATATTTATTATGATGTGGGTGGTTGTTGTGATGGTACAAATAGAATAAATGGTGCAGTTAATATTTTAAATCAAAAAGTACATGTAATATTAAGGTCAAAACCTTCGGGAAATGACAGACGCCAGGTATTTCTAAATGGTAATTCAATACTTGGATCTGGAGGGAATAGTACATCTAATCCAGGGTTTACAAATGGCGCGGCTAGCATTGGATTTCTAAGCGGCCATGGGCATTATTATAAAGGGAGGTTGTATTCAGTAAGAGTATACAACAGAGCCCTTAATGATCAAGAAATTGCGAACAACTACGCTTACTATCAAGATCCTAGAAACATATCTATTTCTAGTAATACAGTAACTGAAAACTCATCCGTAGGTACAACTATTGGAAATTTCTCGTCAACGGGAATGAATCAAAATGGAACATTTACTTATACACTTGCCAGCAGTGGAGATGCACAAGATGATGATAATGGCGGTTTTACAATAAGCGGAACAACTCTTCTTACAAATTCAACCATTGATTATGAAACTAAAACATCATACAATATTTATGTAAATGTAAATGATGGCACAACTGATTTTGCCAAAGCTTTTACATTATCAGTAAATAATGTAGTAGAATTAACTGATGAGCTGATACTGGATTTGGATGCAAATAATTCAAACTCATACTCTGGATCTGGATCTAACTGGCTAGACTTATCTGGAAGTAATAACCATGCTACATTTCACGGAAATACATCTTTCAGTGCATCAGATGGGGGTCATATTTATTTTGATGGAAACGGAGATAGATTGAATTTTGCTTCGGCTATTAATATTCCAGTTGTAGGATGGACCATGACCATGATAGTTGATATTCCAACTCAAAATCAGTCATGGTGGAATTATTTTCTTATGCAAACCGGTGGCGGATATAAATATGAGTTTGGAAAATACGGAACCAGTGGTGACAGCTTTGAATGGAAAGATAATAATAGAGTGGCTGGTACTAATTTAGGAGTAAATCTGCTGGATACTGGATATTCGATTCTATCTTTTGGTGTAACCGATGATGGTAAAAGTTTTTATAGTTTAAATGGTGGAGAAAAAGTTTTAAACACGGCCTCTAATACTGACTGGAGCGGAAGACCAAATCTAAACTTTAATAAACTTTTTGGAGGATTTTCTAATGGAACTCATGACTTAGCTGCTCGAGTCAAAAAAATTATGCTACACACAAGAGAGCTTTCAAATGCTGAACTTTTAAATAATTATGTATCAATTGACAATGAGCCTCCATACATTACTGCGACAAGAATGGAGCTTGACAATTCAAAGGTTAATGTAATTTTCTCTGACCATATGTCAAGTACTTTACAAACAAGTCATTTTAATCTGTCACTTAGTGGCGGGTCAGCAACCCTAGATTCCCAAACTCCAACAAGTATAACTGTTAGTGGTACGAAAGTAAGTTTAGGGGTAAATTTAAGTGGTACTCCAAATGGAAGCGAGATAATTACTGTTTCAATTCAACCTAATTCAGTTTATGATTTTGCTGGTAATGTGGGGTCTTCGAATCAATCAAACAATTCTGCTAATCTAGTTAGAGGAATTGTGAGTGATAATGTAATCTTGTATTTAGATGCAAGGAACGTTGCTTCTTATCCAGGAAGTGGGACAGACTGGTATGATTTGTCTGGCAATGGAAATGATTTTAGAATTTACGGGGCGACTTATAATAACTCTGGATATTTTGATTTTGACGGCTCAAATGACTGGGCAAGAACAATTACATCATTAGACTTAAGTAGTTTTTCAAACGTTACTGTTCAAATTTATTTTAAAACTGAAAATACTAATTCAACTGAAGCTACTTACGAGTATTCAACAAACTGGAATAATCAATCAGGGGGATTTGGATTATTTGCTCATGCCGCTGGTGGTCCTTTTGTAAATAATACCCATCATACAAATCAAAACGGAGGTTTTAGTGGAAATTCAGGAAGAAATTATCAGTTTAATATTAATTCTAATTGGCACTTGCATACTAATATTCATAGTATGGTAAATGATGCAACAGGAAGACTTTCCTATGTTGATCATACACTTATTCCATTTACATCATCCCCATACCCAAATTCGACAGCTACAATTAATGGATCTTTTTCAGATCACCATTTTTACCTCGGCTCCAGGGCGGGAACTAATTATTATTTAAATGGACAAGTTCAATCAATTATTATTTATGGGACTAAGTTATCGGCTAATCAAGTTTCAAATAATTACTACTCACTTACTGGTGAAAATAGGCCTCCATCTGACATTTCTTTAACTTCAAATACAATAACTGAGACTGCCTCAATTGGAAGCATAGTAGGAAATTTATCAGCTGTTGACAGTGACACCTCGATTAGTTCATTAACTTTTTCCTTAGTAACTGGTAATGGAACTAATGATACTGATAACAATAGTTTTGTAATTAGTGGCACTACACTTTTAACAAGTACAACTCTTGATTTTGAAACTAAAAATTCTTACAATATTTACATTAATGTATATGATGGATCTAGTAATTATGCCAAGGCCTTTACGGTAAGTGTAACAAATATTAACGAGGCGCCTACAGATATTGGCATTTCATCAACTGCCATTAATTCAGATGCATTTAAATTTAATGGAACTAATAGTTATATTGAAGTGCCATATGCAGCAGTAAATCACCCAGCAGAGTTTACAATAGAACTATGGGCTCGTCTTGACCAAACCACAAATAACTTTCAGTCTCCACTAAGTTCTAGATATGGCTCAGCTCCATGGAATAATTTGTCAGGATATAATTTTTACGCTGTAAATGGATTGGAAAAATGGTCGTTTACAGCAGGAAGTGGTTCGTGGGAGGGTATTCACACCACATCCTCTACAAATGAAGAAATTTATGATGGTAATACTTTAAAATTTGGCATATGGACTCACTTAGCATCAACTTATGATGGAACAACCTATCGCTTTTACGTAAATGGCATTTTAGTTGGTACCAAAACAGCTGGATACAGTCGTGTCGGATTTAACTCAATTCCAGCTAGACCACTTAGAATTGGAGCCGGAAGAACTGAGGGTAGCGCAACATATTTTTTTAATGGAGCTGTTGATGAAGTTAGAATTTGGAATTATGCCAGAACCCAGAACCAAATTAATTACAACAAAAATTTTAACCTATCTGGGCAAGAATCAGGTTTAATATCTTATTACCAGTTTGAAGGTGGAAGTGCGACAAATAAAACCGGAGTTAATGGTACAAATGGAACATTACACAATTCACCAACAACTGTATCGGGGACAATTTTATTCCCAACTTCTGGATCAAATTCAGGTAATGTAGATGAGGAGTCACCAATAGGAACATTAGTTGGAAACCTGACAGCTAACGATCCAGACTCTCCTAATCTAACTTATTCTTTAGTAGGCGGTAATGGCACTAATGATATGCATAATTCATTATTTTCTGTTTCAGGTAATCAGCTTTTAGTTGCTGGAAATATTGATTATGAAACTAACTCAAATTTAAGTATATATTTGCAGGTATCCGATGGAGTTAACGCTTCAGCTAGGGCTTTGACCATAAATGTTAATAATATTAATGAGAGTCCAGCAATTACTGAAACTACAGTATCAGATAACAACTTATCCATAAACGTAACTTTCAGTGAGGCAGTTTATAGTACAAACGGTGGATCAGGTGCTTTAGAGACTTCAGATTTTGCACTTTCAATTAATGGAGGTACAGCGTCACTTTCGTCGTCCACTCCATCAAGTATTTCTATAAATGGCAATACTTATACTTTAGGAATTGCCATATCAGGCTCTATAAATGGAAGTGAGACAGTAACTGTGGTACCAATTCAAAATTCAATTTATGATTCCGATGCTGCTATTGCTAGTACCAATCAATCCAGTAATTCTGTTAGCCTTCACGGAGATTCAGATTCAGACGGAGTGAATGATGCTTTAGATCAATGTCCCAATACTCCAAATGGAGCCTCAGTAGACTCTGATGGTTGTGCTGATAGTCAAAAAGATCCAGAT
>CACIXU010000033.1 GCA_902590705.1 uncultured Bacteroidota bacterium | reverse complement strand
TTATTTATGAGCATACGCGTTAGATTTGCACCAAGCCCAACAGGGGCGCTTCACATTGGAGGATTAAGGACGGCACTATTCAACTATCTCTATGCCAAAAAACACAATGGTGAATTTATTTTGAGAATTGAAGATACAGATCAGAGCCGATGGGTTGATGGCGCAGAGGATTATATCACAACATCGCTTAAATGGCTTGGTATTAAACAAGATGAGGGGCCTAAAAAGAAGGGGCGTTTTGGCCCATACAGACAAAGCGAAAGAAAAGAAATTTACACGCGGGAAATTGTAAAACTTATTAAAACAGGAAAGGCTTATTACGCTTTTGACTCAGATGAGAAATTGGCTGAACTGAGAAGAGAATACGAAAAAAAAGGGCAGTCATTTAAGTATTGTTCACTAAACAGAAATGATTTATTAAACTCTCTAAGCCTTAGTGAAAAGGAAACGAAAAAAAGAATAAAAGAGGAGAGCTATGTTGTTCGTCTTAGGGTAGAGTCTGGGATTACCGTAACTGTAGAGGACAAAATAAGGGGTAAGATCAAAATTAACAGCGACGAAATTGATGATAAGATTTTGATTAAAGCAGACGGAATGCCAACATATCATTTTGCCAATGTTGTCGATGATCACCACATGAAAATTTCACACGTGATTCGCGGAGAGGAATGGTTGCCATCCTTGCCCTTACACCAGCTGATATATTATGCTTTTGATTGGGCCGCTCCCCAGTTCATGCACTTACCGTTAATCTTAAAACCAGAGGGTAAGGGAAAGCTCTCAAAAAGAGATGGAGATCAACTAGGTTTTCCCGTATATCCCTTAAAGTGGAATGACAATATTGGATTTAAAGAAAGGGGCTTTTTACCAGAAGCACTTTTAAATTATATTTCACTGTTGGGATGGAACCCAGGAACTGAAAAAGAAATTTTTGAATTAGAAGAATTGATCCGCTTGTTTGACATAAGAAAAATACAAAAAGGAGGGGCCAGGTTCGATTTTAATAAAGCGCGATGGATAAATCACAAATTTATAGAACGCTCAGAGTCAAAATCAGTTTTAGAGCGTTTTCCTGCGTTTTTTAGCACCATGTCGAAGGTTAAGTCAGAAAAAAGCAAACTTGCCATTTATGAGCTTTTAAAAGAGCGGTTATTTTTATTAGAAGACTTCCAGTCTGAAGCTAGCCCTTTGTTTAATGATCCAACAACATACGATGAGAAAGTTATAAAAAAAATTGAAAACAGCAAACCTGAAAAAGCACTCAATTTTTTGATTGAATTAATCGAAAAAAATATCCCCGCTGCAAATTGGAAACAAATATTACAAACTTGGAACAAAAAAGCTGATATTCAATTTGGCGTAATTATGCAAAGCTTAAGACTTGCAATTGTTGGGAGTTTAACTGGCCCTGACATTTTTAGCGTTTGTGGCTTGCTCGAAAAAGAAGTAACTTTAAGAAGACTCAAAAAATTAATAATCTATTTAAATAATTAGCCTATGGACCTTACTACCTATATTATTATTTTTTCAATTATCCTCTTAATTCTCTCAGGAGTTTTTGTGGTTAAACAACAAACTGCTGCTGTAATTGAACGCTTTGGTAAATTTCTTGCCATACGAAAACCTGGTCTTCATATTAAAATTCCACTTATTGATAAAATAGCAGGACGAGTAAGCATGAGAATTTTACAGCTAGACGTGATCGTAGAAACAAAAACGAAAGATGATGTTTTTGTCAAACTTAAAGTTTCTGTCCAATACAAAATACTTCCTGAAAAAGTTTATGATGCATTTTACAAACTTGACTTTCCCCAAGACCAAATAACATCTTATGTGTTCGATGTAGTAAGGGCAGTCGTCCCAAAAATGAGATTAGATGACGTGTTTGAAAAAAAGGATGAAATCGCTAACGCTGTAAAAGGAGAGTTAAATGACGCTATGATTAATTACGGATATGATATTATTAAAGCTCTAGTAACAGACATTGACCCCGATGCAGAAGTAAAAACAGCCATGAATCGAATTAACGCTGCGGAGAGGGAAAAGATTGCAGCCCAATATGACGGTGATGCTGCCAGAATCTTAATCGTTGAAAAAGCCAAAGCGGAAGCTGAAAGTAAACGTCTTCAAGGTCAAGGAATCGCGGATCAGAGAAGAGAAATTGCAAGAGGATTGGAAGAATCTGTAGACGTACTTAATAATGTTGGTATTAATTCACAAGAGGCATCGGCGCTGATTGTTGTGACCCAGCATTACGATACACTCCAGTCAATAGGAGAAGAAACTAACAGTAATCTTATTTTGCTGCCTAATTCGCCCCAAGCTGGAAGTGATATGCTAAACAACATGGTGGCTTCTTTTTCAGCTAGTAACCAGATTGGTGAGGCCATGAAAAAAGAAAATAAAAAAAGAATTGACGATAAAAAGGTTGATAAATCCTAATTAAGTCTTTTGCCAATTATCACGAAGGCCAACTGTTTTGTTAAAAACGAGTTGGCCTTCATCGTTTTTACTATCTAGAATGAAATATCCTATGCGCTGAAATTGAAACTTTGATCCTATAGGATAGTTGAGTACATGAGGCTCAATATATCCATTAGTTATCTCCAAAGATTGTTGATTAAAATACACGCTAATGTCTTCATCTTTGTTTTTGTCGGGCTCAGGGATTGAAAATAAGCGGTCATATAAGTTAATTTGAATCGGCAGTGAATCTAAACGGGTAACCCAGTGTAAAGTCCCCTTGACTTTTCTTTGACTCTCTTTAGAGCCTGATCCACTTTTGCTCAAAGGATCATAAGTGCATATGATTTCCTCTATTTCTCCATCAGGGTTTCTTATGACCTCTTCACCTTTTATTATATAAGCATTCTTCAAGCGAACTTCTTGTCCAAGGGATAATCTAAAAAACTTACGGTTGGCTTCTTCACGAAAGTCCTCCTGTTCGATATAGAGATCTCCTGAAAAGGGAATTTCTCGCTGCCCAGCCTTTTCATCCTCAGGGTTATTTTTAGCTGTGACCATTTCGGTTTGTCCTGCTGGGTAATTTTTAATAGTCAACTTAACCGGCTTGGTGACCGCCATAACACGTGGGGCAATTTTATTAAGGTGGTCTCTGACGCAGAACTCTAACAAAGATGCGTCAATGATATTGTCTCTTTTAGCTACACCAGCAGCTTTAACAAAGTTTTGAAGAGATTCCGGAGTATAACCTCTTTTTCTTAGCCCGCTGATAGTTGGTAATCTTGGATCATCCCAACCATTAACATGACCTTGGTCTACAAGTTTTTTAAGTTTTCTTTTGCTGGTAACAGTATAAGAAAGGTTTAATCTTGCAAACTCACGCTGTTTGGGTCGAATATTTTTAAGCGGGGACAATGCATCGAGAAACCAATCATAAAGGTCGCGGTGAGGTTTAAATTCTAATGAACAAAGTGAATGAGATATGCTTTCTATGTAGTCTGATTCTCCGTGTGTCCAATCATACATTGGGTAAATGCACCACTCCTTACCGGTCCGGTGATGAGGTTTATTAAGAATCCTATAAATTACTGGGTCCCTCAGTAACATGTTGGCAGAAGCCATATCAATTTTTGCCCTGAGCACATGACACCCCTCGTCGAAAACTCCTCCTTTCATTTGTTGAAAAAGCAATTTGTTTTCCTCAATTGTTCTACCTCGATAAGGACTATTTTCTCCTGCTTGAGTAGGGGTTCCTTTTTGTGATGCTATTAGCTCGGAATTTTGAGAATCAACATAAGCTAAGCCCCTTTCTATCAACAATATGGCCCAGTCATATAATTGTTGAAAATAGTCGGATGCGTAACATTCTTTATCCCAACGAAATCCCAACCAACTAATGTCTTTTTTGATTGCCTCAACAAATTGAGATTCTTCTTTTGCCGGGTTAGTATCATCAAACCTTAGATTAACTGGAGCGTTGTAGCGGTACCCCAGATTAAAGTTTAAGCAAATGGCCTTTATATGGCCAATATGTAAATAACCGTTAGGCTCCGGTGGAAAACGAAAACGCAAGTGTTTTGGAGATAAACCTGATTTTAAGTCTTCTTCTATAATATGCTCAATAAAATTTAGTGGTCGCTCGGCCATAAAAAATTTTATCAAATATATTAAAAGCAAAATTGTGAGAATATAATTATAGGGTATTATATATTTGCCAAAAACATTAGATGGATGAAATTGTTTTAGAGAATATAAGTATTTATGCCTTTCATGGGTGTATGAAAGAGGAGGCTAGAATTGGAAGTGATTACATTGTAAACCTAAATGTTAAAGCAGATCTAAAAGATGCTGCCATTTCTGACCAACTCGAGGATACGATAAATTATGTTGATTTGCTCAAGATCGTGAATGAAGAAATGGCAATCAACTCAAAGCTTCTTGAACATGTAGCAGAACGAATAGTGTCTAGGATCCTTCGTACAATGAAAATGGTAAAAAACGTTAAGGTAAAGGTTGCAAAGCAAAACCCTCCAATTAATGGCAATATATCAGCAGTAACTATCATAAGAAGAGGAAGTAGATAGTTTGAAAAAAATATAGATTAAAATTTTATTACTTTTGAGGGATGGCATCGTGGCCGAGTGGCTAGGCAGAGCTCTGCAAAAGCTTGTACAGCGGTTCGAATCCGCTCGATGCCTCTTGATATTTCCTTGTTTAGTTAATCATTTCATTTCAAAAATTTGCCCCCCAATTGTTTTTTTGGTTACTATTTTATTTGGATTACCGTAGATTCGAATAATTCCTCCTGCAGTAACTTTAGCCTCTATCAGTTTAGATGCGTTTACATATGATAAGCCTCCTGCTGTAACACTAGCTTTTGTTTGTTCGGATATAAGTGTTTCTGCCTCACAAGCCCCTCCGCTATTAACAACAGTTTGGTGATTAGTAACTTTGCCTGATAAAAAGAGTTGACCCCCGGTGCTAACTAGTGAAGAAATTTTCTCTCCTTGAAAAACTAGGCTCATAGAAGATCCTTCTTGTACTTTGAGCGAAATACTGGTTTGGTTATAAGTCTTGTCGGAACTTAAATCGCTCCCTTGATAAAGAGATATTTCGTCTAAAATGGCCTTATGATATAATTCAACATAAGTAAAAGTTGGGTTAAGAATATGTTCTAATGAATGACGAATTTTAAGTGTCTTTCTCTTTATTTTTGTTACTACACTTACATTATCTTCTCCACTTATAACAAGCTTATTTTCTTCAGAGGGTATGAGCTTGACTTCAATACCGGAATATACTTTAATATTTATAAATTCATCGACTAAAACCTCTCTCTCGTTAGTGGCCTCATTTATTTGGTTTTCTTCTTGAGCTTTAACAAAATATGGTAAGATGAGAAAAAAACAAAAAATATACTTAACTCGAATCATCGTTTATATTATTTAATCCTAAATTAATTATTTATTCTAATGTATCTGACAAAATGAAATCTAATTGTCTTTTTAATAAATCTGTCTTTTTTACAATTATATTAACAAGGCTTCCTAATTGATAACACTTTTTAGTTTTCTCTCCAATTAAGCTGTGTGTCTGCTCATTATAAATAAAATAATCTCCTTTTATTTCGCTTATTTTAATAAACCCCTCACACTTGTTTTCTAAAATTTCTACATAGATTCCTCTGTCTGTTACTCCAGATATAACCCCTTCAAAACATTGATCAATTTTATCTTCCATGAATTTGACTTGCATGTATTTTATTGAATCTCTTTCCGCTTTAGTTGCTAATTGTTCTCTACTAGATGAGTGAATACAGGCCTCTTCAAGAGCTTCTTTATTAATATTATTATAACCGTTAATATAAGATTCTAGCAAACGGTGTACTAGAACATCTGGATATCTTCTAATGGGTGAAGTGAAATGTGTATAATACTCAAAGGCTAATCCATAATGTCCTATATTATCTGTAGTATAAACTGCTTTACTCATAGCACGAATTGTGAGGGTGTCTATTAATTGTTGTTCGCTTTTACCATGAGATTCTTTCAATAGTATGTTAAGAGACTTATTTATTTCATTGGAATTTAGGTCTAGTTGATATCCTAAATTTTTAGCAACGTTTTGGAGATTAGTTAATTTATCCTCGTCAGGCAAATCATGAACTCTATACACAAAAGGTTTTTTTTGTTTAAATTTTCCAATAAACTCTGCTACCCTTCTATTAGCAAGTAACATTAGTTCCTCTACGAGTTTATTTGCATCCTTTGATGTCTTAAAATAAATACTACTTGGATTATCATGTTTATCTAAATCAAAATTCACCTCGACTCTATCGAATGATAAAGCACCTTTTTTCATTCTTTTTTCTCTTAGTAACTTTGCATAGGAATTAAGTTTTATTAAGGCAGAATATATTTTTTCAGATACACTGTAAGATTGACCGCTTAAAGATACATCAGCAGTAACCCTTTTATCTTCTGAATCTAAAATAAATTGAACCTCTTCATAAGAAAAGCGATGGTCGGAATAAATAAGTGTTTTACCAAACCATTCTTCCTCTATCACCATTTTGTCATTTAAAACAAATACCGCTGAAAATGTAAATTTTTCCTCTCTTGGCCTTAAAGAACACACGCCATTAGATAAGAGTTCAGGCAACATTGGTACCACCCTGTCTACAAGATAGACTGATGTTGCTCTTTTATAAGCTTCTTCATCTAAAATAGAGTTTGGTTTAACATAATGAGAAACATCGGCTATATGAATCCCTATTTCTGTCTTATTTCCTGCCATAGGAGCATAAGATATTGCATCATCAAAGTCTTTGGCAGTGACAGGATCAATTGTAAATGTTGTTTTTTTTCTAAAGTCTCTTCTAGCTGAAATCTTATTTTTTTGATTTTTTTTACTAATTTTTTGTGTATAATTTATAACATCAGGAGGAAAATCCTCAGGAAAACTATAATCATGCATTATCGCATGCATTTCTGTATTGAGTTCTCCTGGTTCTCCAAGTGATTTTATAATTCTGCCAAAAGGAGAAGATGCTTTTTTTGGCCATTCTTTAAAATCAACAATTACTTTATGTCCATCTTTAAAGTCTTTTAGTTCCTCTGGCTCAATAAAGAAGTCAGTATTTACCTT
>CACIXU010000032.1 GCA_902590705.1 uncultured Bacteroidota bacterium | reverse complement strand
TAATTTTAGTGGTGCATTGAGTCTAAGGTTTGAAAATTTAATTAGTGGAGAAAAGGGTCTTCCAGGTTATTCAAAATCAACTGTATTTAATGTAAGATGGAATCACTCTAAAGATCCAAAAGCAAGTCCAAACTCTAATTTTTCAGCATCAGTAAACTTTGGAAGTAGTGATTATTTCCGGGAGTCAGTTAATCAATTGAATAGTCCAAATTTTTTAAATAACACATTGAGTTCGTCAGTTGCCTATTCTAAGAGGATTCCCGGTAATCCTAGTATTAATATGAGTATAAATGCTAATTTAAATCAGAATTCAAATACTAAAAGTGTTAATCTAACGCTACCCACTTTTCAGGGTAATATCGATAGAATTTTTCCCTTTGAACCTAAAGACAAGCCAAAAAAAGGTTTAATTCAAAATATAAATTTTCAGTATAGTACTAGAGCAGAAAACAGAATAGTAACAACAGAGGACGATCTGTTTACAAGTAGGATGTTTGAAAACGCGAAATCTGGAATTCAACATACAATACCTTTGAGTACAAATTTTAAAATACTTAAATATTTTAATATGGCTGCAAGTGCAAATTACCTAGAGGTTTGGCAGCCGAAGACCATTAAATATAATGACTATGATCCCTCATTAGGAGTTGCTGTAAAAGATACAATAAGTGGATTAAAGGCCTTTAGAACATATAGTTATGGTTTAAGTCTAGCAACTAATATTTATGGAACAGTTAACTTCAAAGAAGATAAAAAAATACGATCTATTCGCCACACTATTCGACCATCAATTAGTTATAGTTCCGCACCTAGTTTTGATCAATATTATGATGAATATATTATTGATGCAGATGGAAATACAAGAGAATATACCCAATTTGAGGGTGGTTTATTTGGACAACCCTCAAGAGGGATCTCAAAAAGTATGGGAATAAGTATAAATAATCTATTCGAAGCAAAAGTGGTTGATCCCGATACAACAAAAACAGAGCTTAAAAAAATTCAATTGATCAAACAGCTTAATCTTAGCACCAGCTATAATTTCATAGCTAATCAATTCAAATGGAGTCCGGTCAGAGTTTCGACTGGAATTGATTTATTTGATAAAAAAATGGCTGTAAACCTTGGTGCCACACTAGACCCGTATGGTTTAGATGATAACAACCTAAGAGTTAATAAATTTCATTTTGATACAGATGGAGGTCTTTTTAGAATAACGAGTGCTAATTTAAATACTGGTTATAGTTTTTCCAGTGATACTTTTAAAAAAGACAAGGATAAAAAAAAGAAAACTGAAGATGAAGAGGAGGATCCATATAATTATTACGAAAATGCAACAGGAGGAGGGAGAGCAGATGATCTTTTTGGTGACACAATTGGAAGAGGAAATCAAGATTATTCATACGAAGCAGAGGAAGACCAGGAAGAGAATGATAAAACAAAATATCCCTCTTATCGATCTGAAATTCCATGGAAACTTAGACTAACATACTCATTGACATATAACAATTCAAGAAGACAAAATGACTTCTCTAATAATTCATTAATGTTCTCTGGAGATGTAGAGCTTACTCCGAAATGGAAAATAGGCGGATCATCAGGATTTGATTTTAAAAACCATGGATTCACTTATACCCAATTAAGATTTAATCGTGATCTTGATAGCTGGCGATTAGACTTCAGTTGGATACCCTTTAGTAATCGCGCATCATGGAACTTTTTTATAGGGATTAAATCAGGTTTACTAAGCGATATAAAATATGAGAAAAACAGAGAACCGGATAGACGTTTAAGATAAAATTAAAACAATGAAAAAAAGAATAATATCAACTTTAAATGCTCCAACACCAATAGGCCCATATAATCAGGCTGTAATGGCAAATGATACACTTTATATATCGGGTCAAATTCCATTAAAATCAGAAAATATGGAATTAGTTCAAGGTGATATTAAAAAGGAGACACAACAGGTTATGGAAAATCTTGGTTACATTTTGGATGCCGCAGAGATGAAGTTTGAAAATGTAGTAAAATCAACTATTTTTCTTTCTGATATGGAAAATTTTGGACAAGTTAATCAAATATACAGTAGTTATTTTGAAAATAAATCAGCTCCTGCTAGGGAAACATTAGCTGTAAAGACGTTACCTAAAAATGTCAGGATCGAAATTTCAATGATTGCAGTTAAATAAATATTTAATATCAAATATTAAGAGGAGTATAATAATCGTTTATGATGAGCTACGAGACCGTCAATAGGTCTTTTAATGACATTTCCTATTTTTAATCCATTATTAATTAGAGCTTCTTCTACCTCTGTCTTTAAATAAAAAGCAATAGACCCTACAAAATGTATTGGTATGCTTTTGGCATCCTCAAATTGAAGAATTTGATGAGATATAAATCTCTCAAGACCATTATGAATAATAGCTTTCATTTCAGGGACTTCCTTGTGCTCAATAACGAATTGAGCAAATTTAGCCAGGTAAGTATTAGGGTTATCCTTTCGGTAGACATTTTCTTTTATTGTATCAGCGGAGAGATCAAATTGTTTTTTAAGTTCCTCTGCCAATTGAGTGGGCATGGTTTTAAAATAATATGCTCTAATTAACTGCTTTCCATAAAAGTTTCCACTAGCCTCATCCATTAGGACGTATCCAAGTGAATCTATTCTTTGCTCTATTTTACTTCCATCAAAATGAGTACAATTTGAACCTGTACCCAATATACATACAATGGCGGATTGACCAATAGAAATAGTGGAATAAACAGCTGCATAGGTATCTTCTTTTATTGAAAACTTGGCATTAACGAAAATTTCTTTGAAAACTTTTTCTATTCTTTTAACAGGGGTCTTAACACCACAGCCTGCTCCATAAAAATATATGTAAGAAACTTTTTCTCTATTTTGATAAAGATCATAATTATTTATTATTCTCTCTGTCAGGATAGAACTAGGTAAAACTTGAGGGTTTAATCCTAGAGTCTGCGTGGAAAAAAGGATATCCCCTTCAGAATTTAATGAAATCCAATCGGTTTTGGTGGAACCACTATCAACAACAAAAATCATTGTTTAGCTTTAGAGTTGATAAATATGCTTGGCTAAATCAATCAACTTATTAGAATAGCCACATTCATTATCATACCAAGAAATAATTTTGTAAAAACTTGGGTTTAATTCCATTCCAGCATTTACATCAAAAATTGATGTTCTTTTGTCACCGACAAAATCTTGAGATACCAACGGTTCGTCACAATAACCTAAAACACCCTTCATTTCATTTTCAGAAGCTAATTTCATGACCTCTTTAATTTTGTCATAGGAGGTTTCATTATTTAACTTGACGGTTAAATCAACTACGGAAACATTTGCAGTAGGAACCCTAAAAGCCATTCCTGTTAACTTACCAACTAAAGAAGGGATGACTTTAGTAACAGCTTTTGCTGCTCCTGTTGATGCGGGCATTATGTTAACCAAAGCACTTCTACCTCCTCTAAAATCTTTTTTAGATGGTCCATCAACAGTAAACTGAGTTGCTGTAGTTGCATGAACAGTTGTCATCAAACCCTCGGCAATTCCAAAATTATCATTTAATACTTTTGAAATTGGAGCAAGACAGTTTGTTGTGCAAGAAGCATTTGATACAATATTTTGATTAGCGTTAGCTTCTAAATGATTTACACCCATCACAAACATGGGTGCATCAGCAGATGGCGCAGAAATAACTACTTTTTTTGCCCCACCATCAATATGTGCTTGAGCTTTATCTAAAGTTGTAAAAATGCCTGTACATTCAGCAACAATATCAACACCAATTCCTCCCCAACCAATATCAGTTGGATTGCGCTCAGCGGTAATTATTATTTCCTCGCCATCAACAACTAAATTATTTCCTTTTACTTTTACTTCTCCATCATATTTTCCATGAACAGAGTCATATTTTAAGAGATATGCAAGATGATTCACATCCAGTAAATCATTTATTGCTAAAATTGATACATCTGATTGTTTCATAGCTGAACGAAAAACAAGTCTTCCAATTCTTCCGAAACCATTAATTCCTATTTTTATTGACATTTTATAAATTAGTTTTAATTAAATTACTTTAAATGGATAATATGTCAGAGACCCTAATAAGGTCTTCATCGATTTTAGATTTTCCTTTAATAGCTTTCTCTAATGGACAAAGGGTTATTTGATCGTCGTTTATACCAACCATTACATTAGATTTTCCTCTCATTAGACTTTCAACAGCAAAAACTCCCATCCTCGAGGCAAGAACACGGTCAAAGCAAGTAGGCGCACCACCTCTTTGCATATGTCCCATTACAGACACACGAACCTCATAATATGGCAAATTTTGCTCTACATATGATGCTATCTCAAAAACATTTTCTCCAGTTTTATCTCCCTCAGCTACAACGACAATACTAGATGTTTTTCCTGATTTCTCACTTCGCTTAAGAGATTCCAGGAGGCGTTCTAGGCCCATATCCTCCTCAGGTATAAGTATCTCTTCAGCGCCGGCTCCAACGCCAGCGTTTAGAGCAACATGCCCAGCATCTCTGCCCATAACTTCAACAAAAAACAGACGGTTATGAGAACTAGCTGTGTCTCGTATTTTATCAATTGCATCTGTGATGGTATTAAGCGCGGTATCATAACCTAGGGTAAAGCGGGTACCTCCTATGTCGTTATCAATAGTTCCTGGGATTCCAATTACTGGGATTGAAAATTCTTTCTGAAAAATCATTGCACCAGTAAAAGAGCCATCCCCCCCAATAATTACGAGAGCGTCAATATCATTTTTCTTTACGTTTTCAAAAGCTGATTTTCTTCCCTCAGGTGTTCTAAACTCAAGACATCTGGCAGACTTAAGAAAGGTACCACCTTTATTTATAATATCCTTTACGCTTCTGGCATTCATGGGGGTTAAATTATTATCAATTAACCCTTGGTAACCCTGATAAATCCCCACACACTTCAACTTGTGATAGGCACAAGTTCTAACTACCGCTCTAACCGCAGCGTTCATTCCTGGAGAGTCTCCACCAGATGTAAGAACACCAATCTTGTTAATTTTACTGGGCATAAATGCATAAATATTGCATCAAATTTAACTATTAATCCAAAGTTAACCAGTATGTAAAGATCTTTTTTAAATTAATTTTAATTGATAAATTTAATGTAGATTCATTTGCATTATCTGTCTAAGGCTTTAAAGAACTAATACTATCAGAATTACTGCCATTTACTATTTTAAATATCAAATCTTTAAACGTTTCAAAATCAACCCGATAGGATAAACCTAAACCCTGGGTATATCCCAATTCATCGCCAATATATCTAAACTCATTTTCTTTATTAAATACCTTTGCCTTTAAGCTTCCTTCTTGATTTAAAATAAAATCTATTTGTAAGTCTCCAACGATCAAAGTCTCCTCTATACCTCCTACTGGAACACCTATTTTACCATTAATTAATATTTTATCAGTTATTTGTGTTGAAAGTGTGAAGCCAAGCCTATCCTCTGAATCAACATCTAAAACTTGACTTCTGTCTCCTTGAAGGTAGTTTAGTCCTACCTCAAGCTTACCTTGATCATTCCCCATAATATTACTAAATATATCAGAGGCTTTTTCATAAAGGTTATTGGTTATACCCTCTACACTTACACTTACTTCGTTGATAAATATACCCTGTGATAGCAAAGAAATTGCCTGTAATTGACTTGTTTGTGGATCAGCCAAACGATAATTGATATCAGAGGTAACTACTGCATTCGTGTTGGGAAAATCAATTTCAAATATAGGGTCATCAGGTTTTAATAGATTACCCTGAAGGCGAACAAGAACTTCAGTAGGAATTTTTCTATTAAAGTTGGGGTTATCAAGAAGTAAAGCAGGATTCGCTCCACCTGGAACACTATAAACAGCCTCCAAATCCATTTGAGCTGAAAGAGGATCTCCCTCCCATACAATTGTACCCCCTTGTTTAAGATTAAACTTTTTATCTATTACACTTAAGTTTTTAAAATTATAAATCCCATCAAATGTTATAAAATCACCCCACATATTAAATTTCCCATTCGTATCGATTTCCATCAAAATATTTCCAGCACCACGTCCACTTAGGTAGCTCCCTGTTTCTTCGTCAATCACAATTCCAATTTCAGCATTAGGATTGACATCCAGCTCAAAGTTCATTTCCAATCCTTTTATAGGCTCACCGCCTTCAGAAGACTCATACTTTGAATTATTAAGGGATTTTTTGTCAACATATTTTATAAAAGAAGTGTCAACTAAACCATAATCTTTAGACCATGGAATTTTTATGTTGGTCCCTTCTTTAGTGGATCCAACCACGTCAATTGTAAGATTTTTTGATGGACCGTATAGATCAATTTTACCTCCTATAAATCCATTTCCAAAAAAAACGGAATCATCATTTTCATCAATATTTATCATCAAAATTCTATCTGTTGATATATCAAAATCAAATGCCCAATTATTAAAACTATTATGTTCAATTTTACCACTTACTTGTCCTTCCGTATTAAATTTAATATCATTAAATGCCGTAGGTTGAAAATTAAAAGTTTGATTATTTAAGTTTACAATCGTACCGGATTTAAAAGTATAGTCTGTATTTACATCAGTAATTGCTAAACCTCCATTTTCAAGAATAAGCTTTCCATCATGTTTTAAATTTTTAATTGCACCATTAAGATTAATCTCACCCGAAACCATGCCTCTAATATTATCGATCTTTCCCTTTCCAATTGGATTAAGGAAAGATATATTGAATTTTTTCAAGTATAAATCAACATCTAATTTAGGCTTGTCACTAATTCCAATAATTTTTCCCTCTCCAATAAGTGTTTCATTTCCATCATCTGACAGCAATAAATTAATATCATATGAATTTGACTGAGTATTTCCATCTGTAAAGAAACTTAAATCGCCCATTTTTAAATCATTAAGGCTGAATCCATAAACATTACCGTCAAGATTTAAATTATTTTTTAATTTAGATCTTTCATAAGCTAAATCCAGATCAAGTAGGCCCTTGACTTGAAAATTTTTATTTGATAAATCCAATTGCTCAATTAAAACATTGTCTGCAAAAAATTGAAAATTAAAATTACTATT
>CACIXU010000031.1 GCA_902590705.1 uncultured Bacteroidota bacterium | reverse complement strand
CGTCGCCTTTTCCACGGCTATGGGCTTTGGTACCTTTATTGAAAGTTGGTATAGCACGGATACCGCTAAAATATGGGTATACAACGCATGGTGGTTTGAGCTCATTTTAGGCTTATTTATGATTAATTTTTTCGGCAATATTTTTAAATACCGATTATTGAGAAAAGAGAAATGGGCCATCTTAATGATTCACCTGTCTTTTATTTTGATTATTACAGGAGCATTTATTACGCGGTATTTTGGATATGAAGGTGTTATGCCGATTAGAGAGGGTATTTCTGAAAATTTCTTTCTATCTGAAAAAACCTATTTGACTTTATTTGTTGAAGGAGATATAGATGGCGTTGCTCAAAGAAAAACATTGGAAAAGGATTTTTTATTTTCAGAGTATGTAAATAATTCTTTTTTATGGGAAAATGAATTTAACGGTCAATCTTTTTCAATTGGTTTTCAAGATTTCTCCGAAGATGTAAGTGAACAACTTGTACTTGATGATTCTGGGGATCGTTACATTAAAATAGTTGAATCCGAAGATGGCACAAGACATGATCATTATCTAAAAGAAGGTGAGGTTACAAATATTCACAACTTACTGTTTACATTAAACAATCCGATATCAGGAGCTATAAATATTAGATCAGTTGGTGGTTTACATTATATAACCACGCCATTTGACGGTAATTTTATGAGAATGGCTGATCAGCATACAGGAGAGGTTTTTAAAGGAAATGAACAAGAATTACAGTTTAGATCACTTTATAATTTAAGTGGTTTTCAGTTTGTCATCCCTGAACCCCCATTAAGAGGTAAGTTTGACTGGATAAAAGCTAAGGAAGGAGATCCTGGTGTCCAAGATGCACTTAAATTGAAGGTCCAAACAAACGGTATTACGGATTCAATAACTGTATTAGGAGGTAAGGGAATAGTAAACAATATGAAAAAAATTAAGATTGGAGGACTTGACTTCTATTTTAAGTATGGTTCTAAAAAATTGGAGCTTCCATTTTCAATAAAACTGAATGATTTTATTGCAGAAAAATATCCTGGCACTGAAAAAAGTTATTCTTCTTTTATGAGTAAAGTTTCAATAAAGGACACTAAACCTTTTGATTACGATATTTATATGAATCATGTTTTAGATCATAAGGGATATAGATTTTTTCAAGCTTCTTTTGATCCTGACGAGAAAGGAACTGTTTTATCAGTTAATCATGATTTTTGGGGGACTTGGGTCACTTATGTGGGATACATTTTACTTTATTTGAGTATGATAGGGATTTTCTTCATTGGAAAAACACGGTTTAAAGAACTCTCTAAATCATTAGAAAAAATTAAACAGAAAAAAAAGCAATTACTTTCCGTGATTTCCTTATTATGTTTATCAAACATAAATGCCCAAAACCATAATCAAAACCTTGCTAATAATTTTAATTTTGATTCTGTTATTAATGCCAATGCAATTAATGCAGTTCATGCCCAAAAATTTGGAAGATTAGTGATACAGGATTTAGGAGGTCGAATGAAACCTGCTAATACTTTTTCATCAGAGCTACTTAGAAAAGTTAGTAAAAAAGATTTTTATGGAGATCTTAATTCAGACCAGGTGATGATGTCTATTATTGAAAGTCCTGCTTTGTGGTATAATATCCCACTAATTTATTTAAAGCGAGGAAATGATAGCATAAGAAATATCGTTGGAGTAAGTAAAAAAGATAAATATGTTTCTTTGGTATCTTTTTTTGACAATCAGGGTAATTATAAGATTGCCTCTCAATTAGAAAATGCCTATCGTGCAGCCGTTCCAAATCAGTTTCAGAAAGATTTCATAGAAGTGGATCGAAGAGTTAACTTGTTTTATTCAGCCCTTGAAGGTAAGGTTTTACGAGTATTTCCAATTCCAGGTGATTCTTCAAAAAAATGGGTTTCTTTTCCTGAGCTCAATGAAGTAAACTTCAGAGGCAAGGACTCATTATACGTGCATAATATCTTACCATTGTATTTTAACTCACTTCGTTTGGCCAAAAACGATGGGGATTATTCACAGGCTAATAATTTGTTGGAAAGTTTAGAAGGTTTTCAACGAAAGTACGGAGCGGATATATTGCCATCAGAAAAAAAAATCAATGCTGAAATTCTATATAATCGTTACGATATTTTTAAAAAATTATTTAGTTGGTACCTCTATGTAGGTTTATTTCTTTTTTTAATACTAATCTTTCAGATTTTTAAACCAGTAAAGCTTTTAAAGTATTTTATTACTTTTTTGAAGATCAGTTTGTTATTGCTTTTTGTATTACACACTGGAGGATTGGCCGCACGCTGGTTTATTTCTGGTCATGCCCCTTGGAGTGATGCATACGAATCCATGATTTATGTTGCTTGGGCAACTATGTTTTTTGGTTTAATTTTTGGAAGAAAATCAATGTTAACAATGGCTGCTACAGCTTTTGTATCTTCAATGATCTTGATGATTGCCCACTGGAATTGGATGGATCCCTCTATTGCAAACTTACAACCTGTTTTGGATAGCTATTGGTTGATGATTCATGTTGCAGTTATTGTGGGTAGTTATGGTCCTTTTGCTTTAGGAATGATAATTGGAGTGGTTTCATTACTCCTTATCTCTATATCAGGTAAAAATAACAAGGAAAAAATTAGTTTGAATCTAAAAGAATTGACAATCATTAATGAATTATCCATTACAGTTGGATTAATTATGTTGACCATTGGTAATTTCCTTGGAGGAATGTGGGCAAATGAAAGCTGGGGGCGTTATTGGGGGTGGGACCCAAAGGAAACCTGGGCTCTTATCAGTATTCTGGTCTACGCATTTGTAATTCACATGCGTTTCGTACCAAGTTTACGTGGAAGTTGGACATTTAACTTTATGAGTATTGTTGCTTTTGCTAGTATTATGATGACTTATTTTGGAGTGAATTTTTATTTGGTTGGTCTTCATTCCTATGCTAGTGGAGAAAAGATTATTACCCCAAATTTTGTCTACTATACAGCTGTTTTAGTGGCTATTTTAGGTGGAATCTCATATTGGCGTTACCAAAAGGTATTTAAACACCAAGTGGTATAATTATTTAAATTAAAAATTAATATGAGGCAATGCTATTTTTTAGTTTTTCTTCTCTTATTTATAACTTGCTCAGAGACAGAATCACATGAGACTATTTCATCCTTAGAGGCAAATAAAGAAAAATGGGAAAATGCTTCGATTCTGGATTACAGTTTTGTCTTTCAAGTTTCATGTTATTGCACTGTAGAATATACAAGCCCTAAAGCTGTTTCAGTGAGGGATGGAAACATAGTAACAGTAAATGATTTAGCCTACAGTGAAGAAATTCATAGGGGTATCTTTTCGATTAATGATTTATTTAAAGAAATTGAAAAAGCTTCTAATCAAAAAGTAGCAGTGCTTGAAACTACTTATGATAGTTTTTATGGCTTCCCTGCTAAATTGTATATTGACCGAGATGAAAGAATTGCAGATGAAGAAATCGGATATTCAATATCCAATTTTAAACCATTGTAGTTACTAATTTCGAAAACTCTTTTCCGAGTTATACTCAAAGCATTCCAGATCAAATGTAGGAATTGCTGCCAAAAGGTGATCAAATATATCTGACATGATTTTTTCATAATTAATCCAAACCTTGTCCTTAACAAAAACGTATATTTCAAGAGGAATACCCTCAGGTGATGGAGCAAGTTGTCTTACCATAACAGTAAGGTCTTGACTTATTTGAGGATGGTCTTTCAAATAAGCAAGCGCATATCGTCTAAACAATCCTATATTAGTCATATTCCTTCCATTCAACAATAATTTTTTGTTGACACCCTTATTCTTATTATCTTTTTCAATGTCCTCTTTTCTTTGGGTGATGTAGCTAGAAATACGTTCAATTTCTTTCAGCTCAGTTAATTTTTCATCATTAAGAAATTTAATGCTTGATACCTTAATTAAAATACTTCTTTTTATTCGTCTTCCTCCTGATTCACTCATTCCTCTCCAATTGATAAATGAGTCTGAAACTAATTTATATGTGGGAATACTGGTTATTGTTTTATCAAAGTTTTGAACTTTTACTGTTGAAAGATTAATTTCAATTACATCTCCATCTGCATGATAGCTTTTCATTGTGATCCAGTCCCCAATTCTTACAATATCATTTACTGTTACTTGAATACTGGCGACAAAACCTAATATAGTATCTTTAAATATTAATAGTATTACAGCTGATAAAGCTCCTAGTGTAGCTAAAAATGTTCCAACGTCTTTACCTGAAATAATTGAAAAAATCACCATGACTCCAAAAAACCAAATAAAAATCATTATAACCTGTATATAACTATCTATTGGTTTATCTCTAAAATTGGATAATGTTTTTAAATAATCCTTAATGGAATTCAATAGGCGTTTAACAAAAATAATTATAATTAAAGCTCCAAATACCTCCAATAAAATTTGAATAAAATCAAGACTAATAGGGTATTTAGATAGTATATCATCAAGTGAAAAAAACAATAATAGTATTGGGGGAAAGCAGGCTATGATTGATGGTACTTTATTTTTAAGTAAAAAATCATCAAATTTAGATTTAGTGTTTTTAGATACCTTATAAAAAAAAGAACGAAGTATTCTCCTGCTGATGAACCATGTAAGAATTGTTAAAGAAAAAATAATTAAAATATATGTAAAAACTTCCATGAGTTCCGAAAATCCTTCACCCATACCAAGTTTTGTATAAATCTTGAATAGATCAAATTTCATAAATAGGAGTTTTTTTCAAACTAATTTAATTGAAAAGGATGAACACTATATTTTAAAAAATAAATTAAAAAAAACCCCCTTATACGGGGGGTTATAATCTTTAATTTTCCTCAAAATTAAAGTATAGTTATTGGTATAGAAACTCTAACATTTCCCCAACCACCGTGAAGAACAGCATCAGATCCTTTTCCAGTAAATATAAGAGAAAAAGCCTCTAGATATTCTGACGATTCTATAGCGGGGACATCTATTCTTGCTACATCTTTAGATTTATCATAATTGTATGCTCCCCATACGTATTTAGCAGAATTAATTATAATTTCAGTAGATTCCTCTTTAGGGTATGAGTAAAGAGTATAAGT
This sequence comes from uncultured Bacteroidota bacterium, assembly GCA_902590705.1. Lineage (GTDB taxonomy): Bacteria > Bacteroidota > Bacteroidia > Flavobacteriales > Flavobacteriaceae > UBA8316. The sequence continues at coordinate 2,619 of CACIXU010000031.1, read as the reverse complement.
TCCTTCATTTATAATTGTGTCGCCAAATTTTACTGGTTTTAGGATTCTTATTTCAGTAGCCTCATTAGCTCCAGTTCTCCAAACCTTATTTGCAGGCACAAGCTCCGCAAGCTTTCTGCCTTTTAATTGTGGTCTACTATAGGTTATAATTATTGCTTTATCCGAAACCCTATTAGACATTGGATAAAAAATACGATCCATTGGACTGACATCTAATTTTTTGAATTTTTGAGCTTGAGTTAGAGTCGCACACGACAGTAACAGTATAAATATTATTTTTTTCATGGTAAGAAATTTCTGATAATTAATTTAAAATTAAGTTTAATTAACTCAAAATATTAGGTAAAATTTTTATTAAAGTTTAATATTTCGAATGATAATATATTCATAAAATTAAAAAAGATTTCTATAATTCTTCAATCTGTTTATGAAATATATCATTTTATTTCAATTAAGTGTTTTCCTGCATAAACTTGTTTTAAGTGATATTTATTATTATTAGTTTTTAGATCCAAAATATTACCGTTATGATAGATATGCTTACTACCTTTATTAGCTGGCAAAATAAGGTAGCCTTCAACACCTCCAGGGATTTCAACGTCAAGTGTAAAGCTATTCTCATCTTGTTTACAGCTAACTAATACCTCTCCTGAGATGAAACTTGTTTTAAGCTTTGCAAAGTTTAAATCACCAATTTTTGGATGAATTTTAATTTTTTTTGCCCCTGGACTAATTGGTTCTACTCCCATCATTTTTCTTACAATAATATTAGCTGGAGCTCCACCCCATGCATGATTTAAGTCCAGGTTTGGTTTGTATCTTTTGTCCCAAGCCTCCATTGTAATTGTTGAGCCATATCTAATCATATTATACCAGCTTCTTTCGGTTTTTGCTGCCATAAGTTTAATTCCTTGATTAGATGCACCATTTTCAAATAAGCTCTCCAATAAAATTTGTGAGCCATATACACTGCAGGACATCCCCCTACTACTTATATAATTAACTACTTGATCAACATTTTTTTCAGGAATTAGTCCAAATGATAAGGCAAACATATTAGCGTGTTGTGATTTGTGTTCAGTATCTTGACCATCATTAATTAAACCACTATATGGTTCCTGAAAAGTTTTGAGATATTGTATTTTAACCCTTTCATAATATTTTTTAAAGAGTAATGCATCCTCTACTTTGCTTAAATCTAATGCGATTTTTTCCATGATTTTCAAACATCCAAAAAATAATGCATTAACAACTGCATTATATTTTTGGTATACGTACCCATCATTTTCCCCAGGATACTCTTTTTCAGATCCAATGTAATGAGTTAAATTATCAAAACCACCTGGAGGTTGAGCTTGAGGCCAATCAACTATATCTCTTAAATTATTATTTTTTCCCCAATGATCTTTATGAAGTTTTTTAAAAAAATCTTCCGTTTGTTTGCCAGTTAAAGTACTTATTAATCCTGTTTCATCTGCCAAATCCAAAAGTGTTTTAATTTTTAACTCTTCATAATACTTAACAATAAATCTAGCGTCACCTGTGTAGAGATAATCATACCAAGCCATTAATATATTATAAAGGGTCCATTCTGTTGGCCAAGTGGGGTTAAATAATAAATGTTTCATACTTCCTCTTGAAATACTATATTCAGCATCAACTGCGTAATGTGACAACTGATTGATAAAAGCGTCTGCCTCATAGGGAATCCTCTCACGATCTCCATCTACATAATAACCGCAAAAACTTGTTGCTTTCATTGAGTATTTACATAAATCCCATACTTGATTTAAAATTGAATCACTTGAAATGAATGATGAGGCATTTTCATCAAAAGAATAGTTTATGTCAGTTCTGATGATATCATCTTTGGTTAAATTACCTTCATAATCCTCTATTTCTAAATATCTGAAAGGGTATACCTCACCTATATAATTTGGCATTTCAATCATAAATCTGTTTCTGGCTCTTTTTGGGTTATTTGGCCATTCAATTTCATACCACTGAGTTCCTTTATTTAATTTTAGTACAGTTTGATAATATCTGATATTTCTTCCTGGTTTACTGTCAATATGGTTGTAATCTTTAATTTTCATTTCCCCAACGGCAACTCTAACTGAGTCATTTTTAGATGATTTCAATCTTATTTTTAATTTGGAAAATGAAGCTTTATCGAAATCAATAAAATAGTTAGTATTATTTTTTTTTATTAATGTTGGTTTTTGTTCAGTAGCAAAAAGTGTTTCTTGAGAAAACTTTCCACCAGCATAATTTTGATCGATTACAAATGCTTTTGGTTCAGAGAATTCAGATATGAATTCCTCTTTTTCCCAATAACGTATTTTCCAATAATATACTTTTTCAGTTTTTAATTCTTTTCCGGTATATAATTGCGAAAGTGCAGTTGAATTAATTTTACCTGAATCCCATAAGTCGCCTTTATTTTTATTTAAAAGTTTAACTGAGCTACTAACCAATAGTTGATAAGATGTTGACTGTTTTGATTTGTCGTCTAATACCCAACTGAAAAGAGGTGTTTTGGTTTGGATTTTCGAAATTTCATATTTATTGGTTGATAAAATTTCGTCATTAAGCATTAACTCTTGTACTTTGCCATTT
>CACIXU010000030.1 GCA_902590705.1 uncultured Bacteroidota bacterium | reverse complement strand
TAGAAAGTAGTACTATAAGATGGTATGGAGAAGAAATTACAGGGAAACAGCATTATGGAGATCTTAAGTTTTCTAGTGGTAATATTAAAATTAACAATAAAGTTGTTTCTAGCGGTAATTTCGTGGTAAATATGAATTCACTAACGGTAGAGGATTTGTCAGGTGGTGGCAAAAAACGACTTGAAGGTCATTTAAGGTCATCTGCCTTCTTCGGTGTTTCAGACCATCCACAGGCATCATTAAATATAACTTCAATGGTTGATACTGATGGTAATTCTCAAATATTAGATGGAGAATTAACGATCAAAGGTATTACACACCCAATTAATTTTTCAATTACATTAAATTCTGAAAATAATGCATCAGCTATACTGATTTTTGACAGATCAAAATACGATGTTCGATTTCGATCTGGATCTTTCTTTGATGAGTTAGGAGATAAATTAATCCTGGATGACATTAAACTCGAGGTGGCGCTTGAATTTAATTAATTTTAAAAAACAATTTCAAAGTTGTCAAATAGTAATTTTGAATTATATTTGCAAAATGAGATATAAGATTGAAGATATTAGCTGGTGGAACGACTTGATTTAGTTCAGATCGTGATACTGCTGTTTCATATATGTAGAAGGCTTGTCATTACGACAGGCCTTTTTTAATTTAGGACAATGGCAAATAAAAAGAAATACAAACTTAAATCCATACATAAAAAAATACTTGCGGATACGTATACGCCAGTGAGTGTATATCTCAAAATACGGGATCAATTTCCTCACAGCTTACTTTTGGAAAGTAGTGACTATGATGCAAGAGCTAATAATTTCTCATATGTATGTTGTAATCCAATCGCATCTATTAGTATATCAAATGGTAATATTGATTACAAATATCCTGATGGTTTAAAATACAGCAGAGGGTTAAATTTAAAAGATAATGTTCCTAGTCTTATACAATCTTTTTCAAACCAATTTAAATCTAAAAAACATAAATTTAAATTTATTACCAATGGATTATTTGGATATCTCTCTCACGAGGCAGTTCGTCATTTTGAATCGATCACTTTGAATAAAAATAAAAGTCATTTTAATACCCCAGAAATTTACTATGCAGTTTATCAAAATATTATTGCGATTAGTCTTTTTAACCATGAGGCACACATATTTTCCAATAGTTTAAATGGAGAGGATAACCTGGATGAGATTGAAAAGATTATCAAAAAAGATAATATTGCAACTTATCAATTCGAGAAAAAGGGTGAAAAATCATCTAATCTTTCAGATGAAGAATTTCTAGCACTTGTTCAAAAAGGAAAAGAACACTGCTTTAGAGGAGATGTTTTTCAATTGGTGCTTTCCAGAAGGTTCTCTCAAGGCTTCAAAGGAGATGAATTCAATGTTTATCGCGCTCTGAGGTCAATCAATCCATCTCCTTACCTTTTTTTCTTTGACTATGGGGATTTTAAAATTTTCGGGAGTTCTCCTGAGGCCCAGCTTATTGTGGAAGACGGAAAAGCTGAAATTCATCCCATTGCAGGAACTTTTAAACGAACAGGAAATGATACTGAGGACCAGTTATCAGCAGAACGATTAGCTGCTGACCCAAAAGAAAACAGTGAACACGTTATGCTTGTCGATTTAGCCAGGAATGATCTCAGTAGAAATGGTACTAATGTGGTGGTTGAGAAAAATAGAGAAATTCAGTTTTTCTCCCATGTGATTCATTTGGTTTCAAAGGTATCTGGATTCTTGAAGTCTAAAATAGCATCATATCAAATGGTCGCAGACACCTTTCCAGCAGGAACATTAAGTGGAGCCCCAAAACATAAAGCACTTCAATTGATTGACAAATATGAAAATGTAGCACGTAATTTTTACGGAGGAGCATTGGGGTATATGGATTTTGATGGGAATTTTAACCACTGCATTATCATCCGGTCTTTTATGAGTAGAAATCAAATACTTCATTATCAAGCTGGTGCAGGAATTGTCTCAAAATCCGTCCCGGAAAATGAATTACAGGAAGTATATAATAAATTGGGTGCTTTAGACAAAGCACTAAACATTGCAGAAAAACTTTAGTATGAAAAAAATATTTGTCATAGACAATTACGATTCGTTTACCTATAATTTAGTGCATTACCTAGAAGAACTTGGCGCCAGAGTTACTGTGAAGCGAAATGATCAATTTGAACTTTCAGAAATAGAAGAATATGAATATTTATTACTTTCTCCAGGGCCAGGAATTCCAGATGAAGCAGGGTTGTTAAAAGCGGCAATTAAAAGATATGCTGCCTCTAAAAAAATATTAGGTGTTTGCTTAGGTCAACAAGCTATAGGTGAAGTTTTTGGAGCAGAGCTAAATAATCTAAATACTGTTTTCCATGGGGTAGCTACCCCAATAAACATTACAGAAAAGGATCTTTTATTTGATGGTTTACCAGATAGTTTCGAGGCAGGACGCTATCATTCCTGGGTTGTTAAAACTCCCTTGCCGAAAGATTTAGTGGCTACTTCTTTTGATAATAATAAACAATTAATGTCATTAAGGCATAGGAATTACTCTGTAAGAGCCGTTCAATTTCACCCAGAGTCAATTTTGACCATTTATGGTAAAAAAATACTAGAAAACTGGATCAATAGTTAAATTATGAAAGCAATTCTAAACAGACTAGTACAGCACGAAACTCTTGAGGTTTCAGAGGCTGAAAAAATACTAACCGGAATCGCTGAAGGTCAATACAACCCCAGTCAAATTTCAGCTTTCTTAACTGTTTTTATGATGCGTAGTATAACGCTAAAAGAGTTAGAAGGGTTTCGAAAAGCATTGCAAAAGCTATGTTTGTCTATAGATTTGAGCGACTTTTCCCCCATTGATTTGTGTGGAACAGGAGGAGATGGTAAAGATACTTTTAACATTTCAACACTTGCGTCCTTTGTTACTGCTGGGTCCGGAATAAAAGTTGCCAAACACGGAAATTATGGGGTCTCCTCAGGTTGTGGTTCAAGCAATGTGTTGGAGTACTTGGGAATAAAATTTTCAAATGATAGTGATCTTTTAAAGCGCTGCATAGACGAAGCAGGAATCTGTAACCTTCATGCACCACTTTTTCACCCAGCTATGAAAAATATTGGGCCAATTAGAAAAGAACTTGGGGTGAAAACATTTTTTAATATGTTAGGGCCATTGGTGAATCCAGCCTACCCGAAATATCAATTAACTGGAGTTTTTAACCTTGAGCTGGCAAGGATTTACGGTTATCTTTTTCAGAATTCAAAACAACAGTTCACAATTCTGTTCTCCCTTGACGGATACGATGAAATTTCACTAACTGGGCCTACAAAAGTAATCAGAAATAAAGGAGAGTTTATTATCGATACTTCGGATTTCGGAATTCGTTCCTTAAAAGCAGAGGAAATTAGTGGTGGGTCTAATATTAAATCATCAGCAAAAATCTTTACAAACGTTTTAGAGGGAAAAGGAAGTGAAGCTCAAAATAATGTTGTCTGCGCCAATGCTGCGATGGCAATTGCTACTGTTAATGATTGTAATCCAAAGGAGGGATTTGAAAAAGCAAAGGAGTCATTATTGTCAGGTAAAGCAAATAAAGCCTTTAAAAAACTACAAAACTTAAGCGCCAAATGAGTATTTTAAATGAAATAATTTTAAATAAAAAAAAAGAAGTCGAGCTAAGAAAGAAACTTTTCCCCCCAAGCTATTGGGAAAAATCTCCTTTATTTGGTCGAAAAACTTCTTCATTAGCAAATAAGCTTAAAAATAGCTGTTCAGGAATTATAGCTGAACACAAACGTCGATCTCCTTCTCTGTCTAATATGAACATTAGCTTATCGGTATCTGAAGTAGCAATAGGCTATGAGGCTGCGGGAGTATGCGGTATGTCTATACTTACTGATTTAAAATATTTTGGTGGAAGTCTAGAAGATCTTAACGCTGCAAGGGCCGTATGTGAATTTCCACTGTTAAGAAAAGAATTTATCATTGATCCTTATCAAGTGATTGAGGCCAAGGCTAATGGAGCTGACGTTATCCTTCTAATTGCCGCCATATTGAGTCGAGATAAAATCAAATTACTTTCTGAAACTGCCAAAAGCCTTGACTTAGAAGTGCTTCTTGAAGTTCATAATGAAACGGAACTAGAAAAATCAATTATGCCGAGTTTGGATATGTTGGGTGTTAACAATCGCGATTTAAAAACATTCGAAGTAAATCTAGAAAAAAGCAAGGAGTTAGCTTCTAAAATCCCTAATGATTTTGTGAAGGTATCCGAGAGTGGGATAAATAAGATTGAGTCAATTCAGGATTTAAAATCTTTTGGTTTTCAAGGATTTTTAATTGGCGAGAGCTTCATGAAGTCTTCTGATCCTGGCGATTCGGCTTTAAATTTTATTAAAGAACTAGATTCATGAAACTGAAAGTTTGTGGAATGCGATCCTCAAAAAATATAATTAATTTGGCTAAAATAATGCCGGATTATATGGGCTTTATTTTTTGGGAAAATTCTAAACGTTTTGTGAGTAACTCGACACCATTTTTAGGGGAACGAGTAAAAAAAGTAGGAGTATTTGTAAATGCGACCTTGGAATACATAAAAGAGTGTATCGAAGCTCATAAATTAAACGCTGTTCAACTTCACGGGAATGAGAGCCCTCAACAGTGTGGTGAGTTAAGAGAAGTTGATGTTGAGGTTATCAAAGCTTTTGCTGTCCAAAGAGAGTTTGACTTCAATGAGATAGTGATTTATGAATCATTTTGCGATTATTTCCTTTTTGACACTAAAGGAGAACTGCCGGGTGGAAATGGACTGCATTTTGACTGGACTATATTAAAGGAATATCCTTCTAAAAAACCATTTTTCTTAAGTGGAGGAATTGGACCGAATGACTTTGTTGCGATTAAATCAATAATTAAATTAAATTTGCCACTTTATGCTATTGATGTAAACAGTAAATTTGAAATTGAACCAGGTCTTAAAGACATCCAAAGTATAAAAGAATTTAAATCAAGATTAGACAATGAAATATCAGGTTGATGAAAAAGGTTTTTACGGTGATTTCGGTGGAGCATATATTCCAGAAATGCTTTATCCAAATATAGATGAATTAAGAAAAAATTATATCAAAATTAGTGAGGATGTAGAGTTCCAAAAAGAGTTTAAAGCTTTACTTAAGGATTATGTTGGTAGACCAACACCGTTATTTTATGCTGAGCGCCTATCAGATAAATACAACACGAAAATTTATCTTAAAAGAGAGGATCTATGTCATACTGGGGCGCACAAGGTTAACAACACCATTGGACAAATTCTTTTGGCCAAGCGCCTTGGTAAAAACCGAATTATAGCCGAAACAGGAGCCGGACAGCATGGAGTGGCTACTGCTACTGTTTGTGCTTTAATGGGGGTTGAGTGCATTGTTTATATGGGTGAATTGGACATAAAAAGACAGGCCCCCAATGTTGCACGGATGAAAATGCTTGGAGCTGAGGTTCGACCAGCGCAATCAGGAAGTAAAACATTGAAGGATGCAACAAATGAAGCCATTAGGGATTGGATAAATAATCCAGTGGACACTCATTATATAATTGGTTCAGTAGTAGGGCCACACCCCTATCCAGATATGGTTGCACGCTTTCAGTCTGTTATTAGCTCGGAAACAAAATTACAATTGATGGAAAAAGAAGGTCGCGATTACCCTGATCATGTAATTGCCTGTGTAGGTGGGGGAAGCAATGCAGCTGGATTGTATTTTCATTACTTAAATGATTTAAGGGTAAATATTATTGCAGTGGAAGCCGCTGGAAAAGGAATTGATTCTGGAAAAAGTGCTGCTACATCATCTTTAGGAAAAGAAGGTATAATTCATGGTAGTAAAACCTTGTTGATGCAAACAACTGACGGTCAAATTACTGAACCTTATTCTATTTCAGCAGGTTTAGACTATCCTGGTGTCGGACCAATGCACGCTCATTTATACAGAAGTCAACGTGCCGAGTTTATTTCAATTCCAGATCAAGAAGCAATGGATTGGGGGTTAACACTTTCACAAATGGAAGGAATTATACCTGCAATTGAAACTGCCCATGCATTTGCAGTCCTGGATATAAGAAAATTTAGTCCCAATGAAATCATCGTATTCAACTGCTCGGGTCGAGGAGATAAAGACTTAGATACCTATATTGACTATTTCAAACTATAATGAATAGAATCGATCTAGCATTTCAAGGAAAACAAAAATTATTGTCTATTTATTTTTCTGCTGGTCATCCTAATCTTGAGGATACAATTACTATAATTAAGGCTTTACAATCCAGTGGGGTTGATATGATCGAGATTGGTTTACCTTTCAGTGACCCTTTGGCGGATGGCCCAACTATTCAGAAAAGTTCTACCAAAGCTCTTAGAAATGGTATGAAAACTGAAAAGCTTTTCCAACAATTGGAAAATATTAGAAATGAAATTGATATTCCGTTGATATTAATGGGATATTTTAACCCCATAATGCAATTTGGTGTTGAAAGTTTTTGCCAAAAATGTAAATCTATTGGAATAGACGGATTGATTATACCCGATCTTCCAGTTGAAATCTATTATGAAAACTATAAAAGTTTATTTGACAAATACGGGTTGTATAACATATTTTTAATAACTCCACAAACTCCTAAAGACAGGATTCGATATATTGATAAGGTATCAAATGGATTTATCTACTTGGTAAGTAGTGCAAGTGTGACAGGTGCAAAAAATAAATTTGGTGAAGCCCAAGTCAAATATTTTAATAGAATAGGAAAAATGAAACTAAAAACACCTCAATTGGTTGGTTTTGGAATTAGTAATTCAACAACTTATCAAGCTGCCTCAAAATACAGTCGAGGGGCAATTATTGGCTCAGCATTTATTAATTTTTTAGAAAAAGAAGGCGTCCATAAAATTGCCGACTTTATAAAGAGTATCCGTTAGTATACATTCAGTTATTTTTTTAAAATTTATAATTATCATAAACAGTTTTTAAAGATAAATCCATTTGAAAAGATTAGTGGGCATTGAGATGTAATAACTGAATTTCTTCTCTTTCACTAAGCTTTCGCCAACGCCCTCTCGGCAGGTCTTTTTTGGTGAAACCTGCATACATTACACGATCCATAAAAAACACTTTATGATTTATTTTTTCAAATATTTTGACTAAGACAGCAGGAGAAAGATTGTCAACCTCGACCCCAATTTCTTTTTTCGTACCACCAATCACGTAGTCTATTTTTTTAATACTGTAAGCTTTTTTTTGTAATAAAACTCCTTTTCTTAACTTTTCAAAATCTGTAACTGAAATCTTTTTTTCAAGTATTACTTTATAAATCATTTTTACTTTGCTTTGGGCTTGAGAGAGTTTTTTTCTTAATATATCGTCATTAGTCAAAAACAACAAACCTGTAACAGTTCGCGCCATATCTCCAATTGGGGCAACTTTTTCAGGATAAGCTGTGCGGATTAAATCCTGAACAGATTTCTTTATTTTTCCACTTTGCTTTGTAGCAATAAAACCTTTGGGTTTGTTTAATAAAATATAGACCGGTGGGTTACTCTTAATAATTTGTCCATCATAACGAACCTCATCGTTTCTTTGGACCTGAAATCCCATCTCTGTCACTGACTTTCCATTTACGGTTACCAGTCCCATAGCAATAAATTGATCTGCTTCCCTTCTTGAACAAATTCCTGCATTCGAGATAAACTTATTTAATCGGATTCCTTTTTTATCTGATATATTGATACTTTTATAGCTGTGTTTCTTAGGATTTTCGCGCATGTAAGAGTATTATTTATTTATAAAATAAATCCCTAAAACTCCAAAAAGAATATGAACTTTTAAAATGTTGTGTAACCAAAGATATCTTTTTTGAGTTGAACCTTGCCACAACATAATCAATAGGGTTAGTAAAAGTGGAACAGTAAAATAAAAATAATAAGTCATTAACCCAATCGAACTCTCAATCAGACAATAAATTGGTAAAAAGGTTAACATAACTGAAAGGCTAATTAATAGC
>CACIXU010000029.1 GCA_902590705.1 uncultured Bacteroidota bacterium | reverse complement strand
TACAAAACAAGGTCAGGCAGGTGCTACAAAAATCGAAGCCACTTTTGATATTGGTTTATCTGAAACCACTAGAAAACTTGATTTTGTAAATGCAGAAGAATTTCTCACCCTTGCTCAAGAAGCTTGGTACAACGGTGGTAATGATCCTACCAAATTTTGGGATTCAAGTGGTGTTTTAGTTGACGGATTGACGAGAAGTCAAGCACTAGCAACCGATACTGACTGGCAAGATACAGCCCTTAGAACTGGGGTAGCCTATAGAGCAAATATTTCGGCTTCTGGTGGGGATGAAAAAACTAAATTTTTTGTAAGTGGTAACTTTTTAGATGAGGAGTCAATTTTTGTTGGAAACGAATATTTAAGATTAAATGCGAGAACTAACTTAACTCATCAACTTAATAAAAAAGTTAGCATAGGTTCAAATATGAATTTCAGTTATGTTAATAATTCACCTGTACCAGTTCAAAATGGTGTAGGTAAGTCAAATACTAATCTACCTATTCATCCGGTTTATAAAGAAGACGGAACATATTTTAATGTTCTGAGAAATTCAAGAGCTGGAATAGATTTATTTACAACTAACATAAAAAACAGAAGCTTCATTGCGAGTTGGTATATAAGATACCAAATAGCTAATGGACTTGACTTTAGGACAGAATACGGCCTAAATAGTATATCCTCAAATCAAAAGGCTTATAGTGATGGCCGATTACGTGAATCTGGTGAAGCACAAGCATCTTCTTCAGCTTCAGTGAGGAATTCTTGGAACTGGAAAAACTTATTAAATTACAGGAAAAGGATTGGTAATCACAATTTTGACGTTTTAGCAGGTGTCGAGGCCTCGAAGAGTAAATTTCATATAAATAACATGAAGGGAGTTGGATTTTCTAGTTCATCATTAAAAACACCTGCTGATGCAGCAGTTTTAACTCCAACTTTTAATGAAAGTGCATACACCTTTTTATCAGTACTTTCAAGAGTAAACTATGACTACAAAGGAAAATATCTCATATCATTAACAGCTCGTAGAGATGGCTCTTCAAGATTTGGTAAAGACAGAAAGTGGGGTACTTTCCCCGCAGCCTCTCTGGGCTACAATATTAGCGAAGAAGACTTTTTCGAACCTTTAAAAGATGTTTTTAATTTCTTCAAAATTAAAGCAAGTTACGGTATATCTGGTAATGCTGAAATTGGAAATTATCTAAATGAGTCAAGATACACTCAACAAAACTATAATTTACAAAACGGAATCACTTTATCTAACATTCCTGATGATGAATTAGGTTGGGAATCTGCTGCTCAAACCAACTTTGCTGTGAGTATGGAATTGTTTGACGGGAAAATTAGAGCAGATTTTGATTATTATGAAAAAGTAACTTCTGATCTTTTGCTTCCATTCCCTGTAAGTATTATTACTGGTCTGAATAATGTAACTGCAAATATTGGTGAGTTAAAGAATAATGGTTATGAAGTTATATTAGGAGCAACTTTAGCCGATAAAGATGATCTTTCTTGGGATGTTGAACTTCAATTGGCAAGAAATACAAATGAAGTAACAGACTTGGGAGATAACCCAGATGGAATAAATATCCCAGGTTTTGGAAATACAGCTATTTACACAGGAAAGCCGATTGGAATTCAAAGAATACCAGAATGGGGAGGAATTGATCCTGCCACTGGAGAAGATCTTTGGGTTCAACAATCAGATGGTGCGTTACTAACTACAAGCCAGGTTGAGGGACAATTCAACTCTTTAAATGCATTTTTTAGTCTTAACCAGATCCCTTTTGGAAATCCTTATCCAGATTTTACTGGTGGTTTTAGCACCGATTTAAGATATAAAAATTGGAGTGTTAGTGCTTTATTATCATTTGCTGTTGGACAAAACTATATTGCCTCAGGAGAAGTTATCAATTCCAAATACTTTGCATCATCCATGAATTTGACTCCACTAAGGCATATGTTGGGCAGGTGGAGAAGTCCTGGTGATGTTACTAATATTGGCCAACTTACTACTGATCCTACTATTTGGTCCAGAACTACTCAATACGTATCTGATGTAGATTATCTTAGATTAAGAGATTTTACATTTACTTATTCATTTGATATTCCTGAGGGGAGCCCAATTAAAGGTCTTGATCTATATACCAAACTAACGAACTTTTTTACATTGACTAATGCTCAACCTTGGATGTATGACCCTGAAAATCATGTTAGAGGTGGTAATACAAATTTGATGGACAAGTGGAAACAAGTTCCGCAGGCAAAAACTGTTAACATAGGTCTTAATCTAAAATTTTAAACTGATGGAAAATATAAAGAAATTTAAATTGAGAGGTCTGTTTGTTAGTTTACTGACGTTAAGCCTTGTTTTTACTTCCTGTGAAGATTTTTTGGAAGAATATTCAACAATTGGTTTATCAGAAGATAAATTAACTGATATTAATGCAATGAATTCGCTTAATACAGGAGCGTATTCAAACATGCGTAATATAAATGCTTATGAACACATGCAGTCCACAACACTCGTTAGAGATGTTCTAATTAGGAGAAGTGCTAACTGGCAACCTTGGTTCACTTGGACAAATGCAGGAATGCCTCAAATGTTTAATAGATATGGGGTTGCATATCAAGCATTCAATAAGGTAAATACGGTCTTAAATGCTGATATTGATAATATGTATGGAACCGCTGCAGAGAAAGCAAGTGCTAAGGGGGATGCATACTTTATAAGAGCATTTTGCTATTTCCATCTGAACAATTGGTTCTCAAACCCAACAACCGGAAAATCTGTTCCACTAGTTACAACAGTAATGGGAACAACTGATAGGGTTACTCAAGCTACACCTGCTGAGATTATGACTCAAGTAGAGGCTGACATTGAAGCGGCAAGAACAAACTTAGCAATCTCTGGAGGTATTACTTCTTATTCAGCTGCTACAGCAATGGCTGCTAAAATATATTTCTATCATGGGAAATATAATCTGGCATATGAAAGGGCTAATGAGGTAATAACTAGTGGAGGTTTCGCTCTTGAGCAAAACGTTGCTGATATTTATACAAAAGGCAATACTTCTGCAGAAGTAATTTTCTCGGTAATTACTAACAGAAGTGAAGATACATTTGGTTCAGCTTCAATTGGTTTTAATAATTATCAAGCTGATGATCAAAATGGTATAACCTCACTTAATCCAAATGGAGTTATTGGAAAGCTAAGAGCTGCTGATCCCAATGACAAAAGATTTACTGATTTGATGACTGAGAAAGATGGTGTTGTTTATACAGATGGTAAATATCCTAATAACAATGTTGACTATATTGGAATAAGACTTGCCGAAATGTATCTTACAAGGGCAGAGTCAAATATAATGGTAAACAATACTGTATCTTCTCAAGACGTTTCTGATGTAAATGCAGTTAAAAATCGAGCTGGTGCATCTGATGTTGTTTCAGGTACACCTGATAAATCTGCTATGCTTGAAATAATTTTTAACGAGAGATCCAAAGAACTCTACAATGAGACTGGTGATCGGTTTTTTAATACCAGGAGACTCCAAAAAAGCATAGTTAATGAAAGTGGGAATGGATTTATTCCATTTTCAGATTATAGCCTTAAACTCTTTAATCTGATTCCAGACTCCGAAATACAAATACATAATCTTAATTAAACACTAAAATAAATTCAAATTCAATACAATTATGAGAAATATACTCTTTTTAACCTTGACACTTTCGCTCGCAATGTTTATATCATGCGACGAAGCTGATTCATTTGATGTAAGACAAGATGCTCTTGTTGATTATGTCACTGATATCAATGGTACATGGACACTTCATTCTGTTCATAGAGATGGTACAGATATTACATCACACATGCCATCTGCCACAGGACTAACGCTTCAAGTTGAAGCCGGATCATTTACTTTAGGTTCATCTAATCTTCCATTTCCTACATTAGGTAATGCTCGAACACCATTTAGCTCAGGCTCATGGTCTTTTGATGATGATTATCAACCTACTAGTATCAATTTCACAAATGGCACAGATGTTATTGTAACATCACTCGCTATGCCTCTATATGCCTCTAATAATTCGTCTATGGGCTTAACGTTTTCGATGGGTTGTGGAGCTACTTCATACCAATATAACTTTAAAAAATAATGAAAATGAGAAGATTTAATTTTAATTATAAAACATTTATTTTCGGCTTCTTGGCATTGCCATTGGTGTTTTTGTTTGTGACTTCATGTCTGGAAATAAAATCTGTTGATGCACCTGATAGTGCCAGAGCTGGTTCAACTCAAACTGTAACTTTAAATGTATTGATAGATACTGAAAATAATAATCAAAACTATAAAAGATTACTGGTTGGTATATGCGCTCCAAAAGAATGGAAAGTTGCAGAAAATGCCGTTTTAACCTTTGATTCTCCCCTAAACAACGAACCTAGAGTTGGAAATGGAACAATGATTCTTGACGACGGAGCCATGGATAAAGGATATAAAAAAGGTAAAGGTGTAGATGGTAGCCAAAATGGTTTAACTTGGGCAGCAAATGCCGAGGCAATTCTAGGATTTGATGAAAACTATGGAGAAATGGAATGGGTAGTGTGGTTTTCAGATCAAGTAGATTTAGGAAATACTAGCGTTGAAGGAACCGTTTCTATTAGCCTAAAAGTAGGTAGTGCTCACTCTGCCGCGAAACTAGGTTACTGGGTTGGTAATAACGATAATGGGTTTAAAATGGAAGATCATATCGAAGCCTCCACAACTACAGGTGCTCCATCACGTTGGTATGACTATGAGTGGAAAAAGATGGCTATTACTGGAGCTTCTGCCGACGCTACCGACTTAACTGGCCCTGCTCCAACTTATACAGCAACTGTAGCTGCTGGAGCTGATGGCTATACTTTTGATGACATTATTACTGTAGGTTTTGATGCTAAAGAAGGGTATTTAGGAGCAAATACTGCTCTATTTAATGCTGGTGAGGTTTACATGTGCGCTACTGCCCTATTAGGAGATGGCACTACTGTTTCAAAGTGTGATAATAGTGCATCAACTAAAATGACATTAAGTGGTGCTGATACATGGTCTAAGACTATTTGGCCTCCAGGATACTTTGGTGTAAGTAATCAAATAATTACTGAAATACATTTGAATTTCCAAAATGCTGACGGTTCAATTGTAGTCAAAAATCCTGGCTACGGAACTGATATGGTATTTGGTGAAAAGTGTCAATAAGAATTTGTAGAGTACTTTACATAATTAATTGAGTAAAAGGAGGGCTAATTTATTTAACCCTCCTTTTTTTTAAAACCATAACTAATGACCAGATTATCCATTTTTACATTTCTTTTTTCAAGCTATTTACTATTTAGTCAGGGTAAATTCATTAACCCAATTATACCTGGTGGATACCCCGATCCATCAATTTGTAGGGTAGGTGAAGATTTTTATATTGTAAATTCTTCATTTGAATATTTTCCTGGACTACCCATTCATCACAGTACAGACCTAGTTAACTGGGAGCTAATCGGAAATGGCCTTCACAGGCCAAGTCAAGCCTCTGGAGCAGTTAATCTTGTGGATGTTCAAGAGAATGGTGGAATCCACGCCCCTACAATCAGATACAACAAGGGTACATTTTATATCGTAACCACTAACATGTATTCCCAAATCGACCGAAACAAACCAAATAAAACAAAATCAAATACTAACTTTATTATTACCGCTAAAAATCCTGCTGGACCTTGGTCGGAGCCTCACGTAATTGAAGGTGCGGGAGGTATAGATCCCGATTTATTTTTTGATGACAATGGTAAGGTATACTTTGTAGGTACACACAATCCTGGTGACATGTATTCAAATGGAATCGGAGCGATTTGGGCTCAAGAGTTAGATCTTGAAAATTGGAAATTAGTAGGAGATCGTCACTCAATATGGGAAGGAGCATGTGACAAAAGGCATACTGAGGGACCCCATATTTATAAAGAACATGGAAAATACTATTTATTAGTAGCCGAGGGAGGAACTAGTTTCCACCACGCAGTTATGATGGCTGCAAGTGACGATATTTTTGGTCCCTATGAAACGGGACTCAGAAATCCTATCCTTACATCAAGACACCTGTCTAAGAAAAACTGGGTTCATAGTACTGGGCATGCTGATCTGGTTAAATTAGAGGATGGAAGATGGTTTATGGTTTCACTTGGAAAAAGAAATGACCGAGACGGTCATTCCAATATGGGTCGAGAAACCCATTTAATGCCAGTGGTATGGGAGTCTCAAATCGTGAGGTGGCAGCAAGTGAGTAAAACCAAATGGGAGCCTGTTAGTTACCTATTTCCTGTTGTCGCTCCTGAAACAGGAAAAGTGGAACGAATTAATACATTACCATTTGCAGATAAACATCAGTTTTATAACGATACTTTCAATGATAATTTTGATGCAAAGCTATTAGCTCCTGATTGGGTTTTCAGAAGAGTACCCCAGCCAAATACCTATTCACTAAATGCAAAGAAAGGTTATCTAAGACTATATCTAAAACCTGAGACTTTCGAGCCTAGAAAAAGATATAGCGCAATGGGCATAACTCAAAAAGAAAGTGAATTTGAATGGGAGGCAAAGATGATTTTCAATCCCAAGAAAAATCTTGAAGAAGCAGGAATAAGCATTTATCAGAAAGATATAAACTTTGTTAATTTAACAGTTCAAAAAATTGGGAATGAGCACTTTGTAAAACTAACAGTCAAAGAAAAAAACAATCAAGTAACTGCGATGACTGATTCTGCAAAAATTCCAAACACAGAAGTAAAAGCGTTTAAATCGAAAGCTTTACCAAATTACACTGGAGAGATTTTACTCAAGATTGCTTCTAAAAATGGAAAATATTTGTACTTTTTCTCCACTGATGGTGGAGCCTCCTATGAAAAACTAGCAGAAACACCAGATAGTATTGTTCTGGGGATGATGTACACTGGAGCAAACGTTGGCATTTACGCTACTAGTAATGGACAGAAAACAACTGGATATGCTGATTTTGATTGGGTAAATTATAAGGGCTTTGTCAAGTATTAAGCTAAAGTATTTTTATGAAAAAACTCAATTGGTTATTTATCTTTTTTGGGCTTCTATCACTTGTTTCATGTGAAACGAAAAAATCCATAGATCAGCCACCCAATGTAATTCTAATTATCTCTGACCAATGGTCAACTAAGGTTTCTGACGGCTCTGGAAATTATGATAATGGTATTGTAACTCCAGGCATTGATCTTTTAGCAAAACAGGGGATTAGCTTTAAGCAAGCTTACTCTACTTATCCATTATGTACCCCAGCAAGGGCAAGTCTTTTTACGGGACTGTATTCTCACAATAATGATGTGGGCTTTAATCTTAAAAAAGATTCTATTCTTGCTCGTGCTAAATTGACCCCTACCTTAGGAAAATCCTTTAAGGAAGCAGGATATAATGTAGCATATTTTGGCAAGGAACACGCCGGAGGCTATGGATACGCAAGTGCCACTGAATTTGGATCTATGACACACTCAAATGGTGGAATGTTAGCAGAGGGATCTGCATATGATCCGATTTTCACTGAAGACGCCATAAAGTACATCAAGGATCAAAAGGATAAGCCATTTTTTATGACACTATCCCTAATTAACCCACATGATATTTGTAGGGTTCTGGGAGGTAAAGTTCAAGGGGCTACTTTTGCAGATGCCATCCACTTTGCAAGAAATGACGATGAGCCCTATTTACGATTCCAACCTAGACCAGATCTACCAAGTAATCATGAAGTTGCTTATGAAAAAGGTATGATCTTGCATGAAGACTTTATGTATAAGGAAGTTTTTGGACTAAATGAAGATCAGTGGAAACGTTTTATATCGACCTATCAACTACTAATTGAAAATACAGATCGTTTAATTGGACTTCTTCTGGATAACTTAAAAGAACAAGGGCTTGAAGAAAATACAATCGTTATGTTTACCACTGATCACGGTGAAATGGCTGGAAGTCATAAACTAATTGCAAAAACAACATTCTATGAAGAATCTTCGAAAATTCCGGTAATAATAAGGTATCCTCAAGAAATTAAGCAATCAATTACTAATAGTGATGCCCTGGTAAGCACCATTGATATAATGCCTACTTTATTAGATCTTGCAGGAGTGGAAATACCAAAAGGAATAGATGGAAGGAGTTTTAAAAAACAAATTTTAGAATCTGAGCTTTCTACAAATGAATTTGATATTGTTTTTAGTCAAAATCAATTTGGTAGAATGGTTCGCTATGATCAGTTTAAATATGTTAGGAGTGTTGTCTATGGGATAACTTATGAAATTCTTTACGACATTGATAACGATCCTAATGAATCTAAAAACCTGATAGATGATCCTAAATTTAAAAATCAATTAACAAAAGGACGTAAACTTTTAGATGATTGGTTAGTAAATGAGGGAACAGAGCTTATAGTAGAAAGATAATTCTATGATATCACCTCGCAATATATTTTTCCTGATTCAAATTAGTATAATCTCAAGCTGCTCACTTCATTTCAAATATAGGGAGCATACCAATCATTTTGAAAAAGAAATCCAAAAGCTAGAGGAATTGAAAGACCATTTAGATAAAGAGGATTATTTTTTGTTTATGGGTAGCTCTAGTATACGAAGATGGGATACCATTGAGGAAGATATGGCGCCTTATACCGTTATTAAGCGTGGATATGGTGGAGCTCACTATTATGACTTAATTCATTTTGTAGACCGCTTGATTGAAGGTAAAAATAAAACGTCAGCTGTTTTTCTTTTTGTTGCTAATGATATAACAGGATATAATAGTTGGGATAAACTTCATAAAGACTTGACTCCAAATGAAATAAAAAAACTTTTCAAAGTAATTACTAGTAAAATTCACAAAAAGTTATCTCCCAACATTCCGATTTATGTAATTGAAACAACTCCAACTCCGAGTAGATGGGGGGTCTGGGATAAAATTGCTCAAGCGAATGATCTAATAAAAGAATATACTGAACAGAAACCCAACTTACATTTCATTTCTACTAGAAAGTA
>CACIXU010000028.1 GCA_902590705.1 uncultured Bacteroidota bacterium | reverse complement strand
TATATAAAATTTATCTAAATCAACCGTTTAGTTTTCACACAAAAAACAATTCATCTATTCTAATTAAAAATATTCAGGTTGAAGTAAATTATTTGAGTTCATTTTTGATGTCAGTCGTAAATATTATAATTGACACTGCAATAATTTTTTCCTTAGTGATAACTTTAATTTTAGTTGAACCCATAGGAGCTATTTCAGTTGCATTGTATTTTGTATTAACAGGATTTATTTACTATCAAATAGTCAAACCATTTATCAAAAAATGGGGAGAAAGAAGGGGATTAATTGAAAAATCAATGATTAGTACTTTGATAGAAGGTTTACAATCTATAAAGGAATTAATTCTATTCGGAGGAATTAAAATTTACACTAAAAAATTTGAAGAATTAAATAATCAATATGCTAATATCACAGCAAAAAATAATACTTCTCAACAAATACCTCGATTTTTTTTTGAATTATCAGCTATATTAGGAATATTATTATTTGTTGCGGTTTTAATAACATTAAAAGATGCATCTGCTACTATTCTTACTGTTGTTGGGGTTTTTACTGCAGCAGTTTTTAGAATAATTCCTTCATTAAATAGAGCTGTCTACTCATTACAAAATATAAAGTTTTATAGCCCATCAGTTAATTTAATTTATAATGAATTAAATAATCTAGATTTAAATTTTGAAATAAAACAACCGATAAAAAATGTGTTTTTAAATGAAAAAATAAAATTTACAAATGTTTTCTTTAAATACGATATGGAATCAAATTGGATTTTAGAAAACATTAATTTAACTATTAAAAAAGGAGAGTTTATTGGATTGAAAGGTGAGTCTGGATCAGGGAAGTCTACACTAATTGATTTATTAGCAGGGATTTACAAGCCAAATAAAGGAAAAATTTTGGTTGACCAAAGGAATATTTATTTTGATACCACAACTACTCAAAATTGGACGAGAAATATTGGTTATGTTCCGCAAAGTATATTACTCATCGATGATACAATTAAGAATAATATTGTTTTAGGTATGGAACCTGAAGAAATCAATCAACAACAAATTATGCTTTCAATTGAAAAATCAGGATTAAAAAAATTTATTAATTCGTTATCGAATGGCCTTGATACAATTGTAGGAGAGAGAGGTGTTAAGTTGTCTGGTGGGCAAAAACAAAGAATTGGAATAGCTAGGGCACTTTATAAAAATCCGTCAATTCTTTTTCTTGACGAGGGAACAAGCGCTTTAGATGATAAAACTGAAAAAGGAATTATTGAATCTATCAAACTAATATCAAATCATAAAACAATAATAATGATATCTCATAAGCTATCAACTTTGAAATATTGTGATAAAATTTATGAAATAAATAAAAATAAAATAGAATTGGTATGTTAAATGGAAAATCCTTATTAATAACAGGCGGGACAGGGAGTTTAGGAAATGCTCTTGTAAAAAGAATATTAAAACAATATCCTGATATAGATAGATTAGTTATTTTCTCAAGAGATGAGCAGAAGCAATATCATATGGAAAAAAAGTATCCTGTCTCAAAATATCCAGCTCTTCGATATTTTATTGGCGACGTTCGAGATGAAAAAAGAGTCAATAAAGCAATGAAAAAAATCGATTACGTAATTCACACTGCGGCTATGAAGCATGTTCCTATTGCTGAATATAACCCCATGGAGTGCATAAAAACAAATATTTTAGGAGCTGAAAACGTTATTAATGCATGTTTAGAGAACCAAGTAAAAAGTGTAGTTGCATTATCAACTGATAAGGCTGCGGCACCAATTAACTTGTATGGTGCAACAAAATTAACTTCTGATAAACTTTTTATTACTGCTAATAATATTCGAGGTAGAAGTGATATTAAATTTTCTGTTGTTCGCTATGGAAACGTGATGGGCTCAAATGGATCAGTTATTCCATTCTTTTTAAATAAAAGAAAAGAAGGGACCCTGCCAATTACTGACCCTAAAATGACTAGGTTCAATATTACTTTGAGTGAGGGGGTTGATTTAGTATTACATTCGCTTCAAAATGCATGGGGTGGGGAAATTTTTGTTCCTAAAATTCCTTCATATAGAATAACAGATTTAGCTAAAGCTATTGGCCCTGATTGTAATTATAAGATTGTTGGAATTAGACCTGGAGAAAAGCTTCATGAAGAAATGATTACAAAATCTGATTCCTATTCAACATATGATTTGGGAAGTTATTTTGTGATTTTGCCTCATACCTTAAATTGGGATCTTAAGGAATATTTAAAATTCTCAAATGCTCTATCAGTCCCAAAAGATTTCTCATATAATTCAGGAGATAATGAAAACTTTTTATCCATTTCCAAAATTAAAGAATTGATCAAAAAGATTTAATCAATTAAAAAATATTGATAGATGAATTATTTAATTCCATACGGAAAACACAACATTAATCAAAAAGATATTGATGCAGTAGTTGAAACTTTAAAAAGTGATTTTTTAACTCAAGGGCCTCAGGTTGAGAAATTCGAAAAAGCTTTTGCAAAATATGTAGAAGCGGATTATGCAATAGCAGTTTCAAATGGAACTTCAGCTCTCCACCTATGTTCATTAGCATTAGGGACAAATAAACATTCAAGAGTAATCACCTCTCCAATTACTTTCGTAGCGTCTGCAAACTGTATTGAATATTGCGGAGGGAAAATAGAGTTTTGTGATATTGATCCTGAAACATTGTGTCTTGATATTAATAAAGTTAAAAATAAACTTGAAAATGCTCCAAAGGGAACCTACAAAGGAATTATTCCTGTTAATTTTGCTGGATTTCCAATTGATATGGAGGCTTATCGAAAACTTGCTGACAAACATGGATTATGGCTACTAGAAGATTCTTGTCATGCTCCCGGAGGATTTTTTTATGACTCATCAATGAAAAAGCAATCATGCGGTAATGGAAAATTTGCTGATACGGCTATTTTTTCTTTTCATCCTGTAAAACATATTGCAGCTGGAGAGGGAGGAATGATTACAACCAACAGAGAAGATTTGTATTATAAAATAAAACTTCTAAGAACGCATGGGATCTCGAAAAGCACCAATTTATCGAATGAATCTCCACCAGGTTGGTATTATGAAATGCAAGAATTAGGATATAATCATCGGATTTCAGATATTTCGTGTGCATTGGGAAACTCTCAACTAAAACGAGCAAAAGAAGGACTAAAAAAAAGAAAAGCAATTGCGAAAAAATATTTAAAAGATCTATCGGGTTTACCTTTAAAGATCCCTAGTGCAAACTTTTCAGAGGGTCACGCATTTCATCTTTTTGTCATTTTAACTGAGAAAAGAGACAAACTTTACTCTTATCTTAGAGAATGTAATATTCAAACTCAAATTCATTACATACCAGTTTATAAACATCCTTATTATAAATCCAAATATGGAAGTCAGCACTTCAAGGTCACTGAGGAATATTACTCTAAATGTCTAAGTTTACCTATTTACCCAACAATGACCAAAGATGAGTATTTATTTGTTGTAGAAAAAATAACAAATTTCTTTTAATGCCTGACTTTAGTAAAATCATTCTAGGGACTGCTCAATTTGGGCTGGCATATGGAATCAATAATGCTAATGGTAAAATTCCTGAAAATGAAATATTTAAAATTTTGGATTTTGCTTATCAAAATAAAATAACAATTCTTGATACTGCCTCCTCCTACGGTAATTCAGAGAAACAAATAGGGAAGTATTTAAAAAAAAACCCCGAGAAGAGCTTTAAAATAATTATCAAAATAAGTAATACTAAATTATCCTTAGAGGAGCAACTAATAAAATCATTGGGGAATTTAAATGCCAAAAAGGCAGATGCTATACTTTTTCATTCACTTGAGTTATATCAACAGTTTGAAAGTGAATTACCATCTTTCGTTAAACTCTATAAAGGAAAGTATTTTAATCAGTTGGGGATATCTGTGTATGGTAATGACCAAATTAATTCAGTAATAAAAGATAGAAGAATCGAAAGGGTTCAGCTTCCTTTTAACATGCTAGACAATTCAAACATCAGAAAGAAAATTATTTTAAGGTTAAAATCTGAGGGTAAAAATATTGATGCAAGATCTGTTTTTTTGCAGGGTCTCTTTTTTAAACCAATAGAAAAATTATCAAAAAATTTAATGACCCTTAAGAAATATCTTCACATTTTGCATAAGTTATCAGAGGAATCGAGTTATACGATAGAGGGGCTTGCTTTAAATTATGTACTAAGCAAAAGTTATATCGACCGTTTAATTATTGGTATTGATTCATTAAAACATCTCAAAACAAATATTGAAAAAATTAATGAAGGCATCTCAGATGAAGTTATTAATAGGATTGATTCAATTCAAATTAAGAAGACTGAAACTTTAAATCCTAATTCATGGACGAGGTAATTATTATTACTCAAGCTAGATTAAAAAGCAAAAGATTAGATAGGAAAATACTAAAAGTAATAGATGGCAAAAGTCTTTTAGAAATACATTTAGAGAGGTTAAAAAAATCAAAGTACTCAGATAATTTAATAGTTGCTACAACGTATGAAGATAAAATTGAAATTGTATTAGATATTCTAAAAAATTTAAACATCCCTTTTTTCCAAGGGAGCATGGAAGATGTGTTGGATAGATTTTACAATGCCGCCAATAAATATAACCCATCTTATGTAGTCAGAGTTACCACTGATTGCCCTCTAATAGACCCCAATCTTCTTGACGAAATCATAGATTATGTTTTGGATAAAGAAATTGATTATGGTTCTAATACTTTGGTAGAGGCTTTTCCTGACGGGCAAGATGTAGAAGTTATTAAATGGAGTGCTCTAAAGTATGCCTGGCATAATGCAAATAGTAAAAATGAGAGAGAACATGTATCTCCCTTCATTAGAAAAAATTCAACTTTTTTTGGAGGAAAAATTTTTACCTCAGAAAATTTTGATTGTAAATATAATTTCAATAAAGTGAGAATGACTGTTGATCAGATTGAGGATTTTGAGGCAATAGAGACACTGATTAAAAAATTAGGGTGTAATCTAGATTGGTTATCATATACTAAATATATATTAGAAAACCCTAACCTATTCTCTAATCAAAAAATTATTAGAAATGAAGGAAGTAAAATATGAAATAATTGTTAATGGGTAAAGGACAAGAGCTTTATAAGCGAGCAAAAAAAATTATTCCAGGTGGGACTATGCTCCTTTCCAAACGTCCAGAGATGTTTCTCCCTAATGGCTGGCCTTCTTACTATTCAAAAACAAAAGGATGTGAAGTTTGGGATTTAGACGGGAAAAAATATACTGATGTTAGTATCATGGGAATAGGAACAAATACATTAGGCTATTCAAATTTTGAAGTTGATAATGCAGTATCTAATTGCATAAAAAATGGAAATATGAGTACCCTTAATTGTCCCGAGGAGGTTTTGCTTGCTGAAAAACTAATTGAAATAAATCAATGGGCAGATATGGTGAGGTATGCAAGATCTGGAGGTGAAGCAAATGCAGTTGCAATAAGAATAGCAAGGGCAGCATCGGGTAAAGATAAAATAGCAATTTGTGGTTATCATGGTTGGCATGATTGGTACTTATCTGTAAATCATAATTCTTCGGGTGATAACCTTAATGAACATCTTCTTCCAGGGTTAGACCCAAATGGAGTTCCCAAAGATTTAAAAAATACGGTTTTTCCCTTTGAATATAACAATTATGAACAGTTATCAAGAATTGTAGATGAACATGATATTGGGGTTATAAAAATGGAAGTTATTAGGAACTCACCTCCAAAAAATAATTTTCTGCGCAAGGTTAAAATGCTCTCAACTAAAAAAAATATAGTTTTAATTTTTGATGAATGTACTTCAGCATTTAGAGAGACCTTTGGAGGGATTCACCAAAAATATGATATTGAGCCAGATATGGCTATGTATGGAAAAACTCTCGGAAATGGTTATGCAATAACTGCTGTGGTAGGAAAAAAAGAAGTTATGGAGGCTGCCCAAAAAACTTTTATTAGTAGCACTTTTTGGACTGAAAGAATTGGGCCATCCGCAGCACTAAAGTCACTTGAGGTTATGGAAAAAGAAAAGTCTTGGGAAATAATATCAAGTATTGGTAAAAAAATACAAAAAAATTGGAAAAAAATTGCTCAAAATTATAAAATTGATATTGAGATTAATGGAATACCTGCACTCTCTACTTTTAAATTTAATCATTCAAGTAATCTTGAATTTAAAACCTTTTTAACCCAAGAATTCCTTGAAAGGGGATATTTAGGCTCTACTTCATTTTACGCTAGCATAGCTCATAATGATGAAATAATGAAAAAATATTTTGAAGTGTTTGATGAAATTTTTTTTCAAATTTCCAAATGTATAAATGGGGAAATATTAATTAATGATATTCTGAAATACCCTGTATCTCATTCCGGTTTTAAACGATTGAACTGATTAATGGAAGTAAAAAATAATTACAAAGTTCTAAATCAGCAGGTTTATAATTTTAATGAATTTAAAATTATCCCGGTTAGATATAAAGATCGTTACAAAATAATGACTTGGAGAAATGATCAGCTTTATCATCTTAGACAAATTGAAAAAATATCTAAGGAAAATCAAGATCTCTATTTTAAGAAAATATTATTACCGCAAAAAAAACATGACAAACCAAATCAAATCTTATTTAGTCTTTTTCATAAATCTATTTTTGTTGGTTATGGAGGATTGGTTCATATTAATTGGTTGGATAAGAGCGCAGAGGTTTCTTTTGTAATGGATACTCAACTGGAAAAAAAATTCTTTTCAGAATTTTGGGATGCCTTCCTAAATCTTTTGGAAATGGTTTTAGAGGATTTAAATAATTTAAATGTAATCTATACATATGCTTTTGACCTAAGACCAAAAATTTATAAAGTTTTAGAAAAAAAAGGGTTTTATCATGAGAAAGATGAAACTTATTTAAAGGACAATCGAATTATTAATGTAAAAATTCATAAAAAATTTTTTAATGGAGAATAGACTCAAATTTTGGGAGGAACGTGCATCTATGGGTTATCAAGCTGGTTCAAATGATAAAATTCTTAAACATCTAGAAATAGAAGAGTTGAAAAAGTACATTAGTAATCAGACTAAAATTCTTGAAATTGGTTGTGGAAATGGTTATACATCTGTTGAAATTGCAGATGCGTTTGATGTTGAAATCCAATCATTTGATTACTCAAAAAAGATGATAGATTTTGCTAATAATCTTTTGAAAGAGTCAAAAAACATTCATTTAAAAGATAAAGTTAAATTTCAGGTTTTCGATATAAGGGAACTAGCCAAATTTGAGGGAGAATACGATATAATAATAACCGAAAGAGTGTTAATTAACCTTGACAGTTTTGATGAACAGATTAAAGCAATAAAAAGTATTTCATCAAAACTAAAGGAAGGAGGAATATTTTTAATGTGTGAAAGCTCAATGGATGGATTAAATAATATTAACGCTGAAAGAATCAAGTTTAATTTAGACCAAATTGAAATGCCATGGCACAATAATTATATTGATGATAAAAAATTAAATAGTGAATTAGATAATATAGACTTGAAACTTGTTGAAACAAATAATTTCTCTTCTACGTATTACTTTCTTAGTAGAATAATTTATGCAAATTATGCTAAAGTTAATAATGAGGACATAAAATATGATTCGCTGATAAATAAAATGTCTATAAAACTTCCATCACTAGGGAATTTTTCACAGACTAAGATTTGGGTATGGAAAAAGTAAATTATCTTCTACTAAGTTCAAATCCTATTTATAAAAATCTTTTTGATAAATTAAAATTGATGAAACATGTTAATTGGTTTTTACTAGAGGATAAATTACTTCTTAAGATTGATTATCTAGAAAAAAATAAAATTGAAAGTATTTTTATCCCACATTGGTCTTTTTTGATTCCCAAGGAGATTTATAAAAAATATAAATGCATACTGTTTCATATGACAGACTTGCCTTTTGGAAGAGGAGGTAGTCCACTCCAGAACCTTATTAAATTAGGATTTAAACAAACTAAAGTTTCTGCTCTCCGTGTGACAAATAAAATAGATGCAGGTCCAATTTATCTAAAGCGAGAACTTGATTTAAGTGGTTCAGCTAAAGAAATTTTCTCGAGGACCTCTTTAGTAATTTATAAAATGATTGTTGAGATTATTGAAAAAAATATTAAACCCACCCCTCAAAAAGGAAATCCATTTTACTTTAAGAGAAGAACCCCTTCTCAAAGTAGAATTGAAGGAATCAAAAGTATTGGTGAACTTTACAATCACATTAGAATGTTAGATTGTGAGGGTTATCCAAAAGCATTTATTGAAATTGATGATCTCATATTAGAATTTGAAAACGCAAACCTTAAAGATGAAAAAAATATAACTGCAAATGTTAGAATATTTAAAAAATAAAAAGATTATGGTTATAGTAGCTCATCCCGATGACGAAATTCTCGGTATTGGAGGAACTATTAACCTTCTCTCTAAACTTGGTGCTAAAATTAAAGTGGTGATTCTGGGAGAAGGTATTACAAGTAGATCAAATGAAAGAAACATTAATAAGGATAAAAAAAAGCTTTTAATACATAAAAATAACATTGAAGATGCTCGAGATATATTGGGTTATCACGAGCTTTCAACCTATAATCTCCCTGATAATCGTTTTGATACTTTTGCATTACTAGATATAATTAAAATTATAGAAGACGAAAAATATATTTACAATCCAGAAGTCATTTTTACACATCATGGGGGAGATTTAAATATAGATCATCAAAAAACATTTGAGGCTGTTTTAACTTCAGTAAGACCTATCAAAAAGGAGACAGTAAAGGCATTGATATGTTTCGAAACAATGTCGTCTACTGAATGGAACTCAACAACGGATTCCAGAAATTTTATGCCAAACTTTTTTATTGAATTAACAGAGGAAGAATTGATTAAAAAGATAGCTGCTATGGAAAGTTATATTTTTGAAAAACGAGATTTTCCTCATCCTCGATCTAGAAAAAGTATAAGAAATAGGGCTCAGATGTGGGGAATAACTGTTGGAGCAGAGTTTGCAGAGCCTTTTCAAATAATTAGAATTGTGGAATAAAAATGAAATTTAATTTTGAAAATGTCTTAATAGTAGCTGAACTTTCAGCTAATCATGGAGGGAGTATTAATACTGCTATTGAAACTGTTAAAGCAGCAAAAAAAGCAGGGGCAGATGCAATCAAGCTTCAAACCTACACCCCAGATACTATGACAATTAAATGTGATAGTAAAGATTTTATTGTAACTGGTGGAAGTATTTGGGACGGAAGAACATTTTACGATTTATACAAGGAGGCCTATACTCCATGGGAGTGGCACAAAGAATTATTTAGAGTAGCCAAGGAAGAGGGATTAATTTGTTTTTCAACTCCTTTTGATAAAACAGCGGTAGATTATCTAGAGAAGTTGGATAATCCAATTTATAAAATCGCTTCTTTTGAAATTACTGATATACCTTTAATTAAATACATAGCATCTAAGGGTAAACCTGTAATTTTATCTACAGGAATTGCCAATGAAGAAGACATTCGGCTAGCTATCAAGACGATAAAAGATGAGGGAGTAGATGAGATTGCATTACTAAAATGTACTTCTAGTTATCCAGCACCTTTGGAGCAAGCGAATCTCTTAATGATTCAAGACTTCAAAAAAAAGTTTGGAGTAGTTCCTGGGCTTTCTGATCACACCCTTGGAAAAATAGCTCCCATAGTTGCAACCACATTAGGGGCTAAAATTATAGAAAAGCATTTTATTATTGATAAAAAAATTGGTGGTCCAGATGCGTCTTTCTCATTGAATTTAGATGAATTTTCAAAAATGGTCAAAGTTGTAAGGCAAGCCGAATTAGCTATTGGTGAAATTAATTATAATCTAACAAAAAATCAAAAATCTAGTAGAGCTTACTCAAGATCATTATATGTAGTGAAAGATGTGGTAAGAGGAGAAATTTTATCAAACGAAAATGTAAAATCTATAAGACCAGGATTTGGTCTACATCCTAATCAACTTAATATGGTCTTGGGTAAGAAATTCAATAATAATTATAAAAAGGGTACAAGAATGTCACTGTCTATGGTGGGTGATTCAAACTAAATCAATTACTTTAAATTCTAAGATGAATTAATGAAAAAAAAACTAAAAATTGCTTTATTATCAACAATTGACAATCCATTACTGTCTCTTTTTATCTCTAGTATTTTAAACCAAGATTTAGACGATATCGTTGTTATTTGTGACTCTAAAGAAATATCAGATAGAGACTGGACAATTTGGTATCGTAGAACAAATGGAGTATTTTCTAAAATAGATAATTTAAAAAATAGTATTTATAAAATAAATAACGTAGTAGTTCCCTTTTATTTTGTCAATAATCATAACGATGATGATACTCTAAATTTAATTTCTAATTTATCCATAGACGTTGTTCTTAATGCTGGGACTCCAAGGAAATTATCATTACCAATTTTAAAATCTGTAAAATATGGTGTAGTTAATATACATCCAGGTATTTTACCAAGATACAGAGGTTGCTCTGCTGTTGAGTGGGCGATATACAATGATGAAAAAGTTGGAAATACAGCGCATTTTATGACTGAGGGTTATGACGAAGGACCTATCATCAAAATTGAATGCTATGAATTCCCAATGAATATAGACTATAAATCGATACGAACTAAAGTTTACAGGAGGGGCTGTATTTTGGCAGGAAAGGTTTTAAGATTAATAATGGAAAACGATATCAAGCCAAATGATGTAAAACCTCAAAATGAGAAAAATGCCAATTATTGGGATCCTATCCCAGATGATAAGTTTGAGAGGGTAAAGGAAATAATCGACAATAGAGAGTATTATTACCAAAGACTAAAGGAGATATGAAGTTAAAATTATAATGAATAAAAATTTTGATTACAAAATTGTAGCGTCTATTGAAGCAAGAATGACAAGCAAAAGGCTTCCAGGTAAGGTTTTAATGGAATCTATTAATGAAATGCCCATGCTCGAATTTATGATAAAAAGAGTTTTACAGTCTAAGAAGGTTAATCAAGTTGTGGTGGCTACCACCACTAACAAATCAGATGATTCTATTGTAGAATTATGTAAAAAATTAAATATAGACTTTTATAGAGGGAGTGAAGAGGATGTACTAAAAAGAGTATTAGAGACTCATAAATATTTTAAATCCGATATAGTTGTTGAGCTTACAGGTGATTGCCCATTAATTGATCCAAAGATTATTGATAGTTGCATTAATTTTTATTTAAACAATAATTTTGAGTATGTTTCTAATGCACATGTTAGAAGTTTTCCTGACGGATTTGACACCCAAGTTTTTTCATTTGAATTACTTGAAAAGATCAATTCTTTAGCCAAATCTGATTATGATAGGGAAAATGTTACTTCATTCGTATATAAAGACATTCAAAAAAGTAACTTTAAGATAAAAGCAATCATAGCTGACGAAAAAAATTACTGGCCTGATTTAAGGGTTACCTTAGATGACCAGGGAGACTACCATTTGATTAAAGCGATTATAAATGAATTTTATCCAAAAAAAAAGTTCAATTTTGAATGTTTTGAAATAATTAATTTTTTAAAATCAAACAAAAAATTATTGGATTTTCTAATAGATGTGAATAAAAGTCATAACCCTTATCAAAAGATTTCAAATAAATTTGAGAAAAAAATATAGCGTTACAATAATTGGCCTTGGTAATATAGGTTTATTATATGATTACGAAAGTGATGGTAAAGTTTACTTGACTCATTTAAAGTCATTTTTTTTCAGCTCATCATTTGATGTTATTAATTGCATAGATAAATCAGACCAGAGAATTAAACTCGCCAAAAATAAGTATGGTAAAAAAATTAACTATTTTAATTCCTTCTCAAAAAATGTCCCAATAACAGATCTT
>CACIXU010000027.1 GCA_902590705.1 uncultured Bacteroidota bacterium | reverse complement strand
TACTGCCACTCCACAGACAGGATATACATTTGTTAATTGGATAGATTCAAATACTAATCAAACATATGCGAACAATCCGCTTACACTAACTGCAAATGACAATACTACTCTAGTTGCAAACTTTGAAAAAACCGCATATGAAATAAATGTAAATGTCACAGGAAATGGACAGGTTCAAAAACAAGTTGTTGGAGGTGGAACAAGCTTTACCCATGGAGCTACAGTTGAGTTAACCGCAGTTCCTGCGGATCAATATTCTTTCTTTTATTGGGATAATGATCCTAGTGATACAACTAACCCCAAATCAATAACACTTGACGGAAACAAAGATATAAGTGCAAAGTTTGACTATGAGGTAGCTAAAAATCTTATTGGAGATTGGGAATTTGAAATAGGTGGTGATTCCTCTTCAAGGAATGTTACGGTAATAAGAATGTCAGTTGATATTAGACTAAATGTTTTAATGACCACAATTGTAAATGGAGTAATGATTTCTCAGGTGTTTAGTCAAATAATCCCAATAAGCACAACCGCAATTGTGATTGGAGATTTTGCTGTGATGACTAATGTTGTTGTAGCCTCACCAACAAGTCTTAGTATGAGTATGGTCACTTTACCAGAAAACGCTCCAGTTCCTACAAAAGAATCAGAAATACCTGACAACGCCACTCCATTAAATCTATCAGGGAAGAAAAGTGAAGAAGCTCCACAAAAGGATGAAAGTGGGATTATAATTCCTCCAACAGAAGCTACAACATCATCTTCAACAACAGAAGACATTGGGAGTGTTTTTACTGATAGTATCAATCAAATTAACCAATCTCAAAGTTCGACAGTAGCAAGTGAGACTGGTACAACGTCAAGTACGACTGGAACAACAACTTCAACTGAATCTTCTAATTTTTGTAGTAATCACGCTGGGAAAATATGGGCAGATCAGGAAAACAGTGTTGTTAAGTCCTCTTACATAATGTTCTTTGAGAATACTTTAACAGCAGGTGAAAAAATTGCTATTGAATATGAGCAAAATAATAACGAGGATGATGAATGTAATATAAAGAAAATTGGAGACAATTTTGAAGAAATAAGTAGTGGATGTTCTATTAATGCTTTTATTGAAGTTGTCGAAAATTCAAGTAATTATTTTAGGATTAAAATCACTGAAATTTACTGTAATAATTCAATACCAACTTCTACAGGATATATGAGCTTTAGTGTTGATAATAATATTATGACTCGAACTTACGAGAAAAATGGTCGAATAGAAGAATCAAATACCTACAATATTTTTGATGGTAATTTAAATACCAATTGCTTTGACTTGACTTCAACCTCGAATACCGGAGTTGCATCACAAGCTGATTGTAGTATTTCCACCTCACTAATTTCAGCTCCTTTAACAGATCAGCAAAGAGTTCCTCCAGGGGCTTCTATTACAGATATTGTTTACGATATCATTTCAGACTGTCCTCAGATAGCCCATCTCGTAGCTTCTAGTGGACTTCCCAATGGTGTTAGTGCATCAATAATTAATAATAATTTAAAGATCGCAGGAACACCCTTGGGGCAGGCTTCTGGAGTTTATAATTATTCGATTACACTGGATAATCATTTGGAACAAACAAGTACACAACCCTTTGTATCAGCTACTACATCAACCGTTGTAAATGGATCGATAATAGTAATAAATGCTGGTACCACTACTACGACAAATTCAACCTCAACAAATGACAATACAACATCTACAGGAGGGGGAGATAATACAGGAACGACAAATTCTACAGGAGGTGGAGATGGAAATAATTCTGTAACAACCACACCACCAGCAGACACAACCCCGCCAGTAATAACTTTAAATGGACAATCGTCTATTTCACTCAGTGTTAATTATACTTATACTGAGGCTGGAGCAACTGCTAGCGATAATATAGATGGTAATCTTACAAATAATATTGTAATTACAGGTTCAGTGAACACATCCTCTCCCGGAACATATAAAGTTACTTATACTGTTAGTGATGCATCAAACAATACAGCCTCAATAGAGAGAACAGTAATAATTACACCAGATACTACTGCTCCTATAATTACTCTTAACGGTCAATCGATAATTGATGTTAGATTAAATACTAATTTTTCTGATCCTGGAGTTAACGCCAACGATAATGTAGATGGAGATATTTCTTCCTCTATCACTAGTTCTGGAACTGTAAATACCTCTTCAGTAGGAACTTATATTATTAATTATAGTGTAGCAGATACAGCTGGAAATTACAACTCTGTTTCAAGGACTGTTAACGTAATATCTGTATATTTCGAAAACGGTGCCTGTAAATGTCCAAATGCAACAATTGGAGATACTGCTATTATAAACGGAACAACATATACAGTTGTTAATAATTCTACAATTGTAGGTCAAATCGCAAATGGGAATTATAATTTATGCACAACATTAGTTACAAATATGAAAGAACTTTTTAGGAATAATAGTTCTTTTAACTCTGATATTGGTTTTTGGGACACTTCAAATGTCACTAATATGGAACATATTTTTGCATCTACACCCTTCAATCAAAATATCAGTAATTGGGATGTATCAAAAGTAGTTACTTTCGAAAGAGCTTTTGCTTATTCGTCATTTAATCAGCCTATAGGTTCTTGGAATATCTCTTCTGCAACTAATATATCAGGAATGTTTAGAGGTTCAAATGAAAACAATAAAACCGTTTTTAATCAAGATATAAGTGGTTGGAATACTTCCAGCATTGTAATTGCAAGTGAGGTTTTTTTATATTCAATTTTTAATCAAAATATTGGTAACTGGAATATGTCTAACGTACGATTATTAACAGCGATGTTTTCATACAATACTGATTTTAACCAAGACATAAGTAATTGGAATTTATCATCAATGACTAATAACAATAACTTAATTAATGGAGCAAATTATGGAGATGCTAGAAACAGGATGGAGGGAATGTTTAGAAATGCAACAGCATTTAATCAAAATCTATCAAACTGGTGTTTCCCTGATATTTCCTCAGAACCAGATTTTTTCGCATTAAACTCAGCTCTTTCTAATGCTAACAAACCGCTTTGGGGATATTGCCCCTCATCATTTTCCATTAATGTAACTGCAAGTAATGCATCCGATTATACACTAAATGGTACAGATAGAACTGGAAATGTTTCAGGAAATGATCCTACAGTAACAATAAATGTTGGAGATACTGTAAACTTTGCTGTAAACGCAAGTGGACATCCTTTTTATTTAAAAACAGTTCAAGGAACTGGCACTGCAAATACTATCAGCGGGGTTACAAATAATGGGACTACTAATGGAACTGTTTCGTGGACACCAACTCAAGCAGGTACTTATTATTATATTTGTTCATTACACGCAGGTATGGTAGGTACTATTACTGTAAACTAGATTATTATTGCAATATCTTTTATCACAGGAGTAATTCTTTTCAGCTTATTATTTTAACTTTTTCTATATTAGTAATTATTAACCATAAATTATTTAAAATGAAAAAAAGTATTCTTTTTCTATTTCTTGCGTGTAATCTGTCTTTTTCACAATATGCAGTAATTGATTTTTTTGTAATTAAAGATGGAATGGAAAGCCAATATCTCTCTATTGAAAAAATTTGGAAAAACTATCATCAAAGCTCAGTCGATAAAGGCGAAAAAATTGAATGGACGTTATGGAAAAGATCTCCAAGAGAAGGAGACAACGAAATGGTTCCTGATTACGTTACATTCAATAGGTTCAATACTAAGGAGGAAATGGATAATTACACAAATGATACCAATATTGTAAGCCTAGTAAAACTTAGTAATAAGGGTAAAATTTCATCAAGACAGATGAATAAAGTTTTAAGTCTAAATCCAGTAAATGCCCACAGGAGGTATTGTGTGCAATTAATTGATGCAACTCCATTAACTGGTGGTGATCCAAAAATTGGAGATAAAATGGAGGGTAATGGAATGATCCAAAAACTAGATGATTATGAAAATTTCGAGTCATATGTTTATAAACCTATTTTTTTGGATGAAGTTATGAAAGGTAATATGAGATGGTGGGGTCTAACAAAAATTATTGACAGAAGCGATTCAGCTTATAAAGATGTTACACATTTCACATGGAGAATTCATGTAGATGGTAAAAAAATGAGTCCTAATCATACTAAATTATTCGGAAATGAGTTTGTTAGCAAAAAAATGAGAGAACTAACAGGAGCTTCAAGAGATATTAGAGGTAGAGGAACTTTTACAATGATAGATAAAACTTTATAAATTATTTAAAATGAAAAAATTAGTTATACTTATTTTATTATTTTCTTCATCTTTTGGATTAGCACAAGATGAATTTTTTGTAAGACTTCATTACATAACTTACAAGAATAGTGATGCAAAAGATGTAATTGAACATGAAAAAAAATTCTGGTCTAAAGTTCATAAAGCCAATATCGATTCAGGCTCAAAAATTGCCTGGGATATGTGGGAAGTTGAAGCCCCAAGAGAAGATGGGCATACAACTTTTGTATATGCTCATCTAGAGCCTCTTAACCATCCTGGTATGCTAGGAGTAAGTCCTCAAGAGATCTTCTCAAAAAATGAATGGAGTTCGGCAAATAAATTACGTCCAAAAGAAGTTAGATCCCGAAGGATAGAGACTATATTTAAAGGAGGATTTGTTCCTGCTGCTGGTGAAAAACCAACAAATTATGTAGTGTTAAATTTTATGGATGTGAAAAAAAGTGCTTACGAATACGAAAAAATGGAAATAGATGACTTTATGCCTATACATAAGGAAAATAAATATATAAAGGGTTGGGGACTTCATAAAGTTGTTTATCCCTTAGCCATGCCATTCGAACAAGATAAAACGGATTATATAACTGCTGATTTTTATCAATCTTATGCAGATATAATGAGAAGATATTCGGAAACTCCCAAACCAAGTGATTCGCCTCGAACTATTCCAATGAGTGAAATTAGAGAAAATTTAAGACAAGAAGTTTTTAAATTAGTATTGTCTGAAAGATAATTTTAAAATTTCAAATCTCTAAAAGAATTATTTATACCCTCCTAAGTGGAGGGTTTTTTTATATTAGTGGTATGAGTTGTCCTATTAATTCAATTATTAGTATTGTTTTTTTGAGTAACTATTTGGTCTTTTCACAAGGTTTTAAAATTGAAACCGATCAAGGTACTAAGTACATTTCCGATAAAATGATTTGCAATGGACGTCATTGGACAGAGGCACAAGGTAAAGTTAAGATTCAACAATTTTCTCAGTTATGGAATGATTCTGAATCTTGGAAGAAAAGAGCAAATAGTATAAAAGAAAACATCTTAAATGGAATTAAATGGGATAAGATTTCTCTGTACGGTAATGAGCTTAATGTAATTAAGCATTCAAAGAAAATAATGAATGGATATAGTGTAGAAAATATCGCTATTGAGAGTTTTCCTGGCTTCTACATTACAGGAAATCTATACCGACCTCTAGCAGATCAAAAAAAATATGCAGCTGTTTTAAGCCCTCATGGTCATCTAGAGGACAAACGTTTTACAGACTATGTTCAACTGCGTAGCGGGTATTTAGCAAAAAAGGGAGCAATTGTATTTGCTTATGATATGGTTGGGTATGGTGAGAGCACACAGGTAAGACATAAAATGCCAATTAGTATGTTACTTCAAACGTGGAATAGTAAGAGGGTGTTAGATTATCTTCTCAGTCTCCCAGAAGTTGACAAAGAGAGAGTTGGTATGACTGGAGGATCAGGAGGAGGAACTCAAACTTTTGTTCTTACTGCTATCGATCAAAGGATCAAAGTATCCGTCCCCGTTGTACAAGTTTCAGCACATTTTTTTGGTGGGTGTGTATGTGAGAGTGGTATGCCAGTTCATAAGACTCAAAATTTTCAAACCAATAATGTTGAATTTGCAGCTCTTGCTGCCCCTAGACCTCAGCTTTTAATATCAAATGGTGATGATTGGACCCGAAATACCCCAAATGTCGAATTTCCTTATCTGCAGAAAGTTTATTCCATTTTAGGTGCAAGTGATCAAGTTGAAAATGTTCACCTTGCTAATGAAAAACACGATTATGGTTATTCAAAAAGAATTGCTGCATATGCTTTTTTAACAAAACACCTAAAGCTAAATTCTGAAAGTGCGTCAGATGGATTTGTTATAGATGAAAGCTTTATTGAAGTCCTTTCCCCAGAGAGACTTATGGTTTTCAATAAAAATAATCCAAGACCTGTCACTGCCCTTAAAAATGAACTAGAAATCATGCGATTTCTCAAATTCCCAATTCATAAATCACCCTATAACTTTTATAAAAAGTGACTTATGTAGCCCATCAAAGCTTTTTCCAAATATTATAATTTCAATTGTTATATATTAATAAAATAGCATAACAATTTATTAGTTTTGAGATTAACTAATACCCTAGAAATTTTTTATTTAGGATATAATAGAAAAAGCTTATTTTTGGTCACGTTATAATATTAGGACGCGTAGCTCAGCTGGATAGAGCATCTGCCTTCTAAGCAGACGGTCACAGGTTCGAATCCTGTCGCGTTCACTTTAAGTTCATGTGTTAGTCAAAATTAAATAATTGAGAAAAAAAATATTAAAGTTTAATCTTTACACTTTTTTTAATCTTCCTTCAGCGTGGTGGTCTGGTGTACGAGTAACGAGTTTTGACGATAATGTGGCTGAAGTTTCAGTAAGGCATAGTTGGGTTAATCAAAATCCGTTTGGATCAATTTTTTGGGCAATTCAAGGAATGGCAGCTGAACTCTCTACTGCAATATTTGTAATGAGAGAGATAAAAAAAACAGGTTATCCTGTATCAATGTTGGTAATAAATAATAAAGCAACCTTTAAAAAAAAAGCAAAGGGATTAATTAAATTTCAATGTAGTCAGGGCCTGGAAGTGAATAAAGTAGTTCAAAATGCTATTGATAATAATGAGGCAAAAAAAATAACACTTAAATCAATTGGAAAAGACACTTCAGGTGATCAGGTATCAGTCTTTGAGTTTGAATGGACAATTAAAAGAAAATAAAATGGATAAAGATTTTTATAAATCATTGGACTTACCAGTAATTGCAGCCCCTCTATTTCTTATATCTGGACCTGAAATGGTCATCGAATGTTGTAAAAATGGAATAGTAGGAACTTTTCCTGCATTAAACCAACGAACTACTGAGGGATTTGAGGATTGGGTAATTCTAATTAAGGATGCTCTAGCATTATTTGAAAAAGAAACAGGTAAAAAACCTGCTCCATTTGGTGTAAATTTAATTGTTCACCCAACTAATATTAGAGTAAAGGCTGATCTAGATGTTTGCGAAAAACATAAAGTGCCACTAATTATAACATCCCTTGGTGCTGTACCTCAGATTGTTGATATTATTCATAATTATGGTGGACTTGTATATCATGACATCATCAAAAAAAGACATGCTGAAAAAGCATCAGAGGCAGGTGTGGACGGACTTATATTAGTTGCTGCAGGTGCAGGGGGGCATGCTGGGACCCTTCATCCAATTCCTTTAATTAATGAAGTTAAGAAAATCTTTAGTAAAACAATTGTCCTTTCGGGTTGCCTAAGCAATGGTAATGATATAGCAAGTGCTCTACAAATGGGCGCAGACATTGCATATATGGGAACTAGGTTTATTAATGTAAAAGAAAGTAGGGCAGAGGACAACTATAAAGAAATGATAATGCAAAGCAGCGCTGAGGATATAGTATATACTGCAGCAGTCTCAGGTGTAAATGCAAACTTTTTGCGGCCTAGTCTTGAAGCTATGGGTATTACTGAGGAGCAATGGAAAGACACAAAAAAAATAGATTTTGGAAATACCTCTGATTTAGCTGAATCAGAAGCAAAAGCATGGAAAACAATTTGGTCAGCAGGGCAAGGTGTCACATCAATAAAAGATTCACCCAGTATTTCAGAGTTAGTTCCACTGTTAAAAGAAGAGTTTGTTTTTGCTCTTGACAAACAAAAAAAACTACTTGAGAACTACAGTTAGGCTCTCAAATTAAATATTCTTTGTTATAGACTTAACTATTTTATTATCGAATAAAAATTCCTTTAAAATTACTTTTAAAGAAGTGTAAAGTGGAATTGCTACAATCATACCGGTGGTCCCCAAAAGAGTTCCCCCTGCGAGAATTACTACAAAAATTTCCAATGGATGAGATTTAACCGAATTTGAAAAAATATAAGGCTGACTAAAAATATTGTCAATCAGTTGTCCAATTATAAAGCCAATTAACACATAGATTGTTTTTGGTAAAATAACAGTGCTAAAGTCAGCTCCAATATTACTTGTCATTGTTAAGAACATCATTAGAAAAATACCTATCAGAGGGCCAATGTATGGTATTAAGTTTAAGAGGGCACATAAAAAAGCGATTACAAATGCATTTTCAATACTGAAAACTGTCAAAACTATAGTGTAGAAAATTAGAAGAATACTTATTTGTAGGAGTAAACCTAAAAAATATCTTGACAATAAGTTTTTAATCTTCTCTATAGACTTTTCAAGTTTTTCTTGATTTTTATCATTAACTAATAAAAGAATTGTATTTTCAAGAATTCTACTGTCTTTGAGTAAGAAAAATGAAATGAACATGACTGAAAATAATCCTGCTGTGAAACTACCTAATAAACTTAAAAGATAGTTTAGGAAATTAGGTATTGCCTCCAAGTTCTCAATATTTAGAATACTATTTAGATTTCTTGAATTTTTAAAGCTATCTAGATTGAAATAATTCGATATTTCAATCATTAACTGATTAAAATTACTCTCTAAGGCTTTTAAATTAAGTAATGATAAGTTTTCTCCCTGCTTTAAAATTAGAGGAATTATTAAAGATATTAAACCAAAAATTAAACCGACTAAAAATAATAAAGCAAATAAAGCTGCGAAGAGTTTTCTAAATTTGAGTTTTTCCTCAAGGAAAATAACGATTGGTCGCCCAATAAGAGATATAACTGCTGCAACAATAAAATATATTAGTACAATATTGAGTTTTAAAAATATAAAAACACCAAAAGCAATTAACGAAAGCTTTAAAACTGCGTTAACGATACTGTTGGATATGTTCTTATTTTCCACAATTCAAAGATAAGTAAAATTAAAGCCTTATATTAAATTATCCTTCTGAGAATCTCTACTGAATTACAAGCAAATACCCCTGCAGTCTCGGTTCTTAGCCTTTTATTGCCAAGCGAGATTTCAATAAATGAATTTGCCCTTGCTATTTCAATTTCTTTTTCTGAAAAATCACCCTCAGGCCCAATTAAAATTAACAGTTGTGATTGAATTTTTTCGATTTTGTGTAGCTCCT
Source organism: uncultured Bacteroidota bacterium (assembly GCA_902590705.1). GTDB lineage: Bacteria > Bacteroidota > Bacteroidia > Flavobacteriales > Flavobacteriaceae > UBA8316. The sequence continues at coordinate 2,831 of CACIXU010000027.1, read as the reverse complement.
TTTTTTTTCCCTCTCCACAATGAGCAATCATTTTAATTTCTGAAAATTTTTTTTTCATAAAACTTTTGTAATCACAAATTGGATTCATTTTGGGTAGGTAAAATTGGTTTGATTGTTTAATAGCCCCAATTAGAATTTTTTTCATTCGTAAATCCTTAATTACTTTTCGTTCAGAGTGATCGCAAATAAGAGGGGTGATTTGACTAATCCCAATTTCAGTAGATTTTTCCAAAAACCATTCCATCCTATCAATGTTTTTAGGAGGTGCTATTGCTATATGAAGTTTGGTTGCTTTATTTTTATGTAGGAATGAATTAACCTTTTTTGCAATTACTTTCTTATTATGGGAATAGGTTATTTCACCATTCCACTGAAGCCCTTTTCCATTAGTTACAGAAATCTGGTCTCCATTTTTTTTTCTCAAAACCTTAACAATATGCTTGCTCTCTTCTGACGAAAAAACTAAATCTAGCTGATTATTATCTATATTTTCTTGATAAAAGAGCTCCATAACTAAATGATCAGTCTGGCATTAACAGATTGATTCATTTGACCTAATTGATTTTTTTTGAGTTTATAATAGGCTGCAATTCCAATCATGGCAGCATTATCGGTTGTGTATTGAAATGGAGGTATAAATACTTCCCAATCAGATGAAACTGACATATTATTTAAAACTCTTCTAATTTCTGAATTTGCAGCAACTCCTCCACCAATTACAATACGATTTATTTTCAATGAATTTTTAGCTTTTTCTATTTTATTAATAATTATTTCAACTAATGTTTTTTGTATCGAAGCGCATAGATCACAAAGATTATCTTTAATAAAATTTGGGTTTTTGTTTATGTTTTTTGAAATTAAATTTAAAAATGCTGTTTTAACACCGCTATACGAGACATCAAAGTTTTTCACTTTTGGTAATGCAAATTTAAATGCTTCTGGATTACCATTTCGAGCTAATTTATCTATTTCTGGCCCTGCTGGGTAATCGAGACCCATTTTTTTTCCACATTTATCAAAAGCCTCCCCTATAGCATCATCAAGGGTTGTTCCTATTTCAGTCATTTTAAAATAATCTTCTACTAATATAAGTTGGGTATGCCCCCCAGATATAGTTACACCAAGAAAAGGAAATCTTGGAGGGGTCTTTTTTTCATTTTTAATAAAATGACATAGTATATGGCCCTGCATGTGATTTACCTCTATAAGAGGGATATCTATACTTAAGGATAATGACTTAGCAAAAGAACTTCCCACAAGAAGTGACCCTACTAATCCAGGACCACGGGTATATGCAATTGCAGTGAGCTGATTTTTATCGATATTTGCAATTGATAAGGCTTGTTGAACTACAGGAACTATATTTACCTGATGAGCTCTTGAAGCTAATTCAGGAACTACACCGCCGTAGTCTCGGTGGATTTCCTGATTGGCGATGCAGTTTGAAAGTACTTCGTTGTTCTTCAAAACTGCAGCTGCTGTATCATCGCATGAAGACTCAATCGCGAGTATGTAAGATGATTTTTTTTTCATATTAGGCTACAAGACTTTAAAACAAAATTAAAATTTTACCATTAAAAAGAATTATAAAATACTTATCATATCAATACTTGCCTCAGTAGGTTTTTTAACTGTTGCTTTAATTATTCTCAGTATTCCCTTTGTACAATCTAAAGTAGCTCACGGTATTGCATCTAAAATCAATGAGAATTATGAGACTAATATTAGTGTTGGTGGTTTTTCCATAGGGGCTAACGGTTCAATTTCATTAAAATCTTTTTTTATTGCTGACCACCGCTCTGACACACTTTTTTTTGCTGAAAAATTCAAAACCGATCTTTACAGTTTTAATCAATGGGTAGATGGTAATTTATTTTTTAGGACAGCGGAGCTTAAAAATCCATATATTAAGATTAGAAGATATAAAAATGAAGAAAAAAATTCCTTTTCTCATTTTTTCAACAAATTACTCTCTCACCTACCACCGGAGGAAAGGAATCCAGTTTTTATTAGATTGAACAAAATAAAAATTTATGATGGTCAAATTTCATTAAACGATAGCCTCATTCAAAAAAACGCTTTGAAGATTGATGGTGTTGATCTTTTAGCTGAAGATTTCTTCATTGTTAACGATTTATTTCAGGTTGATTTAAAGGATTTTTCACTCAAATCGGATGACTTTGGAAGTTTAACCTCTTTAAAGACGAAAATCACTATAGACCCATGTGAAATTGAAGTTGAATCATTTCAGGCAAAATTAGAAGAAAGTATTCTAAATGGAAGCTTTAATTTGGAAAAACAAAATTCTGAATTAGATTTTCTTAACAGTCAGTCACTTATTAATCTAACCATAAATAAATCAACTGTCTCTGGTCAATTAATAAAAAATTTTATACCTGTTCCAGAAAATTTCCAACCACTTAATATAAGTTTCAATGCTAATGGTTTGTTATCGGATCTTCAATTAAATGGATTAAAAGTCAAAAATAAGCATTTAGATTTCGCTGCTAATTTGAATATCGAAAATGGCCTTTCAAGTAGTTTTTTTAAGCTTAGTTCAAACATTAATAATTTACTATTCACGCCAAGTAATCTTCCTTATCTTTTAGACAAAAGTTTAATTGAGAAAATACCAAAGAAACTTTTAACTTATGAAGAGGTTAAAGTTTTTGGAGATATTTTTTATGAGAGTAAATCATTGACCTCTAATTTAAATTACTCATTTGATAATAGTAATATAAAACAACGAGGTGTGGTAACCTTTAAAGATAATAAACCAAATCAGTTTAATGGAAGCTTTGATATTAAAAATTTGTCCCTAAAGCCGT
>CACIXU010000026.1 GCA_902590705.1 uncultured Bacteroidota bacterium | reverse complement strand
ATTAAATTCATGGTTATATGTATACTAATATAAAGAAAACAAGAAAGAAAACAACTGACCTAACCAAATTCCTTATCCCACTCCCTACATATTTAAATTTGGTATCTGCAATAGTACCTGTCACAAAAGACATTTGAGATAAATGTGCCTTATATCTGTTGTCGTCATCCATTAACTTCATAAGTTCACCGGAGTAATTTTCAATAGATGGCCAGTTTTTTTGAATATCGCCAAAAAAAAGAGGAGATGGTTTTACAGATATTTTTAGCCTTGGTAAAAAACAACTAATGCATGAAATAAAAGATTTAATTGTAAAAAAAATACCTGGTAAAACAGCCACTATCTTTAGGTAAATTAATTTATCATCAAAGCTAAAATTGTAAACATTCTCTTCATCTAAAATGTCGATTGTATATGCTACAGTAAAAAAAATACTATATATAGAAATTATTATACTTGCTTTTAGCTCAGCATGACGGATTTGGTCATAATTATAATTAATTAGCTGCCAATAATCGTCAGTAATAAATTTATCTGAATCTAACATCTATTTAATTATTCCAAATTCTTAAAAACCCTCATGAACTCAAAAGGATTAGAGTTGTCTAAGAAATTTGAAATAACCATTTTATTTTCAGAAACATTATGATACCTCCTTCTACCTTTTTTCCATGATCTTGAATTCATAATATTGTCAGTTCCTCCAATTAGTTCATAATTGATTGTGTCCCCATCAATTTTGTAGCTTACAGCTGCAGCTCTGTGTTTGAAAACATCATTATTCAACGAATCTAATCTAACAGCATTCATAAAATGTATGTAATGATTATCTGTAAACATCATATAAATATCAATATCTTTTAAATAAGAAGGAAAATAGTCTTCCTTTGAAATCAATTTTGTCGGATTTTCACTGTAATAACCATCTGTTCTCTCCCAAACGCCAACATATGGATTGGAACCGGGAGTATATGAGTCAATTCTTTTAAATAATTCTCCGCTTCCTTTACCGTTTTTTCCAATTCTATATTGTTGATAATAGTCTGAACCAATTTTAATCTTTGCTTTATATGTAGCATATCCATTTTCCTCCCTTTGTTTGTCTGCCCAACCTCCTTTTTTAAACCAAGTGTCTGAGCCTCTCTCCATATATTCAAATAGAGAGTCATTTCTAATTTCATATCGACCGTGAATTGTATTTCCGTATGCTTTATCTCTTCCTAGTGAATCTAGATTTATTATATTTCCAACCCAGTTAAAATAACCTTTGGAGTAAAATTTAAACTGATGTCCTTCACGGACTATACCAGATGAAGATTGAAATGGGGGAACTGTATCAACTGCAATACCTCCCTCATAAATGACCCTACCAGTTCTTTCCCAAACACCTTCAATTCCAAGTCGAGTTTTTACATCACTTGAACAAGAAAAAGTTATAAATGCTAATAATAATATATAAATTTGATTCATGGCTTAATTTTTTTACTAATATAATATTTATATTCAAAAAAAAACTTCTAAATATTGTTGTTTCTTATTGATATTTATAGTCTAATGAAGGTCAATTTTAATCGATTAAAAGTGAAACTCAAAGTTTTAACTTTAATTTTATCAATTTTTTGCTCGCTTATTGTATCAGCTCAATCGTCAATAGTTGATACTGAAGTCCATCTGCACAAAATTGACTCAGTTTTCCATGTATTTGCTAACTTCATGGGAGACATAAAAAAGGGAAATGTGGACATGCTAATAATTAGATCAAGCCTGACGGTTGGGTCCAGATTTGGAAACAATCTATTTAGACTTACAGGCAGATATAATTCAAATGATCTTGATGGAAGAAGGGTTTTGAAAACTAGTACATATCAGTTTAGGTATAACAGAATAATAGATAAAAATAGTATTTTTCTATTCTATCAAAAAGGGAACGACTTTAGATCCTTTATGGATGATAGGCAGCTTCTCGGTGGAGGTTATAGAATGAACCTAGTGAAGAAAAAAAAGGGTTATTTTGACATTGCAGTTGGTGCGATGCATGAATCAGAAAAATATCCAGCGTATAAATTTAGTGGAGAAAATTATGATGCTAGATCAGCAGATAGAATTAGGCTAACTGCTAATATTTTCTCTAAAATTGATCTAGCTAAAAATATAAAATCATTCACAACGATTTACAGCCAATGGAATTCAAAGGATATTTATGGAGATTATAGGCTCTTTTTTAATCAAAATGTTCGATTTATGGTAAACAAAAATATATCGACTTTTATAAGATACTTTATAAATGAACCATCCGTAAAATACGTTAAAAAAGTAAAGTATAACTCAGATATAGTGTTTGGATTTACAGTAAACATTTAAATGAAAGCCTACCTTGAGTATGTTTTAGGGTTTAAAAAACTCTTCCTCCGTAATCCTAAAAAAATTTCCTGCTTTAGAAGCATCAAAGAAAAATGAAAATATGTGACGTTCACCAAAGTTAATTACAGTAAAAGTTTTGTCCTCAAAAAAAAACTCTTTTGACTTGTACTGAACATAAATTCTTGATATTGGTAGATTAGTGAATACATATTCATCTTTATTACGAATGTAAACATGATTTAAATATTTTTTGTTTTGATCTCTAATGCATACAATAATATCATGATCAACAGTATTTTCAACTTTTAAGTAGGTACTAGTTGTCTGATTATTTACATCAGGCGGATATCTGTCAGCAAAAGTCTTGTCCCCTGTCTGCCCCCTTTGGGCAATTAAACTAAAACTGAAAAGAAAAAACAGAACTAAACAATAAAACTTAAGATTGAATTTCATCTTTAAAATCAATGTTATAAAATTATGAAAAAAATAATTAGTTGAAATTATATATAACCTGAAGAATTAGATGTTTTTGTAAATTTAAAATAATTAATACTACTGATGTTATGGTCTTTATTAATTATAGTTAAAGATTTTATTATGAAAACAATTAAATATCTATTTCTTCTATTTCCTCTCTTTATTCAAGCACAATTCGGTCAGGGTCAAAATAATAAAAAATGGCCACCTGAAATTGATTCTGATACAATATTCACCTACAAGACGATAGATAATACAAAACTAAACCTTTGGATTTTTAATACCCCAAAGCGATTTAAATCAAATGAAAAACCAGTGATTGTATTTTTCTTTGGAGGTGGATTTAGAGGTGGATCTCCAAAACAATTTGTTGAACATTCAAGATATTTAAGTGCTAGAGGAATTGTATCAATAGTAGCAGATTACAGGGTATCTTCTAGGAATAAAACTCGACCAATTAAATGTCTAAATGATGCAAAATCAGCAATTCGATGGATTAGAAAAAATTCAAAAAAACTTGGAGTTGATTCAAATAAAATAATTGCTGGTGGAGGATCAGCTGGTGGAGCATTAGCAGCTTTAACTGGAACAGTATCAATGTTTGATGAAAAAAACGAAGATAAAGAGATTAGTTCAAAACCTAATGCAATGGTCTTATTCAATCCAGGGGTAATTATGTCCCCTGTTGAAGAATATCCTTTAAGTATGATGAGTGAAAGAAGAAAAAAAAGCGCAACAAAATTAAATTTTGGTGTTGAACCTAAATTTTTTTCCCCATATAACTACATAGATAATAAAACACCCCCAACAATTATTTTTCACGGAAAAAATGATAAGACTATTGATCCAAGGACAGTTATTTTGTTCAACCAAAAAATGAAAAAATTTGGAAACACATGCAAATTATACCTTTACGAGGGAAAGGAGCACGGATTCTTCAATTACGGACTAGAACTTAATGGACCTTTTGTCGATACAATTAGAAAGTTGGATAACTTTCTAGTTAATTTAGGATATATTGAATCTCTTCCTTCATCAGTTAGTATGTAAAATAGTAAAATAAAATGCTTAAAAGGTTAAGGTTTAAAAAAAAGGCTAAAGCGATACTAGTTTTGATTAGCTATCCTAATCTATTTTTTTTGGGAGTTCTAATTGGTAGCTGCAATAAAACCATAAATAATTCTTCAAAACCTAATATAATCATCTATTTGGCCGACGATCTCGGATGGAAAGATATTGGTTTTAATAATGCTAAAGTAGTAAAAACTCCAAATCTTGATAAACTTGCCTCTGAGGGAATGGTAGTAAATAAGGCGTTTGTTGCCTCCCCTGCTTGTGCTCCAAGCAGAGCAGCTTTACTCACAGGTTTGATGCCTGCAAGAAATGGAGCTGAAAACAATCATACCTATCCAAAAGAAGAAATCAATTTATTAACCAAAAAACTCCAACAAAACGGATATAAGATATATGGATTTGGAAAAGTTGCGCATGGTAAAATGAATGGTGAGTGTGGATTTGATTTTTATCACAAACAATCAATTAATCTTGAAAAAAATATCAGAGATTTTTTTTTCAAAACAAATATTGACAGTCCTATTTGTATTATTATTGGTGACCGCAGACCTCATGTGCCATGGACAGAAAAAATTATTTATAATGCTGAAAAAGTTGACTTACCACCATATTTCATTGACACAAAAGAAACAAGAGAGCATCGAGCTAGATATTACTCAGATATAACTGGTTTTGATAAGTCTCTTGGAAATATATTAGAATTTCTTAACATTAAATTAGGTAAAAATACTGTAACGATAATGACTAGTGACCATGGTGGTCAATGGCCCTTTGGTAAATGGAATCTCTATGATGATGGAATTAGAACACCATTAGTGATTAAATGGCCAAGTAAAATTATGGCTAACACAACTACTGATGCTATGGTCAGTTGGGTTGACATTCTACCTACGATACTTGATTTAACAGACTCTGAAAGTGAGGAGAATATAGATGGAAAATCTTTTTTGAAGGTTTTAATGGGAAAAACCGAAAATTTTAGAGATGAAATTTTTACAACACATACTGGTGATGGAGTTTTTAATGTTTATCCTATAAGAAGTGTCCGTACTAGACGTTATAAATACATCAGAAATCTATTACCTGATTATTACCACACCAATCACTCTGACTTATTAAGAAAGGATGGAGCTGGTGCCTATTGGGATTCGTGGTATAAATCCTCAAAGCAAAATGTAAAATCTGAAAATGTGATTTTAAATTACCATATAAGGCCAAAGGAAGAGTTTTATGATTTATTAATAGACCCAAACGAACAAAATAATTTAATAACAAGTAAATCTCTTAAAAAGGAAATAAGAATATTGAGAGAAAAACTTGACCAATGGATGGAAAAACAAAAAGATCAAGAGATAGTAATTTACTCGGCCTATCCAATAACAGGGGAACTGCCCGATAAAAAGAAAATTGAATTTTTAAATAAGAAATCAAAAAGCTCAATAAAATGATTGTCATTATTTGGCAATAATTTGAAATTCATTCACTTGAGGCATTTTTGCATCGACCTCATTGGCCCAGTCCCTTAATTTATTTCTCATTTTAATGGCAATATCTGGGATTTTTGAGGATAAATTATTACTCTCTCCTGGATCAACCGTCAAATCATATAACTCTATTTGATCATCCTTATTTAAAAGGGTAGCTTCATGCCACTCAATAAGTTTATAATTTTTCCAGCGTATAGCACTTGCAGGCTTCATTCCAGAGCCATTGTGATAGTGTGGATAATGCCAAAAAAGTTCATCACGATTAATTTGTTTGGTTTGATTTGAAAAAATTGAACTTATATCAATCCCATCATGTTCATTTTTACTGTCTAAATAAGAATTTGTGACCTGAAGTATGGTTGGGAAAAAGTCAATAGAACTTGTCATTTGGTGAGAAATAAAAGGTTTTTTAATTTTTTTAGGCCATGAGATGATTAAAGGAACTCTTATCCCTCCTTCATACAGCCATCCTTTACCTTTTTTAAAAGGTGTTTGTAGAGCATGTTTGTGTTTTCCACCATTGTCAGAACAGAATATTAATAAAGTATTATCAAATAAATCCAGTATTTTAAGTTTATTAATAATTTTACCAACCGACTTGTCAAGAGTCTCAATCATTGCACCAATTGTAGGGTTATTTTCATTTTTTTCTGAGCCTTGTTTATTTTGATACTTATTAACTAATTCTTGATTTTCAAATAATGGATCGTGGATGGTATTATGAGATAAAATAAGTAAAAATGGTTCTTTATTATTTTTTTCAATAAACTCAAGACCTCTTTTGGTTATTGTATCAACATTATGATAATCTTTATTTTCAATTTGCCATTTTTGAATCAAATTTCTAGAAGGTTTATATGTCACAAAGCATTCCTCAAAACCCTGTTTTGATGGGTTGTGAGGTAGGGATTCTGGGGGAAGTTTTTCTTTACTTAGGTGCCATTTGCCATAAAAACCAGTAGAATATCCTGATAATTGCATTTTTTCAGCAATGGTTAATTCTTTTAATGGTAAGTATTTTTGCCAATCCTCAGGGGTTAATAATGGCTCATTTTTTGGGTTATTGCCTGGAATAAAATCAGTCAAATCTAATCTAGCGGGATATTTACCCGTCATAATCGCTGCGCGTGTGGGTGAGCAAATAGATGCAGCGCTGTAGGCATTTGTAAATTTAATTCCTGATTTTGCTAATTCATCAATATTTGGTGTTTTGTAGAAAGTACTTCCATAACATCCAAGTTGAGACCAGCCAAGATCATCTGCAATTATCATTACAACGTTTGGTGGGACAATTTTTCTAGATGTATTAAATGAAATTAAAATAACACAAATAGCAATTACAAAACAAGAAAAATTGAATTTTGAAATTATAATTTTCATTTAGAACTTAGCTAAACTTTAAATTAATAAATTTCAAGGACATGATTAAAGGGAGTATGTCCATTGACATAAACAGTATTTCCATAAGGCTTTTCCTCCATTCCTCTCATAGTTCCCCACTGATGTTCAATTTTTCCAGGTCCAAAATTAATAGCACTATCGTCTTTAGTGTAAGTTCCAAATCCTTCCTTTAAGAAATAGGAATCAGATCTATTTTTATCATTAATAACACCAGATAGTTTACCTCCCTTTCTAAAGTTCATTTCCAAAGAAACCAAAACATTATCTGTTCCTGTTACTTTAATAGCGACCTTGGTTCTTTTATCAAGAAAAGTTATAATTATTAAATAATTAATTATTTGAGGTTCGGACAACCTTCTGAGTTCACGAGGCATTTTACTGTAAACTCCGTCTCCAGGAATTTTATCCTTTGGAAAGGGTTGAAAATACCCATGTTTAACTGATTTGGTAAGAATAACTTGTTTACCTTTAACCTCTGTATTTTCAGCTTTGAACTGTCCTCTAGATCCAAAAAAAGTTGAACCAAGTCTCATAGATTGCAAAACGGCTGATCCCTTAATTAAATTTAAAAAAGTGAAATTATTTTCAAGTATTGAGATATCCAAGTTTGATTGTCTAAATCTAAAAACTCCTGAGTGTTTAAACCTTTTAAAATATGGGTTAGGGATTTTGGAAGGTGAAACTCTTTTGTTTAATAAGATTTTATTTTCTAATAGATAAGGAATGAAATGAATTAATTTATTGGTTAATTTTTTTTCTATAAGGTCGCAAACAGCAGAATATACTGGGTTTTTATCTATATGACTAAAATAAAGATAGCTGAAATAGTACCCTGATACATCTTGAATATCATGGCTATCATCTCTTCTACTTGCATCCGAAAATACCTCTCCTCCAGGCTGAATGTAATAAAGTGTCATATCAAGATTTTTACGAGCTATATCCAATAAATCTCTTCGATTAAGCAGACGTCCCATTGTTATGAACATTTCATTACAAATGTGTGAGTATGATCCTACACTTCTCTCCGAGTATTGTCCATCTGGGTCAAGATCAATTCCTTCATTTAACCATACTTCAATTCTAGAGACTAATTTAGGAGATGGGAAAAAATGATTAATTCTTGCCAAAGCTGAGCAGATAACCCATCTGTGATTGGCAGTGTGGGCCCCTCCAACTAATAAGCATTTAGATGTATTTTTTAAAAAAATCTCAAAATTCCTAATTAAGTTTAACAAACGGGGTTCATTTAAACCCTTGAGTGTTAAATATACAGGACTAAGGTAATTAACAAAAAATGCTGTATCAGGTGTTGAATGAAAATTAGTACTGTGTAAATCAATTGTTCCATCATCATGTTGAACTTTGACTATACAACTCATAGCACTAGTCATAGCACTCTCTAACCTTTCTGATTTATAAAATTTGGAATTTGGTGAAGCATACGAGCTGCATAACTTGATTATAAAATTCATTGTAGAATGTGCATTGGGGACATAATAAATATCCATTACTCCCCCATCCCATCTGCTTTTAGGTTTAGTAATCTGCATCATTAATAAAGATTCAATCTTAGAATCATTTATTAAAGAAAGTTTGTTAAGAATATCTATACTTGATTTTCCATATTCACTTGATATGAGAAGATTTTCATTTAGAGACAATAAACCTAGAGCTAATCCAGAGTTTTTTATAAACCTCCTACGACCTTGCACATTTTTTTTCATTGTTTGATTGTTTGACACAATATAAAAATTTTACAAAAATTGTAAATTTTCTATCTGAGTTTATCCTGAAAAAAAGGGTAATGGATTGAATTTGTTTTCAATAGGTGGCGATATAAATGTGAAATCTTTAAAGTCATGGGAAATAATGCCCTCAAATCCATACTAAGATTGGTTAAAAAAGGGGACTATATATGTTGATGTTTTTTTATAAAATTGAATTTAAAGTTTATTGAAGTTTTTGACAAGAATATCCAATTATATCTTGCAGTAAGATTTTATTATTTTTTCAAAAACATATTTTCGTAGTGAGATGAGCGCTCAAATATTCCTCCACTATTTTCATAAAAATCTCTTCCAAGTTGGTAAACCCCTTTTTTTGCTTTTACCCATGATCCAGAATTACGAGGATGATAGCTCATCATTTTATCCCAATTCTTATAATTTTGATGCCCATTACTTTCTATGAGTCCCAAATTATTCATTCCTGGAAATGATTTCAGTCGAGATGCAACATTCTTATTCCACTCAATAAGAATTGGATTTACTGTCAAATCAGCACAAAAACATGGAATGTTCCTCTCATGTGCAGCTAATGCTATTTTCATTGTCATGCTAAGTGTTTTTGCAATAGCTTTAAGCGCAATTGCCTTGTAGCCCATTTCAATTCTCTCTATTGCATCTTTATCTGTGTGTGCACTTTCATCTGCAGCTAAACGAATTGGAATATCAGAAACATCTATTTCTAATGTTTCATTAAAAGGCTCCTCTATTACAGATATTTGATCAAATGCACCAATTTTCTTTGCAAAATCCAGCAAACGCATCAGTGTTTCTTTTTTTTCATAACGACCATTTGCATCAAAATAATATGGCAGCTTTCCATCTTTTGTGTATTTGGTTCTAACATTTCCAATTGCACTATGAATGGCAGAGAGTCTGGCCTTATCTTTTTTAAGCATTTCCTCCTGGGTTCCAGGTTGACCGATTTTAATTTTCATAAAGAAATAACCCTGATTTACAGCTTCACTAATTTCATCAATAGGAATATTATATGCCATAAGTGGAATTGCTGCAGCATTTTCATGATGATATGATAAACAGGGTTTATATTTATTAGGAATCATCTGGTCAAAGTTTTTAAATCCATTTTCCTGAGCGTATAACAACCAAAGGGCATTATCAACACCTACTAATGCATTTAGGGCAAATGTTTTTCTGAGATTTGAATTCGAAGTTATTTTCTTTGCATAAGCATAAACTTCAGGCAAAATTTTATCTAATAAATCTACAGGGCTATAAAAAGTTTGGCCCTTAATGAGTTGAAGAGCAAATTCAGTCACAGCATACATTAAAGAATTACCTGCAGCCTCAGAGTTTGATGAAAAAACATTTGCATCAGACCATAAAACATTTTGGGTGCACAAACCGATTTGGTGATTTCCGGAATTACTTTTTATATAACTAACCGTTTGCCATATCTCGCCCATGTATCCCCCTTTGAATCCAAATGGTCGAATTAGAGGTTCTCGCTCAAAATTTGAATCAACTTCTTTAATTCGAATTTCTTTAAGTGGTTTAATAGAATCATGGCCAAAAATATTTAATGGATTATTTATGGCAAAAGCACTTCCAGTAAGCATACCATTTTTTATAAATGTTCTTCTATCTTGATGCTTCATAATTTTAAATGAGTTCGTATTGACGCAGTTTTGATCTGATAAATCGCACGTCATTTTGGATTTTAGTAACAATTATTTTTTGTTTTTGAATCAGTGAGAGCTTATTATCATATTCTTTCAAAAAAGGATATTCAATATGTAATGTGATAGGTGCAACGATATTCATTCTTTTTATCGATTTAAAAAAACCGTCTAAATCAACAATTCCTTGACCTAAAGGAACCTTTTTAATTTTAGCTTTACCATTAATTATTTCCCAGGTAAAATCTTTTAAAGCAAATGATCCTATTTTTGTTGCAATCATTTCCAAAGTTACTAACCAAGACTTATAACCTTCACTATAAGCGTGGTAAATATCAAATTGACTACTCATCCAATGACTTGATAAACTATCAAGTACACCAATCAAATCCCATATAGGGGATCCAAAATAATTCCCAGTATGATTTTGGTAACCACCCTGGATACCATAATGTTTATTGAGATCAATGAGAGAATGTATTTGAGACTTAGCTCGCTCAATTGTTTGTATGGCCTTTTCATTTTCATTATAACGAAAATAGCCCAGCCTATAATGTTTTATTCCGTTTCTGGCAGCAACATTCAGTATTTTTCTGGCATAGGGAGTTTGAGCGCTTGTAATATTACTAACCATCATTTCAATAAGTAAACCATTGCTTTTCGCCATTTTAGCAACAAGGGGAAGATCTTTTTCAACCCTTTCAGGTAAAACCGAACCTTTTGGCCTAACAGTGAGATCTAAACCATCTACGCCTCCCATTTTTAAAGTATCAATCATAAAATCATGACCATATTTGTCTAATGGTTTAGTAAAAAAATTTATAGGATATTTTTTTCTATTTTTAATAATTTCAGAGGAATATAAAAAATTTGAAAATGGAATTGCAACTGATGAAGCAACCATTTTTTTTATGAAGTTTCTGCGATTATTGCTCATTAGTTAGCGTTATAATTTCCAAGGGGCTCTATACTTATAATGTAAAAAATCATTTGCTTTTTCACTATTTGTGATCTTCTCTTGAACTGAATCCCATTCAATTCGCTGTCCAAGTTCAAGTGAGATATTTGCCAAATGAGCAAAACATGTAGATCGATGACCTTCTTCCAAAGGACAAAGAGGTTCATGACCATTTTTAATGCAGTCCAGGAAATTTCTTATGAGATTCTCAGTAGAGTCATTACTTCCGACCCCTTTCAATTCTTTTGCTGATGGCTCTAATAGTTGATCCCAAGACTGAAATTGACCCGGTTTTGAGGGTGTAATCACATAACTATTTTGACTTGCTAATAAATTTCCTTTTGACCCATTAAGCTCAACTTCACCACCGTTGATACCACCTCCACCATTAGCTTCATGTATACTAAATTTTATAATTGCTTTTGAGGGCATCTCGAATAGCACTTCCATGGTATCAGGTATATTCCGATCATCTTCAACAGCATATTTACCACCTTGAGCAGTAATAGCTACAGGTGCAGACTCTCCCATCATCCAACGGATAACATCCATATAATGAACGCCCCAATTACCCATTTGAGAAGAATATTCCTTCCACCAACGGAAAAAATAGGGGGCCATATTATACTTATATGGTTTGTAAGCTCTGGGCCCTAACCACATATTCCAGTCAAAATCTTTTGGAGGAGCCTCAGGTTCGAGAATTCCTATTCCAGTTGGATACATATTACTAGTCCTTTGTGCACGTGCGGTCGTTACCTTTCCAATTAAACCGCTTTGAACGTCATTTACCAATTTTTGATAAATTGGTGAACCCCTCCTATTCAATCCAACAGCGCAAACTTTTCCATATTTTTTTTGGGAATTAATCATTTCCCTACCTTCCTTGATTGTGATTGTTAAAGGTTTTTCTACATACACATGTTTACCTGCCTCAAATGCATGAATAGTCTGCAGTGCATGCCAATGGTCAGGCGTAGCTATACAAACAGCATCTATATCTTTTTGGGATAAGAGTTTGCGATAATCTTTATATTGTTTAACACTTGAAATTGACTTTTCGTTCATTTTTGGGACTTTTCCCATCTTCAAAAATCTTTTTGATACGATAGATCGATCTCTTAAAATATAGGGTTCATAGACATCGCAATATGCAGCAACATCTACATCTTTATTTTTCATAAACCAATTAAGCAATTGAGATCCTCGATTACCTAGACCTATGAATCCAACTCTTATCTTATCATTTGATCCTAACACCTTTTTATCAAATGGAGCTGAAAACACATCAGCACCTACAGCTAGACCTGCGGTTGAAAGAGCTGACTGCTTAATAAATTTTCTTCTGTTTGAATCCATTCTATTATCGTATTAATTTTACTAGTGTTCATACACGTAATGATAATAAATGTATAATTATTTTTTAAACAATTATTAATTATTAA
>CACIXU010000025.1 GCA_902590705.1 uncultured Bacteroidota bacterium | reverse complement strand
AAATTAATTACCCTGAAATTCAATGGATAATTACTCCAATTTTGTCAGCAATATTTCTTTTATTGGCAAATAAGGGAATAAAGAGTGACGAAGATCTAATTAAGTCTGTCGATCGTTTGAGATAATCTTTCCTCTTGGTCCAAGCTCCACAACCTCTAGGTTTTGAATTTCTTTTTTATTAATTGTAAACCTAATCATAGTCCTAATTTTGTGAAATCCGTTAATACCTGCGGCGCCTGGGTTTATATGTATTAAATTTAATTTTTTATCAGAAATAACTTTCAATATATGAGAATGACCACAAATGTATAACTGAGGCTTTTCATCCAAAAGAAGTTTTTTTAATTTTAGATTATATTTACCTGGGTATCCTCCAATATGGGTAATTAATACTTTAACCTCTTCACAATAGAAAACCAAATTTTTTTTGAACTGACTTCTCAGTAATTGGTCATCAATATTACCAAATACAGCTCTTAGTGGTCTTAGTCTAGATATTTTTTCAATTATGCCGTATTCCCCAATGTCACCTGCATGCCAAACCTCGTCCGCCCAATTGACATGATTTATCATTTTCTGATCTAAATGACCGTGCGTATCAGACATTAGAAGGATTTTTTTCAATGAATTTCTTTTTATTTTAATATAAATATATTTTAAAAATTTGATCCCTGTTATTTAATTAATAATGATTATCAAAACGATATCTTTACAAAATAATTAAATGGAGTTAAAACGTTACTTTATTGAGTTTTCTTATAATGGATTGGCTTTTCATGGTTGGCAAAGGCAACCTAATGCTTTAAGTGTTCAGGAAGTAATTGAAGATGGTTTATCAAAGTTATTGAAAAAGAAAATACCAATTATTGGAGCTGGAAGAACAGATGCAGGTGTGCATGCAAGGCAAATGTTTGCTCATTTCAATGCTATAATTGAGGAGGGATGTTTGAAAGATTTAGTTTTTTTGTTAAATAACTACCTTCCAAAATCAATTAATATAATTTCCCTAAAAAATGTTAAAGAAACAGCTCATGCACGTTTTGATGCTATTGAACGTTCTTATGAATACCACATTTCAAACGTTAAAGATCCTTTTACTAATTCGTTCCATTATTTTTTAAAAAATGTTCCAGATATTAATTTAATGAATCAGGCCTCTAAGATTCTTCTTAATTATAAAGATTTTAAATGTTTTTCAAAGTCTAATACTGATGTTAAAACTTTTCTTTGTGATATTAAGAATGCTTCTTGGTCTAAAAAACAAAGCCAAATGGTATTTTCTATTACCTCTAACAGATTTTTGAGAAATATGGTAAGATCGATTGTGGGAACATTATTAGAGATAGGTTTAAAAAAGAGACCTATTCAAGATATGAAATTTATCATTGAAAGTAAAGATAGAAGCAAAGCTGGATTTTCAGTACCCGCTAAAGGACTTTTTTTAACAAAAATTATTTACCCTTCAAATATTTTTTTGAAATAATGAAAAATGATAAGATAGACATATTTGACTATACCTTATTTTCAAAACTAATGTTTTATGTAAAACCATACAAAAACATATATTATTTTGTTATGTCAGCTGCTATTTTAGTTTCTGTCTTTTCTGTATTAACTCCATACTTACTTAAAATTATTGTCGATGACTTTATTCGATTAAAAGATTATGATGGGATGATTTTGATTATAACATTAATGCTAGTTACTTTGATTGCAGAGGTTATATTTCAATTCTTTTTTGTTTTTTTCGCTAACTTATTGGGACAAAATGTCATTAAAGATTTAAGATTAGTTCTCTATAAAAAAATTATAGGTTTTAGGATGTCATATTTTGATCAATCTGCTGTAGGCAGGCTAGTGACTAGAGCAGTAAATGACATTGAAACAATAGCCAGTATTTTTTCCCAAGGTTTGTTCATGATTATTGCTGACTTATTAAAAATGGTTGTTGTAATAATTATAATGTTGGTGATTAATTGGAAACTTTCATTAATTGTTTTTTCAATACTTCCCTTGATTATTTATGCTACTAGACTTTTTCAAAAATCAATGAAGACTGCATTTGAGGAGGTTAGGCTCCAGGTTTCAAATTTAAATTCATTTATTCAAGAGCAATTAACAGGGATGCAAATTGTACAGTTGTTTCACCGTGAAGAAATCGAATTTAAAAAATTTACTTCGATAAACGAAAAACACAAAGAAGCTTGGTTAAAAACAGTATGGTATAACTCCATTTTTTTTCCAGTAGCTGAAATTTCTTCATCTATTACACTTGGATTGCTAGTTTGGTTTGGAGGTCTAGACGTTGCTGCTGGTGGTTCAATTTCCCTAGGAACTATTTTTTTATTTATTCAAATGTCTCAGATGCTATTTCGTCCACTGCGCCAAATCGCTGATAAATTTAATACACTTCAGATGGGAATGGTTGCAGCTGATCGAATATTTAAAATTATTGGAACAAAAAGTATCATTAATGACTTAGGATTAAAAACACCCAAAAATATTAAAGGTAAAATATCAATTAAGAACTTAAAATTTTCATATAAGCATGGGGAAGAAGTTATTCGTGGTATCAATTTAACAATAAGACCTGGTGAGAAAATTGCTATAGTGGGTTCAACAGGAGCTGGTAAATCAACACTTATTAATCTTCTCTCACGTTTTTATGAGTATGATTCCGGAGAAATTTATTTAGATAATATAAATATCCGAGATTTTTCTCTAAAATCACTTAGAGGTCATATAGGAATTGTTTTACAAGATGTTTTCCTTTTTGCAGATTCAATTCTTAACAACATTACTTTAAATAATCCTAATATTTCTAGGGAGATGGTAATAAATGTAGCTAAAGAAATTGGGGTACATAAATTTATCGAATCACTGCCTGGCGGGTACAATTATAATGTTAAAGAGAGAGGGGTGATGCTTTCATCTGGTCAACGTCAACTGATAGCTTTCCTTCGAGTTTATATTTCTAATCCAAGTGTTATGATTTTAGATGAAGCTACATCCTCAATTGACTCCTACTCTGAGGAGCTGATAAAAATAGCTACTGCTAGAATTACTGAAAATAAGACTTCGATCATAATTGCCCATCGATTATCTACTATTAAAAATGCAGACCGTATTGTTGTGATGGATAGAGGAAACATTGTTGAAATAGGATCGCATGAGGAATTATTGGAGATAAAAGAAGGGTTCTATTCAAGATTATATAAAATTCAATTCTCTGAATTGGCTATAGTTTAAATTGAAAGGTCTTCGGTTAATAGTCTTCTTAAATCCTCAATGTTTTTAAATTTACAAAACTGCCCATCCTTAATGTAAGACATTTTTCCAGTCTGCTCGGAGATAACTAGAACTATAGAATCTGTTTTTTCACTAATCCCAATAGCTGCTCGATGTCTTAGTCCAAATCTTGTGGGTATAGCCGTTGAATCTGATACTGGCAATACTACTCTAGTTGCCTTAATGAAGTTTTGCTTTATTATGATTGCACCATCATGAAGGGGGCTGTTTTTAAAGAAAATGGCCTCCAGGATTTGTGAGCTTACTTCAATATTGGCTTCATCTCCAGTACTGGTCAGAAAGTCTAGATTGTTTTCTTTTTCCAAAACGATAATTGCACCAGTTTTTTCACTTGCCATTTTTTCACAAGCATTCAGTAGAGAAGTTAAATCTAGCTTAAGTGTTCCTTTATCTTGATTTGAAAAATTAAAGTAACGAACTACATTTCTCCTAGAAGCAAAATTAGTTGATCCAATAAGTAGAAGAAACTTTCTTATTTCCTGTTGAAAAACTACAATCAAAGCAAAGAAACCAACACTAATAAATTTACCTAAAATATTACTTAATACATCAAGATTTAGGATATCAGTTATTTTCCAGATTAAGTAAAAAATCACGATTCCAATAAAAATATTTATGGCTACAGTTCCTTTTACTAGTCTGTAAGCATAAAATAAAAGTAGGGCAACAAGAATAATATCGGCAATGTCGATTATAGAAATTTCAAGAAAGCTTAGTTGGTCCAATTAATCTGTTTTTTGTAAAATTAAAAAACTATCTAAGCGCCCGCAACAAATCAATGCATTCTTTGGCCTCCTTAACATCGTGAACACGTAAAATATTTGCACCTTTTATTAATGCCACCGTATTTAGGATAGTTGATCCATTTAGGGCTTTATCTGGAGAAATACCCAATTTATTGTAGATCATGGACTTTCGCGATAAACCTATCATTATAGGTAAATCAAAATTTCGAAAAAATTTTAGATTCTTAAGTATTTCATAATTGTGAGATATTGTTTTACCGAATCCAAAACCTGGATCTATAATTACATCATTGATTCCAGCTTTATAAGCAGATTGAATTTTATTTGAAAAATAATAAATTACTTGTTTTACTACATTTTTATACTTAGGGTTCTTTTGCATAATTTCGGGTTTACCAGAAGTATGCATTAATACATATGGAACATTGTAGTACCCAACTGTATTCATCATTTTATTATCAAATTGTCCCCCTGAAATATCATTGATCATTGCTGCTCCGCGATCTAATGCCTCAGCTGCTACTGTTGAGCGAAAGGTATCTATTGAAAAATGAGTTTTTGGGTATTTTTTAATTAATTTTTCTAAGACCGGGAGCAACCTTTTTTTTTCAGCTTCAACTGAGACTGGTTTGGCACCTGGTTTTGTACTGTAAGCACCTAGATCAATAAAATTTGCGCCTGCCTCAATCATGCATTCGGTTTGCTTTAGTGCGCTTTCAACTTTATTGTATTTTCCACCATCATAAAAAGAGTCGGGGGTTAGATTTAGTATTCCCATAATTTTTGGTTTACTTAAGTCTATTAATTCTCCTTTAATATTTATTGTCATGTTGTTTTTAAATACTTTGATAACTTTATTTTTCGGCTTCTATGATATAAAAAAAATTATCGAAATTTACATTAAATTTTATTAAAATAGATGTTATCAACACAACTTCAATACCAGAGCGTAATGAAAAACTGCAAGTCTCTTTTTAATAAAAAAATGCAGGACTACGGGAGCTCTTGGCGAATCATGAGATTAACTTCTTTAACCGATCAAATTTTTATCAAAGCACAAAGAATTAGAGGCTTACAAACTAAAACTACTCGTAAGGTAGATGAGGGAGAGATTCCGGAATTTATAGGCATCATAAACTATTCAATAATGGCTCTGATTCAAATTGAATTAGGTGTCTCTGAGAATCCTGATCTTGATTTAGATGAAGCCTTAAACTATTATGAGACCCAGGAGAAAATTATTTTTGAATTGATGTTAGCCAAAAACCATGACTACGGTGAAGCATGGCGTGATATGCGAGTTAGCTCCTTAACAGATCTCATATTACAAAAACTAATGCGGGTCAAACAGATAGAAGCTAATTCTGGTAAAACAATTATTAGTGAAGGAATTGAAGCAAATTATCATGATATTGTTAATTATGCTGTATTTGCATTGATTCACCTTAATGATTTTGATTAGAAAATGATGTTTTCAATTCTTTCAAAACTTTTTTATTCTTTTTTAACACTCTTTGGAGTTGTGACAATTGTATTTTTTCTTTTTAATGTCTTACCCGTAGATCCCGCTCAAATGATGGTAGATCAACAAGAGGACAGCCAACAGTTAGAACAGATAAAAAAAAAATATGGTTTTGATTTGCCTATCTTAAGTCAATACTTACTTTACCTGAATGATTTATCTCCTCTCTCATATCATTCTGTTAATAATGAGGATTTATCCTATTTCTCGAAAAATAAATATTTTGGTTTTTCAGTATTTAAAACCTCAAATTTTGTTGTTGCAATTAAATTTCCACATTTAAGAACTTCTTATCAAAAGCGAGGTAAAAAAGTTTCTAAAGTTATTTCTGAAACACTACCAAATACAATTGTCCTTGCGATTTCTGCAATTTCTATTTCAGTTTTTTTTGGACTTATTTTGGGAGTTATTTCTGCTATATATTTTAATACATGGATTGATAGATGGCTCCAGCTAATAAGTACATTAGGTATGAGTGTGCCCTCATTTTTCAGCGCTATTCTATTTTCTTGGTTTTTCGGGTTTTTATATCACCAAACCACAGGTTTAAATATGACAGGTAGTTTATATCAAATGGATGATTATGGGGAAGAGAGATTAATAATGTTAGAAAATCTCATCCTCCCTTCGATTGTATTGGGAATTCGACCCATTGCAGTAATAATTCAGTTGTTCAGAAGTAGCTTGCTGGATGTACTTTCACAAGATTATATAAAAACTGCATATTCCAAAGGATTATCAAAAGTTGAGGTAATCTATAGACATGCAATAAAAAATGCACTTAACCCAGTTATTACTGCAATTTCTGGATGGTTCGCTTCCATGTTAGCGGGTTCTGTTTTCGTAGAATATATATTTGGCTGGAAGGGAATGGGAAAAGAGATTGTTAATTCAATTAATACACTTGATATACCTGTTATAATAGGAATTGTTCTAACAGTTTCTACTTTATTTATTACAATTAACATTTTATTAGATTTGATATATACCTTATTAGATCCTAATATTAAATCAATTAATTAAAATTATGAGAAAAAAAATTGTTGCTGGGAATTGGAAAATGAATAACAATAAATTCGAAACTACAGATCTTATTGAATCACTTAAAAAATTAACATTCTCCTCTCAGGTAAGAGTAATGATCTCTCCTGCTTTTACTCACTTAGCTCAAGCAAAGGAGATGACCACTGAGAGTCATTTAGAAGTAGCTGCTCAAAACATGAATGCTTCAAAATCTGGTGCATTTACCGGGGAAATTTCAGCCAGTATGCTTCAAAGTATTGGAGTCAATTTAGTTATTTTGGGTCATTCAGAGCGAAGAGCCTATTACAACGATTCAGATTTAGCTTTAAAAGATAAAGTGACCGCTGCACTAAACAATGATATGGAAATTATTTTTTGCTTTGGTGAGCAACTATCAGATAGAAAGAGTAATAATCATTTTGATGTAGTTAATTCTCAACTATCAGCAGCTTTATTTGACTTAAACTCAAAAGCTTGGTCAAAGATAATATTGGCCTATGAACCTGTATGGGCTATAGGGACTGGGGAAACTGCTACTCCAGACCAGGTGCAAGAAATGCATGCCTATATAAGATCAATTATTGCTAAAAAATATGATCAATCATTGGCTGATACTGTTCCTATTCTTTATGGTGGAAGTGTAAAACCAGCTAATGCTTCAGCTATTTTTTCTCAAAGGGACGTTGATGGAGGCTTAATTGGTGGGGCCGCATTAAAAGCAGATGATTTTTATGCAATTGTTCAATCTGCCTAGATGTCTTCTGTCTATTTAGAAATAGACGTTTTTATTAAACCTATTGAACCTTGGGTGGCAATTATGATTGACCAGATGAGTGATTTTGGTTTCGAGGGCTTTCTAGATACAGAAAAAGGATTTAAAGCTTATATACCTAAATCGGCCTTTTCAAAAAACGAATTTGAAAGATTATCAATGTTTTCAAAAGAAGACGTATTAGTTAGGTGGACACAAAAATCAATACCTCCTCAAAACTGGAACGAAAAGTGGGAGAGAGGTTTTAGTCCAATAAAAGTAGGAGACGACTGCTTGGTAAGAGCAGATTTTCATTCGCCTATGGGTTATAAATACGAGTTGGTGATTACTCCTAAAATGAGTTTTGGGACTGGCCATCATCAAACGACTCGACTGATGCTTTCTTTTTTACTTAAAATGGACTGTAGAGAAAAAAAATTCTTAGATATGGGATCAGGGACGGGGATTTTATCCATTTTGGCTGATAAAAAAGGGGCTAGTTATGTTCGCGCTGTTGACATCGATCCCTGGTGTGTAGAAAATACCCTGGAAAACATATCACTAAATGACTGTAAGGTAATAACTACTCAATTGAATAGTGAGGTTCCTGCTAATGAAACTTATGATGTTATTTTAGCAAATATTAATCGTAATATTTTAATAGATCAAATACCTCATTATGCTAGGAGAATTGTTTCTAGCGGTGTTTTGTTGTTGAGTGGTTTTTACGTTGATGATTTGGTTAAAATTCAAACTTGCTGCAAAGATCATGGATTTAAATTTATTTGTAATTTTAAGGATGATGATTGGATTGCAGCAAAATTTATAAAATCGTGAGTAAAAATAAACCACAAATCGAAAAAGAGAGTGAAGAAGATGTACTAACAGAAGTGCAAAGAGAGCATGAGATCATCTTATATAATGATGATGTCAATACTTTTGATCACGTTATCAAAATGCTTGTTGCTCACTGCGGTCACACATATGAGCAAGCCGAACAATGTGCTTATATTGTTCATTTTTCAGGAAAATGTGTTGTAAAAACTGGCTCTTATGATAAACTCGAACCGATTTGCACTAAACTTTTACAGGCTAATCTCTCTGCTGAAATACACTAAATTCGCTGTTTAATAATTTTCTATTTTTTTTTAACAGATTAAAATCCGAAATTTGTAAAGTGAAAAAACTAGTTCTTTCTGTTATTATAATTTTTCTAACCAATGGATTATTAGGTCAAAATGAAAATCTTATGGATAAAACAATTTACCAATTTAAAGTCAAAGACATAGATGGAAAAGTTTTTGATTTTGAGTCTTTAAGAGGGAAAAAAATCATGATTGTAAATACCGCCTCTAAATGTGGTCTTACCTACCAATACAAGGGTTTGCAGAAGCTTTATGATCGTTTTAAGTCTTCCGGTTTTGTTATTGTTGGATTTCCAGCAAATAATTTTCTGTGGCAAGAGCCAGGTTCTAATAAAGAAATCTCTGTTTTTTGTAAAAAGAACTATGGAGTTACCTTCCCCATGATGAGTAAAATATCGGTTAAGGGTAGTGATATGCACCCTATTTATCAATTTCTTACTCAGTCTAATAAAAACGGATTTAAGAACTCTAAAGTTACATGGAACTTCCAAAAGTACCTTATAGGCAGAGAAGGTTATTTAGAAAAAATAGTGCCTCCAAGAACCCAGCCATTAAGTGAAGATATTACCAGTTGGATTGAAGAAAACATAATGGCATTTAACTAAAATAATGGGCTTAGATATTTTAGCTTTTGGTGCTCATCCAGATGATGTTGAATTAGGTTGTAGTGGAACAATTTCTAAGGCTGTACTTGAGGGTAAAAAAGTAGGAATCATTGATCTCACTTCTGGAGAAATGGCCACACGGGGAACAGTAGATAAAAGACAGAAAGAAGCTCAGGCTTCGGCTGAACTTCTTGGGGTCAAATTTAGGGAAAACATGAATTTTAAAGATGCTTTTATTTTTAATGACGAAATTCATCAAAGAAAGTTAATCAGTGTAATAAGAAGATACATGCCTGAAATTGTTTTGTGTAACGCGGTAAAAGATCGTCACACAGATCATGCAAAGGCATCGGAATTGGTTTCACAAGCCTGCTTTTTAAGTGGTTTACAAAAAATAGAATCAAAAGACGAAAAAGGAAATACACAAGAAGCCTTTCGCCCTAAACATGTTTTTCATTATATACAGTGGGAGGATTTAACTCCTGATTTTGTTATTAATATTTCGGGTCATTTAGAAAAAAAAATGGAAGCCATTAGGGCCTTTGAGAGCCAGTTTTATAACTCTAAATCTAAAGAGCCTCAGACGCCGATTAGTTCTCTTAATTTTCTTGAAAGTGTTGAAAGTCGTGCAAAAAATATGGGCCGAATAATTAATAAAGAGGCTGGAGAGGGTTTTATTGCTGATAGATTACTTGCTTTGGAAAATTTCGATTGCTTACTTTAAGTATAATTAAAAAAAACTAAATTTGTTTGCTATAATGGTGGTTGTAGCTCAGCTGGTTAGAGCGCTAGATTGTGGTTCTAGAGGTCGCCGGTTCGAAACCGGTCTTCCACCCAAATAAAGGGGTCTCTAACAAGACCCCTTTTAAAAATTAAAAATGAAGAATTTTTTAAAAACTTTGGGCATTATAATGATTATTCTTGGTACTTATATTTTCATTATACAAACTGTTAACGCAGGAGGAGTTCAAATTATGTTTGGAGCAGCTATTGGAGGAATGGGTTACATATTTTTTCGAAGAGCTCGTTCGATGGATGATTAAATAAGTTTTTTTTAATTGAGTTTTATTCTTTCTTCTCTATTAGCTAACTCCCAAAGTGTATGAAAAATAAGTCTACTTCTTTTTCTGAGTAATGGATAATTAATTTTATCAACAGTATCGCTTGGCCTGTGATAATCTTCGTGGGTGCCATTAAAGTAAAAAATGATAGGAATATTATTTTTAGCAAAATTATAATGATCACTTCTATAATAAAAACGATTAGGATCATTTAACGCGTTGAAAGTATAATCTAATTTAAGCTTGGTAAATTTATTATTGGCTTCTTCTGAAATATCATGTAGATCTTGACTTAGTCGATCAGCTCCAATTAAATAAATGTAATTTGGATCTTTATCTATTCTTTTAGGGTCAGTTCTTCCAATCATATCAATATTTAAATTAGCTACAGTATTTTTAAGAGGGTAAAGAGGGTTTTCTACATAATATTTTGACCCTAATAAACCTTTTTCTTCAGCACTTACATGTAAAAATAATATTGATCTTTTGGGACCTTTACCATCATCAAGTGCAGCTTTAAATGCTTCAGCAATTTCAAGCATTGCAACTGTTCCAGATCCATCATCATCAGCTCCATTATTGATTTCACCGTCATGAGTACCAATATGGTCAAGATGAGAGGTTATGATAATATATTCATCTGGCTTTTCGCTACCAGTAATTATAGCAGCAACATTTTCAGTATCAACAACCTTTCTGTCTATAATTAGCTTCATCGTTTGAAAATAGGAGGGGTTTGTTCCTTTGGCAGAATTAATCCCAAGATTTATATAATGATCTTTCAAAAAATCAACAGCTATTTTTTGACCTTTTGTACCGGCCTCTCTTCCAGCAAAATAATCAGAAGCATAGACATACAATAGCTCTTTTAATTCTTTATCTGTAATGGTTTGAGCATACTTTGTTGATGGCTGAACTTGAGAATTTACCAAAATCGTAATAAAAAGAACAGCAAGAAATAAGAATCTTTTCATATTTTAATTTTAACTCTTTCATTTATCTGATGGTTTATACCATCCCATAGTGCAATACGCTTTTGAAGTGCTTCTTGAGAGGCATTAATTGCCTCATTCCATTTTACGGGGTCTCTACCACACAAATTCTTAATCATTTCTAGCGCCATTGGTCCATGTTCATCTCCATCAACTTCAATGTGACGTTCAAAATAATAAATTATTTGATCAATTTCATGATCATTATCTCGATTCATTTTTTTTATCATTGAAATAAACATATCGGGAATTAAATCCTCTCTTCCAAATGTAAAAACTGCAGCAATTTTATGTGTCTTACTCTCCTCAATTATTTCGAAAGTAAAGCGTAAGAAGTCTTTTATATAGTAAGGTAAATTTATCTGATCAATTATTTCAAAGATATTTCCTCCAGCTTTAAGATGATTCAGCATGTCCTCAATTCCATCAGTGTTGGCATTAATCTGATTCATTGCATTAAGGTACATTTCGAAATGACTAAATGGCTTGCCATTTTTGTCTAAATCTGATTCCTCACCCCAAACTATCTCATTAATTAGCCTGGCAGCAGTAATGTTTTCTGGTGGTTGCCATGGTAGGGTAGTGGTGGTGATGTCTAGCTGAAGTTTTTTTACCAATGACATAAAATCCCAAACGGCATAAACATGGGATTCCATGAAACACCTTAAGTCTGATACACAACTAATATTTTGATATATTGAGTGTTCTGTAAGTTGTTTTTTAAAGGGGGCTAATTGATCCGTTAATCTTGCTATCATAATCTCTTCTTCAATTTCTTCAAAGATAATTAATAATTGAGAAAATTAGATTCTTAATTTTACATTAATGGATGAAATAAAAATTACTGAATGCCCTAGAGATGCAATGCAAGGTATTAAAAAGTGGATCCCTACAAAGGATAAAATTGGATACCTGCAAAATTTATTAAAGGTTGGTTTTGATACTCTAGATTGTGGAAGCTTTGTTTCCTCTAAAGTTATTCCTCAATTAAAAGATACTGGAGAAGTTATTAGAAGCTTAGATTTAACTTCTACAAAGACCAAATTATTAGTCATTGTTGCTAACCTTAGAGGTGCAGAAATCGCATGTAACTATGATCAGATTGATTACTTAGGCTTCCCTTTTTCAATATCTGAAAATTTTCAAATACGAAATGTAAATAAAACTATCAAGGAGTCTATAAGTGAGCTCCACTTTATAGCTGATAAGGTTAATAAGGCTAATAAAGAACTTATAGTCTATCTATCTATGGGTTTTGGAAACCCATATGGAGACCCATGGAGTCCATCAATCGTGTCTCATTGGTGTAAAAAGTTAAGTTATCTAGGGGTGAAAAAAATTTCATTATCAGATACAGTAGGAGCTGCTAAAAAAGAAGATATTTCCTCCATTTTTAATACTTTGATACCTGAATTTTCTAATATTAATTTTGGTGCTCATTTGCATACGACTTTAAAAGATTGGTATAATAAGGTAGAAGCAGCCTATAATTCAGGATGTAATAGTTTTGATGGGGTCATAAATGGACTTGGAGGTTGTCCGATGGCTACAAGTAATTTAGTCGGA
>CACIXU010000024.1 GCA_902590705.1 uncultured Bacteroidota bacterium | reverse complement strand
AAAAAACCTTCTCATCTGGTTGATGGTTAATTAATTACAAGATAATGATTTTACTCTGTAAATACTTGGTTAATTTATCTGAGTATTTACTATTTTTAAAATTAAATCAAATAATCATGAAAATTGCACTTATTAGCACATTTTTAATTACCCTTTTAATTCAAACCACAAGTAATCAAATGAATTCTAGAGAGTCAGTCAGTGGAGTTCACTATTTAGATGGCAAACCAGTAACATTAGAATTCAATGATGGTAATATTTCAGAAATTATTCGTACCAAAGAACTAGTCAAAAACTCAAGTTGGTTTTTAGCACCTGGACTAATTGATGTTCAAATCAATGGCTATATGGGAGTTGACTTTTCTGGGCCCAATCTAACAGTTGAGGCGGTAAAAAAAGCTACTAAAGCACTATGGAGGGTCGGAGTTACATCCTATTTCCCAACAATAATAACAAGTGACTTTTCATTAATGAAAAAAAACTTTGCAATACTTGCAAAGGCTATGGAGGACAAAGAAATTGGAAATTCTATCCCTGGCTTTCATTTAGAAGGACCATATATATCACCTATTGATGGGTATAGAGGTGCTCATCTTGAAAAATACACAAGGGAGCCAAGTTGGAAGGAATTTTTAGAGCTTCAAAATGCTGCAAAAAATAATATAATCCTCATAACTGTTGCTCCAGAACTTGATGGAGCAATACCTTTTATTAAAAAAATAGTGGATAGTGGAGTTATGGTTTCCTTAGGTCATCATAATGGTTCTGCTTCTCAAATTAAAGATGCTGTTAATGCGGGAGCTAGAATGGCAACTCATCTTGGTAATGGCTGTGCAAATATGATAAACAGGCATAATAATCCAATATGGCCTCAATTATCAGAAGATCTTATCACTCCTAGTTTAATTGCTGATGGTTTTCATTTGAATAGGGAGGAAATCAGAACATTTTACAAAACTAAAGGAGCTGACAATACAATTTTAGTATCTGATGCATTGGATTTAGCTGGATTACCCCCCGGAGAATATATTCGTGGTGAGAGGAAACTGTTACTTACACCCAATGTAGTTAAATTTCCAGGTATAAATGCATTGGCAGGAGCTGCATCCCCAATTTCAAAATGTGTTGAAGTGGTCATGGATTTTACAAATTGTAGTTTGGAGGATGCAATTAAAATGACCAGTTCAAACCCTGCAAAAATGTTTTCTCTAAACGATAGAGGTTTAATAAAAAAAGGAAGAAGAGGAGACATTGTTATGTTCACTATGTCAGATAATAAAATTAATATTAAAAAAACATTTGTAGCCGGAAAAGAAGTTTATTCTTTAGATTAGGCTTTAATTCTTTAATCGATTAATACTTACAAACTCATAGAATATTAAAAATTTAAAAAAAATGTCATTTATTTTCAAACCAACTATAGTTTGTTTTATTTTAATTATAATCCATTTTGCTTGTACTCAAAATAAAGCAAATCAAAGACCAAATATACTTTTCATTATTGCAGATGATGCCTCGAAAAATAGTTTTGGTGCCTATGGAGGAAAATCAGCAAATACCCCTGCAATTGATGCATTATCAGAGCAAGGAGTTCTATTTACAAATGCATACAATAATAACCCAAAATGCTCCCCTGCCAGAGCAGCAATATTAACTGGGAGATATTCATGGCAATTGGAAGAAGCTGCAAACCACAGGCCTTATCTAAGTGAAAAATGGAAATATTATCCATTTATATTAGAAGAAGAGGGTTATTTTGTTGGTTACACTGGAAAAGGCTGGGGCCCTGGTGTATATAAGGGAATAGATATTTCAGAAACTAAATTAAATCCAGCTGGACACCTATTTGAAGGTGAAAAATTAATCAGACCATATGATGGTATAAGTAAAAAAAATTATTCAGCAAATTTTGGTAATTTTTTAAAAGCAGTACCAAAAGATCAACCATTTTGTTTTTGGCTTGGTACACATGAGCCACATAGATCATATGAAAAAGATTCATGGAAAAAGCAACAAAGGGATACATCCAAAATTAAAGTACCAAAATTCTATCCTGACCACCCAGATGTAGTAGGCGACATTGCAGATTATGATATTGAAGTAGAGTGGTATGATAAACACGTAGGTGAAGCAGTTGACCATTTAAAGAATAATAATCTTTTGGAAAATACTATTATCATTGTAACATCTGACCACGGAATGCCTTTTCCAAGAGTTAAAGGGCAAATTTATGAGGAGGGTTTTAGTGTTCCATTAATTGTAGTTTGGAAGAATAAAATAAAAAGTGGCAGAACAGTTACAGATTTTGTTACTTTTCCTGACATAGCCCCTACCCTTTTGGACATAACAGGAATTACAATAATAGATCAAATGACGGGAAAAAGCTTTAAAGAGCAACTTCTTACAGATAAAAATGGGAGGATAGATCCAGGTAGAAACCATACTCTTCTTGGAAAAGAGAGGC
Organism: uncultured Bacteroidota bacterium; assembly: GCA_902590705.1. Taxonomy (GTDB): domain Bacteria; phylum Bacteroidota; class Bacteroidia; order Flavobacteriales; family Flavobacteriaceae; genus UBA8316. Next base: position 11,802 of record CACIXU010000024.1, on the reverse strand, counting down.
ACGATATAGGAAGAGTCGAGGGAGATAAGTTGTCAGTTTCTTATCCGGTAAGGGCAATTAGAACCGACCAATATTTGTATGTGAAGAATTTTATTCCCTCTCGGTGGCCCGTAGGAAATCCAGAATACGGATTATTGAATTGTGATAACTCACCTACTAAAAGTCACTTAATGAATTTAAAAGATGATAAAAAAAAGGGAGATTTTTATGACATCAATTTTGGAAAAAGACCTGAAGAAGAATTATATAATGTTACTAAAGATCCAGATTGTGTTGTTAATTTAGCAAGTAATTTAGTTTATTCTAAAATTAAAGATAGCTTATGGCTTAGTTTAAAAACTAAATTGATTGAGCATCAGGATCCCAGAATTATGGGTAAAGGTGAGATTTTTGATTACTACCCATACAGTAGGATTCCTAGGCAACAAAAACTATATAACAAATCCGATTATGATCCAATTAAATTGTTTGAGGAGAAATTTAGTCAAAAAGTTAATGTTAATTAATACAAAATGAAAAGGAAAGAATTTTTGAAAAAGTCCGTTTTTTTGGGTGCAGGAAGTATGTTCCTCCCTACTCTATCAGGATATTCAACTGTAAGTAATAGTGCTAGTAACCAAATTAATATTGGTGCGATTGGAATTAATGGTATGGGATGGGGAAATGTCCAAAAAGCACTCCAGGTACCTGGTGTTAAATTAGTCGCAGTCTGCGATGTAGATGAAAATGTAATAAAAAGAAGATTAAATTCTAAAGAGGGTAAGTCCATTAAGAATAAAGTCAAAATATATTCTGATTACCGAAAAATGTTGGAACAAATGGATATCGACGTTGTGTATATCGGCACCCCAGATCATTGGCATGCGCTAATGATGATAAATGCAGCCGCTGCCGGTAAGCATATTTATGTAGAAAAACCAATTGGTAATTCTATTGGCGAATGCGAGGCTATGGTAGAGGCTCAAAAAAGGTATGGAAATATAATTCAAGTAGGGCAATGGCAAAGAAGTTCAACACATTTCCAGGATGCAATGAGCTTTGTTCATAGCGGGAAATTAGGACCAATTAGAACTGTAAAAGTTTTTTGCTATCAGGGATGGATGCGTCCCCAACCAAAAGTTGCAGATACCCCAGTACCAAAAGGAATTGACTATGAATCCTGGTTAGGTCCAGCGCCTAAAGTACCATTTAATGCCAGTAGATTCCACTTTCATTTTCGTTGGTTCTGGGATTATGCTGGGGGGCTTATGACGGATTGGGGTGTACATCTACTAGATTACGCTCTTATTGGAATGAAAGCTTCATTACCAAAAACCATCGTCGGTTTAGGTGGTCAATTTGCTTACCCAGACTTAAGCCAAGAAACGCCTGATACATTAACCACACTTTATGAATTCGATAAATTTAATTTGGTTTGGGATTCTGCAATGGGTATTGACAATGGTTCTTATGGAAGAGATCATGGAATTGCTTTTGTTGGAAATTATGGAACACTGGTTGTTGATAGAAGTGGATGGGAAATTATAGAAGAAAAAAGAAGTGAGAATAAGGTTTTGTTACCACTTCAAAAAAAATCAAATAATGGCCATAGAGACCACCAAAAAAACTTTATTCAAGCAATTAGGGAAAATAGACCAGAGATATTAACATGTAACGTTCAAGACGCTGCTCATGTTGCGAAAGTTGCTCAGATGGGAAATATTTCATTCAAAACCAATCAAAAACTATCCTGGGATGCTAATAATAATAAATTCTCTGACTCTAGGGTAAACGATAAATACTTAATGAAAGATTACCATAACGGTTATAAATTACCAACATAAGCTTAAAATTTATTAATGTCTAAAATTATTTCGGAAGCCCCTGGCAGGATTTGCTTGTTTGGAGATCATCAAGACTACCTAAGTCTACCTGTAATTGCCTGTTCGATAGATCGATTTATGAGATTGGAGGCCGTCGAGAACAACTCAAAGTTTTTTGAAATAATTTTCTCAGATCTTGATCAAAGGATTAGAATACCACTAAAAGATAACCTAAGAAAGATAAAAAAAGGTGACTACTTAAAAGCTGCCTTAAAAGTATTGGAAAGAAGAAATGTAATCCCAACAAAAGGGTATAGAATATTAATTAATAGTAATATTCCTATCAATTCTGGTTTGTCAAGTTCATCGGCTTTAACAATTGTTTGGATTAATTTTTTGTTAGCTGCTTTTTGTAAAAAAAAAGTTTCTCCCACTGAACTGGCACTACTTGCATATGAAACGGAGGTAATTGAACAAAAAACTTCTGGTGGCAAAATGGATCACTTTTCTATTTCTTTAGGTGATACAATCTTTTTAGACACTAAGACGGATAATGTTAAATCCTATAAAGAATTAAATCTAGAGTTGATTATTGGAGTATCTGGCATAAAAAAGGATACTTATGGTGGACTAGCTCATTTAAAATCTAATGCTTTAAAGGCAATTAAAAATGTGCAAAATAAGCTACCTAATTTTAAAATTGACGATATTAAAAAAAATACAAATAATGATATATTAGATTTAATTGACGGCGATTTGAGACCATACTTACATGCTGCTATAAAAAACCACAGTATTACATTAGCTGCTAAAAAAGAATTTGAAAAAAAACAATTAGATCAAAAATCTATAGGAAAACTAATGAACCAGCACCACTTCGTTTTGAAAAACTATTTAAAAATAACTACACCCCTTATTGATAAAATGGTTGATAATGCAAATAAATCTGGTGCTTTAGGTTCGAAAATTGTTGGTTCAGGTGGTGGAGGTTGCATAGTTGCTATAGGTAATAATAACAAAGAAAAAATAATTAATTCTTTAAAAGAAGCTGGAGCAGTAGATGCTTTTTCTGTTAATATTTCCAATGGAGTAAAAATTAAAATTATATAATGACAGACACTCTTATAATTCTCGCAGGTGGAGCCTCCTCACGAATGAAAAATTCTATTGATTCAAATTTATCGCCTGAGAAATCAGCGCAGGCTAACGAAAGAAGTAAAGGATTAATTGAAGTTAATGGCAAACCTTTTTTAAGTTACTTACTTGATAATGTTTTAAAAGCAGGGTTTAAAAATGTCATTATTATAACTGGTGAGAACTCTGAACTTTTTCGATCTACTTATGATAAAAATGAAGAGTTTGTGGGTCTTAATATCAAATTTGCTACTCAATACATTCCTAAAGAAAGGGTAAAACCTTTTGGGACAGCAGATGCTGTTTATCAATCAATTATTCAATATCCTGAGCTCAAAAACAAAAAGTTTTGTGTTTGTAACAGTGATAATTTGTATTCTTTAGAGGTATTTCGTTTACTTAGAAAAAGTAATTATGAGCAAGCTCTAATAGCCTATGATAGAGACAAACTTCTTTATCCAAAAGAAAGAATTTCAAGATTTGCTATAATGGGTTTTACTAAAAATTATCAACTTACTGAAATCATAGAAAAACCTGACCAAGGAAAGATTTCTGAATACAAAGATGAAAAAAATAAAGTTAGAATTAGTATGAATATTTTTCTATTCGATGGAAATATTTTTTTCAAATACTTGGAAGAATGCCCAATTCACTCTGAAAGAGATGAAAAGGAATTACCATCTGCCATTATGAACATGATAAGTGACAACCATAAAATATATGGCATTCCAGTATCTGAGAATGTACTCGATTTAACCTCAAAAGAGGACATCTCTAAGCTTGAGGAACAATTAAATTAAATTTTTTACTAGACCTGTAATATATTATCAATACTAAGATTTTTAGCCATAAATATTCCAGCCAATGCAAGAATTCATTTGATAATTTATCAACTTCTCATTTTTAAGACTTAAGTCACTGATTTCTAGTTAACAATAAAGCCAAGTGCCTATTTTTATAAGTAGAAATAATGTCTTTTGAATTCATTTGTTAAAAATTATACACAATACCACAACACTTGGGATGAAATGTTCTCTGAAAAGGGTCATGTGAGAGATATTTATAGTGATTTTGGAAATTATTTGGAGTCTGTACCAATAGAGAATATTAATAAAATGCAAGAATTTTCCAAGCAATTTTTCATGAATCAAGGGGTTACTTTCACTGTATACAATAATAAAAAGGGTGTTGAGCGAATTTTTCCATTTGATATAATTCCAAGGATAATTCACAATAATGAGTGGAGTGTCATTCAAAGTGGAATTAAACAGAGGATAAAGGCATTAAATTATTTCCTCAAAGATATATATCACGAACAATTTATAATTAAGGATGGTGTTGTACCTCCTAATTTAATAATCTCCCATCCAAATTACATTCGTGAAATGCGAAATATTAGTGTACCTAAAAACATTTACACCCACATTTCTGGAGTTGACTTAATAAGAGACCGGGATGGAGAGTTTTATGTGTTGGAAGACAACTTAAGAACACCATCTGGAGTAAGTTACATGTTGGAGAACAGAGAAATTACAAGACGTCTGTTCCCTAAACTTATGCCCAGAAAAAAGGTTATGCCAATTAACAATTATCCACAGCTACTCTATGATCAACTCAAAACGTTGATTGATATAGACAATCCTGAAATAGTATTATTAACTCCGGGGCTTTATAATTCTGCATATTATGAACATTCAACCTTAGCTAGATTAATGGGAGTTGAACTGGTCGAAGGCAGCGATTTAATTCTTAAAAATCACAACGTTTATATGAAAACTGCAAGTGGGCTAAAAAAAGTCGATATTATTTACAGGCGAATTGACGATGACTATCTAGATCCACTAAGTTTTAACGCTAGAAGTGTTCTAGGGCTTGCAGGTATTATGGAAGCTTACAGACAAGGAAATGTAGTAATAGTTAATGCACCGGGTACAGGAGTTGCGGACGATAAAGCTGTCTATACTTACATTCCTAAAATAATTAATTACTATCTGAATGAAGATCCAATACTTAATAATATCAAAACATACCAATTAAGTAATCGGGATGAGATGGATTATGTGATTAAAAACATCGATAAAATGGTTGTTAAAAAGACTGATGGAAGTGGAGGTTATGGGATGCTGATGGGGACTAGTGCCTCTGAGACGGAAATTCACGATTACATAAAAAAAATTAAGGCTAAACCCAATAATTTTATTGCTCAACCTACTTTAAGCCTATCAACCTCACCTTGCATAATTGACAATGAACTTACTCCTCGATGCGTTGACCTTCGTCCATTTGCAGTTTATGGTTCTCGGGGAATTAAAGTTTGTCCTGGTGGATTATCTAGAGTAGCACTAAAAAAAGGTTCACTTGTGGTAAATAGCTCTCAAGGTGGAGGTAGTAAGGATACATGGATTATTAAAGGAAATTAAAAATGTTAAGTCGAGTTGCTAATAATTTATTTTGGATGGACCGTTACATGGAAAGAAGTTATGGTCTTCTAAATTTAATTAAGACCAACTATAACTCTACATTAGATTCAGGAGACTACTCTTCCTGGGATTATGTTTTAAAAACTTATATGGGTATTGAAGAATCAAAAAGCCATGACGACTACCTTGATACTATTTCTATTATCAATTTTATGCTATTTGACCAAAAAAATCCTAACACAATGTCAAATATTGTAATTAAAGCAAGAGAGAATGCTAGAAGTGTTCAAGAACATATCTCAAGGGAATTGTGGCTATCAGTTAACAAGTATTACCTGCATATTTCTAATGAGAGTTTATCATCAACCTTTCAAAATAGTGATCCAATTGAATTTGTGAATGAAATGCTTCAATACAATCATATCTATTATAGTGTTGCAGATATTACACAAGAGAGGGGGAATGCATACTGCTTTATGAACTTAGGAAAATACCTTGAACGGGTAGTACAAAGTGTTGAATTCCTTAGTGTGAGGATTAATAGTTTGAGTGAAAAAAACCAAAAGCTTTCGGAGAGTTTTTTCTGGAAAAATCTTCTTATATCTATTGGAGGTTATCAGTTATATGTTAAAACTTACAAATCAATTTTTAATGTTGAAAATATTATAGAAATGATTACAATTAATGAAAACTTCCCAAGATCTATTAGATATAGTATAATAAAGCTCTTCATCCATATAGAAAGATTAAATAATTACAATCAACTCAATGACAAAGAATTATTATTTCATGTAGGAAAGCTCAAAAACACATTGCAATACACTACAATTGATTCGATCAAAAAAACTGGGCTTCAGAAATTTTTAGATGAAATCAAGTATAGTCTTAATAACATATCTAATAATATTAATAAAATCTACTTTGCACAAACCTATTAATCTAATGATAAAATTTTTCTTATATCACACTACAATTTACAGTTATACAAATCCTGTTATTGAAAGTACAAATAAAATTCTTCTATACCCCTATAACGACCTATTCCAACAATTGGTAAACCATAGATTGACAATCTCTGGAAATCCTGACGTTTCTACCTACCTTGACGACTATAATAACCGCGTGGGATTTTTTACATATACCCCACCTCATAAGTCACTAGCCATTAATTCAGAAGCCGAAATAATATCTAAAAGTCAACCTAAATATGAAGATAAAATGGAGGCAAAAGATCAATGGAAGTATTTAGAAGATATTGCTAATGTTATCGATTATTTACCCTTTTTAAGTATTGAGAAAAACGAATCTTTAGTTGAGATTAATAAAATTGTTAATGATTTCAGGAAAATAAGTAAAACACCGTATGATTTTTCAAAAAAAATAAGTTTATACATAAATGAAAATTTTGTCTATCAAAAGGGTATAACCAATGTTTTTTCAACAATAGATGAGGTTTGGAATATCAAGAGTGGTGTGTGCCAAGACTTTACAACGATTATGATTCAGCTTTGCAGGTTAGCAAAAATACCAACAAGATATGTCAGTGGCTATGTTTATGCCAGTGAGGGATTCAGAGGAGCTAGCGCGACACATGCTTGGGTTGAGGTATTTATCCCTGGGCATGGATGGTTAGGACTTGACCCAACCAATAACTGTTCAGCAGATAAATTCCATATTCGTTTAGCTGTTGGAAGAAATTATGATGATTGTGCACCAGTAAAAGGTGTTTTTCGTGGAAATGAAAAACAAATGATGGATGTAAGGGTTCAACTTGACACTAAGAAGAGGAATCTTAATTTTGAATTAATTAATCAAGATGTTTTTGTTGAGCAAGTCAAAGATGGTGATATTCAAAACAGCTACAGAAAAAACTTGGAAATGATCCAACAGCAGCAGCAACAGCAGCAATAACTATAAATCCATGATTTTTGATAAATTCAATTTATATTTGTTGTTGATAATTTTCGAAATAAAATAAATTTATAAATAAATGAATAAACATCTTACCTTAAGGTCAGGAAACCCTGTTCTTTCAAAAAGTACTTTCTTAAATACAGATAGTCTTTCAGAGAAAATGACTATTAATGGTACAGTTAATAAAACTGCTATAAGTTTATTCCTGCTTATAGGAACTGGGTATTTGACTTTTAACACTATTAACCCTATAATACTTATTACTTGTGGCATTGGAGGTTTTATCGTTGCAATTGTTACTGTTTTTAAAAAAGAATGGGCTCCCATCACTGTTCCAATATATGCTATCTTAGAGGGTGGACTACTTGGAGGAGTTTCTTTTATGTATAACAGTTTATATGATGGAATTGTTACAAATGCAATTTTTCTGACTGTTGGAATACTTCTTTCATTACTTACTGCTTACAGATCGGGATATATAAAACCTACAGAAAATTTTAAGCTTGGAATTTTTGCAGCTACCGGAGGTATTGCCATTGTATACCTAATAAACTTTGTTATGAGCTTTTTTGGCTCAAGTATGGGGATTATGCAAATAGATAATGCATCCCCAATGAGCATAGGATTTAGTATAGTAGTTGTAATTATTGCTGCCTTAAATCTAGTTTTGGATTTTGATTTTATTGAAGAAGGAGCTGAAAAAGGAGCTCCAAAGTACATGGAATGGTATGGTGCTTTTGGACTATTAGTTACACTAATTTGGCTATATCTAGAGATTTTAAGGCTATTAGCCAAACTTAATTCGAGACGTTAATTTAACTCGTATTAAAAAAATAAAATTAATTTTATATTGAAGAATTTGTTTTTACTTATATTTATTAACTTGTTAAACTAAAGTAAAAAAATGGCAGAAGTAAATCCAACAGTAGAGCTTAAACTCCCGATAATTGAAAATATGGAACTGGTTGCTACTCAAACCTCAGAGGTTGTCAGTAAACACATGGATCTTTCAGAAGAAAAAACGAGTGAGATTTCAATGGCTTTAATTGAGGCATGTATAAATGCATTTGAACACTCCGAAACTAAAAGTGAAATTTATATTCATTTCATCATATCAGACGAAAGCCTAACAATTAAAGTAATTGACAAAGGAAAGGGATTTGACACTTCTAACGTTAAAATTCCTAATATCGAGACCAAGCTTAAATCTAAAGAAAGAAAAAGGGGCTGGGGAATTTTATTAATTAAAGAATTAATGGATTCTGTCGATTATGAATCCACTGCTGATGGTACAACTTTAACAATGGTAAAAAATAAAATTAATAATGAGTAAAATTATTGGTATTGAAGAAAAAGATGGTATTCTTATCATCTCAACAGAAGGATATTTAAACAAGGATCTTGCTTTAGCTGTCATGGAGGAAGCTTCTAAACATATTGATAATGGTACGATTAATATTTTAATTAATCTAAGTAAATCAAACATTGTAAATAGTATTGGTGCGTCAATTATTATTGAACTAATTGAGAAACTTCAAGAAGTTAATGGAAGCTTATCGTTCTGTGAACTACCCAGTATTATTGAAAAGACATTTAAAATCATGGGACTCACTAAATACTGTGATACTTTTGAAAATCAAGAAGCTGCGCTTGAACAATTAACTTAAAATGTCAGGCCATACTGCCCAATTTGGTTTCCTAACAAAACTAAATTCCCTACACGATAAATTAGATTTTATTCAAAAAAATACAGGCTATGAAAGCTTAGGTATCGCTTTTTATGCTAAAAAAACTTTTTTGAAGACAATTGGTGGTTCTGATTTCATTGCATATCATTCAATTCAGGCAGAAATAGAGCTTGAAGAATCATTTGAGCTAAGTGTTAAACATTTTAATAAGCTAGGTTTTAATAAAACTTATAAAAACAATAAAGTTTTCAAAGTTGTCATTAAAAAACTGCATCTCAATGAGGAACCCATAGGCTATATTTTTTTAAAAATTGAACGAAGTACTAGAGCTAACTATGGAAGTAAAATTGAATCAATTAATTATTTAGCAGAACATTTCGATGGCTTCATAAGTAATAAGCATTCTGCTTTTAAAGCAAAACAACAAGCTAGAGTTTTAAGTAATAAACAACTAGAAATAGAATCTTTAATTGACCTTACTGAAATAATTTATAATCAAAATGATAATGTAGAAGGGCTATTTGAAAATATCTTATTCACTTTTATATCAACCCTTAATGCATCTAGCGGAATGATTGTTTTAAAAGATGAAAAATCAGGTTTTTTCAATTTAATCTCAAACTTTAATATACCTGAACAAAATTCATCTCGTAAAATAATTAGAGCCAGTAAAGGGATTTTAAAAGAATTAAATACGAATAAGTCTTCAGTTTTAGTTGAAGAGACCGAAGATTATGATCTATTGAAATTCTCCCAAAAAAACTCTCTTGTCGGGCCATTAATTTCAAATAGTGACCTACAGGGAGCTATAATAATAGCAAATAAAGAAAGTATATCTGGAATTTCAAGGTTTACAAAGGAGGATTTAAGGTTATTTGATAGTTTAACCAAAAAGGTTAGTTTGGCATATGAAAACATTAAGCTAATAGATTCTCTGAAAAATTCTACTAAACTTGTCGACAATATCATGTCCTCAATTACAACTGGAATTATTAAGATTGATGTTTTGGGTGAGATTGAATATGTCAATGACTCCTCGAAAAAAGTTTTTGGATTCAATAATGAGGAAGTTTTACACAATCACTACATGGCTATCTTCATAGATAATAACAACTTAATTACTTTAATCGAAAAAATTGAAACTGATCCAAAAGTCATCTATGAAAATAATTTTAAAATCAAAGACTTTAGTGGAAATGACCATGAGATTAATTTAACCCTCTCCCCTGTTTTTAACGAAAACAATGAGTTCTCAGGCCTTGTACTTGCTTTTGAAGACTTATCAAATGTCAATAAGATAAAGTCAACTTTTAAAAAATACGTATCTGAGAATATCGTTGACGAGTTATTGAATACTGAACAATCTTTAGAATTGGGAGGTGGAAAGAATAAAGTTTGTATGCTTTTTTGCGATATTAGAGGTTTCACGGCTATGTCAGAAAGGATGAATCCTGAAGATGTTGTAAGCCTATTGAATAATTATTTTCAGGCAATGATTGATGTAGTTTTTGAAAATAATGGAACACTTGACAAAATTATAGGAGATGAATTAATGGTACTTTACGGAGTCCCTATTGAGTCAGAAAATGATCCTCAAAAAGCAGTAAACACTGCAAAAGAGATGTTTATTAGACTTCAGCAGTTCAATAAAGATAATTCCTCAAAAGGTTATCCTGAAATCAAAGTTGGAATTGGAATTAATTACGGAGAAGTAATCTCGGGAAATATTGGATCTGATAGACAAATGAATTATACTGTTATAGGTGACAATGTTAATTTAGCAGCACGATTGTGCTCTCATGCAAAGCCTGGTCAAATTGTAATTTCTAAGAGTGTCTTTGAAAGTCTAGATGATCACAAAGGGTTTAAAAATATGAAACCAATTGAGGTTAAAGGAAAGTCAAAAAAAATAGAAAATTGGATTTTTGAATTAAAAAACTAGGAAGCTTTTTTTATTACAACAATAGTTATGTCATCTGGATTCACTACCCCATCAGCCCAAGAATCAGACATTCTTACAAGCGCATCTTTAATTTCATCGGCACTTTCATTACAATTGTTTTTAATGCATTCAAAGACTTTTGGGTAATCTAAAAGAACATCTTCTTTATTAGGAAGCTCAGGTAGACCGTCTGAAATCATAACAACAACATCCCCTTTATTAAAGTCTTTTTTAACTCCATCGAATTTTTCACCCTCTATACCACCAAGAGGTAAATTAGGAACTAGTATTTCCTCAATATTATCATTCTTAGCATTGTAAAAGTACGTTGGAGGCATTGCGGCTGAGGAAAGCTCCACAGATCCATTGTTTATTTTAGCGACACTAAGACTCATTCTTAACCTACCAAAATTAACTCGCTTAACTATTGAGTTAAGATTGAATAAAATTGAACTAGGATCGGCCATTTGAATTCCATTGAGTCCAGCCTTTGTGACTGAAACCATAATACCAGAAACAACTCCATGGCCAGTAGCATCTCCACAAATAGCATAAAGCTCTTTTTTATCATTTTCGAAAAAATCATAATAATCACCTCCAACCTCTGTAGCCGATTTTAAATAAACACTTATATCATATTCCTTTCTAACAGGGATTTTCTCTGGCAAAAGACTGTTTTGCAATTTTCTTGCCTCCTCAAGCTCTTTATTTCTTCTATCTTCTTCAAGCTTTTTAAAAGCAGATTTCTCTCTCCATTTTGAATATAAAACGATTGATATTAATAAAATTATTACATACGAAATTATGGATTCGGTTTTTTGGTACCAGGGAGGTGTTTTCGAAATGGTAAAACTTAATATATTTGAACTCTCTAAACCACTTTTATTAACCGCCTTTACTTT
>CACIXU010000023.1 GCA_902590705.1 uncultured Bacteroidota bacterium | reverse complement strand
AAAAACTTGCTGAATTGCAAGAGATCGCAAAAAAACTGAATGTCAAAAATATATCGGGTTTAAAAAAACTTGAACTTATTTATCAAATAATTGATATTATAGCTTCATCTTCTGTTAAATCCGAATCAATTAAATCAGAAAAAAAAGAAGAGGTCATAATTGAAAAAAAGAATACTGATGTTAATAATGCACTAAATGATAATAATTCAAACCAAAAAATAGATTCTTATAAGGATAAAAGGGAAATTAATCATAAAAAAAATGATAGTACTCAAAATACTAAATTTAATACTCAAAGAAGAAAAAAAGATAATCACGAAATAAATCATAATAGAGACAATAGAAACCGGTATAGAGAGCCAGATTTTGAATTTCAAGGTATAATAAATACAGAGGGTGTTTTAGAAATGATGCAGGAGGGGTACGGTTTTCTTCGCTCCTCAGACTTCAATTATCTGTCGTCCCCAGATGATGTTTATGTATCTCAATCGCAGATTAGGCTTTTTGGCCTTAAAACTGGAGATACAGTACTTGGAACTGTAAGACCTCCAAAAGAAGGAGAAAAATATTTTCCTCTTATTAAAGTTAATAAGATCAATGGTTTAGATCCAAAGGTTGTTAGAGACAGGGTATCATTTGAACACCTTACTCCCCTTTTCCCTCAAGAAAAATTTAATATCGCTGAAAAACAAAATACTGTTTCTACAAGAATTATTGATTTATTCTCTCCCCTTGGGAAAGGGCAAAGAGGAATGATTGTTTCTCAGCCAAAAACAGGGAAAACCATGCTTTTGAAGGACATTGCGAATGCAATTGCGGCGAATCACCCTGAAGTTTATCAATTAATTCTTTTAGTTGATGAAAGACCTGAGGAGGTTACAGATATGCAACGAAATGTTGATGGTGAGGTAGTCGCCTCCACTTTTGATGAGCCAGCTGATCGGCATGTTAAGGTAGCTAATATAGTTTTAGAAAAAGCAAAAAGGATGGTAGAATGCGGACATGATGTAGTAATCCTTCTTGACTCAATAACTCGTTTAGCCAGAGCCTACAATACCGTTCAACCTGCTTCAGGAAAAATTCTTAGTGGTGGGGTTGATGCTAATGCTCTACACAAACCAAAAAGATTTTTTGGTGCTGCAAGAAATATTGAAGGGGGCGGATCGCTTTCAATTATTGCGACTGCATTGACAGAAACTGGATCAAAAATGGATGAAGTCATATTTGAAGAATTTAAGGGAACAGGAAACATGGAGCTTCAACTAGATCGAAGAATTGCCAACCGAAGGGTTTTCCCAGCTATAGATCTTATTTCTTCAAGTACCCGAAGAGATGATATGCTATTAGATGAAAAAACGATTCAACGAATGTGGATCATGAGAAAATATTTGGCAGATATGAACCCTGTTGAGGCAATGGAGTTTATCAACGATAGGTTTGTAAAAACTAAAAATAATGAGGAATTCTTGATATCGATGAATTCTTGAGAATACACCTTAAACTAAAATAATTGATAGTTCTAAATTGTTCTATAGAGAAGCAACAAATTTAGATAATTTAGATTTTAGATTTGCTGCTTTATTAGCATGAATAATGTTTTTCTTAGCTAATTTGTCGACCATGGAAATTACAGCTGAAAACTGTTTGTCAGCCTCTTTTCTTGAAGTACACTCTTTTAATTTACGAATTGCATTACGGGTCGTTTTATGCTGAAATTTATTTCGTAAGCGCTTCTTGAAATTGGAACGAATTCTTTTTAATGCAGACTTATGATTAGCCATATATAAATTTTAAAAACTTGATTTAATCTTTACTTTTAGTTGTAATAGCCTGCAAATTTAATAGATTTTTATTTAATTATCTTTTTTACTGGCTTTTTTCGCCAAAAATTTTAATTTAATTTTTTTAAAACATTAAATTATTATAATTTCTCTAAATAAAATTAAAGCATGGGGTTAATTATGATATTTAGAATTATTGACCCAATACCTTGTTGATTATGATAATTTCTTAACTGTATAATGAGACTATAAAATTTCAGTTAACTATTGCTGAAGCGTATGTGAAGTTTAAAAAAACCGTTGTATTAACTTGGGTTGACGTGGATTATTGTAGCCCGTAGGGGAGTCGAACCCCTCTTTCCAGGATGAAAACCTGGCGTCCTAACCGATAGACGAACGGGCCAATATTTTTGGCATGCAAATTTACACTTAAAAAAATAATTATGCAACGAAAATTAGACTTACAACCGCAGGTAAAAAAATTATTTTATATTAATATGCTTTGGCAAACAAGACTCTTTGAGAAGAAGGTTTTCCAGAGTAGACACAGTTGCCTTGTTTATTTTTATCTGAAAATGGGATACAACGAATTGTAGCTTTAGTTTCTTTTTTTATTGCTTGCTCTGTATCAAGGGTTCCATCCCAGTGAGCGGAGACAAAACCTCCTTTTGTAGATAATACCGATTTAAATTTATCAAAAGTATCCACTTCAGTAATATGTTCCTCCCTAAAATTATAAGCTTTGTCAAAAAGATTTTTTTGGATTTCTTCCAGTGTAGATTTTATATATTTATTAATATCTTTCATTGGAACAATTGTTTTTTCCAAGGTATCTCTTCTTGCTAATTCCACTACATTATTTTCCAAGTCCCTGGGACCTATTGCAATTCTGATTGGCACTCCCTTGAGTTCATATTCATTAAACTTATAACCAGGTTTAAGGTTATCTCTATCGTCGTATTTAAAAGAAACACCAAAATCTGTTAGCTCTTTTTTAATTTTATCAACAACTATTGAAATTGTCTCCAATTGTTCTGCACCTTTATAAATTGGTATGATGACAACTTGGATAGGAGACAAATTTGGGGGGAGAATCAAGCCTTTGTCATCGGAATGAGTCATAATTAGAGCCCCCATCAATCTTGAAGAAACTCCCCATGATGAAGCCCAAACATGTTCTAATCCCCCAGACTGAGTGGCAAATTTTACGTCAAAAGCTTTTGAAAAGTTTTGACCTAAGAAATGAGAGGTTCCTGCTTGGAGAGCTTTACCGTCCTGCATCAAGGCTTCAATGCAATAGGTCTCCTCTGCTCCTGCAAAACGCTCATTTTCAGATTTTAAACCTTGAACCACTGGCATGGCCATGAAATTTTCGGCAAAATCAACATAGAGGTTGTTAATTAATTTTGTCTCTTTCAATGCTTCTTCCTTTGTGGCATGAGCCGTATGTCCCTCCTGCCATAAAAACTCTGCCGTTCTTAAAAATAATCTAGTACGCATTTCCCATCTTACTACGTTAGCCCACTGATTAATCAAAATAGGTAAATCTCTATAAGACTGAATCCAATTTTTATATGTTTTCCAAATTATAGCTTCACTAGTTGGTCGAACAATTAATTCCTCTTCCAGCTTAGAATCAGGATCCACAATTAACTTGGAACTATTATCAGGATCTGCCTTAAGTCTATAATGAGTAACTACGGCACATTCTTTAGCAAAGCCCTCTGCGTTTTTCTCTTCGGCTTCAAATAAACTCTTTGGAACAAATAAAGGGAAGTAGGCATTTTGGTGTCCAGTAGCCTTAAACATTTTGTCTAGTTCAGACTGCATTTTCTCCCATATAGCGAATCCATATGGTTTAATAACCATACAGCCTCGAACAGCAGAGCTCTCAGCTAAATCAGCCATAACCACTAACTCATTATACCATTTTGAATAATCTTCGGACCTCTTGGTTAATTTCTTTCCCATCTAGAGTTTGGCACAGATTTTGTTTTTGAATAGTATTAACTAACTCGAAGAACAAAACTACTATTTTTTTTGTTTGTGATTCATTATAAAATTGTCAACTATGAGAACACTCTTAATTTTTATTAAAACCTTACGTTTGTTGTTTATTTCTTTCTTTTTGACAATTCTCTCTTGTGGAAGCTACCAGGGAGTATCGTACTATGGATTAGACGGAATTTATGGTGGTGATTCTAGATCCACCAATACAAAAAAAATCACTTCTTCCTCCAAAAATGTAGATAACATTTACTACAAAGATTATTTTGGTAATTTGGCAGATAATTATTCTTCACTAGAAGATCCTGAAGGGGAAACCTTCACAGATACTGACAATTACGCTAGTAATCAAAATAATGAAAATACATCAATAAATTCCCAAGCCCCTTGGGGTGATAAAACTTCAAGCACTGAAATTTATTATATAAATAATAATCCCTGGGGGTACTTCAATAACGGTTGGGCCTTTAATCGTGGATTTTTCAATCCTTTTTTCGATCCTTTTTGGGGAGGCTTTTACGGTCCTGGTTTTAGAAACTTTTACAATCCATGGGGTTTCAATTTTTATACTCCATTTTATGGGTATAGCTTTCCCTACACATTCGGCTATCCATTTAGATCTCGATATTTTAACGGCAGATATGCATATAGTGGCAATAATATGGGTTATTCCTATTCTGGCTATTCACGGGGTAATGATGTTTATTCAAAATCAAATTTTTCAAGGGGGGGGAGATTTTCTCAAGTCACCTCTAATAATAACGTAAATCGAAATCAAACTAACTCAAGTGGTAACTTCCAAGGTAGTAGTTCAAATAACAAGCGTTATAATGTAGGAAGAAGGTCAGAAAGTTCTAATTATACCAAAAATAATCCTTCCACATCGCGATCTAATACTGAGAAAACCTCCTCTTCTAGAGGTTCAAGGAATAATTATAGTTCTAGAAGAAGTTCTTATGAAAGCACCAGCAGGTCATCAACAAATTATGGATCATCAAGGTATTCAAACTATAGTAGTGGAAGGTCCTACTTATCCTCTCCAAGCTATAATTCAGGATCGAGAAGTTCAAGTGGTAGCAGTAGAGGTGGCGGCTCAAGAGGTCGTTAATTTTAAATAATAATATGAAAAAGTACATATATCATGTTTTACTAACATGCTCTTGCACTATTATCGTTAGTGCTCAATCCATGCAAGATGCATTGAGATATGTACGGCCTGAACTCACAGGTACTGCCAGATATATTTCAATAGGTGGGGCATTTAACGCCCTCGGTGGTGATTTTTCTGCAATAAGTGATAACCCGGCAGCAGGAGGTGTATTTGTTAATTCCGAATTAAATGTCACAGTAAATACAAATAATAACCTAATTAAATCTAATTATCTAGAAAAGGAAAACAAGATAAGTTCTGAAAATAGTAACATAAATCAATTTGGAGTTGTACTAGTTTTAAAAAATACAAATGGAGGGAATTTATCTAAATTAAGCTTTGCATATAATTACCAAAGAACACACAATTATCAAAATAAATCAAGGGCAAGTGGAGTGAATAAAAATTCAGGGCTGGATGATTACTTTCTTGCTTTTGCAAATGGCATTCAATACGAAAGAATTAAGACATATGACAATGAAACATTATCAGAATCATACGAATTCCTTGGGAATAATTTTGGGTTTGCAACTCAACAAGCATTCCTTGGATATCAAAGCTACATAATCAACCCTTTTGATGATGTAGATCTTAACGACCTTTATAGCTCGAATAGCAATCCACAAAACCAAGCAGTGGATCATGATTTTTTTATTTCAAACTCGGGAAAAAATGGTAAACATAGTTTCAATATAAGTGGTCAATTTAAAGATAACCTATACCTTGGAATCAACCTAAATAGTCATTATTCAGAATTCAGAAGAATTGACAGGTTAACTGAATTCAATTATGGTTCAGGATCTGATTTTATTTCCACTATATTTGAAAATGATTTGAATACTGTTGGAAGTGGATTCTCTTTTCAATTAGGTTCTATCTATAAATTTAATAATTTGAGAATTGGTTTTAGCTATCAAAGTCCAGTTTGGTATAATTTCACTGATGAATTGGTTCAGTACATTGAAACTTCGAAAACAGCTGGTATTGATGTTGTTGATCCAAGAATTATCAACATATATGAATATAGTTTAAAAACCCCCTCTATTTTATCTGTTGGATTAGCTAAAGTTTTTGGATCTAAAGGCCTAATTAGTTTACAATATGATTTGACGGATTTTAGTAAATTAAAATTTAATGTTGCAGATGGTGATATTAATTTTATAAATCAAAATAACAAAATTGAAAGATCTTTAAACTCGTCTGGAATATTAAAATTAGGGGGAGAGTATCGAGTTAGCCGATTAAGTTTTCGCGGAGGTTATTATAACCAACAATCGATTAATAATATTATAAATGATCTTAGTTTTGGATATTCATTTGGATTAGGTTACGATTTAGGTAGCAGTTTATTGAATATTGGAATTTTAAATCAAAATATTAAAAAGTCAGAAACAATTTATCAAGAAGGGCTTACAGACATTATTTATCAAAGAAACAATCAAGAACAATTCTTTATTAGTTTAGCAGTCAAATTATAATATCTATTCCAAAAATTGTAAAGTGATTACTATTTAATTATTTATTCATAAATAATTATCTTTGTATTACTTATTAAAGCTATGAAATTAGAAAATTTACTTTCGGAGCAGTTCGATGAAATTGGTGACAGTCATCATGCTAGTTCAAGAGAGACACCCCTGAGAAAAGATGCATTTAAAATCAGTGACACTGAAAAAACAATTCTTATTGAGGATAAGATGTACGATATTCTCAATATTCTCGGAATGGATTTGACAGATGATAGTCTCAAAGGAACTCCTAGAAGGGTTGCAAAAATGTTTGTTAATGAAATTTTTAGTGGAATCAACCCACTAAATAAGCCAAAATCTTCAACTTTTGAAAACAAATACAAATATGGGGAGATGTTAGTAGAAAAAAACATAACTCTATATTCAACCTGTGAACATCATTTACTGCCTATTTTTGGTAAGGCTCATTTAGCATACATATCTAATGGAACTGTTGTTGGACTTTCAAAAATGAATAGAATAGTTGATTATTTTGCGAAGCGACCTCAGGTACAGGAAAGACTTACTCTTCAAATTGTTGAAGAGTTAAAAAAAATCCTTGGAACTAAAAACGTTGCTTGTGTTATTGATGCAAAACATTTATGTGTAAATTCAAGAGGTATTCGTGATATTTCTAGTAGCACTGTAACAGCAGAGTTTGGTGGAGTTTTCAAAGAAAAACAAAAGAAACGTGAGTTCTTAGATTACATTAAACTGGAAACAGAGTTTTGATTGACCATTCCCTAGTTGTATTAAATTCTTTAAGTGGGAAAAAAGAGCCTTTTAGATCAATCAAACCTGGCTATGTGGGAATGTATGTCTGTGGTCCAACAGTCTACAGCAATGTTCATTTAGGAAACTGCCGTACCTTTATATCCTTCGATTTAATTTATCGCTATCTAAATCACTTAGGTTATAAAGTTAGATACGTCAGAAATATAACTGATGCTGGGCATCTTGAAAATGACGAAGATACTGGTGAAGATCGTATTGCAAAAAAAGCTCGGATTGAGAAAATTGAGCCTATGGAAGTTGTTCAATATTTCACAGTTGACTTCCATCAAATTTTAAAAAAATTCAACAACCTTCCTCCTGGAATTGAACCCACTGCTACAGGACATATTATTGAACAAATTGAATTGATTAAAAGTATACTAAAGGAGGGCTTAGCCTATGAAGTCAATGGATCTGTCTATTTTGATGTTTTAAAATTTAATGAGACTTATCAATACGGAAAGTTGAGTGGAAGAAAAATTGAAGAACTAATCCACAATACTAGAACACTCGATGGGCAAAGCGATAAAAAAAATCCCCAAGATTTTGCTTTGTGGAAAAAAGCAGAACCCCAACATATTATGCGTTGGCCTTCTCCTTGGAGTGATGGCTTTCCAGGTTGGCATTTAGAGTGTACTGCAATGAGTACAAAATATTTAGGAGAATCTTTCGATATTCACGGCGGCGGAATGGATTTAAAATTTCCTCATCACGAATGCGAAATTGCACAAGCTGAGGCAATAAATAAAAAACCGCCCGTTAAATATTGGCTTCATGCCAACATGTTGACTCTTAATGGAAAAAAAATGGCAAAGTCAACCGGAAACAATATACTTCCAATGGATATTTTTACTGGAAAAAATGATAAATTTGATAAACCATACAGCCCCCAAGTGGTTCGCTTTTTCATGTTGCAAGCTCATTATACTTCTGTTTTAGACATAAGCCAAAAGGCCTTGGATGCCTCGGAAAAAGGCTACCAAAGATTACTGGAAGCTGTTAATAAACTAGCTAAGCATCAACCTGGTGAATTAAAAGGTAATTTTGACACCGACAAATGGCTTAAAAATTGTTACGCTGCAATGGATGACGATTTCAATAGTCCTCTTCTCATTGCTCAGCTCTTTGAAGCGGTAAAGTTTATTAACTTGATATTCTATGAGGATTACCCCATTAATTATGATCAGTGGAAAATTCTTAATAAAATGCTTCCAGTTTTTATTCATGAGGTATTGGGTATAGGAGTTGAAAAAGAATCAAGTTCCTTTGCCGAAGAAAAGCTTAACAAAACAATAGGCTTATTAATTGAGTTAAGAAATAAAGCAAGAATTAATAAAGATTTTGAAACCTCAGATCAAATCAGAAACCAACTCAAAGAATATGGGATTCATCTTAAAGACGGCAAAGAAGGTACCGACTTCACATTTAATTAAATTCAAAAAAATGTTAAGAAAGATTTTGATTTTTCCATTTGTAGTCCTAATTAAAGCCTACCAAAGTTTTATTTCACCTCTCTTAACTCCTTCTTGTAGGTTTACCCCTACTTGTTCACATTACGCCATTGAATCCTTAACAAAGTTCGGTGTATTTAAAGGTGTTATTTTAACAATTAAGCGTATCTCTAAATGCCACCCTTGGGGCAAAAGTGGTTATGATCCCGTTCCTTAAAATTTACAACCATTACGAATCGATTTTATATTACATTTAACCTTAACATCAAAAAACCTCATGATACTTTTAAAAATTAACTGGGCACCAAGTGAAAAACTATTTGAGATTGGAGGTTTTGGAATTCATATTTACAGCTTGATGTTTATAATAGCTTTTTTATTAGGGCTCCGGTTGTACAAAAAAATTTTTATCAGGGAAAGTATAGACCAAAAATACTTAGAGCCTCTTTTCATTTTCATGGTTTTTTCCACTCTTATTGGTGCAAGGCTAGGAGAAGTTTTTTTTTACAATTGGGGTTATTTTAAGGATCATCCATTAGAGATTTTACTACCCATAAAAGCCATCGAAGGAAGTTCAATGTTGTTTGGACTTATTTCAGGTTATGAATTTATTGGATTTAGGGGCTTGGCCAGCCACGGTGCAACCATAGGCATCATTTTAGGTATTTATGCATACCAGCGAACCTACAAGTTTAAACCATTAATTTGGATACTAGATCGCTTAACTATTCCAGTTGCTATTGGTGGATTTTTTGTTCGAACTGGAAACTTTTTTAACTCTGAAATTGTAGGAAAATATACTGGCTCCAACTTTGGGGTTGTTTTTCAAAATCGCGGAGAAACGCTTCCGCGTTATCCCGCCCAAATGTATGAAGCCTTTGGTTATTTAATATTATTTTTTATACTAAGAAAACTCTACAATGCTTCATACGGAGATCAAAAAGGATTCCTTTTAGGCTTATTCTTTATTGGTATGTTTACAATTCGGTTTTTTATTGAATTTATAAAAGAAAGTCAAGGTGGGTTTGAAACTGCAATGCCAATATTATCCACTGGTCAATGGTTGAGCATACCTTTTATATTATTGGGATTTGGTCTTTTAGCATTATCTATGAGAAAACAAAAAGTATAATAATTAATTGATTAAAGGTATGTCGCTTGAAAAATTAAGGTATCCTATTGGTAGATTTGAATGGAAATCTAAAATGTCTGAAAAAAGCTTTGAATTCCACAAAAAAAAAATTTCAGATTATCCCAACTTATTGGAGAATAAAATCAAAAACCTTAGTAGCAATGATTTTAAAAAACCGTATCGCCCTGGAGGTTGGCAAATTGCTCAACTGATTCATCATATTGCCGATAGTCATACACATAATTATATTAGATTTAAACAAGCGATTCTAGTGGATAATCCAACCATTATGGATTATAAGCCTGCGGATTGGGCATCTACTTTAGACGCAACGGTAGAGGATATTACTGGAAGCTTACAGATGATTAAGGGAATCCATCATCGTTGGTATATATTGCTAAACAGTATTAAACTAAATGATTTGCAAAGGTGCTATTTCCATCCCAATAGAAACAGAAAATATCCTCTTCATGTTGCACTAGCCCTCTATGCTTGGCATGGGGATCATCATCTGGCTCATATTGAAAACACCCCATAAAAAAAGTCGTACTATTCAGGACGACTTTCTATTATAATTTTAAAACCAAAGCTATACTGTCTTTTCTATGGCCACATTGCCCTTTTGTGTATCAAACATTACAGGAGTTGCAATAAAAACAGAGGAATAAGTACCTACAATCACTCCGATAATTAGTGCGAACATAAACCCTCGGATGGATTCACCACCGAAAATAAAAATAGCTAAGAGAACGATTAGTGTAGTTAGTGAAGTGTTTAATGTTCTGCTCAAAGTACTGTTTAAAGCGGCATTTACGGTTTTATTAAACTCCCATTTAGTATGCTCTCCAACAAATTCTCTTATCCGGTCGAATACAACCACTGTATCATTCAAGGAATAGCCAATAACTGTAAGTACAGCTGCAATAAATGCTTGGTTAATTTCCATGCTAAAAGGCATAAACTTGTATGTCAATGAGAAAATTCCCAAAACAATAAGTACATCGTGGAATACTGCAGCAACCGCACCAAGAGAAAATTGCCATCTTCTAAATCTTAACAGAATATAAAGAAATACTACAATAAGTGATCCTATAACCGCAAGGAAGGAGTTTTTCTTAATATCATCTGCGATCGTTGGCCCTACTTTAATGGAGGACATAATTCCAACCTGCTTATCGTCCGAACCATTTATGAATTGGTCATAAGTATAGCCATCGGGCAAGAAAGATTGTAAAGAATTGTATAGAATATTTTGTATCTCATTATCAACTGCCAACCCCTCTACATCCACCTTATATTTTGTCGTAATTTTTAATTGGTTTTCTTCACCAAAAGTTTTTACCTCGGAACTTCCAAGAGTTTTAATCAGATTCGACTGTACCTCAGATGGATTAATAATCTGATCAAAACGAACAGTATAAGAACGTCCTCCTACAAAATCAACACCTTGATTCAGCCCTTGAAAACTTAAAGAGGTTAAACTGGCTATTAAAATTGTAATAGAAACTAAATAAGCTATTTTTCGTTTTTCAAGAAAATTTATATTAATCTTACTTAAAATCGATTGGGTAAGCTTTGTTCCCATAGAAACGCCTTTACCTTTTTCATTTCTTGAATCAATAAAAAATCTTGTAATAAAAATAGCAGTAAATAAAGATGTTGCAATACCAATTAATAGTGTCGTCGCAAAACCTTTAATCGGTCCAGTTCCAAAAACAAAGAGAATTAGCGCTGTCAAACCTGTCGTAATATTTGCATCAAGAATTGATGAAAGAGCATTATTATAGCCATCGGAAACTGATTTCCTTAGACCTTTACCCTTTTTTAATTCCTCTCTAATCCTCTCAAATATTAATACATTAGCATCAACAGAGATACCTATAGTCAATACAACTCCTGCAATGCCAGGAAGAGTTAGAACTGCCCCTAATCCTGCAAGGATACCAAAAATGAGCAAAATATTTAATATCAAGGCTATATCTGCAAAGATTCCAGCAGCTCCATAATAAAACACCATCCAAATCAAAACTAGAATTAAAGCTATTATGAAGGAATACATGCCACTTTGAATCGCTTCTCTACCCAGTGAAGGCCCAACAATCTCAGATTGAATAATTTCAGCTGCAGCTGGTAGTTTACCTGCTCTTAAAACATTAGCTAAATCAATCGCTTCATTAAGTGAAAAATTACCTGTTATTTCTGAGCGCCCTCCAGCAATTGGTCCACTCGAAACTCCAGGGGCTGAATAAACAATATTATCAAGAACAATTGCAATATTAGTTGACTCACGAAACGCTTTTCCTGTCATAGCCTCCCAAGTTCTTGCTCCTTGAGAATTCATTTGCATCGATACCGCTGGATTACCCGACATATCATAGGTTTGCATAGCATCAACAACTACTCCGCCACTAAGAGGTGCTTGGTCGTCGCGATTTGATTTTAGTGCATATAAATCTATAACATTACTATTTGAGGCTGGTTTTCCCCATGAAAACTTAATATATCTTAGGTTCCTCGGTAATAATTTTCTTACCTCTGGAGTGTCCAGATAAGCCATAACTTTTTCTGCATCTTTAGCTGCAAATTGGGCCAGTACAGGTCCACCTTGATATCCATAGCCAACTACAAGATCCATAATAGGATTAATTGATGTGACACTAGTAGAATCCTTTGCTTCAACATCTGCAAGCAGGTCGTCAATAGAGGATTGATTTGTGTCTTTTTTAATACTTTCATTTTCCTCAACAATAACAGTCTTTAAATATTCATTCGCCTGGGATAAGAAACTTATTAACTGGTCATTTTTATAGGTTTCCCAAAATTCTAATTGAGCTGTACTCTGTAAAAGGTTTTTAACCCGATCAACATCTTTAGCGCCTGGAAGCTCAACCAAAATTCTACCTGAAGTTCCAAGTCGCTGAATATTAGGTTGAGTAACTCCAAATTTATCAATACGTTTTCTCAAAACCTCAAATGCTGAAATTATGGATTCATCCACCTTTTTTCTCAAAATCGGCTTAACCTCTTGATTTGCCATTTGAAATGAGATTTCATCACTTAATGTGCGATTGGCAAAAATATCTGGACTAGCTAAATTAATATCACCATTTAACTGATCAAATTCACTAAAAAAGGATTCTATATATGGTTCATTGCTCCGCTGTTGTATGACATCTGCATTTTCAAGCGCCCGATTAAAAGCAGGATTTTTAGAATTTTCTGATAAACCTTTTAAAATATCTTTTACTGAGATTTGGAGAATTACATTGATTCCCCCTTTTAAATCTAGTCCCTTATTAAGCTCTTTTCCCTTTGCATCATTATAAGAGGTAAATCCAAATATAGATAAACCGCCAATTGAATCTAGGTAATCAATAGAAGCCTTGTCTCTCAAATTAATATAATCGGAAACGTCTTGTGAATATTTTGAAATGGCAAATTCTTTTGCTTCAGCCTCTTTTTGGCTAGCAATAAATGTAAAGGAAAGTTGATATATACTCACAAATCCGAAGAGTATTGCAAAGAGTCTAATGAGTCCGTTATTCTGCATTTTGGTTTTTATTTATGCTAAATCAAGCGTGCAAATATAAAGTTTAGCCAATGAATTAACAACTTTAAAAAGAGTTTAAAGTATTTTAGGCTAGGGATTTAGAAAATGAGTCTTTAAGTTTATTTCAAAACCTCCTTCAAAGCCTCATTCATGTTACGAACTGCAACCGCACTTTGGTTTAATTTTTCTTGTTCGACCTCATTTAATTTAACATCTACAATTGCAGATATACCACTATTTCCAATAATACAAGGTACACCAATACAAATATCATCTAGATTGTATTCTCCTTCCAAATAAACTGAGCAAGGAATCATCTTTCGCTGATTATTAACTATACTGTCTACAAGATAAGCAACCGATGCACCAGGGGCATACCATGCTGAGGTTCCCAAAAGTTTGGTTAAAGTAGCACCTCCAACCATAGTTTCAGCTGCGACTTGATTTAACCTGTCAAAAGTTAGGTATTGAGATACGGGAGTTCCATTGTAGCTAGCCAATCTTGTCAAAGGTATCATAGTAGTATCACCATGACCTCCAATCACCATGCCCTGAATATCATTTGATGGTTTATCTAAAGCTAGTGAAAGATAAGTTTTGAATCTTGAGCTATCCAATGCGCCGCCCATTCCAATTACACGATTTTTAGGAAGACCTGTAGATTTTAAAGTCAAATAGGTCATGGTATCCATAGGATTTGAAACTACTACTATAACAGTATCAGATGAATATTTTAAAATATTTTCTGAGACTGATTTTACAATACCTGCATTGATGCCGATCAGCTCCTCTCTAGTCATTCCTGGCTTTCGCGGAACCCCAGAAGTAATTACAACAACATCACTACCTGCAGTAGCAGCATAATCGTTAGTAACTCCTCTAATTCTTGAGTTAAATCCCAAAGTAGTTGCAGTTTGCATTAAATCTAGTGCCTTACCTTCTGCAAAACCTTCTTTAATATCCAACAATACTACCTCACTTGCAATTGATTTAATTGCAATATATTCTGCACAAGAAGCGCCAACATTACCTGCGCCAACAACTGTTACTTTCATTTATTTAGTTTTTTAAATTCTAAGATAAAGCCAAAAATAAAAGTTTTTACCTGGATGCGCCTTATTAAAAAAGAATATTAAGCGTCTATGTTAGCGTAAATGGCATTCCTTTCTATGAACTCCCTTCTTGGGGGGACTTCATCTCCCATTAACATAGAAAAAATCCGGTCAGCCTCACCACCATTCTCGATAGTTACCCTCCTTAATGTTCTCATCTCAGGATTCATAGTGGTATCCCAAAGTTGTTCAGCATTCATTTCACCAAGGCCCTTATATCTTTGCACACTAGAACCTGTTCCAAATTCTTGTTGAAGAAGATCCCTTTGATCATCATCCCAGGCATAAACTTTTTTCGCTCCCTTTTTAACTAAATACAAAGGGGGTGTAGCGATGTATACATAACCGGATTCAATCAACTCCCGCATATAGCGAAAAAAGAATGTTAATATAAGAGTTGAAATGTGACTTCCATCAACATCGGCATCACACATTATAACGATCTTATGGTAGCGGAGTTTTTCAAGATTTAAGGCTTTACTATCCTCTTCAGTTCCAATAGTTACTCCAAGAGCAGTGTAAATATTCCTTATTTCTTCATTTTCAAAAACTTTATGTTGCATGGCTTTTTCAACATTAAGAATTTTACCTCTCAAAGGTAATATTGCCTGGAAATTACGATCCCTGCCTTGTTTGGCAGTTCCTCCTGCAGAATCACCCTCGACAAGAAAAACTTCACAAATTGCTGGATCTTGCTCAGAGCAATCAGAGAGTTTACCTGGCAACCCCCCACCTGACATTACAGTTTTTCTTTGAACCATTTCTCTTGCCTTTCTAGCTGCGTGACGAGCTTGGGCGGCAAGGATTACTTTTTGAACTATTAATTTTGCATCGTTTGGATGTTCTTCCAGATAATTTTCAAGCATTTCGGAAACTGATTGAGATACTGCTGCACTAACTTCTCTATTACCGAGCTTGGTTTTTGTTTGGCCCTCAAATTGAGGTTCTCCAACTTTTACAGACACAATAGCAGTTAAACCCTCTCTAAAGTCATCTCCAGCTATGTCAAACTTTAATTTATCAAGAAGACCAGAGGTATCTGCATATTTCTTAAGTGTACCTGTTAAACCCCTTCTAAATCCAGAAAGGTGCGTACCGCCCTCATGAGTATTTATATTATTTACATAAGAGTGTAAATTTTCATTAAAGGAGGTGTTATAAATCATTGCAACCTCAACAGGAATACCATTTTTTTGACCTTCCATAGATATCACATTCTGAACAATAGGCTCTCGGTTACTGTCCAAAAATCTAATAAATTCTTTCAGACCATCATTTGAAAAGAATTTATCATGGAAAAAATCTCCATTATCATCTTTTCTTCTTTTATCAGTTAGATTAATTGTAATTCCTTTGTTTAAAAAGGATAGTTCCCTCATCCTCTGGGCTAAAGTATCATAATTATAATCAAGTATTTGTTGAAAAATCTGTGGATCAGGTTTGAACGTAACTACAGTTCCTTTTTTGTCAGAAGTTCCTTTTTCTTCGACTGAGGTTAAAGGTTTTCCCCTTTCATAGATTTGCTCCCAAATTTTACCATCTCTATATACCGTTGCTGTTAATTTTTCTGATAGAGCATTTACACAAGAAACTCCAACTCCGTGGAGTCCCCCTGAGACTTTATAGGAATCTTTGTCAAACTTACCACCGGCTCCAATTTTGGTCATTACAACCTCCAGGGCTGAAACACCTTCCTTTTTGTGCAATCCTACAGGTATACCTCTACCATTATCCTCTGTTGTAATTGAATTATCCTCATTAATTATAACTGAAATAGTGTCACAATGTCCTGCTAAAGCCTCGTCAATTGAATTATCCACTACTTCGTAAACTAGATGATGTAGACCTCTGGAACCAACATCTCCGATGTACATTGAAGGTCTCATTCTAACATGCTCCATACCCTCAAGAGCTTGAATACTATCAGCAGAATATTGCGGACCTATTTTTTCTTCACTCATAAACTTAAAGCTGGTTTTCTATCATTATCGTATAAAAACAAATATAAGGAAACAGCTAGTGAAAATCGAGGTTATAAGCCTTTAACAAGGCTAAGTTATTAACACTTAGTGTGAAAAAAATTAGTGAAAATTTATGTTAAATACTACCCATCATAGGCATCGTCATGAACTTTGGTGACCGCACGTCCACTAGGATCATTTTGGTTCTTAAATGCCTCATCCCAATCCAATGCTACCGGAGTACTACAGGCGACCGAGGGAACTGAAGGAACGCTCATAGCGGCAGCATCACTTGGAAAATGTTCTTCAAAAATACTTCTGTAATAAAATTCCTCTTTATTTTGAGGAGTTTGAAGTGGAAAACGGTAATGAGCATTTGACATTTGTTCATCGGTAACAGCTAATTCAACCACTTCTTTAAGGGTGTCAATCCAGCTGTAACCAACTCCATCAGAAAACTGCTCTTTTTGTCTCCAGGCCACACTTTCAGGGAGATAGTCCTCAAATGCTTTTCTGACAACCCATTTTTCCATACGTTCAGAGTTAATCATCTTATCCTTGGGGTTAATACGCATAGCAACGTCAATAAATTCTTTATCTAAAAAAGGAACACGTCCCTCAATTCCCCAAGCAGCGAGCGATTTATTTGCTCTTAAACAGTCGTATTGATGCAGTTTTTCTAACTTTCTTACAGTTTCTTTGTGAAACTCCTCAGCAGAAGGTGCTTTATGAAAATAAAGGTAACCACCAAACAACTCATCTGCACCCTCACCGGACAAAACCATTTTGATACCATGAGATTTTATGCTCCTAGCCATTAAAAACATCGGTGTAGATGCTCTAACAGTTGTAACATCGTAGGTTTCTAGATGATATATAACATCTCTCAAGGCGTCCAATCCCTCTTGAATTGTAAAAATAACTTCATGGTGAATGGAACCAATGTATTCGGAAACCTTTTTTGCGGCTTCTAGATCAGGGGAGCCAACTAGTCCAACTGAAAAAGAATGTAATTGAGGCCACCACGCAGATTGGGTGTCATTAGACTCTACTCTTTTAGATGAAAATTTCTTTGCGAGGGCGGAGGTTATAGAGGAATCCAATCCACCTGATAACAAAACACCATATGGAACGTCACTCATTAGTTGCCGATGTACAGCATCTGATAGAGCGTCGTGTATGTCACTTATGCTTGTCTTATTATTTTTTACGGCTTCATAATCAGCCCAATTTCTCTTATACCACTTTTTAGGGGTATTATCTCTACTATGCGTATAGTGACCAGGAGGAAATAATTCTATTTTTGAACAAACACCTTCTAAAGCTTTTAATTCAGACGCAACATAAAAAGTTCCATCCTTATCCCAACCCATGTAAAGTGGAATAATTCCCATGTGATCACGAGCGATAAAAAAATCATCATTAATGCTATCATAGATGGCAAAGGCAAATATTCCATTGAGATCATCTATAAAGTCAATTCCTTTTTCTTGATATAGAGCCAATATGATTTCACAATCAGACTGAGTGCTAAATTCATATTTATTTTTTAATTGCTCACGTAATTCTAAGTGATTGTAAATTTCGCCGTTTGCTGCTAAAATAATTTTTTTGTTAGGGCTGTACAAAGGTTGTTTGCCAGAGTTAGGGTCAACAATTGCAAGCCTTTCATGACCCATAATTGCATTTTCTGAACTATAAATCCCACTCCA
>CACIXU010000022.1 GCA_902590705.1 uncultured Bacteroidota bacterium | reverse complement strand
ATTATGGAATTATTAGATGGGAAAAAGTTATCCCAACAAATCAAAGAAGAGATAAAATTAGCAGTAAGTTTGCGAAAGGGTAATGGATTAAAAGTCCCCCATCTGGCTGCAGTTTTAGTTGGAAATGATGGTGCTAGTCTAACTTATGTTGGAAGCAAAGTTAGGTCTTGCGACCAAGTAGGTTTTAAGTCTACTCTTATAAGACTTGAAGATTCTATCTCCCAGGAAGCTTTACTATCAAAAATTAAAGAGCTCAATAATGATATAACTTTAGATGGATATATAGTTCAGCTCCCTTTACCCAACCACATAGATGAAGAGAAAATTCTTTTGGCTATTGATCCAAATAAAGATGTAGATGGCTTTCATCCTGCTAATTTTGGACGTATGGCATTGGATATGGAATCTTTTATCCCAGCCACCCCATTTGGGATTATGGAAATGCTTAGAAGATACCGAATTGATATATCCGGAAAACATTGTGTAGTAATTGGTAGAAGCCATATTGTTGGTCGTCCGATTAGTATATTGATGAGCCAAAAGGGAAATCCTGGCAATGCAACGGTAACGTTAGTCCATAGCAGAACAAATAATTTAGAAAAACTTACTCAAAAGGCTGATATAATTATATCAGCTCTTGGAGTTCCAGACTTTCTTAAGGGAGATATGGTTAAAGAAGGTGTAATTATTATCGATGTGGGAATTACAAGAGTTGCAGACGAAAATCATCCTAAGGGTTATGTAATTAAAGGGGATGTAGATTTTGAAGATGTAGCTTTAAAATCAAGTTATATAACCCCTGTGCCTGGTGGAGTTGGACCTATGACCATTGCAATGTTATTGAAGAATACTTTACTCTCGTGTGAGCGAAAAGCCTATTAGCCTGAATCTGGATTTATAGATTTTTTTACAGGGTTTTCTTCTAAGTTGTAAATTGTAAGTATTAATAATCCAAATGCAACTGAAGAAATAATTAATATCACATTGGTCAGCCCTTTAACGCCAAAGGAAAGACGAATCAGTATGGTACATATTACAAATCCTGTGTTTCGTATTAATTGAGAGTACCTCTCAGTATATTGAAAAGACAGTAGTAGAATGAAAACATCAGCTAAAATCAGTATTGTAAAAAATTCATTGTAAAATATTGAATTGATATCTGTACTTGTGTTGTTTGACATAAGTTCAAAAATCCAGGAATAGGCACTGAAAAAAGAGGTAGCTACCAAAATTGGTAATAAAATAAGACTGACTGCTTTTTTAGAAGTAACAAAGCTTTTTATATTTGGATTTAATGGTTTTTTAGGCAACTTTAACCTGCCTTTATTGAAAAGAAATATGAGGTAAAAAAGAATTAGGACCCCAAAAACGTCGCATACTAATT
The DNA here is from genome assembly GCA_902590705.1 of uncultured Bacteroidota bacterium. Taxonomy (GTDB): domain Bacteria; phylum Bacteroidota; class Bacteroidia; order Flavobacteriales; family Flavobacteriaceae; genus UBA8316. The sequence goes on along the minus strand of CACIXU010000022.1, from coordinate 18,945 downwards.
GAAAATTTTCTGGAGTATTTAGCCAATTTGCTTTCAGATCAATTTGAGGAATGTCAGCAAAAATCCTTCGAATTAGAATCAGAGAAATAATTTCAAATTGTTTGGAAACAGAATGAGTAAAAGATCTTGGAAGGTTGACAACTAAAAGATAAATCTCATAAACAAGAATGATAGAAAATGGAGTATATATAGCCGAAATTGGATCAATGAGTAAATTGGCCTCTAAGGGAATATTGAACCAATTAAATTTTTTGGCATAAATAAGAAGCAGATGAATGACAAAACCAATAAGAGACAACCAAAGGGTAGCAAATTCGATCCTCTTTTGATTTGAATCTGAGAAAACTTTAGCGTAAGTTGAGTCAATCGCTTTTTGCCATCGTTTCATATTAATTTAATAATTCTCAAGTTTGATTCCTTTCAAATATACCTTTTTTTTAACAGAACTTTGAAGCCTTATACTTTATCTTTGCTATATGTATCTTCAAAAAAAAGATCAAAAGCTTGAAATGGGTGAGGTCCTTCCTTTGATGGAAGCTTTTAATACAATTCAAGGAGAGGGTTATTATAAAGGAAGTGCCGCTTACTTTGTTAGAGTAGGAGGTTGTGACGTAGGATGTCACTGGTGCGATGTTAAGGAGAGTTGGAATCCCAATCTTCACCCTGTTACTTCTGTTGCAAAAATAATTGATGCCGCTAAAAAGTGTTCAGACACAGTAGTAGTCACCGGGGGGGAGCCATTGATGTGGAATATGGGACCACTTACGAAAGGCTTGAAGGCGCTTTCCATTAAAATTCATATTGAGACCTCTGGAGCCTATCCAATCTCAGGATATTGGGATTGGTTTTGTTTATCGCCAAAGAAAAATAAATTACCACTAGTAAATGCCTACAAAAGGGCAGATGAACTAAAAATTATTATTTACAACAAAGATGACTTTAGTTTTGCTGAGTTACAAGCGCAAAATGTTCGTTTGGATTGTAAGCTTTATCTCCAGCCTGAATGGAGTAAAAGGGAAAAAATGATCCCGTTAATCGTTGATTATATTATGAAAAATCCAAAATGGAGGGTTTCCCTTCAGACTCATAAATATCTTAACATTCCTTAACTAAACGTGCTAAATAATCCCAGTTTTCCCCCCTCATAATAATATGGGTTATTAAACCCACCTCTGAAGCAGCCTGCTTTAAGTTTTCAATGTCGACATATAACCAGGGAAATGTAATTATTTTATTATCGTAACTAATCCCATATATTAATTCTCCATAATAATTTGATCCTGGTACGATTCTTTCACCAATCTCGGTTTGGTCAAATAAGTATATTAAATTAGTAGAATCTAAAAGAATTTGCCCACCATAATTAAGAAGGCTGTCAAGATGGAGTAGTAAAGCTCTTAAATTCTTCAGTTTACCACATATACCCAGTCCATTCATCAAGAGTAAAATGGTATCATAGGTTTCTTCCCTATGATTAAAAATTGATTGTTCAATTGTATTTTTTAAGCCTCTTGCATGAGCAGTTGCTATTGCACCGTGTGAATGGTCAATTCCAAAGACTTCAAGTTTCATTTTATTCTGTAAATAAAGACTGTGACTCCCTGCTCCACAACCTACATCCAAAACCTTTCCCTTTGAAAGCTCTAATGCTTTTTTTTCCAAATTGGGCATTTCATCAAAGGATCTGAAAAAATAGCTTAGATGAATTGGATCTTCTTCTGTTAGACTTGTCCAAGTTATTATCTTATTTGCTCCTATTTTTTTGTGATAATTCCACAATGCTTTACCGAATAAATCTAATTTATTACTCACAATTTCTAATAAAGTAAATATTTAAGCCTAATTCTTTTAAAATTAATTAGACCTTCTTTCCAAGTTCTCCTAATCTCTTTTTTACTCAACCCTTCTTCAATTTGTTTTTTTAGTTTTTTGGTTCCTGCAATCTTATAGAAACCTTCTTTAAAAAAATTTTTGGGTTCTGGATAATTACTATAAGAATCAATTATCCATTTTAGTTCAATTTTATTTGATATATTATATTTTCTAAGGTCTACTCCATTACAAATTTTATTTTCTAGTTTAGGGTTCTTAGCACCAAAATTAGATTTAGGTCTAAAGTTAAATTTTGATTTAGGTAGATTTGGATGACCGAAAATCTGGAATTGCATTTCAGTTCCTCTACCCACGCTGATAACAGTAGGCTCTAATAAACAGAGACTTGGGTATAAAGCAATGGCTTGAGAATTAGGAAGATTGGGGGAGGGTCTCAAAGGTAACTCGTAGTGGGTTTTATGGGTATAGTTTTTCAACTTTATTACCTTAAGTTGACATTTTATTTGATTATTTAACCATCCTTCACCGTTAATCATTTGAGCATATTCACCTATGGTCATTCCATATACTATTGGTACTGGGTGCATTCCTACAAAACTTTTACAGTCATTTTCTAATACAGGCCCATCAATAAAGTGTCCATTAGGATTGGGACGATCCAAAACAATCAATGGAATATTCTTTTCAGCACAGGCCTCCATTATGTAGTGAAGAGTTGAAATGTAAGTATAAAATCTTACTCCAACATCTTGAAGATCAAAGACCATAGTTGATATACCTTTGAGCTGTTCGTTTGTTGGTTTTCTTTGGTTACCGTAAAGAGAGAGTATTGTGAGACCAGTTTTCGGATCTTTTTGACTAAATATTTTTTCTCCTGCGTCTGCCTCCCCTCTAAAGCCATGTTCAGGGACAAAGACTTTATTTATATTTATACCAAGGTATAAAAGGGTATCAATAAGGTGACTGTTAATGGAGAGAATAGAGGACTTGTTGGCCACTATTCCAATATTTTGATCTTTAAGAATATCGATATATTCAGGAATCTGTTCCGCACCAGTAATTATCTTTTGTTGACCAAGGCATATAAAACCTAAATTAAAAAAAAGAAAAAATAAAAATGTACTTTTGAAATGGTCTTTCATAAAACAAATTTAATTTGAATTTACCCTTATTTATTTCGCGCAGGATGCGTATTGGTCATCTACATAAAGGTAGTGTTTCTGGTCGTATAATTAAAATAGGCATATTGGCTGTTGCAATTGGAATCACAACGATTTTAATAGCTGTTTCAACGGGTAAGGGCTTACAGAAACATATTGAAAATAAAACAGCTACTTTTAATGGTCATATTGTTGTATCTCCTTTTGAGAATAGTGAATCTCAAATATCAGTTCTACCCATTACTGATAATAAAGAGATTTATAAGATGTTAAAAAATGAACCTGGAGTAACACATGTTCAAAAAGTAGCGATTAAGGCCGGATTATTAAAGTCTGAGATTGATTTTGACGGGATTGTCTTCAAGGGAGTATCGGATGATTATAAATGGGAAAATTTAAGAAGTTTTTTGGTCGAAGGAAGTTTTCCAGAATTCACTGACCTTGCCTCTGAACAAGTTTTGATTTCTCAAATAATTGCAAATCGATTATCAGTTGGAGTAGGTGATCAAATTTCAGCTTTTTTTCAGAATTCGATGTCACAGAATATACCTAATATTCGTAGGTTTAAAATTACAGGTCTTTTTTCATCTGGTTTTTCTGATTTCGATAATAACTTCATATTAGGAGATATCAAGCATATTCAACGCATAAATAAATGGAAATCAAATCAAATTGGCGCCTATGAAGTTTTTATTTCAGATTTAAACTTATTAAATTCTATTGAAAAATCGATTTATGTCAAGTTACCGTCTGATTTGGATGCTGTTAAAATCTCTAGACAATATGCTACGATTTTTCAGTGGATATCACTTTTCGACTTTAATATATTGATTATTATAATTATTATGATTGTGGTTGGTGTTATCAATATGTCAACTACTTTATTAGTTTTGGTGTTAGAGAGAACTAGAATGATAGGTTTATTTAAGACGATCGGTGCTAATAACGGATTGATTCGTAAAATATTTTTATATAATGGAATAGTTATTATGGGATATGGTCTTTTTTGGGGAAATTTATTTGGATTATTATTTTATTTTAGCCAAAAGTATTTTGGCTGGGTTCAACTCGATCCTTCTACTTATTATGTAAATGAGGCCCCAGTAATGATCGATTTTTTCGATCTAATATTTATCAATCTTGGTGTTTTGTTTGTAAGCAGTATTTTGTTATTTATACCATTATTAGTTATTAACAATATAAGTCCATCGAAAGTATTGCAATTCCGTTAGTTTAATAATGCTTATTTAATTTTTATAAAGTATGTGGTATCTTTACTTTGAAAATTAATCAATGAAATACTCGAAAAATATTTTAGAGACTATTGGTAACACTCCATTAGTAAAGCTAAACAAAATCACTAAGGAGATCCCTGCGTTGGTTTTGGCAAAAGTTGAAAGTTTCAATCCAGGAAACTCTATTAAAGATCGAATGGCAGTAAAAATGGTTGAGGACGCTGAAGCTGACGGAAGATTAAAACCTGGTGGTGTCATTATTGAAGGAACCTCTGGGAATACCGGAATGGGATTGGCTCTTGCTGCTATAGTGAAGGGATATAAATTAATATGTGTTTCTAATGATAAGCAATCCAAAGAAAAATTTGACGTTCTAAGAGCTATGGGGGCTAAAGTTGTTGTATGTCCAACAGCTGTAGCGCCAGATGATCCACGTTCTTATTATAGTGTTTCAAAAAGTTTGGCTGATGAAACTCCAAATTCTTGGTATGTTAATCAATATGATAATCCTTCTAATAGTATCGCTCATTATGAACAGACTGGTCCTGAAATTTGGGATCAAACTGATGGAAAGGTCACACACTTTGTTGTAGGTGTCGGCACAGGTGGGACTATTTCTGGTGTCGCAAAGTTTTTAAAAGAAAAAAATCCCTCAATCAAAATTTGGGGTGTAGATACTTATGGTTCGGTTTTTAAAAAATATCATGAAACCGGTATTTTCGATGAGAATGAAATATACCCTTATGTAACTGAAGGAATTGGTGAAGATATATTACCTGAAAATGTAAATTTCGAAAGTATTGATCATTTTGAAAAAGTTACAGATAAAGATGCAGCATTATATACTCGAAAACTTGCTAGAGAAGAAGGTATATTTGCTGGAAATTCATGCGGCGCTGCAGTTAAGGCAGTTTTACAATTAAAAGATAATTTTAACTCTGATGATGTTGTAGTTGTATTACTGCATGATTCGGGAAGTCGTTACATTGCTAAGATCTACAATGATGAATGGATGCTTGAAAAAGGGTTTATGAAGGAATAATTTATTAGTAATAATTATCAATCTGTAACTTTTTATAAATTCCTCTGTTGTTTCTTCTATATATGCTAAAGTCGAAAATAATACTTAGCTCAAATAGACTAGGGGAAAAGACTTTTCCTGGTTTTCTGTTTGAGAAATTATAGTGCAATCCAAAATCAAAATTTTCAAGAGCTAGTCCTATTGTCATTCCAAAATTGTTCAGACTAAATGAGTTAACCGATCCAGTTTGTTGTGTAAATCCAACTGAGAACTCACCTAGTTGAAATTCTTCATTTAATCCTAGATAAATAGCCTCCCCATATTTTACAAGATTTAAAAACGTGTATAAATAAGAAAATCTTGGAAGAATACCTCTTTCAAATGGATTTATGTCGAATTCGTAACCTGCTTGAAGACCAACACGAATAGGTTTTGTATATGGAACTTCTTTATTATAGGAAATATTTGGTTTATTTAGGTGTTTAAGACTTAAACCAATCATATAGAATTCATTATGAATAATGAATGAGGCACCCAAATCAAAGTAATTTATATTTGCTATTAGAGGGGCTAGTGGATCAATTGTTTCAGTACTAATGAAGCCAGTGGACATATTTAGCTGATCCTCAAAAATTAAATTATCAGCATTAACGCTTGAGCTTCCTAATCCTAGGGTTAAACCGGGTAAAAAATATGAATAGTTTGAGATTTGTATTTTATATACATATGATAAATTCACTAATGAATTTGTTAATCCAATATCATTTATCTTAAAGGAATTAATATCAAATCCAAGAGAGAAATTCTTATCCTGAAAAGCAACGGATCCAAAAGCATATTTGTTATCCATATTACTGGTTTCATTTAATTTAAGAGAGTTAAAAAGAACTCCGACTCTGTTTAATTGATTCATTCCAAAAAAGCTAGCATTAGATTTTTGCAAGAACTTAATCTGGTTGACTACATAATCTTCTTGTGCTTTGACTATTAGCGGTGATAAAATCACCAGTATAATGCTCAATATTTTTTTTATTTCTTTAAGCATCATCTGATAATTATAAATGTCCCACTTTTTTGTACCTCAACATCTCCAAATAGGGTTGTTCCATAGACTGAATAAATATAATACGGTGAATCAATTTGTGTATCCCCATTCCATCCTGATAAACTTATTGATGAGAGAGGATTGCTTGGGTCTACAGAATTTTCTTCAGTGTATAGAAGATTACCACGGTAATCATAAATTGTCATTTGAATTGATTTAAATCCACTAAATAAGGGTTTAAAAGTATCATTATATGTATCACTATTAGGAGTAAATACATTTGGTACCATAACATTGTATCCTTTGCCTACTACCAGGGTTTCAACTTTTTCTTTGTAGCATCCAATTGAATTGTACATTCTAAGTCTTGGATAATACGTACCCGATACTCCATATATATTTGTTACAGGAGAAGATGTTCCTCCAAGTTGGCTATATTTTCTCTCCACTGGTCCACCATCTCCGAAATCCCACTCATAATAGTTGGCTGTTCCGGTAGATGTATTTGTGAATGTTACTTCCTCCCTTGCTAAAATTATAGGTAACTGTGTATCAGACGAATTACCGGATATTTGGGAATTAAATGAGCTGAAACTAAAATTGGGCTCACCAATTTGAAGGTTTATTTCCTCTTCCAATCTACAACCAGTTTGGACATTATTAATCGTAAGTATACCTTTCTCTACTGAGCTATCAATTCTTACCTTATATAAGGTGTTATCTAACTGTTCTGAGGCAACTGTTACACCCTCATATTCAAAATTTAGTTCCCCTTCCTGATTGTTAAATACATTTAAATATAGGAAACCAGAGCCACCAACATCACAGATTGTGACTGAGCCATCAGTAAAGTTTGTTTCACTTACATCAATCAATGGACCATTTGTAATTATCAAATCGTCATTTTGAGGAACAACTATGACTTTGGTTATTCCAATTCCAGAGTCAACAGAATTAACCGAACATTCCCAATCAGTTGGTTCAATAGTTACACGATATTGACCTGAAACTAAATCATTTGCAAATTCTTGATTAGAGAGGTCTTGTAAACCGTTGGTGCCATCCATTAATACATATGAACCAGATGCAGAGTCGTACTTTTCCCATTGAACTGTGTAGGGATAAGAAACGGTATTATTTCCTTCAATGTAGTTACCCCCCTTAACATTAAATTTAATTTTACCATCATCTCTTTCAGCATCTGCACAGGTAGGTTCCATAGCAAATACCGCAGTAGTTGTTGGCGTTACACCATTTGTTACAAGTGATAAACCTTCTTCTAAGTAATATCTAGAAATTTCATTTCTGACTTGAATTTTATCCGTACTTGTAATATCTACAATACATCCTTTACTATCTTGAACAGTAAGAGAGATTTCACCAGGGTACTTTACAGTAATTGTTTTTCCAGTATACTCTAATACCCCAAACTCATCAGAGTTAAGTTGCCAATTATATTTATAGAATGGTTCTCCATTAGAGCTTACAAATGGTACACCTCCCTGAATTTCAGCAGTTAATTCAAACTCAGGATTACACTTATCAAGGGTATAGGACATATCTCCGATATAAGAAATTTCTTCAAGACCTGGAATAATTAAAACTTGATTTAATTCACATGTATCAGTTGCTCCTCCAGTTTCACTTATTTTAATTTCGTAATCACCAAATGGAACACCTTTAATTCGATAATTTCCTGATCTATCTGAGGTTAAAGGCCAAGTAATTTTTGCAGTATCAGAGGTTGCATTGGAAGAATTAAAAATTTCAGAATATCCAACTCCAGGTCCACCTGTCTTATTTACAGTAACTTCAATGTTACCCCCAGTTATTTTCTCATTAGTAAGAGTAAATTCAATGTTGTATCTAAGATTTTCTACAGAGCATTCACTTACAGAACTGTCAGCAGGCGGAGCATCTAAATACCTTAAATTTAATAAATCAAATCCTCTTCCACCTATTACTTGAGTACTAGTAATAATTTCGTTATTTGCACAGTTCCCCTCGTTATTACTTCTAATGATTGCTCTGTAGGAGCCTTTTACAAGGTTTTGAACAGATAAATTCCCCTCTAATGAAGGTACATATTGCCAATCTTGAGTAGTAACCTCAGTAGTAGCTGTGCTAACTGAGGAGGTAGAGGCACTTACTGTAGATGTTGATAAAGTAAGCTTTTGCCACTTAATTGACATTTGGGGAGTTATTGTTGTTTCATCAATTACTAGCTCAATAGAACCTCCAGTATCTTGATCGCATGGGGGGTCTTGGGCATTTACAGCAAGAAGTAGAATCTGACTATTAGCTGAGTCCAGAACTTCAACAGTTCCAGAGTCAAGCTCACAAATATTTGTATTTGAAGTGGCCCCTGAAACAGGTGTTCCAAAAATTGTATATTCATATGTACCCGCTTGTTCAATTTCTACTATAGCGTTTCCAGCTCCTGAGGATAAATTCAGCCATGTATTGAAATAATTGTAATTCAATACAGGAGATTTAATTTGTATTGATAAAGTATTTAGATCAGGATTTCCATTATATGAAAATTCTATTCTTCCTTCCTGAGAAATTGAACAATCAATATCTTGAGGAGTTGCTTGAATCTCAATCTCACTGTAGTTAGGTAGTACTATTTGAGAAGGAAGTACTCCTGCTTTTGTACAGTTTGGATCTCCACCAGATACAGTATACCCTGAGAAGGTGTTATGATTACTTGTATCGATTCCTGTTATTATGATTTCCCTGACAGATGGACCAGCTGATGTTCCAGATAAACCATTATCAAATTGAACCGTGTATGGACCAGCCCCATCTGCCCCACCATTTACATTAAACACAAGCTCCGCAAAATCTCCTGGACATGCGGGTACAATTCTTTTGGTTGTATTTTCCACAACTGACATATCAGTAGGTACAACAACCTCAAATGAATAGCTTTTTGTACAAATTAAATCAGTTTGGGAGTAACCAAATGGTGGATCTAATGCTGAAATATCAAGTGAAACTTCAACATTATATACCCCAGATACAGGAGGATCAACAGTTAACTGATTACCATTTCCTCCAATTGCATTTCCATTTCTATCCCAATTGTATATGTAATTATTATTTATTCCTCCGCTTGCCTGAACCTCAAGAATTAGAGCAGTTGAGTTACAATTTAAAGTAACTTTTTGATCAACTGCAGTGTTTGTACTTACACCAGTTACTGAATTAGGAGCATTCCCTGCAGTAGGTGCTAAATCAAGTGGGTCAGATCCATATACAGTCCATTCATCTCCAATAACACAATTAGCAAAAATATTATCAGTAACTGTAAGGTTGTATACTCCAGGTGATAGATTATTTATATTCATTGTGCTATTTGTATATCCATTTGGTCCAGACCACGAGTAAGTATAGTTATTTGAACCTCCTGAAACAGCTAATTGTCCTCCACTATCTAAAATTATACTACCAAACCCAATATCTGGATTTTCATTACAGTAATCATTTACAACTTTAACATTTGCATCAGTAATTTCAAGTGTACCTGGCATTGGTTTGCTTAAAGATTGTGCAACGCATCCATTGTTATCGACTACATCAACTCTAAATTGATCCCCAGGATCAACTTTTCCAGTGGTATCAAATACTACAGCGTTTGGAATTTTTCCAAGATTTGATGGGTAGCTTTGATTCGTTGTTAGATTTCTTAGCGTATAACTATAATTAGGAGTACCACCGGATGCCTGAGCAGTAATAGTAGTTCCACATGCACTTGGCTGAGGAATACTAAGCTGAGTTGGCTCGGTAACCTCGAACTCCTCAGTTGTTGATGTACAACCTCCTGTTAACATAACAGTTAAATAATAATTTCCAGGTTCAAGATTTTCAATATTTGAACTAGCGCTTGTAAATCCTCCAGGACCAGTCCAACTAAGAGAATAATTCAGTGTTTGATTAGGAGTGGTTTCTTTAACAATAATTTCTCCAGATGCTTGAAGGGATAGGACCCCGCTAACATGGTTGAGCGTAACATCGAAAGGAACTCCAGCGGTGTCAGCAGTTAATGTTATATCTGCTAAGGCGCTGCTAGCAGTAATTGGAACCTCTCCAGGGATGTTTGCATTTATGACCTGAGCAAAATTAGAAGCAATACTATTATTAGTTTCAGGAACATTAGGGTTATTAAAATCTAAACTTCTAACAATGTATTCATAAGTTTCAGATGGAGCTGGTCCTAAAGTTACGCTTAACCTCTCATTTGGCTTAAAAGTTCCAGATATTGTTAGTGTATTTATCTCCGCCTGATTGGTACTTTGTCCACCTGAAAGGAAAGCATTAATGTCATTCGGAACTGTGATTTTACCATTTGCTAGACCAAAACACGTAATATTATCAATAGTTATTGCGTCTTTATTGCTAAAGCTTGGCGTGGGGTTTACTTGGATTTGACCAGTTACACTAGTCTCTGGACCACAGTCATTTCCTGTGCTTGAAATTACATATGTATATATAGTGATTTCAGTATCGTTAGTATCTGGTGTTCCTGAAATAGTTATTTCTCCAACTCCCGATGATTGAGCCTCCACTCCATTTGGAAGACCAGATGGATCGAATGAAAATGTTCCTCCGCCAATAGAATAAATTATTGGAACTATTGCATCTCCATTATTACAAACTGCTCTAGAATTAATTTGACTTTCTGTTGTCGCCGAGGAGGTAAGTGTAATAAATGAATTAGGCTTAACAGTAATTTTTCCTGTTTCATTCATTTCAGAGCATAGACCATTAGTTCTAACAATATAGTCGAAATCAGTTGTTTGTGTGATTGATAGGCTAGGACTTCCAGCAATTGTTATTCTTTTAGTTGTAGAGCTATATGATTGAGTTAATCCATCTGGAAGACCCTCTGCAATTGCAAAATCACCACCACCTGAAATTTCAAATATAATAGGAGTTATGCTTGGTCCTGGGGCAGGGTTGTCACCGTTACAAATAATTTGATCTTTTGCTCCACTTGTTCCTACGTGAGTTATTTGATCATTTGGTAATAAATTAAGCTCACCAGTAAATGATTCAGTTTCACAAGAATTAGCATCCCCTATAACACTTATAGTGTAACTATAGGTTGTCGTTGACACAATTCCAATATTTGGCTTACCTGATAGGGACCCAATACCAGTATTAATGTCAAATACAGGAGTAAATCCAGGTAACGCAGGATCTATCTCAAAATTTATATCTGTAAAAGATCCAGCTGCTTGGAAAGTGATAGCATCAACATTAGTATTATCGCAAATTGTCTGATCTAGAGTCGTACTAACAGATGTTACGGATACAGTCGCATTTGGTGCAACTGTAATTTTTCCATTCAATATTGCAGGGTCACAAGATCCAGATGTTGTAACAGTATAATTATATTCTGTAGTTTGAGTTACAATCTCAGTAAGTGGACCTGAAAGGCTAAATGTTCTCGATGCTACGTTTAGAGTAGTCTGAATCCCTGGAGGTAGACCAGTTACATTAGCAGTATTTGATCCACCAGTTAAATCAAATGTAATTGTATCAATTCCTGTTGAAACACAATGAGTTTGGTTAAGTTGTCCTGAACCTGCTGCTAATTGAATTCCGTCGTCAGGAGAAACATTGAGGATTGCAGTTATTGTTTCTTCCTGGCAACCCTCTTGATTTCCTATTGTTGTGATTGTCATCGTGTAAGTAGTTGGGCTAACAATATTAACCTCAGGCTTTCCATGGATTGTAAAGTTGTCTGTACCTGCAGTTCGGGTTAACTGAATACCTAGAGGATTTCCAATTAGAGCAGCATTACTTGCTCCACCTCCAATTGTAAAGGTTATTGAGGCGATTGATGAATCAACACAGACTGGTTGATCTAAAGTTGGGCTTACAGATGTTACAGAGACAGTTGAATTTGGATTAACTTTTATTGATACAATTTCGGTTTGATTCTCACAAAGACCTCCGCTTACAGTTGTTATAGTAATAGGCCATGTTCTTGATGATACTCCACTTGTCAGGGCACTAAGCGTTGGTGTGCCTGTTAGAGTTATTAATTTAGTTCCATTCTGCAATACAGGATTACCCAGTTGTGCCATCGCATTATCACTTCTATCTTTTGAGACACTAAAAGAAACTCCAGAGGCAACAGCAGTTAAAATAAGATTTTGAGCGTTAGATGTTGCAGAAACTACAGTCGATTCAGCGTTGATTTTATTAAGTAGTAGGGTAAGTAAAGCTGTTTGATTCTCACCTCCTGTTGAGGTAACAGTATGACTGATATTATTAATTCGTACTGTATAAACCTGATTAGCATTAATTACTGGTCCAGTAACTAAAATAGAACTCACTTGTTGTCTATCTGTCATAGGAGCCTCAATTACTCCAGGTGGCAACCCTGCTATATCAACAGAATTTGCGTTACCACCAATTTCATAAATAATATCATTGATTGGTGATCCTACGCAAACCTCTTGACTTGTAGTTTGATTTGCAGATATTAATGTAATTGAATCTTTTGGACTTACCGTTATTGTAGCATTAAATGAAGCCTCATTACAATTGTCTTGATTTGAAGTAGTTATAATTGTAAAACTATAAATATTATCAGAAGTGTCTCCAGTATTTAATGTTCCAGAAATAGTTGCAGTTGTAGGGTTAAGAGGATCATCCAGATAAATATCAAGCCCCTCAGGGAGAATACCTGAATAAATAGCTCCTTTAGCTCCACCACCTATATTAAATACCATACTAACCAAATCGTCTCCGTCACAAACTGTTTGATTATTTGTATTTGACGCAGCTAAAGAAATTGTAGAGTTTGCTTTTACGTTTATGGTTCCATTAACAACATCTTCTTTACATAAGATTCCTGGTGTAGTTAAAGTATAAGTATATGAACCGGGAGAAGCTGCATTTGAGGGTGATCCAGAAATTCTAAAAATTCCTGGAGATGTAGCTACTAAAGCATCATTAATATCAATACTATTTGAAGACTGATCAGGCACAAAAATCCCAAAACTTTGGCCAGCCACCACTGCCGTAACAGTTATTTTATTTGAAGCGACGTCATAAGCTGCACTTACATCGTTATCACCGTCAATTTTTTGGGCTAATTCGTCTCCTACTGTGTCAGCATCTGATCCAGCTGGGGCCTCATAGGCATAAGGTGTTGACCCAATATAAACTGTGTAAGTTTCAGTTGTTGCACCTGTTAATCCATTTCCTATTGTTATCTCTGAAACTTGCTGTCTGGGGGTGTATTGACCTTCGACCCCATCGGGAAGTCCAAAAGGTTGATTGAATGCCATTGCATTTGCAGATCCACTGAATTCATATACTATATCAATTATCTCATCATCTATACATATATCTTGATTTATAGTTTGTGGATCGCTTATAAGGTTAAGATGATCCTTGGGCCTCAGAGTTATTATTCCTGAAACTGTTGCTGAAGCTACACCGCAACCAAAGAAGTTTCCTCCTAGTGAAAAACTATAAGGGTAACTTTGTTCAACCAATATATTAAGGTTAGGACTTCCAGATATAGTTAATTGACCTCCTGCGACAGTTCCATTTAACCAAGCTGGTGTAGTTCCAGATTTATGCGCAATAGACGCTCCAACTAAATCATATATTATATCTGTTATTGGCTCACCATCACACGCGATTTGATCTTCAGCACCTGATCCCACTACATGGTTTCCAAAACTAATTGGATTTACCGTTATTGTACCCGAATGGGGATTAGCTCCTGCCATACAAGAGGGTCCAACAGGATTTAGAATATATGTAAATGTTTGAGGATTATTAATTGTCAATGAAGGAGTTCCTGAAATTACAAAAACTGCCGATGTTTGGATTAAGTCGGGGCTAGATATTGAAATATTTGATGTACCTGTAGTAACTGCAGTAGTAAACGCTACCCCGTCAAATGCACTTGTAATTGTAAGTTTCTTCGAACCAGCATCATAAGTTGATATATATTTATCGTCCTGATGTATAGCCTGAGCTAAAAGACCACCTGCAATATCAACAGTTGTAGTTGCAACAGCACTAATACTAAAGTTTTCACTTCCATTAATCTGAATGGTGATAGTTTCAGTAACCCCTCCGGCTCCTCCAAAAGTATGTTCCAAAATTTGAGGCCTGATGTTAAGTGTACTAGTTACTCCATCTAATGTACTGAGTGTTGATGCTGCATCTAATTCTAAGCCAAAGGCAGGGTTTGATACAGTGAATTCAAGAGGTGTCATTTGTTCAAATGCACAGAGTGTAGGGTTAGTGTTACTTCCAGGGGCTGGATTAATTACAGGTGCTGGATTAACTATGATTTGAGCAGTAAATGTAGCCTCTGGTAAGCACCCATTATTATTATTTGTTGTGGTAACTGTGTAAGTAAAGATAGTAGACTGTCCTGGGTCAATATCGGGAGTTCCAGATATTTTCAGTATGCCTCCTGCGAATGAATCAACGACACCATTTGGTAAATCACTATCTAAAACATCCGCAGATAACGCATTACCAATTTGGAATTCTACATCTATCATAGGAGAATCATCACATACTGTTTCACTTGAACTACCCGAAATCAAGGTAATTGTTGATTTTGGAGCGATTTCTATAAAACCTCCAACAGAATCTGCTGTACAGTTTTCATCTTGTATTGTACTAATAGTATAATTATAAGTTCCAGATGCCTGATCACTTGGTGTACCCCTAAGAGTAATTTTAGTTATGACCTCCGTAGAGGAAACAGTGCCAAAGTTTATTGCATTCTGAAAAGGTTCACTAACAGTTATACTAAATCTTTTTCCAGGTAAATCTCCCTCTACTATTAATCTGTCAGTGTCTGCATTATAAGTAGCTGAGATGGCAGCTGAAATACTATTTCTTACTCCTAGACCTATATCATCTAAGTTATCAAAAGGATTAACTACATATGGATAATCTATTCCATCGATAGTTGTTATATAGGTCTTTCCAGCCTCAGTACCTACACCATCTCCAAGAGTATTTGTAGTAAGAGACATAACTGTAGTCTGTATAAAATCTGTCCTAAGTGGAATAACACCATCAGGAAGATTCATCAGTGTAGCTGAAATTACATCTGTAGCGGCACCTAATAAGTGATATTCTATATCATCAATTTGATCTCCAGCGCAAATCAACTGATTATTACTTCCTGTGCCTGGGACAAGTTCAATATTAGCAGCTTCAGGAATTATAATGGGATAATGTCTTCTTACTCCAGGACAATCAATCGCCTCTGCGGATACAATTAAAGTTCCACTAAATCCTGGAGCCCAATATAAAGTTAATGTAGTACTATTTGTACCTGCATCTGGCTCAATACTCCTCTCAAATATACTTGTCACTGTGTTAGTGCCTGAGAGCGCATTCAAATCACTAACAATCCATTTAACAGGAAAGTTTTCAAAGTTTTTAAGTGTTGTAGTTGTTACTCCTGCAGGAATTGGACAGCTTGGTAGTGTTGAATCACCTCCAATTGGTGCTATAAGAGCTAATTGCTCATTACTTTCGCCGATCTCAAAAACATCAGATAATACTGGAGTTCCAGTACTTGAATCACACGAAACCGGAGTAACTTGGACTTGGAATTTCCCCCAATAATCTTTATTCCAACGAACGACACCTCGACTGTCAATTGTACCTGGATTTGTTTCTTGAGTACTACCTCCAGGCAGATCAATAATTTGCCAATTTAACGAGCCATAATTATTGGGACTTCCAGACTCGACAGTACTGAAAAATTGAGTAGGATGGGTATTAATGGTAGTTTCACAATTTGGAATGGTGCCTGTTCTTCTTCCATCACAAAGGAAAAGATTAAATGCATCAGGTTTTGTAACTCCAGATGATGTGGTGCTTGGAATTGTCTCAGGAACAACGTCAATAGAAACATTGTAGTAATCTGATGGATTACCGCAACCAGTAGTTCTCACACTAACTGTTACAGTACCTGAGAATGCTGCAGCCCAATTAACTGTCATTTTTTGAGTCGAAACAGCAATATCAGGTTCTTCAAGGAAAGCATGATTTCCAGCAGATGTTGGGTTTAACCTTGAAAAGGTATACAATGGGGCAGGTGGATTAGTTATATCGGCTGTTATTGTCAATATGTCAAGTCCATTATTCCAAGCTGCGGTTACAATTTTACCAGGGTTTTGCCCTACACCAACCTGGTTATTAATCGCAGTCCTCAATGCTTGACCCAGATTATCTATAGTAGTACCCTCACCAATATTGGGATTAATAGATATACCATTTACTATAATTGTATATTCATTAGTTGCAGATACTGAATTAGAGTCGTGAGTGATCTTTATTGAAGCAGTTTGGAATTCATTTTCTACTATAGTTCCTGCTGTTGGAGGGTCAAGTTTCCATTCAAAGTCATTGTACAATACATTTAATCCATTATTATTAAAACAAGTATAGAAATCTGTTGGTTGGGTGTTATCTTGTCCATTAATATTTGCATCAAATTGACAAACAGTGTTATTATACCACCTTCCACCAACATTTGCAACAGCATTAAATTGTGAATTTAAATCTTTATATATAACATCAGGTCTAATGGCTTGTGGGTTGACAACAATACTGTAGTCAATATTTTGTTCAGTACAACCACTCCCTTCAGTACGAACGGTGAAATTATTTGCTGGTCCAGCAGTTCCTGTGATAGTTAAAGAATTAACACCTTCCACCCTAAAAAAGCCTCCACCTAAGTCAGTTATTGTTCCACCTGGTCCTGTGCTAATTGTGTAGGAAGGATCGAGACTTTCAACACGAACTGAAGTAGCACCTCCACCCCATTCAAATATCAATGGTGATTCATCTCCTGGATTGAACCCAATTGATTCACCCGGACAAAGAGCAGTTGAATTAGGTGCCCCGCCCGTTTGTGTGAGCGTTGACGCTTTATCAATTTCAATAATTACAGCATCAGTGATTGCTTTACATCCATCTCCCGTAACAGATGATAATACTTTTAAATCGTGAGATGCAGTGCTTACAGAGGTACTTATAGAAATCTCACTTTGCAAAGGTATAATCGAAATAATATTTACATCTGGGTCATAACTTGAAGATACCCCTGGGGCATTATCATTTATTTCTTGAGATAAACCTGCACCAATATCATCTGTATTACTTGCTGCATTTGTGGTTATGAATTGATATGTTCCAGAACCAATCTTTACATAATATATCTCACCAACAGCTAAAGCATTGGCATTTTTAGTAAGACTTATTTGCATTTGATCTAGAGCGGTTGGAGTGTTTACTGTGCTTGTTATTTCCGCTCTATAGTATCTGGTCTCAGTTGCAACAGCACTGAACTGAAGAGTTGTTGATACTTCTCCAGCCATATCTGTCCAATTTTCAGAATCTATGGATTCTTGCCACTGATATGTAACTCCTGCTCCAGAGGAAACTCCATTCAGATTTAAGTCTGCAGGTTGAGTATTTTCGCAAATTTTTTGATTGGTAAGAATTCCACCTGTATTTAATTCATCTAGAATATTTATTATGATTTCATTTGTTGATTCAGTGCAGGTAGTACTACTTTGAGTGGCAGAAACGCTTCTTCTAAAATATGTTTTTTCAATGAGTGATCCTGGATCATAATTGTTATTTATTGCACCAGGGATACTTTCCCAGCCAGTTGCATCAGTTCTTTTCTCCCATTGATAAGATATTGCTCCAAATGTTGAGGTTGCCTCCGTTATTGAGTTTATTGACCCAGGATTTGATCCATAACAGTAGGTTGCAGTTGAATTGGCATCAATTGAACCAGGTTGAATATCATTTACTCTTATTTCATGAACATCACTGAAAGATTCACAGCCAGCGCCTCCTCCATTGGCAAGGGTTTGTCTTCTGTAATAGATTGTAGATGTGTTTTGAAGGGTAGGGGGAACAAAAGTTTCTCCTTGTGCAAGAGGAATATTAGTCCAATCCGCTTCAACAATACCGTTTGGAGATTCTTGCCATTGATAAGTTATTAGCGGGCCAGTTATACTGTTTATTACCGTAAGAGTCGCAGGCTGGACTGCGAGACCAAAACATAAAATTTGAGGAGTGTCAGGTTTAATATTTCCTCCTGCCAAATCATTAGTTACAAATACCTCTATTGGGGGAGCAGTAGCTCTAGAACATTCTTTATCATTTAATTTGCTTGTTGCAACTCTTCTATAGAAGGTAGTTTGAACTAATGGACCTGGTGAATAATTCTGGCTTGCTTGACCCGTAATATGAGTGAAACTTACTCCATCTGTGGAGCTTTCCCATGTGTAAGTAATAGTTGCAGACGCACTACTTGTCGTTGCAGTTGTAATGTTAGTAATTGGCTGAGGAATTTCTCCATTACATATAATTTGTGTTCCACTAATAGTTCCAGCAGATGTAATTTCATTTTTAATCAATGTTACTGAAGAACTAAAGCTACATCCATTTGCTAAAGTAGCTATAACCTCAATATTAGCAGAATTTGGAAATGTTGTTGAAGAATAAACACCTGATGCCGATGTTTGCTGATTTACATTATTTAATTTGAAACTGTATGTATTAACTGGTACATTAGGATTTACAGTTGCAGTAATTACTATATTATCACCATCACAAAAA
>CACIXU010000021.1 GCA_902590705.1 uncultured Bacteroidota bacterium | reverse complement strand
GAAACAGGGCAACCACTCCCTGGTGCAACAATACTTGAAAAAAATACTAATAACGGAGTAGTGACCGATTTTGATGGTAACTATTCCATTCAAGTTTCAGATGAAAATTCTAAACTAATGATCTCCTTTGTTGGCTATTCAACTCAGGAAGTCTCAATTGAAGGTATAGAAGAATTCAACTTTAGTCTTGAGCCTAGTAATGAACTTGATGAGGTTGTTATAACCGGTTATGGTTCTCAACAAAAAAGAGATTTAACCGGTGCGATTGTTCAAGTTAAAAGTGAGGATTTTGTCAAAGGAGCTAATACTAATGCCCTACAGTTGCTTAATGGTAAAGCTTCAGGGGTTCACATTAGCCAAAGTGACTCAGCACCGGGAGGAGCTATCGATATTAAAATTAGGGGAGCTGGTTCAATCAACGCCAGTAACGCCGTTCTAGTTGTAATAGATGGTCTTCCAGGAGGATCGCTTACAGCTCTTAGCCCAGACGATATTGAGTCAATTGAAGTTCTTAAAGATGCATCAGCATCTGCCATATACGGATCTCGAGCCGCTAACGGAGTTGTTCTAATCACAACTAAAAGAGGTAAAAGTGGTGAAATGGCTGTTTCATACGAGAACTATTTTGGCTTTCAAAGTGTAAACGAAAGGGTTGATATGCTTAACGGAGGTGAATACCTTCAAGTTCTAAGTGATATTAACGTTGAGGGTGGAGGAGATGTTCTTTCAACACCAGCTGAGATATCAGCAATGGGTGAAGGTTACGACTGGCAAGATCTAATTTTTAGAAGCTCAGTGATTCAAAACCATCAAGTAACCATGTCGGGAGGGTCAGATTTATCAAACTACTACGTTTCACTTAACTATTTGGAAAATGAGGGAGTTATTAGAGAAAGTGGAGAAAAAAAATATAATGCAAGAATTAATTACGGTTTAACTCCTAACGATAGAGTTAATATAAATTTAAACCTTAGTATCAATAGATCTGAAATTGATAATGTTAAAATGGGTAGGGGTACAAACGAAAATGTAGGATTACTTGCATCTGCTTTGTTATTCGACCCGACAATTGGGCCTGCTGTGAATTCTGAGGGATACTACGATGTAAATCCATTAGTGGCAATTGAAAATCCTGAAGCATTATTACAAGGTTGGGATCAACAAGTTTCAACCAACAGAATTTATGCCACTGGTTCTATTGATTACAAAATAATTGATGGTCTTACTGCTACAGCTCGTTTTGGGACAAATATCTCTGACGCTAGAAGGGATTTATATGAAAATGACAAATTTCAAGTTGGTTATGGGGTAAATGGAAGATCCACAATTAGAAATAGTGAATCAAATTATTGGATAGCAGAATATCTTGCAGATTATGAGAGGGAATTTGGTGATCATAGCTTGAAATTATTAGCTGGGATTACATATGAAAGTAATACCACAAGATTTCATCAGTCAATTGCGTCAGACATGTTATCTCATGTTACAACCACTAATCTTCAGCAAAGTGGAAATAATGAGACTCTAAACGCATCCTCTGGAAAATTTAAGAATACCTTACAATCTTCTTTAGCGAGGATTAACTATTCTTTTAAAGATAAATACCTTGTTACTGCCTCAGTTAGAAGAGATGGAACCTCAAGGTTTTCAGATAAGTATAAATACGCAACATTTCCATCAGCGTCTATTGGTTGGAAATTATCTTCTGAACCATTTATGGAAAACGATGAGCTTTTTAGTGAGCTTAAACTAAGAGTTGGTTATGGAGAAATTGGAAATCAAGGAATACAGAACTTTGAGACAATAACTACTTTTGAAGCCGGAAGTAATGCTATACTTGGAGGTGCTACTGTTGCTGGGGCTGTTCCTGCTCGAATTGCTAATCAAGACTTGAAATGGGAAACCACCAAGGAAACAAATATTGGCGTTGATTTTTCATTAGCTAATAACAGATTCTCTGGAAGTATTGACTATTTTGACAGAAATACATATGATCAGCTATTTCAGCAGCCTGTACCTCTCACAACTGGGTTCCAATTTGTAAGAACAAACTTTGGTCAAGTAAAAAACTCGGGAGTGGATTTTTCTTTCAGCTCCAGAAATGTTGATAAACAGTGGACATGGGACACCGATATTGTAATGTCTTTTCTTAAAAACGAAGTTATAGAGCTACCATCTTTTGCTGCAAATGTTATTTCAGGAGGTTTTGGTTTTTCTGGAAATTACAGGATTACACAAGTTGGTTCTCCAATTCTATCATTTTATGGTTATGAATTAAATGGTATTTTCCAACAGGGTGACGATATTGTGAATTCTGCTCAACCCAGCGCTTTACCTGGGCATCCAATCTTTGTTGATCAAAATGGAGACAAGAAAATTGATGGTGCAGATCGTGTTATTCTTGGTGACCCATTTGCTGATTTTACTTATGGTATTACAAATAGGTTTGGATATAAGGATTTCAGTTTAGAAATTTATATTCAAGGTGTTCAGGGAATTGAAAACTTCAGCAACCTAGCTGCGGAATCTCTATATCCAATCAATAAAGAGAGAAATCATTTAGCAATCCACTACTTGGACCGGTGGAGAACATCGAATACAGACGCTGTGTATCCCTCTGGAGTTAATTATACGTCATATTCTGATGGTACAAATAAAGTAAACACCTACACTGTTCAAGACGCATCATTTATGCGAATAAAGAATATTACTTTAAATTATAACTTACCTCTTGACAATATTGATTTTATCAAATCAGGGAATGTATATATTTCTGGTGAAAACCTTCTTACTGTAGCGCCAGATTATATAGGGTTTGATCCAGATGGTAATTCAGATGGAACAGGTGTTTCAAGAGCTGATTTTGCGAATTATCCTTTATCAAGGGTAATAAGAATAGGATGTAAGTTGAACTTTTAAAAAGAAAAAAATGAAAAACTATATTTTAATTTTAATCGGTTTAATTACTTTTTCTTGTTCGGATTTCCTTGAGGAAGAAGTATTTACTCAATATGCGCCAGACGCTTTTTTAGCTAGTGAAAGCGGAATTAATGCTACTTTAACTGCTGCATATAGAAAGTCAAGACCTAATTACAGGGAAGAATGGTTTACTTTTGGTGAGTGGACCTCAGATTTGATGTTAGAAAGAGGTGGAGGTTATGCTGCACCTGCAGCTACATTTGCTGAGTTTAACTGGAATCAAAGTAATAATTTCTTTCGAAATATTTGGAGAGACAGATACTCTGCTATTGGGGTTGCTAATTCAATTTTAGACAACATTGATAACGTAACATCACTATCAGCATCAAAAGTTGCTGCACTTAAAGCAGAAGCTACCTTTCTGCGTGCTTATAACTATGTTATTATGTATGATTTTTTTGGTAGGCTTCCACTAATTACATCAGGTGAGTTAAACTTGACCCCTGCAAGAGCAAGTGATGCTGATACAAAGGCATTTATTGAGAGTGAGCTGTTAAGTGCTGCTCAAAACCTTCCAGTAGAACCTGCGGTTTATGGAAAGGCAACTAAATCTGCAGCACTTACCTTGCTTGGACGATTTTATCTTGATACAAAGCAATGGCAAAAAGCAGCTGATGTAAATAAACAAGTTATCGACCTAGGTTATCACAGTTTATTTCCAAACGTAGAAGGAGTTTTTGCAGTTGAGAATGAGGGTAATAGAGAAATGATTTTTGTTTTTGGATCATTGGCAACTGCGCCAATACAAGCCTTAGCCTGGAACTATACCCCACATGCGTATCCAGTTGGTTATCAAACATCGCAAGTTAATTATGGTGCACAATTTCAACTTTGGAGATGGTTTGTAAATTCCTTTGACCCAAATGACAAGAGGGCTAATGAATATGATCCCCCAAATGGAAAGTATGGATGGATTTTAAAACAATATGTGAATAAAGGTGGTAAACTCATTGATTTGATGAATGATCCTATTACAAAAGGTGTTGAAAAGAAATATCCTAGGCCAGTTAAGTTTACACCAGACCCAAATGGATTAGGACCTCGACATGGCAATGATATGCCAATTTTAAGATATGCGGAGGTTTTAGTCAATAGGGCTGAGGCATTAAACGAAATCAGTGGACCTAACCAAGAATCAATTGATTTGTTGAATCAGGTTAGATCAAGATCTAATGCACCAGATTATAATCTAGCTGATTTTCCAACAAAAGAGTCATTAAGAGACCAAATTTTAGTGGAGAGAGGCTGGGAATTTCATGCTGAGGGACATAGAAGAAGGTCTTTAATTCGCCATGGAAGTTTTATAAGCGGTGCACAGGCTAGAGGTAAAGTAAATGCTAAGTCACATCATGTTTTATTTCCAATTCCTGAACAAGATTTAGATTCTAATTCTGCACTTGAGCAAAATCCTGGATACTAATCATAAATTACCCCCCCCAGTAAATAAATTCAAAATGGGGGGGATAATTTTTATTCTTTTAGTATTATGCTTTAGTAATTAAAAATAACAATTCCGAGTAGAACAAAAACACCTATTAAGATGACTGATAATCCAATTTGATTTATATAGTAACCTATTGACTTATCTGAGTTTTTTGTCTTAGGTCTCTGGAGTTCAGTAATTGATGTAACCATTACTAAAATAACAGGCATAAATAAAACACACCCAATAATAAATAATTGTAAATCACTCATCTTTTTGGTAATGTGTTAACAAAAATTCCATAAACAATAATGGTAGGTACCCAAATAGATACATATTGTCCCATTTCTTTTTCACCAGAAAACCACAAATAAACAGATAAAATAAAGCTTAGAAAAGCGCTTACTATTATAATTAAATCTCTTTTTCTCATTTTTTTTTTTAAAGATACTAAAGTAAGTCCCAAAATGACAAAACCTACAAATTTGAGTGGAGTAATTGAAATTTCCTTAAACTTATACTTACTTCCCAATACAATATTTGTAAAGTAAACTAAAAGCTCAATAAAATCAATACTATTTAAATAAATAAATTTCTTAAGGACACAAATAGAACACAAAAAATCATTATTTATATCTATTTTTCTTCCTTAATACTGCTAACAGGTATCCCATTTTTATAGGTTTCTGAAACATAATTTTCACCTGTTTTTTTATCAGTTTTTACTATATCAATAAAGATAGGAATATCATCCTGTATTTTATTCTCATTGTATGTAGCTTTTAATCTTGGTAAAACGTATTGAGATGTGATTTGTATAAGTTTTATTTTCTGTTCCACAGTCATTGAATCTACATCTATTGAATTAACTGCCTGTTCCATTAAAGACTGTAATTGTTCTTTGACTGCTGTTGTTACTTTATTTAAGCTTCCTAAAGGTCTTGCCATAGTATTTTATAGTATTTTATAATAAATCAATAGGTTTGGTGGAGGGGATTGGTCTATCCTTATTTTGAGATTAAGGTTAGTCCATAAAAACAGTTGATTCAATTGCTTTGTCAATTTCCATAATCATATCATTGTTATTTCTAATCCAGTTAGCTCTTAATCTGTCAATTTTCTTGCGAAACTTGTATGTATTGTTTGAACCTGTCTGTCCAGTACCAAACTTTTTACCTTCTCTAAGGAATTTCATAAATTCTTGTATCTGTTCCTCACCAGCTTCTTGAATTAATGACATAACTAAACAATCAAAGGCTTCTTGAGGGCTGTAATAATCTTTTTGCATATACTTTGTAAAATCAATTAAATTATTTTGCTTGTTAATCTTGAGATATTGTCTTTTCCAGTCTTTATGTATCTCAATAATATTTTCAATTTTTAACACTTCATATAGAGTAGGGGTTTTACCACCCATACCCAAAACGTGAGCAATTCTATTACTGGATTTTAATCTGTTTTCATATCTAATAATATTCCTGTCTTGATATAAATGCGGAATCTCATTCCTTGTGTCATTAGCCCACATAGTTTTGTCCTCAATGGTCTTATACCTTGCTTGACCTCTTGTTCCCTTCCAAGCTATATTTGAACTAAACTCCAGTCTTTTAAATTTATATGAATCTCCAAAGAACTTGTAATATAGTTTAGGGCTGTTTTCCATAAATATATTTCCTGCATAATCAACTCTTGTTACCTTTCCAGAATATAAATCTGAACCAATGACCTCGCTTAAATTATCAAAAGCAGATTCAATATTACTTATAGAGATACCTTCAAAATTATTTCCATTTATAAATTTTGGAATACTGCCATAGATAGTTAAACTATTGTCTCCTAAATAAGCATGGATTCTATTTTCATTTTGGGATATGAAATCTCCCTTCCAATTAGTATGATGAATATTATTACTACCAGCTTCATAAACATAAGATTCCTGCTTATTATAAAGTGCATCAATAACATTTGCTCTATTAATCCCAGAGTCTTTGAGATTGTAGCTGATATTCATAGTATCTATTGCACCAATACTCATATAACCATAATATGGTTAGAAAAACACCTTATTATCTTTAGAGGTTTTATCATCACTTAAGTATCTCATCATTAGTATTTGTTTGCTTTTAGTAATAACATAACAAGTATTATGTTACATTTTACTTGGCAGTTGGAAATCATTACTCAATGACAGAGAGATGTAATTAACTCACCATAGCAGATATACCGCAGAGGTTTATTTTAGGTGTTTTAAGGCTCTCTAATGGATTATTTAAGGACTAACTCATCTTTGGATTGTATTCGCACCAGCTTGCTCTGATATGCTACTAAATCCTTTTCATAGAAGTGCCGCTTTCTTCTTTGTGGGTGAATGTGGAATGATAATTCCCTTTTATGACACATTTTGTCCAATGTAGATTTTGAGATATTTAGTATCTCCTGTACTTCTTTACTTCCATAGGTTTTTTGCAGGTGCTGTGGTGTGTCTTCGGAAAGTCCTGCCGAATTCTGATTTGTTATATTCTTCATAATTAATATTATTTATTGATGTAAAGGACTATCCTTTACCATTTGGTAAAATTAGATACAGCTTATCAAAAATCAAAGACATAGTTTTCCACAAAAGGGGTGAATTTTCAACAATAACTAATTGATTTACAGTTATTAACAAATTTTGCACAAATACCATGTTCGGAAGTGTTAAGTTTTCTGTTATTACTGTTCTTTTGTTTGGTGTACCTTTCTGCCTACCCCCAAACTTCATTCCTGTATTATTCATATTTTAGATATTATTAATCAAATTTTAAACAATGAAAAATATTAAAGACATTACTATTTCAATCTTTGCAATAATCTGTTTTGCAGTATTAATAAGCTTTTCACAATCAAATGATTCTGATAACAAAGTTGGAATGCAGTTCTTTCTTGATGTAAAATATCCAGACCAGTATGAAAATGCCTTTTTAATGTTGAGAGAACAGTTAAGACCAATGGCAAATGGTGCAGATATGATAATTGCAAAAATTTCAGAGAGAAATGTTATGAATGCAAATTACTATACTTTGATTACTGCAAAAAATTCTGAACAATTAAAATCATTTTTAGATACTGTTCCAAAAACTCAATATCACAAAGACTATAAAGATAAAATTGGTTTAGAAAATGGAGATGTGAAAATAATAACTACAGTAAATGTTGAATTTAAATAATTCAATTGTATTTTCTTCTCTCTAAAAAACTTAACCTACAAAAGAGGCTTAGAAGTCCCTGAACTTAAAGAGGAGGATATGCCTTTAATTCAAACTTTACAAGTATTAGCTCCAAAAAATCGGTAGATAACACACATCCCTGAAAATGCATTAAAAAGTAAAATAACTCCCACTATAAATTGAGCAAAAGAAAACGGAGTTAGCTCCATCAAAAGCTCATATTCATTAGGCGATTTTTCTAAAACAAATGGAGATGGGATTAAAAAGAGAGAAACAATAAGCCTTGCAACTCTCTCTGATTTATTCTGATTTTTTATAAATATTTTCATAACTGTATGATTAATATTTACTAATATAACAAAACCTACAAAAGGGGGTTATATTCTGCTTTTCCATGTACCACCATACTTGTGCAGTTTAAATAGGTTTAGTTATATTTTAACCAAAAATCTAATAACTCTGCTACAATAATAACAACTGCAATAATTGCAACACATATCATAAAAATTAATACAGCTCTATTATTGTTGCTAAACAAACCCTTTGGTTCTGACATTATTATTTTTTTTAAATCTCCAGCTTTTTCGTCATATTCATCTTGGGTTAGCACACCAGAATCTAATAATTCTTTGAGTTGTTTAATTTCCTTTATTGCTTGGCTCCTTTTCATATTATTTAGGTATTTCTAACCCAAAGATGGATTGTCTATAGTAAATAGGTTCATAAAGGTCAAATACAAGTTCGGATATAAAATGATTAAACAGAACCCAAAGTATCCAAAATACAGGAACTAAAAAATTATTGTTGTTGAATTTGTATTTACCAATTTTAAAGCGTTCTAAATGGGCGAATTTAAACATCCCAAAACCTACAAAGAAAACCCACACACTGCAAAAAAAAAACTCAAAACAAAATAGCAGATTATCAAGTATAGTTGCTAAAGGTATTTCTATTTCTACCATATACTACTAATATAACAAAACCCACAAAAGGGGGTTGGAGCTGTTTAGTTACCTAAAATAATTTTCTTTAATTCTGCAGCTTTTTTATCAAATTCTTCTTGAGTTAGAATGCCAGAATCTAATAGTTCTTTAAGCTGCTTAACTTCTTTTATTGCTTTATCTTTTGTCAATGAGTTATTGACTTTAGAAGGTGTTGAGAGGTCAGTTTCTATTTGTTTTTTCCTAACTATATTTGGGTTGTACTTATAAGCATAAGTTTCAAAAGGAGATAATGCATTTTTAACTGCACTGCTTCCCGCCCATGAGCTTCGACTACTGGAATTAAAAAGTAATTCATTATTGTAACTGAACAGGCGGATAATAGCCTCAACAGTTCCAAAGCCAACCACATCAATATGAAGATATAATCCTAAATCAGAGTTTTGTTTCAAATCACTTGGAATAACCTTGTGAGTTCTGGAAGTCTTATGCAGATTAACAACATTGAATCCAGCCTTTTTAAGAAATTTTACTGCGGTTTTTCTGTAGCTATTATAATTACTCTCTTGAATAACGATGTATTTATAAGAGTTTAATTCAACCCCCCTTAATGAAGTTTTATTAATATATAAATTGGGTTTATTGACACTATTGGCTGCCGCATTTGCTGCCGCATTTCTTGCAATGTTTGAAATTGCATTTGAAAAATTCTGACTTGTCTGTTGAATAACTTTTGCGGTATTATCTGCTGGAGGTGCAACATATTGGGGGTTCCTATATGTTCCCTGATTACTTCTTGAGGTATTCTCTACCTCATAAGTTCTCTTTCCAAACGTTTCATATGAGGGAGTAGTCTCTTTGACACTATATGTTTGAGTTTGTGAGATTCCAACAAGTGGAACAAATAATAAAAGAAGTAATAGCTTTTTCATATTACTAATATAACAAAACCTACAAAAGGGTATAAATAAAAAACCCTCCACTTGGGAGGGTAAAATAAAATTCTGCTTTTCCAAGCTATAATATTATTTTTTCATTGCATTAAATGCACTTAAAGTATCGTCATGAGCTGTAAAAACTATCAATTTTCCCTCATCATTTAATTCAAAATAGTGGCCAAAAATTGTATCCATCCCATCTGCTTTAGCAATGGCTTTACTGAAAACCTTGTTACCCTCGCTAATCATGAATACTGATTCAACACTGAAATTATCCCACAATTCAGGTATTTTCATGAAAAGTTCCATCATCGCTGCTTTACCTTTGTAAACTCCTGACAAGGGGTGGTCCTTGCCTGGATATGTAAAAACAATATTATCGTCAACTGTGTCAAAATAGCCTTCCATATCTCCTTTACTAAAAAGTTCATACCCTTCTGCTATTAGTGCTTTTGCATCCATTTTAATAAAATTTAAAAATTAATAAATAATTTATGGTTAGTATTTCCAAACATAAAAAATTTACTTTTAATAAACAAGTAAATAAAAGTATGAGAAATATATAATAAGTGCATGAATAAACAAAAATAACAAAACCTACAAAAGGGGAGAGGCTAACCTCATAAATTGTCAAGGTTAATTACTGGCATTTTACTTACATCTGCATCGATATTTTGGAGCATTCTATTGATATACCTTTGAGTGGTAGATAAATCTTTATGACCAAGTAGATTCCTCAAAACACCAATATCTCTATATGCAAGATAGTGATGTGCTGAAAAGGTATGTCTGCCACAATGATATGTAATTTTCTTTGGGATTCCTGCTCTATCTACCCAATACTGCAACTTATCATTTTGAGTGCTACTATAATTGAAATGCTTAAATACTTTGTCATCTGGTAAAGCTCCAAATAACTGCTTTCTTTTTTCTAAAATATCAAGCGCAGGTGCACTTAATGGTATCTTGTTTGGTTCACCTGTCTTTTGTCTAACAATATGGATTTCAAAATCACCATTATCCCTTTTATGTATATTTGAATAATTTAAATTTTTAAGCTCTTGATGCGCCAATCCTGTAAAACAAGAAAATAGAAAAGTGCTTCTTAAAGTAAAATCTTCCTCTGGTGTATTAGCCAAATCCTGTAACTCCTCTTTAGTTAGGTATTCTGAACTCTTTGATTTTTCAGGTGGATATTTAACTGGATTTTCTGGTGGTAAGTCAATCATACCAATTCTGCTTGCCTTAGCAAGATAATTATAAAATCTTCTGTGATACTTGCCTGCTGTATCTGAAGCGTTTTTCTTTCCTTTAGTGTTAACGCTATCTCTTAGCATATAATTATAAAAATCAACAATAAATTGTGAGTTTATCATATCAAATTGAAGGGTTTTGAAATGACCAATAAACTCTTTAAGGTGTTTAATGACTGACAAGTGTCCTTTCACTGTAGATGTAGTATATGATGTGTTGCTATCTACCTCATCCTGATAAAACTTGATAAAATCATTTTCTTTTGCAGATAATGGTCTGGCAGATTTTAATATTGGATAAGTTTTTTCTCTTGATGCAGTCCTGACTTGGTCTAATAGAATTTGAGCACTTTTAGCAGTTTCTTTGTTTTGTTGGCGCTCGAATGGGTTAGTAGGGGGGTTGAAGTAATCTAATTCAGACAATGAAACATCCCTATAAATTGGTCTTTGGTTTAAATCAGTTCCGTAATAGAATCTGAATTTGAAACTCCTATTTCCTTTTGGTTGGATTAAATAGATTTTCTTAGGATTCCTTTTTAAATTATCAAGTATCTTTTTATTGTTAATTTGGAAGCTCATTTTGTGTCCTATTTTGTGTTCTAATATCTTGGACACAAATATACCACAAATAAAATGCAACAAAAGGAAACTAAATAATATTTGTAATACCCAATATATATATGGTAATACAGCTTAATGAAACTTGATGAAATCTACTCTCATTTACCAATACAGAATTTAGAGAAGATATTACCCAATAATTCGTCATTGGTAATTTCACCAGATATTTCACCGAGATGGTTCAGAGCATCATTTATATCAACTGTTAATAAATCTCCACTAAGGTTACTTTTAAGACCTTTTTTTATACTTAAAATGGCTTTTAAGGAATTTTGAAGTGAATTTAGGTGTCTTGCATTTGAAACCACAACACCTTCTGTAGTTGAGGTATTTTTGACCTGATCAACAAGAATTGTTTTAAGCTTATCGACAGTCACTAAATCAAATGTAGAAATTCTAATGAATGCTGAAATCAATTTATTTTTAAGTTTACTTTTTAACTTATCATTAAAGTTAGATGATTGAGACTCTGATCTTAAGTCAATTTTATTTTCAACGGTAATTATAATCAAGTCTTCTCTTTGAAAGCTTTCGATAGAATCACATACTTCTTTTATGCTAATATCATTCTGATCAAATAGGTATATTAGTATTTTTGCTTTATTTACTTTCTCTTTTGCTTTAGCCACGCCTATTAATTCAATTTTATCATCTGTTTCTCTTAGACCAGCGGTATCAATAAACCTAAACTGTATTCCATCTATGGTAAGAGTGTCTTCAACTGCATCTCTAGTGGTACCTGGTATTGATGAGACTATTGCACGGTCCTCATTCAATAAAGCATTTAGTAGGGAAGATTTCCCTGCATTAGGTTTACCTGCGATTGTAACAGGAACACCGTTCTTTATTACACTTCCATATTCAAATGAATCAATCAGTGATTTAATTTTTTCCTTTAAATTATCAAGTAACTTATCTAATGCTTTCCTGTCTGCAAAGAGCACATCTTCCTCTGAAAAGTCAAGTTCCAGAGTAATTAAAGAGGCAAAATCAAGTAGTTGCTGTCTTAGTGAGGTAATCTGATGAGCATAGCCCCCTCTCATCTGATTTAAGGCAACCTCGTGAGCAACTTTGGACTCTGAGGAAATTAGATCAGCCACTGCTTCAGCCTGAATTAAATCAATTTTCTGATTTAAAAAAGCACGCAAAGTATATTCTCCAGGTTTGGCTGGTTTTGCTCCTTCATTTATAAAAAGCTGAAAGATTTGCTGTTGAATATATATTGAACCGTGACAGGAGATTTCTACTAAATTTTCACCTGTATAAGATTTTGGACCAATAAAAAGACTTACTAATACCTCATCAATCACCCTATCTTTATCGTATATTGTACCAAAATGAATAGTATGTGATTTTTGGTTGGCCAATATCTTTCCTGATCTAGCCCTAAAACAATTTGAAACCATCTTGATTGAATCAACACCAGAAATTCTTATTATACTGATAGCACTTGATCCACTTGCGGTAGCTTTAGCGATAATAGTTCCTTCATTTAGCATATCCAAAATTAGTCTTTTATTAAATTAAATATTTGTATATTAAAGTTCGAAATAAACCAAACTATTGATGGGGGATTTAATTTTTATTAATCTCCCTTTTTTTTAATTTTTTGGTAACCGTCAATCGTTTTTTGTGTAACCGGTGTTTATAATTTTTCCAAAGATTTTGGATTGAACTGTTTTCCTCAAGTTCAGGGTTTGTTTCAACTATATTATATCCATTTTTATTAAAGGTTTTCTGCATTTCATTAAAAATGATCGCTGTGACTCCTTTTTTTTGATATTTTGGATGAACTCCAATTAGGTAAAAAGATGCCCTGTTGTTGAAATGTAAGGCCTTAAGTAAATGAAGAAAGCCAAAAGGGTACATTTTTCCATTAGCCCTTTTGAGAGCACGTGTGAATGAGGGCATAATGATAGTAAATGCTACTAGGTCATTGTTTTTGTCCACAACACATTTAATAAAATCTGGATGTACGTAGCGAAAATATTTTTCCTTATATTGGATTATTTGGTATTTTTGGATAGGAACAAAAGTTTGCAGCTTTCCATATGTTTCCTCTAAAAGAAGGAACATCTGCTCAATATAAGGAATGATATCTTTTTTTGATTTAAAATCTAAAACATTGAGCTCATACCTTTCAAGCATTAAATTGGAGAATTTTTTAATTTTTTCCGGAGATTCCTCAAATGAGGAAAGCATAATTTCATACTCTACCCATACAGCTAAGTCCTTGAAGCCAAGTTTCTTAAAATGATCATAATAGTAAGGTGCATTATACCATGTAATCATAGTATTATTTTCCTCAAATCCTTTAATTAACATTCCAGCCTTATCAAGGTTAGAAAATCCAACAGGACCTTCAATGAAATCCATGTTATTTTTATTTCCAATGTTATATACTTTTTCCATCAGGGCAATAGTCACATTGATGTCATCAACCACATCAAACCAACCAAATCGAACTTTCTTTTTTTTGAGTTGGTTGACTTCAACCCAATTAATGATCACAGCAACTCTACCTACAATTACGCCATCATTTAAAGCAAGAAAATAATTACTTTGAGCATTTTTAAAAACTGGATTTTTAGATTTATCAAGGGTATCAATTTCTTCTTGTATAATAGGTGGAGTCCAATAGGGGTTATCTCCATATAAAGTGAAGGGAAACATTACAAAACTCTGGATTTCTGTTATTGATATTGCCTCTATAACTTTTATATTGACCCTCTCCATTAATTATATTCTTTTTGCCTTACGGCTCCTTTTTTTCTCAGTTTTTTTATCCTTCTTCATTATTTTTTTTAGCTGTTTTTCTTCTTTCATGCTCTCTTTGTATTCTAATTCTGCAGCACTAATGAAATCCTTGTGAAAATCTAATCTGTAAGAAGCACCTAAATTAATAAAAACTGAGCTCGGATTTGACCTTGAGCTTATACCAAATGAACCTTCAATTTGAATATCATCAGTAAATAAATATGCCGTTCCAGTTCTAAAAATTAAATCATCGTACCGATCTCCATATACACCCTGATTTTCAAGATAGATTGACCATAGCGGATGAAAAGTATGGGTAAGAGTTAAAATATAGCTTTTTTCAGAGTGATTAGTTAAATAACGATTATAGATCAAATTGGTTACAAATACCCAAGTTCCCAAAAAATGTGATTGAGTAGCTAGTATCCCCCTGAGCGATAACTGTGGTTCTGTTTCTGAAGGAAGTCCAAGATTTTGAAAAAATAATGGACGATATAGTGCATCGAACATATCTCCAAATGGGTAATGGTTTTTTCCTAAAATGAAATTAGCTCCAGCAGTCAGAGAAACGGCTGGTATTAAATCCCTAAACTGAAATGAATTATTAGCCTTCCAGCTATATAAATTGACCTTTCTCTCTTTTTTAAAAGGATCATAAAATAAATATTTAACTCCTAAATAATTTTGAAGTAAACCCTTTCGTTTAAATTCAATATGTTGGGTTGAGATTTTATTTTTTAAACGATCAAAAACGTAAGCTCCTTGATAGGTTAATTCTAGTTGTTCGAATAAAAATCCCCACCTGACTGATAGAAAAGCAACTTTAGCATTTACTGTTGACAAATTGTATCTATCGTGTTTGTAATTCCTAAATTCTATACCACTCTCAAATTGAACAACTCCTTTTCCGACAGCAAATGCCCCTAATGATACTCCAGGTCTATTCGAGTTTATTTGATCTGTATATTGAGCCTTAATTAAAATACTAGAGAAGAAAAATAATGCCAAAAGGTACTTGAGCATAAAATCATTATTTGTTTATTGTTTTACAAGTTAGTTAGCATTTCAAAAACATCAAAAATAGTCACAACTTTTAACTACTTTTGATCATAATTGATTAAAAATTTGACATGTTAGGGCTGTTTAAATTTTTTCTGATTTTAACAGGTGTTATCTATCTTTTTAGATGGCTTAGCCCTTTTATTGTAAAATACCTATTAAATCGACTTGTAAAAAAAATGGGCAACCTTAACCCAAATGATATCTCTAATAACCAACAAAAACCTCCAAAAAAGAAAGAAAAAGATATGGGTGAATATATAGATTATGAAGAAATCGATTAAGCAGTTTTTTAACAAGACAAATGCTACACATTTTCTTGTTTTGACTGGGTTTATTCTTTTTTCAGTTTCCTTTTTTTATCCTGTACTTTCGGGAAAAAAGCTCATTCAATCAGATATTCAACAATATTCTGGTATGTCTCGTCAAATTCAAGAATATAGAAAAGACGGGGAGGAGATTTATTGGATTGATAATGCTTTTGGTGGAATGCCTACATATCAGTTAGGCGCAAGATATCCTTACGATTTTCTTACACCAATTCACAAAATATTTCAATTGATTCCTCAACCCTCAGAAATTTTATTCCTTTACTTGATCACGGCATATTTGTTTCTGCTAATTATAAAGATGCCAATACCTATTGCCATTTTGGGTGCTTTTGCCTACGGTTTATCTACTTATTTATTAATTATTATTCAAGTCGGTCACAACACTAAATCACAGGCTCTTGCATATATGCCATTGGTTATTGGAGGAATGTATTTACTACTTACCAATAAACGGTTAATGGGGTTTCTTTTGACCGTTTTCTCCCTTTCCATGCAAATCCGAGCCAATCACTATCAAATGACCTACTATATGCTGTTTTTGATGCTGATCATTTTTGTTTTTTATGGAATAAAAGCGATAAGGGAAAAATCACTTAAATCATTTTCTAAAAGTTTAATACTGTTGATTACTGCAGGAATATTATCATTAGGGGTCAATGCACCACCATTATTAGCAACTTCCGAGTACGCTAAATTCAGCACTCGTGGAAAAAGTGAATTAACTTTAAACCCTGATGGATCTCAAAAAGAATCGACGGGTGGTTTATCCAGAGACTATATTACACAGTTTAGTTATGGGATTTTTGAAAGCCTAAATTTAATTATCCCACGTATTCAAGGCGGTGGTTCAACTGAAAATTTAGGTGAAAACTCCGATTTATACAAGTTTCTTTTGCAAAACGGCGTTCCCCCGTCCCAATCAAAATCATTTGTCTCAAATGTTCCTACTTATTGGGGGAGTCAACCGATTCTAGAAGCCCCTGCTTATGTAGGAGTTTCAGTGGTATTCTTAGCTACACTAGCTTTGTTTTTAGTTAAGAGTCCATTAAGAAATAGCTTGTTTGTTGGAATAATATTTTCTTTGCTGCTCTCTTGGGGAAAGAATCTACCATGGCTAACAAACTTTTTCATTGATTACTTCCCCTTATATAATAAATTTAGGGCAGTGAGTTCAATTCAGGTTATTTTAGAATTCTGTTTTCCTGTTTTGGCTTGCTTGGGCATTTATGAGGTTTTTGTGAAAAACGATAAAAACAATTTTAAATATTTTTTGAAGATTTCTGGAGGATTTGTTTCCTTGCTGGTAATACTTCTTCTTTCCAAGGGCCTGATTGACTTTAACAGTTCAATGGATAATTATATAAGCGAAAGCTATGGACCAGTATTGATGGGGAAAATTCTAGAGGCAAGAAAACAAATTTATAATTATGACTTAATTAGAGCAATTGTTTATTGCCTGCTTATTAGTGCATTATATTTTCTTTTTTATAAAGCTAAGATTGGTAAAAATATAGCTATAATTATTCTGACAGTTATAGTTTTGATTGATTTGATAGGGATCTCAAATCGTTACATAAATCGGGAAATGTTTGTAAGCCTGAGACAAAAGAAGAGTTTATTCCAGCCTCGATCTGGAGATTTAGCTATTTTAAAGGATGATTCACGTTTTCGGGTCTTTGAGCCTGCGCTCCAGCTTTCTGGATCAAGAACCTCATATTTTCATAATGCCATTGGAGGCTATCATGGCGCCAAACCTAGAAGATTTGAAGAACTGTTTAATTTTTTCAGTGCTCATAAAATTCAGGGAGTGATAGATATGCTAAATGTAAAATATCTCCTTTTTGAAGAGGATAATCAGCAGAAGGTTGTCAAAAACCATACTGCACTTGGAAATGCTTGGACGATTGATTCTCTGAAGTTGGTTTCTTCGGCCGATAAATTACTCCTCCAAATGAAAAAATTAGATTTTTCAAATCAAGCTCTTATCCTAAAAAATGAAGCCCCACAAAATATCCCCTATGTTTTCAATGGTGATGCGATTAAAAAAATTGATCTTATATCAGCCACACCAACTAAATTATCATATTCTTTTAGTGCATCTGAAGACCAATTGGTTGTTTTTTCTGAAATATACTATCCCAATGGTTGGTATGCTGAGATAGATGGAAAAGCGGTTGATCATTTCCCAGTTAATTACGTACTTCGAGGTATACTTGTACCTTCTGGAAACCATACTATCAGTTTTCGTTTTGAACCTAAGGTCATCAATTTGGGAGTTAATGTACGTTTGATATCACTTTTAGTATTCCTTTTAATTGTTTCTTATATGGTTTACGATAAGATTAAAAATAGAATAAATGGGGATTATAGCTAGACAAACTTTTTTTAACAGTATCAGTATCGCCCTTGCTTTTTTAATTGGCGCTGTTAATACTGTTTTTTTCTATCCGAAATTCATGGGTAGTGAATATCAAGGTTTGATTGTCACTTTATTGGCCTTATCTAACCTAATTCAGCCTTTTATCTCTTTTGGGGTTCAACATGCGTTAATCAAATTTTATACCTCTTGTAAAACTAAAGAAGATCAGGATCGTTTGCTTAGTTTGTCAATTACATTACCACTTATAATGTTTCTTTCGATTTTGACTATTTCCCTTATTTTTAAAGCAGAAATTATTTCCTTTATCGCTTCTAAAAATTCCGAAATTGGAAAATATTCTTTCTTGATAATTGCTGTTGCTTTTTCCACTGCCATGTTTGAGGTTTTTTATAATTGGCTAAGGATTCAATTATATTCTGTTTTTGGAAACTTCTTAAAGGAATTTTATCCAAGGGCTTTAATCTTTATTCTATTATTAATCTATGCATTCGATGGACTTAGTTTAGATAGCTTTATTAGTGCCCTAATTGTTGGATATTATTTGAGGCTTATCTTGGTTATTTTCTATGCACTAATCAAGTATAAACCAAAATTTTCTTTTGCATTACCCAAAGAGTTTAAATCAATATTGAGCTACAGTTTTCTGATTTTCATGTCTGGAACAGCTGCTAGTCTAATATTAGACATCGATAAGTCGATGATTTCAAATGTTCTTACAGTTGAGAATGTTGCTTATTATAGTGTGGCAGTATTTATTGCTTCAGTCATTGAATTTCCTGGCAGGGCTATGTTTCAGATCATTAGTCCTTTA
This sequence comes from uncultured Bacteroidota bacterium, assembly GCA_902590705.1. Classification (GTDB taxonomy): domain Bacteria; phylum Bacteroidota; class Bacteroidia; order Flavobacteriales; family Flavobacteriaceae; genus UBA8316. The sequence goes on along the minus strand of CACIXU010000021.1, from coordinate 3,371 downwards.
GTTGCAACGGCTCTAAACAAAAATGATGACCAGCGACTAAGTTCTCTTTTAAAGAAAAGTTCTAATAATTTACTACTAACCTCAGGATTACTGTTTCTATTAATAAATTTAAATTTGACAGACTTTTACGACTGGGTGAACCTAGCTGGATATTCTAAAGCTCTTGATGTGGTGTTGATAATTTCTTTTGGAAAATTATTTTCCATGTCAATGGGCTGCTTGAATAACATCATAACCAATTCAAAATATTACCATTATGTATTTTTGTTTTCAACTACTTCAGCCATCCTTGCAATTCTTCTAAATTTTTACTTTATAAAATTGTATGGCATTATTGGTGCAGCCTATGCTACTCTCATTGTAATGGTTCTGATTAATCTGTTGAAAATATTACTAGTTCAATTCACTTTTAAAATAAATCCTTTCGGAAAAAAAACAATATTAATACTATTGGTTATTTTTACTTTACATCTAATTTTCTCACACATAAATCTTGATTTTTCTCCGATTATTTCCATGTTATTGAGATCTTTAATAATAGGATTTCTATTTTCTTTTTTATCCTATTTTCTGAAGCTTACAGAAGATTTTCAGGTTTTTTTCATAAATCTTATAAGCTTTAAGAAAAAATTCTAATGAATCATTTTTTTAATCAAGTATTGCCCAGTGTGAGAGCTTTTATTTTTCATTATTTTTTCAGGGGTTCCCATCGCTACAAGATTACCCCCATTTTTCCCGCCCTCTGGACCTAAGTCGATAATATGGTCTGCGCACTTAATCAATTCTAAATTGTGTTCTACAACAATAACGGTGTGACCTTGATTAATTAAAGCATAAAGAGAAACTAACAGTTTGTTAATGTCGTGAAAGTGCAACCCAGTTGTGGGCTCGTCAAATATAAATACGATTTTGTCTTTTGTAGTCCCACGTCCAATAAATGAGGCGAGTTTAATTCGTTGCGCTTCACCACCCGATAGAGTAGTAGAAGGCTGTCCCAGGGAAATATAGCCTAATCCGACTTGTTTTAAGGGGTCTAGCCTTTGAACCATCTTATTAAGTTGGTTTTTTTTAAAAAATAAAATGGCGTCATCAACAGTCATTCCAAGCAGTTGATCAAGTGAAACTCCATTGTATTCAACCTCTAAAATCTCTTTTTTGAAACGCTTACCCTTACAGTGTTCACATTCTAACACAACATCAGCCATAAACTGCATCTCAATGGTGATGTTACCCTCTCCTTTACAATTTTCACATCTTCCCCCATCAACATTGAATGAAAAATGTTTGGGTTTATAACCACGATTGATCGAAAGTTGTTGTCTTGCAAAAAGGTTCCTTATATCATCGTAGGCCTTAATATAGGTAACAGGATTTGATCTAGATGATCTTCCAATCGGGTTTTGGTCAATAAACTCAACACTATGTATTTTTTCCATGGTTGCGTTGATTTGATCATATTGGCCAGGTTTATGATTAAAAACACCTTTTTCTCTTTGAAGAGCTGGATAAAGAATATTTTTTACTAAAGTTGATTTTCCACTTCCTGAGACTCCAGTAACAACAGTTAAACATCCTAATGGAAAGCTTACTTCAATGTTTTTTAGATTGTTTTCTCTACAGCCTCTCAGGGTGATTTTATTGTTGCTTTTTCTTCTATTCGAAGGAATAGGAATCTTCATATCACCGCGTAAGTATTTAGCAGTCAAACTACCCGTATTGTTGATTTCATCTATTTTACCATGAGCAATAATTTCTCCTCCATTTGATCCTGCTCTGGGACCCATGTCAATAATCTTATCAGCAGAATTCATAATCTCTTCGTCATGCTCTACTACAATAACAGTATTACCTATGTCTCTCAGCCGTTTTAAAACTGAAATTAAGCGTTCATTATCTCTTGAGTGAAGTCCAATGGAAGGTTCATCCAAAATGTACATTGATCCAACTAATGCACTTCCTAGGGAGGTAGCAAGGTTTATACGCTGTGACTCTCCACCCGACAATGTATTGGCCTTTCTGTTAAGATTCAGATATCCCAAACCTACGTCCTGAATGAAACTTATTCTCGACTGAATTTCTTTTAGAATACGATCAGATACCTCTTGATCATATGTCGAAAGTTTAAGCCGATCGAAAAAAACTCCTAACTCGTCCATTGGCAGGCTCAAGAGATTGGATAATGATTCACCACCTACTTGTACATGGCTAGTTTCTTTTCTTAAACGTGAGCCTTTGCATTCATGGCAAGTGGTTTTACCTCGATATCTAGACAGTAGTACCCGATTTTGAATTTTATAATTTTTAGCCTCAATTTTTTTGAAAAACTTGTTAATCCCAGTAAAATAGGAATTTCCATTCCATAAAAGGGAGATTTCATTTTCATCCAATTCAAAAAAAGGTTTATGTATTGGAAAGTCAAATTTATAAGCATTTTCAACAAGTTGTTTATAGAACTTTCGCATTCCGGCTCCGCGCCACGGTGCTATGGCATCATCATAGATTGATAGGCTAGTATTCGGAATCACTAGCTCACTATCAATCCCAATAATATCTCCAAAACCTTCACATTTCTTGCAAGCTCCAAATGGATTATTAAAACTAAAAAAATGAACGTTTGGGGTTGTAAATGCAATACCATCTAATTCAAACTTATTCGAAAACAGTTTTTTTTTCTTTTGTTCTAGTGACCACAATGCGCAAGCTCCGTTCCCTTCATAAAAAGCTATTTGTATCGCATCAGCTAATCGTTGATAAAAATCTTCTTCATTGCGAACAATTATTCGATCTACAACTAGATCAAATTTATTTTTAGGGATTATGTTTAATTCATCTAGTCTGAAAATCTGATCTTTTATGAAAATTCTTGCAAACCCTTGTTGTTTCAATATGCTTAATTTATGATCAATTTTTTCTTTTGCAACCTCTATTGGAGAGAGTAGAAATAATTTATCTCCATCTTTGAAATTCGTTTTGAGATATTCCAATACATCATTGACTGTATCTCTTTTAACTTCTTCCCCTGAGACAGGAGAGTAGGTTCGGCCAATTCGGGAGTATAGTAACCTTAAATAATCATATATCTCGGTTTTTGTTCCAACAGTTGATCGTGGGTTGGTTGAAGAAACTTTTTGCTCTACTGCAATTGCAGGGGCGATTCCTTGTATGTCATCCACCTTTGGTTTATTAAGCTTGCCCATAAATTGGCGAGCATAGGAGGATAAACTTTCCACATAACGTCTTTGCCCTTCAGCATAGAGAGTGTCAAAAACCAATGAGGACTTTCCTGAACCTGATAAACCAGTCACGACTGTTAATTGATTTCTGGGGAAAACTGCATCTACATTTTTTAGGTTGTGTAGGTTAGCTCCCTT
>CACIXU010000020.1 GCA_902590705.1 uncultured Bacteroidota bacterium | reverse complement strand
TGGGTTACCTAAAACTCTTGGATCTCCCTGTTCTTTTAGCCTTTTAATCAATTCATTATGTAAATCGGTCAAAATCTCTTTATACTCAGGATATTCTGCAATATTTGACTTGCAAAAGGGATCTTTTTTAATATCATAAAGCTGCATTGAAGGTCTCTTTGAAAAAGCTAGATTAAAGTTTTTATCATCAACTATTTTCATTATCTCATCCTTTGTTGGTGAAGGATCTACATCATGGTATCCAGGATAAATTGTTTTGAATCCCTCAACTTGATCTCTTTTATCATTCATATCATTTTTTACCACTGGATCTCCAGCAGGCCACAATTCCGGGAAAAAATTGTAAACATGAAGGAAATCCTCACTTCTTATGGCTCGGGACGGGTAACCTAAATTATCTGGTCTAGCATGAGTATGTCTTTCTCTTCCTGTCAAAACATAGTCTCTGTGTTTTATATTTTCTTTATTCTTTAAAACAGGGATTAAACTTTTACCTGTAGTTTCCATCGCCCCATTTAATCCAGTCAAATCCATTAAAGTCGGTGCTAAATCAATTAAACCAACAGGTTGATCCACAACTTTATTTTTTACACCATCAGGTAGTAAGATTACCAGTGGAACATGAGTTCCATACTCTTGAACATTGGCTTTAGCATATGGGAAGGGCATTCCATTATCAGCAGTCACCAGAATAAAAGTATTATCTAACTCTCCAATTTCGTCTAAATATTTGATCATTTGCTCTAGATGATTATCAAAATGTTCAATCTCCAAGATATAATCCAAAATATCATTTCTAACAATTTCTGTATCAGGAAAAAATTCTGGAACTTCAACATCTTTAATACTCTTGCCAGCCCTTATTCCCGACCCATATTCATATACTCTATGTGGTTCATGAGCTCCAAACCAAAATACAAAAGGTTGGTTATCTTCTCTCTGATTTAAAAAATCTTTAAAGTTTTTAGCATAATCATTGGGACGAATACCTTTCGTTGGTGTTTTTTCTAATCCATATTTATTAAACTCTCTTCCAGCAGGATTTTGTTTTCTTCCACTAATTTCCCAGTTACCTGGACCCCATGGCTTTCCTGTATAGCCAACAAAAAAACCATTCTCTTCAAGAACCTCAGTGTAAACTTTAAATTTTGAGGGAAAATTACTCGCATGAGTTCCGGCCTCTTCTAATTCCCAAATATTTTTACCAGTAAGCATTGCAGCCCTTGAAGGGCTACAACCTGGAGCAGCTACAAATGCATTATTAAAAAGAACACCATTTTTGGCTACATAGTCAAAAGCAGGAGTATTGATTTGTGAAAATCCGTAAATACCCGTGTGAGGATAGGACTGATCATCAGCAATTGCAATTAAAATATTTGGTCTATTATTTTTCTTGTCATTTGACTCACATGAAATAATTACAAGAATTGATAAAAGTAAGCTTAATGTAGAGATATTTTTCATTCGGTTGTTTTAATTCATTGATATTGATCTGATTGAATCGAGCTTATATTTCATTTCAGCAATTATTTTTGGGTAATCATCAGCTAAATTCGTTTGTTCAAATAATTCTTCTCTCATGTTATAAAGACGCTCTTGTGTAACTCCGGGCATTGGATCAATTGTTTTTGGTAATGAAAACCCCCCTGAGCCTAATTTTTCAATCATTTTCCAATCCCCATTTCTAATAGAAAAATGTCCCTCACTTGAATGATGAATAATCGAACGGTCTTCTTCTGTTTTGACATCATTTATCAATTCACTAAATATACTGTAGCTATCTGATGAACTAACTTTCAATTTCAATAAATCTGCTACAGTAGAATAAAAACTTGCAAGTGTGTTTATAGAATTGTTAATAGATCCCGGTTTTATATTTCCAGGCCACTTAACTATATAGGGTATTCGATGTCCACCATCGTATATATCGCCTTTCATGCCCCTAAGTTCTCCTGCTGCTCTATGATCAAATTCATCGATGTAAGGTTGTTTCCAATAAGGTCCGTTGTCACTTGTAAAAATAACAATTGTATCTTCTTCAAGTCCTAAATTTTTAAGATGTTCAAGTAGATTTCCAACTTGATCATCAACCATAGTAACAAACTCCCCATACTGTCCTGCATTTGAAATTCCATTATAGTTTGATTTTGGAACCCATGGAGTGTGAGGTGCAGCAAGTGGTAAATATAAAAAAAACGGATTGTCGTTGTTTTTAGCCTTGGTTAAGTAATCTTTTGCCTTGTCAATAAATTTTGGTAAAACCTCATAAAATTCAAAACCCTCAGCCATGGCACCTGGTCTCCAAAAGTCACCATCTTTATCCCTTTCCAAATTACTTCCCTCGGTATAATCATTAATAGGGGTTGTGAATATACCGTCTTCCAAATACACATAAGGTGGTATATCCAAAGAAGCTGGAATTATATAATGATAATCAAAACCAACGTTTCTAGGACCTCTTGTTGGATTTTTAGAAAAATCAACTATTTTTTCACTGTAATCAGTTATTAGGCCAAGATCATTAATAACTACATCAGTTTGACTAAAGGGTTTTTTTAGTTGCCAGTCTAAACCTAAATGCCATTTTCCGATAACTGCAGTGCTATAGTTTTTTTTCTTGAATAATTTTGAGACTGTTGCTTTTTCATCTGGGATCATTAAAGGCCCATAACTCCATAAAACCCCTGACTTCATTCTAGTACGCCAGGCGTATTCACCAGTAAGAATACTATAGCGAGTTGGAGTACATACAGAAGAAGTAGAATGCATGTCTGTAAACATCATTCCTTCCGATGCAAGTTGATCAATATTGGGAGTAAAAATTTTTGATTTTTTATTATAGCATCCTAAATCTCCATATCCTAGATCATCGGCTAAAATATAAATCACATTAGGTGATTTAATTTGTTCTAAATCTTTGGTTACGCAACTTAAGACAAGAAAACATGTAAAAAATATTATTCTAAAAATTTTATTACTTAATGTCATTTTTAACTATTTAATATTCCGCCATTGATATCAATATTGGCTCCAGTAATATAAGAAGAACTATCAGAAGCAAGGTATATTGCCAGGTCTGCAATTTCTTCAGGCCTCCCCTCTCTTCTAAGAGGAGTTGCACCAGCAACTTTTTTACGAACCTCGTCCGAAGTGAAATCGTCATGGAAACGAGTAGATGTCATTCCAGCGGTAATTGCATTAACACGAATTCCATCAGGTCCAAATTCATTAGCAAGAGCCCTTGTATAGCTCGTTACAGCTCCTTTAGATGCTGAATATAGCGATGACCCAGGTCCACCTCCATCTCTTGCAGCTTGGGAGGAAATATTAATAATTGAGCCACCTTTTGGCATCAAGGGTTTTATTGCTTTTGTTACAAGAAATACTGACTTGAAATTCACATCCATTAATAAATTATAAAAATTTTCATCTATTTCAGATATTTTTTTTCGAGCAAATAAGCCTCCAACATTATTAACAAGAATATGCACTTTATTACCAAAAAACTTTTTGGATTCTTTTATCATATTTGAAACATCCCCAGAATTTGTTACATCTGCATAAACGGCTTTAGCATCTCCCCCATTATTTTTTATTATACTAACCGTCTCCTCACCCATGGATTTATCTCGATAATAATTTACCAATACCTTGACTCCAGCTTTAGCAAGTGATATACTTATCGACCTCCCAATATCTCTTGAGGCTCCTGTTACAAGTGCAACTTTTCCTTTTAAATTTTTCACTTTTTGATAAATCTATGTTATTTAGCTGAAGCAACAAACTTATTTAACTCATTACCGTCAACATCATAATGCCTAACAATTATTCTTGGGATGTCTTTAGGATCAATGGTTACCGTCATTACACCCCCTACTACGTTTAGGTAAAGATGTTCAGGCTTAACATTATCTTGTTTCCACCCACCAGCATGTTCCATACTGTTTGGACCAATAGAAAACTCAACAATTCCATATTTACGATGTTTAGAAACATATTGCCAATGTCGATCCCCGCAAACAACATACATATTGGGCTGAGAGGATATAAATTTCCTGATATTCTCTCCCTCATAGAAAAAACCCTTATTTGAATGATTATCTTTTTTAGTTGGTCTATCAGGGCCAATTATAGGGGTAGGACTTATAAGTACTTTAAAAGTAGCATCAGATGCTGAAACAGTCCTTTTGAACCACTCCATTTGATCTTTCCCCCAAATTGTTTTTTCAGGTCCGTCCTTCATGGTATTTGGACTTCTATAATCCCTCCCCTCAACAAGCCAAATTTGAAGATCTTTTCCCCACTGAAAAGTTCTATATGTTTTGTCCTTGATTGGCATTTCCTGACGAAAAACCTCTAAACCTTGATCAAAAGTAAATTCTCCCATGAAAGAAGTCTTAATTCCCCTATAACTATCATTGAACCATGCATCGTGATCGTCTTTCTCAAAATAGCTTGTAACCTTCGAATGGAACGATTTATTAGTTGGCAAACTGAACATTCTATCCCAGTGGTAATGGGCCATTTTTTTGTTTTTAGCTAGATTATCATAATAAACTATATCTCCAGCATGTACAAAAAAATCAAGATCAAGGCTTTCCAAAAATGGATATATTTTGTATCCATCTGGGTGATCTTGATCTGGGTACCCCTGACAAGTACTAGCGGCAAAAACTATTTTCTTAGAAATTTCTGGGTGTGGAGGTGTCTTAAACATTCCACTTATTTTTGAGGAAACCTTATTTTGATTACTATATCTACCCTCAACTAAAATCTCGTAAGTTATGCCAGGTTCAAGATCAGTTAAAATAAATTTTTTGCTGTAGTTAGCTTTTTTTAAAACTGACTTCCAATCTGTGAAATTCCATTTCTTAGAACCTTTTGGTCTGTAGTTGATTTTAACTTCTCCTTCAGCCCCTGGAACAGCACCCTCAATAGTGTTAATGTCAAAACCCTGAGGGAAATATACCACTCCATCTTTATCTCTTCTTGTTTCTCTTAAATGTCTTTTTCCAGTCTCTGGTCGAACGTAAAGTGAAATTGGAAGTGGAGCATCATTTATTCTAACCTTATTTTTTGTTAATCTAGTCCAAATAACAGCTTCATTTTGACTTACATCTCCAATTCTAATTCCAGTCGCAAAATAAGGGCCTTTATCTGTTTGGGAATTTCCAAAATAGCTTATTAAAAAGATTATTACAGAAATTTTTTTTAATCTCATTATTATTTTTTTTCGTGTAAAATAATTAATTCTCAGTATTTGATGTCCTTCTAAAATAATCATTTACAGTATTATAACTGCTTGTTGACCAAGGCTCATTTAAACTTGGAATATAATTAATAAAATTCCTCTTTATTATGTTTGAGCCATCCTGATTTGCTATATTATTTCTCTCGCCTGGATCATTAATTAAATCATATAATTCCTCAGATCCATCCTCATATCTAATATATCGGTGAGTTTTATTTACTAAGCTATGGTTGTTTATACCATAGGTTGTGATTGCAACTCCAGATCCTTCAGTTTTTCCATTAATGAGTGAAACAAGGCTTTTTCCTTCGTTTAAAGGATTTTTTGGTAGACTAGTTACTTCAAGTAAAGTTGGATATAAATCCAGTAGCTCAACTGGATTTTTTATCTTTTTTCCACCCTTCATCCATGGTAATTTAATAATCAGTGGAACTTTAGTAGATTCACTCCAAAGGGTATGCTTTCCAAAAGTTCCTTTCTCTCCTATTTCATAACCATGATCTGACCATAAGACAACTATTGTATTATCCTTATATACACTTTTTTCAAGTGCATTAAGGATTACCCCTACTTGATGATCAACAAAAGAAATACATGCTAAATAAGCTTGAATAATATATTTCCACTCTCCATTTTTAATAGCCCAATCCGTTGTTGGCATCATTCCTCTGTGAGCAATATCTTTAGCAATTTGAGGAAGATCGACATAATCATTAGGGTCATATTTTGGTAGAGAAATATCTTCTATTGGGTATAAATCAAACCACTTTTTTGGAGCATACCATGGAACATGAGGCCTTATAAATCCTACGGCCATAAAAAAAGGACTATTATGGTTCTTTTCAAGTTCATTTTTTGCCCAATTAGCGTAGTTGAAGTCATACATTAAACTATCCTGATTTGGGAAAATTCCCCAATCAGTGGAGGTTCCTTTTTTACTCCACTTAAAAAATACTTTTGGTTTTGGACCAAATCCCTTTATTCTTCCACCAGAAACTTGAAAAACCCCATTAGGTGCATGACCGTGAAAAATTTTACCTACTCCTAGAGTTTTATATCCATTATTTGAAAAGTATTCTGGTAAAAAGCTAATTTGATTTAAAATAGGGTGTGCTTTTCTTAAATTCTCATCCCTTATTTGTCCGTATATACCAGTTGTGGATGGTCTTAGACCTGACAGTAAAGATGCTCTAGAAGGTCCACAAATAGGAGCTTGACAATGAGCATTTGTAAACAATATCCCCTCCCTTGCTAATCCATCTATATTTGGTGTTTTCACATTTGGGTTAACTCCTAATACTCCTATCCAATCATTAAGATCGTCAATGCTTATCATAAGTATATTGGGAGAGGAATTAAATGTCTGAGATGATCTACATGCTAAAAAAATATTTAATAGCATCAATAAAAAAATAAAGTTTATTGGTTTATGTTTATTCATTTGTTCTTTTTGAAGCGCTAATAATGCTCGCAGGGTAGCTATCAGAAACCGTTTTAATTATTTTTTCACCATTGATAATCTCGATTAGCTTACTAACACCATCTTCATTAGGAGTATTAGATTGAAAATGCAAACCAAGATCATCATTAAAAATATTTATATATGCAGGGGTTGAAATATCAAGATTTGCCTCTATTGTCCAACCATTAACTTCAAACTTATCTTCATTATTTGAGACAATGGAGTGGTAATTTAAATTATCACTTACTCGAATAATTGCCAAAAATCTCATCTTTTTCTGCTTAATCTTATTAGTCGCCTTAAAATGCCAATGATTTTTGTAGGTGACTAGATTTCCATGGGGATCTTTTTTTCCAATAAAATTCTTCGGCTCTACTAAAAATTTATTTGTGACAGAATAGTCTAAATCTGAGGAACCATACAAAGTTACTTTACCGCCTCTATCTTTGTAAGTGGTTTCAACAGTTTTATTTTCAGCGTTCAATTTTAAGCCATCATAATTATGAATTAACCAACTCCAATCGACAGGACTTCTTGATTCCAACTCGTCATAGACAACAAATATATCCGGCTTAAGCAGTAAATAGTGTCTTCTAAAAAGATCAACTTCCATATCATTGGGAGTATTGTCCTTCCTAACTTTCATAGATAATTCATGTGCTTGATATGCATGTGAGGCATCTCCGACAGCATAGGAAAGTGACTCACCACTAATAAATCTGGGAATGAAGCCATAGGAACCAGCATCATAAAGTTGACCTTTTTGATCAACTAAAATCCCATTATGTCCTTGAGTGTGTTTATACCAAGCCAAAGTATGGGGAGCACCCATCCATGGACGATAACCCGAATTGTAAAATAGTCTTTTACCCTTGAATGCAATATTAAAAGTATTATGTTCAGCATGGGTATGAGCAAGTGGTCCCATAGGTGAGCTTTTAATTGAAATCCTGAAGTTGTTTTTTATATCTTTTCGATCTGAATTCATGTAAGCAACTCCAACTTCAGGAAAAATCTCAGCTTCTGGTAATTCAATTTCTTCGTCAATTTTAGGCAAAGACATATCATAACCCCTTGTTATTCTGAACCATGCATACTCAAGATCATCACTAAGATCAGCTTTTTCAATAGCCCCACCTGTGTAACCAAGATCAATTATAGGTTTTTCAATTTTTTTTAACACGGCTAAAACTGATCTAGAGTATCTATGTGCTATTTGATCTCCCGTAATTCTCGCAAAAGCATCTGAAAATGCTGCATATTCTAAATTTGGTATAGGCCATTTTTTTCCATCGTTACAAAATCCGTCACTAGTTGCTCCGGGAGGGTAAGCATAAGTAAGCCATTTCATAAAATTTTTATACCATGGTACTACAAAAAAATTGATGCCAGTAAATTCTCCTAATTTATATGGTATATCAAGAAGTGTCATAACATTCATTCTCATGTAGCCAGTTCCATTAAACCAGGCTCCATCATTTTCAGCCATTTTAGGATGTTGTGCCAGCCATAACTCATATATATATTCAAGCCATTTTTTTGCCTCTGGAACCTCATCAACTAACGCAATTGATGTGAGGAATAAATGATGTAATATATGTTGCCAAACATGCATAGAAGAATTTCTGTTTGCCAAAGAATAATTACCTGTCCAATGATTATAAAAACCCTCTCCACGGGCAATAATTTGATTTAGTACTTCTCGTTTATCTTTTTTACTTATTCTATCCCAAAAAACGTCAATGGAAGTTGCTAAGGATTGCATTATCATCGCATCACCAAAATCATTAATTCTTGTTAGTCCTTTAGGATTCCATGATGTTGCCTCACGCATCCATTTAAGAGCTGTATTATAATATTTATCATTTTTAGTCAATACATATGCCTTAGTCAAAACATTTAGTGATTTTCCAAACTCAGAACCTACTTTTAAACTAAAATTCTTTTTAATTTTTTCCGTCTCATATAAATTTCTTCCCTCAAATTGAATTTCAGCATCTCGTTCACTTGGAATTCTCATTAAAATAATTTTATTAGCCTGCCGTATAATTTTCTTGCTCTCCTTATATGGTCGGGATTTTGATATAATTTCACCCCACTTTTCTTTTTTAACTAATACCCTTGGATGACTTTTTGGTATGTAATTTAGAAGGGTATCGAAACTAGGAGGAGTGAAATCAATTGAACTATTGTCAATTTTAAAAGAAGCAATTTCACTCCAATTTCCATTAGTCGACCTGTACTGCCAATACCATAATCCCTTTTCTAAAGGCTGATGAACATTAATCATTGTAAAAGGAATCTTATCTATGGAAATTAAATCTTGGGTAAAATTTTTATCTCTAGCTAGTCTTATGTTATAATTTTTTGAATTCATTGACGGCCATTGGAGGGATGGACTTATAAACCTGGTATTGTCTCCATTATCAGGAGACATCCATATCCTGTATTTGGGATATACCATTTTAGGTAGCTTAAGACTATCTGAATTAATTTGTTTTTTTTGGGATTGACAACTAATAATAAGAAGCCCAATAAAAAACACTAAAAAATTGAATTTTAATTTCATTGTTTATTTTTCCAGGCTTTATATAATGATTTAAGTTCATAAACAATATTTGGCTTTTGATCATATAAATTAACAGATTCTCCTGGATCATTTTCTAAATCAAAAAGTACAAATTTTTCAGGATAAGTATACTCTCTTCTACTAGTATCATAAGGGTTGGCATAAAGTTTCCATTTTCCCTTTCTTGCAACCCAAGTGGGATCACCTCTTCTTCCAAACTCCCAGCAATAACCTTTCTCGTGATTAGAAGTTGCATTTTCATTTTCAATTATAGGCAATAGTGATTTACCATCCATATCAGAAGTGTCCGTATCAAAGCCACATAAATCGATCAAAGTAGGCATCCAATCTACATTGACACTCATTTGATCTCTAAATTGATTAGATGGAATTTTACCTGGCCAAGATATGGCAGCTGGCACACGAATTCCCCCTTCAAATAAACTTTGTTTTGCGCCTCGATAAGGCCCAGTGAATCCCCCCCCATGATAAGCGCGTGTTTCAGTGGAATGTCCATTATCAGATTGAAATATGATAATAGTATTTTCTCTAAGTTCGTTATCTTCAAGTAACTCAATTAACTCTCCAATTTTTTCATCCTGGGTTGTTAAAAAAGCGGCGTAGAGATCTCGGGGATGTTTAACGCCTTTATCCCTATAATATTTGATCCATTTTGCATAACCCTGATAAGGGTAATGTGGAGTGTTCATTGCAAAAAAGATAAAAAATGGATCCTCTGACTTTTTATCGATAACTTTTTTAGCTTCTTTTACCATTAAATCAGGAAAATATTCTCCATCTAAAAAGATCTCTTCATTGTTTCGATATAGGTCATGTCGGTTTGGTCCACCTACATAGTTATTGTCACCTCCCCAATAGTAGAAATGAGAATAATTATCTATACAACCAACCAAATGACCAAAGCTATAATCAAACCCTTGCTGATTTGGACGCATTTCTGGTTGATAACCCAAATGCCATTTTCCAATCAGATAAGTTGCATAGCCGTTCTCTTTAAACATCTCGGCCATTGTATATTCGGAGGGTGGGAGCCCAGATGTTCTACTTAAATCTTGTCCTGCGTTTCCAGGCACGCCTGCTCTTTGAGGGTTTTTACCAGTCAATAATGATGCACGGGAGGGAGAGCAAACCGGAGAGGCATAGAACTGAGTAAATGTGGTTCCACTCAACATTAGTTTATCCATGTTAGGTGAAACAAGATCTTTAGCCCCTAAAATATTGACATCTAATGTCGCCTGATCATCAGTATAAATGATAATTACATTTGGTTTTTTTTGTGCGTTTATAATTGATGTTAAAAGACAAAAAAAGATCAGAGTATTAAATTTTTGTTTCATATTTATTAATTTATATTCCAAACTTTAAAATTTTTATATCTAAAATGTGACCATTGCATTTGTCTGAATGCAAACTTCCCTCCCGTATGAGGTTCTCCATACTTTAATCCGTCATCCTTCCAATTAATTATTTCTCTATTATCAATTGACATCGATATATGATTTTCTTTTTTTACAAGACGTATTTTATGAATGGAATTTGAATTAGCATCGATTCCTTTGTCCCCGTACTGTACAGTTATAAAACCTTTATTTTTTCTAAGGTGGGCAAATGGCCGGTTAGGTTTTTTTGGGTTGTTTGTATAATAAGAAATATGATAATTATTGATGTCACTTTTAGTGTACTGATTAAAAACACCAAATCTCTTTTTTTGACTGGGATGCATTACATCAAGACCATTAATTCCTTTTGCTGAAAAAAAGACTATACAAAGACCAGCATTAAGATTAAGATTTTGCATTTCCCACTCAGCCATGAAACTACTTGGTAATTCCATTGGACACCAAAACACATGATGTGATTTTTCATCAGGAGAAAACATTTCCAACCAATTATCTTTGATTGTTACTTCAGCATCTCCTTCCAAAACCCAACTTTTTAAATCATCTTTAGAAGAAAAATTATTTTTGTAGAGCAATGATTCTTTAGTAAATGAAATCGGATGTTTTTTTATGGGATTTCTTAAATAGTTAATATATTCAGATGCTGCCAACAAAAAAGCTCCTGTCCCAAACTCCTGCCATGATTGGGCACCATAAGGTTTGGGGTCCTTACCTACTGGCTGAACATATCCTAAACGACCCTCCCTATTTACATGTTTAATCAACTCACTCCAAGATTTGACCATAGGCTTTTCGAACAAACTTGGTTCTAGTAAACCATTATTTATTCCCCAAGCAAAACCGTAACAAAAAAAAGCACTTCCACTATTTTCTGGTATATCAATTTTGGCAGTTTCAATAAATTTATTACCCTCACGATTTAAATACGCAAAAATTCCAGGATCTAAAAGATTAGACCGCCATAATCCATCTGAGGTTCTTTCTTGAAGATCTAAAAGTCTATAGGCCATTTTTTGAAATTGGTTGGTTAATAACTTTCGCTTTGGATGATCCTCAGGAATAATTTCTAGCATGTGAACTAAACCTGCGAAAACCCAACCATTTCCTCTACTCCAAAAGATTTTCTTTCCTGAACTTGTATTCTTACCAAAATAACGATCATCGCGATATATTAAATTTTCCTTTTTATCCCACAAATAATCAGTAGTTATCAACCAATTTTCAATAGCATAGTCTAAATATTTAACCTCCCCTGAAATCTCATACATTTTAGCAAAAGTTGGAGGTGCCATAAAAAGTGCATCACACCAGCTCCACCACTCGTGTTTATATGGATTATTATTATATCTTACGTCAGGTTCTGGTTTATTCCTAATCAAGTTAGCATCCAATACCCACTTTGTATTTTTAATCAGTTCCTCCCCTCCCAGTTCTTTATATAAATCGATATACACCTGGGAAATAGCAATTTTATCAGCATGATACATATCAGGTAAAGTTTGCCATTTATGGTTTTCACCTATCTTTTTTAGGTAGTTCAGGTAGGCTATGTTTCCAGTAGTCTTAAAAGCTTTCATCATGCCTATATATTTAGTTGCAAATTGCCAGTTAGTTAGGGTGTACTTTTTAATGTGATCTGTTTGCTGGTTTTGCCAATTAATAACCTTATCGATTAATTCAACTACTTCGTTTATTGACCCTTTATTGTGTTGCGCTATAATAACAGAGCTTAAAAAAAGGAAGATAACATTATATATGTAGTAGATTTTTTTCATTTAAATTTTACTAATTATTGTAAATATTGGTAGTTCTTTTTTGTTGATATTTCCAAAAATAGTGTTCTGAAGGAACACTTGCTGTTTGAAATATTTTTTTTGCCTTTTTTACAAGCTGAGGGTGCGATTGACTTACATCGAAAGTCTCAGAGGGATCTCGATACAAATCATACAATTCAATGGGACCTTCGTGGCTCTGGTGAAGATTGTTTTGAATAGCTTTCCATTTCCCAAAACGTGTAGCTCGCCAACCACCTTTCTCATAAAACTCCCAATAAAGTGGTTGTACATCTTTTGATTTTTGAGTACCATGTAAAACCCCAGCAATACTATTACCATCAAAAATCTTATCACTTTTCAATCCAATTAATTCTAATATAGTTGGGAAAAAATCAGCAAAATAGCCTACCTGATCACTTGTTGTACCAGGTTTAATTTTTTTGGGATGACTCACGATGAAAGGAACTCTAATTCCCCCTTCATATGGATCCCGTTTCATTCCTCTATAAATTCCATTACTATTAAAAATTTCCCAATCATTTACGATCTCGGCTGGGCCATTGTCAGAGGTAAAAAAGATATAAGTTTTTTCAGCAATTCCTAGCGCGTCAAGTCTTTTTAAAATTCTTCCAACTGTTTCATCTAATCGGGTGACCATAGCAGCGTATTTTTTTTGTAGGTCGGTCCACCCCACCTTGTGGGTATAAATACCATTGTCAGGAAGCTCATATCGGCTGTGGGGTATACAAAAGGGTAAATATAGAAAGAAAGGTTTTTCGAAATTTCTATCAATGAAGTTAATCGATTTATCTGCAAACAGATTGTGGGTGTACTGATGATTTTGTTCATTTTCATTTCCGTGAAGTTTTACTTTATTGGTATTCTCCCAAATATAATCTGGATAGTATGAGTGAGCCCGCCTTTGGTTGTAAAAGCCATAGAAATAGTCAAAACCTTTCTTGTTGGGTTCACCTGATGTGTTGGGCTCTCCCAATCCCCATTTTCCTATCATTCCTGTCTTATAACCATTTTCTTGTAAAAATTCTGCTATGGTTAAATCTTCCTCTTTGATTGGGACTCTACCTTGTTTTCCAGCAAGTCCAACAACCCCACCTTTTCCAAAATTTCCACGAATGCGTGTGTGGCCAGTGTGAAGACCAGTCATAAGTACACTTCGAGCAGGAGCACATACCGCGGCACCTGAGTAATAGTTGCTAAATCTAATTCCCTGGGCGCTCAATCGATCGATATTAGGAGTTTTAATCAATTGCTGGCCATATACCCCTACATCTCCATAACCAAGATCATCTGCCATTATAAATATGATATTAGGTTTTTCCTGAGTAAAAGCGGGATTATAAAATAATATAATCAGCGTCAATACAATTAAACTAATTTTTGGGTGGTTTGTCTCTTTTATCATACTAAAAAATTACAAAGATTCAATTGAAAATTTCTTCTGCTCAGGTTTATATTTTTTTAGATACGATTTAACCTTTTCAACCAGTCCTGGTAAATCTTGAGCAATGTCCTTATCATTTTTACCCTCCAACATTTGATTATATACTTGAATTGGACCATCGTTAGGTACTAAAATTTTATAATTCATATAGCGGATAAAGTATTTCCATTTAGACTCTTTGGGAATATATTTCTTTAACTGCTCAATCAAATTTGAATTTTCTGGTTGGTCAATTACATTTTTAAACTGATTTATATCGTTTTTCATATCATATAACTCAAAACTTCCGTCAAAATAAGAAATCAATTGCCAATCGGGGGTAGAAACAGTATGTGATCCAATTGAAAAGGTAGTTAAGCTTACTTCCTCCCATTCATCAATCTGACCTTTTAATAAAGGTATTAAACTTCTACCTTCCCAGGATTTTTTCTTTGGAATCCCTGCCATGTCAGCCATTGTTGGCGCTAAATCCAATAGATTTACCATATTGTATATCTTTACTGAGCTATTATACTCTAGATTACCTTCAGGTGGTACAATTAAAAAAGGTACCCTTGTACTTCTAAACCAACCCGTAGCTTTTCCCCAATGACGCTTTTCTCCAAGATGCCAGCCGTGATCTGACCAAAGTACGATCCATGTATTTTCCATTAAATCATTTTTTTCAAGCGCTTTCAGCATATCTCCAATAAGTTCATCCACAAATGAGACTGAGGCCAAATAAGAAGCTACAGCATTTTCCCACTGATTATACTTTACAACTGTTTCATGTCTCCCTGATGTTTTTGGATATAAAGCCAATTGCTTTGCCCTATGAGGTAAATCTTCGAAGTCGTCATTTGGAACAACTGGCAGATTTACCTTATCAAGTGGATACATTTCGTGGAATCTCATGGGGTTAAAAAGGGGTTGATGAGGGCGCTCAAACCCAAGGGTAAGTAAAAAGGGTTGATCCTTGATTTTTTCTAATCGATCAATAGCCCAATCTACACTCATACGATCTGAAAATAGACTATCGGGTAAGTCCAATGGACCCCAATCAAATGTGTGAGCTTTGTTCCAATATCTATCAGCAGGCATACCATTTAATGGAAGTCGGAATTTTTTACCTAAGATTGTAACTTCATGGCTGGGGTTTTGTTTACTATTTTGCAAATCTGAGGAAGAAAAAGGTGCAGCCGAGCCAATTCTTCCACCGTATTCATCAAAAGCTTCCCGAGGTACATTGGATACCCCCCCATGGAATAATTTACCAACACCATAAACTTGATATCCATTTTTTCTGAAGTGCTCAGTTAGGGTAACCACATTCGGTAAATCTTTACTGAACTTAATGTTATTGTCATAAACACCTGAAGTTACAGGTCGCATACCAGTTAGAATTGCTGTTCTAGATGGACCGCAAATTGGAGCAGGACAGTGAGCATTAGAAAAGGAAAAGCCATTTTCGGCCAACCTATCCATATTAGGTGTGAACACATCGTCATATCCTAAAAATCCTACCCAATCATTTAAATCATCAATAGATATAAAAACAATATTTGGTTTCTCTTTATTATTTATTTTTGAAAGGCTACACGAAAAAATAAATAGCGATGAAAAAAAAAATATAATTGATTTGACTTCCATTTTTTCTTTCTCCTAAAAATCTCTCTTGGGTAATTCTGGAAAATTAGCTAATTCAATAGCTAATCTTTTCTTAATTTCCTTTTGATATGCATCTAACTCCCCGTCAACTAATGGCTTTACTTCTAAAATATCATTTTCCATATCAAAAAAACGACCATCCTTATATAATTTATATCTAGCATTTTGAGTAAAAACATTTCTTTGCTTTGAAACATTTAATCTTTGCTTTGAAACATTTGATACAAGTTGATGATGCGGATCATAGTAAATTGTTGTGATTTCTCTTTTCAAAAAATTATTTGTTGTTAGAACATCCATAAAACTTATTCCATCTGATTCATTTTTAACTTTTAAAATATCACAAAAAGTTGCATAAAAATCATTCATATTTATTAAACCATTGTATTGAGTTGGGCTTTTGATTTTTTTTGGCCAATTAGCTACCATTGGAACATGATGACCGTGAGTAATTGTATTTCCTTTACCCCCTCGAACGGGTCCATTTTTCGTTTGAGAAACTAAATTAACATTGGTACCGTTATCACCCACAAATAAAATAAGAGTATTTTCAGCAATCCCTTGTTTAGAAAGTTCCTTACTAATTTTTCCTATCACCTTATCCATATATTCAACCATATCAATAAAAAAGCGGTTATTTTTCTGTGATCTTGTGTCAATTGATTTCCACTCTGGCGAGTCAGGGGTAGGGACAAATGGACTATGAACTAGAAGCATTGGATAATAAATAAAAAAGGGGTTATCCTTATTTTTTTTGATAAAGTCAACAGCATAGTCGGAGACAATATCAGGTCCATAAGCATCTTCATCTCTAGGCAAAAATTCTCCATTTTGCTCTATTAGGGGATTTGCGAATCTTTCCCCATGGGACTTGCGCTTAGTTAATTGCCATAAACAATATTCATCAAAACCAAAATGATTAGGTCTTTTATTGTCCTCAAATCCCTCAATCTTATGCTCAATACCGTTAAGTTGCCATTTACCAACAACTGCAGTTTTATAACCATTTTCTTTAAACAAGTTTCCAAAAGTTTTTTGATTAGGATTTAAATAGGTAAAATATTCGTAGTTTTTATAATTATGTTTTCCTGTCATAATTTTAACTCTTGACGGGGTGCATAAAGGTTGTGAAAGTGCTCTTTTAAAATTTACTCCGTTTTTAGCTAATGAGTCCAGTACTGGAGTTTTGTATGAGGTACTACCATTAATACTTAAACACTCAAATCCAATATCATCAGCCATTATTAAAATAACATTGGGTTTTGTTTCTTTTTCGCTATGTGTCTGACAAGCAATTAAGATCTGAGAAATAATAATTATTCCACAAGCAATAATATTTTTATTTTTTTTCATTTTTCTAATTAATTACTATTCTATTTCCTTTTGATTGATAAATTGCATTAATCAAAGTAACCGACTTTTTCGCTTCATAAATATCTACTTTAGGCTTTTCATCATTTAATATCACATTAATCATATTTTTTATCGTGCTAATATGAAGTTGATCACTAATTGCCATGGGATCAGAAGCTCCAGAGCCTAAATCTATCTTATTGGCAATTAAATGGTTATTTATTTTATCAATTGTAGATGAAATAATTTTACCTCCGGAAAAATAAATACTTCCCTTTGTTCCATAAATAGATATTGATTCTGGCTCACCTGGATATAGGGAGGTTCCAAAAGATAAAGTACCTAACGCACCACTTTTAAACTTAAAAGATGCTACTCCGATGTCTTCCCCCTCTATTTTGTGATAAAGGGTGTCAATATAACCACTAACTTCACTAACCTCTCCCATCAGATCAATTATTAAGTCAACAGTATGGATCCCTTGGTTAATTAGTGCAGCTCCTCCATCCATAGCAATAGTTCCCCTCCATGAATCCTCATAGTATTTTGGTGAACGATACCAATTAATAGTTGATTGACATAATAAAACTTTTCCCAGTGCGCCCGAGTCAAGATAATTTTTCAATTTTATATATTCAGGGTTTTCTCGATTTTGAAAAACACAGCCAAGTTTTATATGTGAAGATTCTAACACCCTTTCAATTTTATTAATCTTATCTACAGTTGTCTCTAGTGGTTTTTCACATAGAATATTTTTCCCTGCTTTAACAATCCTAGAAATTGTATCTCCGTGTAAACCGCTCTCATTACATACGCAAACTATATCTATTTCAGGTATTTCTAATAATTTTTCCAATTCAAAAAAAACAGAACAATTAAAACGTTTACTGATTTCCTTAGCTCGTGTTTCAGTTTTACTAACGACCCCTAAAAGATAAGATCCTTCTATTTTTTTAATACAATCAGCATGAAACTTGGCAATGTTACCTGTACCTATAATTCCGAATCCAACATTTCTTTTTACCATATATAAATTAATCAGACATGCTTGAAGGAAGCGACTCCAGAGCTGCTCCCCACTCATAATTAGGATCTTCACCCAGAACGCACTCTAAATTACCCCCCTTTACAAGATCTTTATGATAAAACCAAGATTGATTAAGCGGTTTTCCATTTAGCTTAACACTTTGAATGAATTTATTTTTTGGACTGTTATTTAGAACATCTATTTTAAAATTTCCACCCTGATAATAGTCTTTATCCAAATGAATTATAATTTGATCAAATATGGGGCTGGAAAGATCATATGAAGGGTTAATATCTGCCCCCCCCTTCATCTCGAAAAGCCCGATTTTCATAAGTACACTCAATGCCCCCATTAGTCCTTGATCTTCATCCCCACTATAACCATGTTGCGGATCATTATCACTGTAAACTTCATCTATAACTTCTCTAACCCATTTTTGCGTTAGCCATGGCTGTCCAAAATAATTAAAAATATAGCCAGTTTGCATAGAGGGTTGATTTCCGTAGTTAATAAAAGCTCTTCTTCTATAACTTGAAACAAAATTATCTCCTCTGTAGTTATGAGCTACAAATCCATGCTGTTTAGCAATTAGAAAAGACTGGTTTAATCTCCTTGCAGCAATATCCTTACCACCCATTAATACAGCAAGTCCCGCCAAGTCATGAGGAACAAACCATGTAGCCGCGGCGGCAGTAGCCTCAACAAACCCTGAACCAAGTGGGTCTTTGTAGTCGCCCTCATAAACTAATGGGTCGAAGGGTTCTATCCAATTTCCATCCAATGTTCTCCCCCTCATCCAACCACTTGAAGAATCATAAATATTTCTATAATTAGCTGCTCTTTTGATAAGCATTTTATAATCGCTATCTTTATTTAATGCCTTTGCCATTTGAGCCAATGTCCAATCCTGGTATGCATACTCCATTGTAACTCCAGGTCCACATTGATGGTAACCATATTGTTTTTCATACAGTGGAAATGGAACATAACCCCTATCAATATAATATTCAATTCCCCCACCTTTGTTAGTGTAATGCTCATAACCAACTTTACTCATAATACCACCTGGCATAGCATTTTTGAGCATTCCCTCATAGGCTTTATCAATATCAAAGCCCCTGATCCCTTTCATGTAGGCACTTACAATAAAAGGAGTTGTAGATGCACCTGTCATTACATAGGTGTAATTACCCCCTGAAGGACCTCTAGGAATAAGACCTCCATCATCATACATCAATAACATTGAATTGATGAACTCCTCAGTAATTCTTGGGTAAACCAAATGCCATAGGGTATTTAAAGTCCATTGAGCTCCCCAAAAAGAATCAGAATTATAATGATTAAACTTTGGCTTTCCACTAACATCTAGAGGGATTTGTCCAATCCTTTGTGTATCTCCTGTCATATCACTGTACTTACCGTTTACGTCGCTAATTATTCTTCTCCCCTGGAGTGCGTGCCATAAATCGGTATAGAAACGAACTTGCTGTTTTTTAGTATTTCCTTTGATCTCAATTCTACCTAAGTAGTCATTCCACTGGCTTTTAGAATCCTTTACCACAGCGTTAAAATCCCAGTGGGGTAGCTCACTATTAAGATTTAGCTCAGCTTGCTTAATACTAACATATGAAATAGCTACTTTCATTAATAACTGCTCCCCCTCCTTGGTCTTAAAAACTGGATATACCCCCCGAGGTACATTGGATACCCCCCCCGTTCGAACCTTCAAATTGCTTAACTACTCCCTTTAGCTCCCCATCTTTAAAAGCATGAAGCGCATCAAATGGTTTATTAAAATGAATAGTAAAGAAAACCTTAGTTGGTTTTGGCCTTCTTCTAGTTTTTTCCATTACAGCATAACCATTAAGTTGTTGGTTAGAAACTTTTTTCACATAACCACTATCTGTTCCTGACGGTCCCAATTGAGCTGATAAATCTAAAATAACTGCACTTTGATCAGATTTAGGAAAGGTATAACGGTGAAATCCTACCCTTAATGTGGATGTCAATTCAGCCTTAATATTATAATCATCTAAAATAACCGAGTGATAGCCAGCCTCAACCGTTTCGTGATCATGAGAATAATTAGAGCCATACTCTTTTGGACCTAGGTGTGCCTTAATTTTACCAGTAGTTGGTAATACGGGTACACCAGATAATTGCCAAGCGTGAATATGACTGAAAAAATTTATTTTTTTTTGATTGTATCGATATCCAGATTCCCAAGCACCAGCCGTTCCCATATCAGGACTTAAATTCACCATTCCAAATGGACGGGTAGCAGAACTAAAAAAGAACCATCTCGAATTAGCAGAATCGACAAGAGGATTGACAAGATCGACAGGACGTTGTCCATTAACCAATGGCCCAATCAATAGAATGTAAAGTAAGATTTTTTTCATTTTAAATTTTTAAGTATTTATTAGATAGGGAGAGCAATTTATTTTCATTGACTTTTAATCCGAATCCAGGTTTAAAATCAGCGGCGACTTTTCCGTCATTATTAAGCTCTGTTGCTTTTTCTTCAACACACTTTAAAAAGGCGTCTTGTTCCTGGGGTTTTTCCATTGCCTCTACCCATGAGGCTTCATTTCCAATTGCGAGTTGTTGCCAAAAGGTACAAGCTGCACCAATATAACTGCCGTCTCCAATCATAATACCCTTATTAGAAGCCTTAATAACTTTAGAAATTTCATTAATCTCGGTAAAAGTTCCCATTTGATTAGGATGAAGATTAAAATAATTTCCCATCCGCTTATCAAAATATTTTATACTTTTTGATGCCGGTCGCATAATTTTGTCGGGAACAATCGATAATTTACCAACATTTGCCTGTAAAAAGATTAATTCCTCTTTCATTAAACTCGCCGGATCTTCAACTCCATCCATTCCAGCCTCGTTTAGAGAAATCATTATTTTAGATAATTTATTGAGGACTTTCACCCCACAATATTTAGCTGGATTACTCCTTGAAGTTCTGCCAACGACATGACTATACCCTCGATTAGGGTCACCTAAGATAAATGAATCAGGTCCAAGAAATTTTCTAAGTGCACTAACATTTCTTTTATCGACATCGAGTTCTCCAAACATCTTAATCTTTACATAACGATGCATATTCTGATCTAATGCTATTCTTGCTTGTTTAACAACCAAATTAGTATCTCTCTCTAAAATGCAGAAAATTGCAGGCACTGGATTTGTGCCTTTCAAGCCCCATATTTTTACAGTGGGTTTGTTTTCCAATTTACCCATTAAATCATATAGGGTCATTAACAGCCCCTCTGTAATTATGGGGTGCCAATTACCTTGAAGAAATTGATTTCTTACCTCATCAATAGCTTCACCCAAATTCATACCTCTGAGTTTCTTAAATTTTTTTGACCAAGCAGCAATATCAAAATTGGGCTTATTACTGGAAACTTTTGTTTCACCCCAGCCAATGTGATCTCCTCCTTTAATATTAATCATTACATGTTGCCTATTTTTCCAAACACCATAACTGAAGTTTCGCTCCTTGTTAACATTAATCAAAAACAAATTGATTTGATCAATATTAATCTGTTTTGTATGAGTTAATTTGAAATTAGAATAAATTGATGGTGAAATCAGGAACGGTAATAAACTTCCTGTTTGTTTAATAAATTTTCTTCTAGAATTATTCATTATTCAAGTTTATGTTTTGATTTGCTTTGTCTCAGCATCAGCATCTTCTAAAAATTTAATCAATGCTTTATCTAATTTTTTAACCAAGTCAGGCATTTTTTTCGATAGATCAACTTTTTCCTCTATATCTCTAGAAAGATCAAAAAGTTCTAATTTATTGTATCTCCAATCTTTTACCAACTTATAATCCCCAAAACGG
Source organism: uncultured Bacteroidota bacterium (assembly GCA_902590705.1). Lineage (GTDB taxonomy): Bacteria > Bacteroidota > Bacteroidia > Flavobacteriales > Flavobacteriaceae > UBA8316. Next base: position 1,062 of record CACIXU010000020.1, on the reverse strand, counting down.
ATAGCAGATATTGGCTTTCTATTAGCAGCTTGGTGAAAAATTAAATATGGACTATTTCGCTCCACTTTCCCTTTTCCATTGTTATGAATAATAGTCTGAATATTTCCTCCATCCAGAATTTTCGGTAATAAACCTTGATATCCTGCTAATCTTGCTACAGTTGGTAAAATATCTAAGCCAGTAATTGGTACGTCAGAATAGGAGTTTTCAGAAACACCTGGTCCGCTAATTACAAAAGGTACCCTAAGTCCACCCTCATACATAGACCCTTTTCCACCTCTAAGTGGAAAATTTCTAGCTATTTTTTGTTCAGGTCCAACCGGAATTGATGTTCTTCCTCCATTATCTGATAAAAAGAATATGTATGTATTATCAGCAATTCCCAACGAGTAGACTTTATCTAATAAAATTCCTATTCCCTCATCCATGTCCTCAGTCATAGCAGCAAACTCCGGAGTAGCGTGTTTTTTGCCTTTCTCTATTTTATTATATTTAGTAATGTTTTTTTTACTGTAGGTAATTGCCAAATGAACAGCGTAATGGGAAATCTGGATAAAAAAGGGCTTATTTTTTTTGGTTTGTTCCTCTATAAAGTCATTTGATCTTTGTGTCAATGAGAAAATTAATTTTGGATCATCATAAGTTTTAGGCCATGCATCTCCCATTTTAAAAGAAGTTTCTCTCCCATTTACATCTAATGTGTTTTTACCTCCTCCAGTGTTGTTCCCAGTCAATCCGTCACTAAAGTCATATCCCATTTCTTCAGGCGTAAATTGATCATATCTAGCATCCCATTTTCCAAAATGAGCAGTGACATAATTTGAATCAGCCAATTTAAGAATCTTAGGTATTGTCATCCTTTTTCTAAAAACAGTAGTCCAATTCTCTCTATCTTTTTGATATTCATGCTTGGCAGGTGTAAGCCCAGTTAAAATACTTTTTCTAGTGGGAGAGCAAAAGGGTGCAGGAGCGTATCCATTCGTCATTCTCATTCCCTTATTTGCCATGCGTTCCATGTTCGGAGTCTGGTAATAATCACTTTTAGAACGCTGATCACCTGGG
>CACIXU010000019.1 GCA_902590705.1 uncultured Bacteroidota bacterium | reverse complement strand
AAACTACAATTTTATCCTCAGAAGAATTAGGGGAAATCTTAGTTGAGGCTTTCATTTTTTCAAAAACCAAAAATAAAATTCTACTATTTACTAATGCAAAAAAAGTTTGGCGTTATAAAACTAGAGGTGATTATTTTGTTTATGATTTTAAGCAGCAAGAATTAATCAAAATTGGAAAGGTGTTTCCAAAATCAAGCTTAATGTTTGCAAAGTTTTCTAAAGATGAAAAAAGTATCGCTTATGTTGTTAAAGGGGATTTAAAAAATAATGTAAGAAATAGCAGTACCATTTCAAATATCTTTATTGAGGATCTGGAAAAAGGGGTAATAAAAAAATTAACTAATTCTGAAGGAAAACAAAAACTAATCAATGGAACTTTTGATTGGGTTTATGAAGAGGAATTTAGCTGTAGAGATGGCTTTATGTTTAGTGATAGTGGCACTAAAATTGCCTTTTGGCAAGTAGATGCAAGTGCTGTAAAGGATTTTTATATGATCAACACAACTGATTCTATTTATTCCTTCACCGTTCCTGTTGAATACCCCAAGGTAGGGGAAAATTTAACATCTGTTAAAATTGGAGTGATCAATCTAAAGGATGAAAAAATCACCTGGATTCCAATACCTGGCCAACCAAATAAGTTTTATTTACCAAGAATGACATGGATACCTAAATCAGAAAAGCTTATGATTCAACAATTGAACAGAAAACAAAATCTGAGTAAAATTTATGTTCATGATACCAAAAACGGAGACACTAGTTTGTTATTTGAAGACACTGACGCTGCGTGGGTAGATGTAAGAACTTCCTGGAGTAAAAATCAACTTTCGGGTTGGAAGTTTATAGATGACGGCAAATCATTTCTTTACATTTCAGAAAAGGATGGTTGGGCGCACATATACAACTTCAATCTAAAGACAAAAAAAGAAAAACTTGTTACCAAAGGTGCTTTTGACGTTATAAATCCATTATCCTATGATAAAAACAACAGTCAAGTATACTTCATTGCCTCTAAAGAAAATCCTACGGAACGTTATCTTTATTCTTGTAAGGTTACAGGAGAGGGAATAGCAAAAAAAATTACTCCCGAGTCCTTAGAGGGCGTCCACAGTTATAGCATTAGCACTAATGCTAAATACGCCTTCCAAACCTTTTCTAATTATTACACCCAGCCCATGAAAGCAATAGTCTCCCTTCCAAAACATGACTATGTCAACCAGCAAGAAAACATGCTTAAAAAATTCGATCCAGAATTGAAAAAGTATCATCCATTGGAGTTTTTTCAAGTTACCACAATAGATAAAATAACCCTTGAAGGGTGGATTGTAAAACCAAAAGACTTTGATCCTGAAAAGAAATATCCAGTTCTATTTTATTTTTATAGTGAACCAGCAAAACAAACTAGCTTAAATCGCTATGGGGCGGGAATAAACAGCCTTTATAAAGGAAACTTATCAGATGACGGTTATGTATATGTAACTTTTGATGGTAGAGGGACTCCCGCACCAAAAGGTAGAGAGTGGAGAAAAGCTATTTTTAAAAAAATTGGTCAAATAAATGTAAGGGACATGGCTATGGGTGCCAAGGCATTATTTCAAAAATACAACTTTATTGATACCACTAGAGTAGCAGTTCATGGTTGGAGTGGCGGTGGAGCTGCTACCCTAAATTGTTTGTTCCAATACCCTGAAATTTTTCATACAGGAATTGCCATTTCTGCAATTACCAATCAACTAACCTATGATAATATTTATCAAGAACGCTATATGGGTGACCCATTTACTGGCCTTAATAATTACATAAATGGCTCACCACTCAAACATGTAAGAAATTTTAAAGGTAACCTACTTTACATTCATGGCACTGGTGATGACAATGTACACTATCAGAATGCAGAATTACTTGCAAATGAACTCATTAAACACAAAAAAGTATTTTATATGATGCCTTACCCTAACCGCTCTCACTCTATCCGTGAAGATAATGCCTACCCCCATTTAACCCTAATGTTTACAGATTTTTTAAGAAAAAACTGCCCTCCAGGTGCACACTAAAACTATTTTATAAATTCATAATTAATCTTAGAAATAATTTCTGAATCCATTTCTAACCTTGTTGTTATTGGTGGACACACTGCCCATAATTGTATAATGAATCTTTAAAAATTACAGCTAACTTTTAACTAAACTGTTTCTAAAACTATCTCTAAAAAAAAGCCCTGAAAACACTGAGTCTTCAGGACTTTTGAGCGGAGAGACAGGGATTCGAACCCTGGCAACGCTTACACGTTGACAGATTAGCAATCTGCTCCATTACCACTCTGGCACCTCTCCTATTGGGCAGTGCAAATGTAATTGTTACAAATTAACAAAACAATAGAAATTTCCAATTATAAAAATTACTCAGGATACTCAACTCTTAGGTGATAAACATTAATTAGCTTTTTTGAAAGAACTTTTTTGACTGTCTCAATTTCTGATAGGGTTATATTGCAATCATTGAACTGCTTTTCATCAATTTGTTTATCTATGATAGTATTTACGAACTGTTCTATTTTATCTACTGTAGGTTCTCTTAAACTTTTTGAAGCAGCCTCAACCGAGTCAGACATCATCAAAATCGCTGTTTCTTTTGAAAAAGGCTTTGGGCCTGGATATTGAAAGTCTTTTTCATTAATTGATTGTTCAGTCTCTTGAGCCTTTTTATAAAAATAGTATACCCAAGAGTTCCCGTGATGAGTTCTAATGAAATCGATAATTCGATCGGGAAGTTTATATTGTTTCGCCATTTCGATACCTTCCTTAACGTGATTGATAATAATTTTTGCACTCTGATCTGGCCTCAATTCCTCGTGTGGAGAAACACCCCCAGTTTGATTTTCTGAAAAATACGCTGGAGTATTCATTTTACCAATATCATGATAAAGTGCTCCTACCCTTACCAAAAGCGTATTTGCTCCAATTTCAGCAGCTGCAGTCTCAGCTAGGTTGGCAACTTGAAGAGAATGATGAAATGAACCTGGAGCTTTATTGGATAAATCTTTTAAGAGTTTTGAATTAGTGTCTGAAAGTTCCAAAAGCGATACATCTGATACCAATTTAAAAATCCTTTCATAAAGATAAATTAAAGGTTGAGCAAAAAGGGTTAATAGCCCATTAAGTAGAAATAATCCAATAATTACAAAATTCACATTAGATATTCCACCCTCATGAATAATTGTGAAGGAAATATATCCCAAAAGATAGATCATTACAATTCGACCAACAGTAATAAATAAGTTTGCACGATTCTGCAAGTGTGTAATAGATAGAATTGTTACAATCCCAGCCATAATTTGCAAAAAGACAAATTCAAAGCTATTAGGGACAATAAATCCAAGGTTTAAAATTGTAATAACGTGAGTAAAAAGACCTAATCTTGGATCAAAAAAAGTTTTTAAAATTAAAGGTAGAATACAAATTGGAACAGCATATAATAGCTCAACATCAAAATTCACTATAGCAGTGGTCAAAGCAATAATAATGACCACATTGAGAAAAATGAAAGTCATTTCAAGATTATTATCAAATATTTCAGGACGATAATTATTGATAAAAAGCATTAATGAAAAAAAGGTTAGAAGAACTAAAATAGAATAACCAAAAATAATCCAATAATAGCTGTATTGATTCCAGAGCTTAGACGAATATTCATTTTTCAGGGACATTAAGCTAAGATATTTTTCACCCTCAACCACTTCTCCCTTTGAAATAATTTTCATGTTTTGCTTAACTAATCCTCGGAAAACAGAAACTTTCTTGATTGCTTGATTAACAGCATTTTTCGTGAATTTATCATCTAAACTAATATTTGGCTGTACAACCTCAAATAGTAATTCGTAATAAGTTTTAAAATATTCATCATAGGGTGAGTTTACAAAGTATTCGTTCAATTTATTTTTTAAATTCTTAAGCTGAATAAAATCATCAATATTTAAAGTAGATTCATTATTACCTTTAATCAAAAAAATAGATTTGTTTCCAGTATGCTTAAGAGAGATAGGTAAAATTCCATATTTATATATTTCATCAATTAAATTTTTACCAAAATCAAAAAGTAGATTATGATCATTATTTGAAACTGGAATTTTAAAGAAATTTTTAAACTGGACAGTATAAGAGCTTTTAACCTCATTGATAACAGATAAATCTGCGCGATAGTATTTACTCTGGCCCTCAATTATAGCCTTTTTCTCTGTTTCCAACTCTGACTCAGATTTGATGATAGAATAGTCAAATGGGGCATAAAGTGTAGGATGTTGCCAAGGCTTACCCTTCTGAAATTCATACTTAAAGGTTCCGCCTTTAGGAAATAAATAGACTATTAAAAAACTTGATCCAAGAAGCAGTAATCCTTTATAAATAAAAGATTGATTTTTAAGAATAAATTGCCAAAGATTTTTCAATTGAATATTACAATTAAATCCAAATTTAATGAAATCTGGTGCTTGATGAAGTAATTTTGAAAATGTATTTTCACACTTATGCCACCAATTTGATTAATTTTGTTTCAAAGCTTATCATTTTATTTAAAACAATTTAAGCAGCTTGGACTTCGGAATTTGCCACTTAGGGTTAATACCTCTCAGGAAAGAATATGATCATAAAAGTGAAATGGTTTCTCAACTTCTTTATGGAGATTGCTATAAGATAATTGATAAAAGAAAAAAATGGTCAAAAATTCGTATGGAATGGGATGGATACGAAGGCTGGATAACAGAGCTTCAAACCCATAAAGTATCAGAAGAAGTTTATAATGAAATAATTTCAAATGATACAATTATATCGACTGATATGATGAATTATGTTTCTAATCAAGATAATCTTATTTTCCCTATCCCTATTGGTAGCGACCTTAGAGCCCTCAAAAAACTTAATCATACCTTTAATGGAGAAACATATTCTCCAGAGGCTGATAAGAAAAAGTTATCTAAAACTGCTTTTATGTATCTAAATTCTCCCTACCTGTGGGGAGGTAGAACCCCTCTTGGAATAGATTGCTCTGGTTTTACACAAATAGTATATAAAATCAATGGTGTGAAACTAAGTAGGGATGCTCATGAACAAGCAAATCAAGGACAGACACTAAGTTTTATTGAAGAAAGTGAGGCGGGTGATTTAGCATTCTTTGATGATAATGAAGGCAAAATAGTACATGTTGGTTTACTACTTAAAGATCATTATATAATACATGCATATGGGACAGTAAGAATTGATCGAATTGATCAATCAGGTATTTATAATGGTGAGACCCATACTCACAATCTTAGAATGATTAAAAAACTAATTTGATATCAAGGCTTTCATCTTCTTAAATCCTTCATTATTTCCTAGAGTACCATAAATATTCATTAAAGTTTTAATGGCATCCTCATTTTTTTCAAGATCAATTAGCTTTTTTAAAATAGGCACACACTCCTTGTATAACTTCTCTCTTTCAAGCTTTAGCATATCATATCGTGCATTGTCCTTAGACGAAGTCCCGAGACTATTCATTTCCTCAACAATTTGCTGCTCTCCCTCAAGTATTAAAGCAACTAAATTCAAATAAGCATTTTGATAATTAGGATCTATTTCGATAGCCTTTTCATAATACTCTCGGGCAGAATTTTTATCACCTAAATCAGATGTCACAACAGCCAAATTATAAAATAAACCAGGATTATTTGGGTCTTGAGCAATTGCTTGATTCATAAGTTCTTGAAATTTAACTTTTTCTCCGAGTTGTATATAAATATTAGCTTCAGTCAAAATAAGATTAATATCATTTGGACTAGAAATCCTAGCTTCTTGCACTGCCTTCATAGCTTTATCGTCATCACCCATTTGAGCATAAATAAGAGCAATATTTTTTACAATCTCTGGAAATTTTGACTCGGTTTTTTCTTCTCTAAAATCTTTATATGACTTAGATTTTTTATAGAGATCATATTCTGATTTTGTTACCTCAGTTTCTGTCCCATTATCAACCTCAGTAACGAAATACTTAGTAACAACTCCCGTATAATTTATTTCTTTTAATAAGGTATAATACTCAAGTGATTTTTCAAATTGTTCTGCATTTACTGCGCTTGAAGCCGCAAAATACAGATAGTCAACATTTTGTTCTTTATCTACCTCATATGCCAAATATAATTTCTCAGCTGAGGATTCAAAATCCCCTTTACTATTATCATCAATTGCACTATTAACTATATCAGCCGCTAAAAGAGCTAAAGTCCGTTCAAGATCCTCTTCAAGAGATTTGACACCTTTAAGAGGCATTAGAAGATCAAAAGCTTTATTAAACTGTTTATTATGCTTAGCTATTTTACCCCTAAGAAGATTATAGTTAGGTTTTAACTTATCATCAATATTTTCAAGGAGAGACTGAAAGTCTTTAAGAATTTTTTCAGATCCAGAGAAATCTCCGGCATCATAAAGTTTTTGAGCTTTTCGTAATTCTTTTTTTTGAGAAAATGAAAAATTAAAAACAATAAAAAAGAGTAGTAAAATAATACGTTTCATTTGTAAAAGTTCAGTTAAAATTTAATTATAATATAAAATACAAATTTAAAAATTGTTAGTAATTAATTAATAATTGTGTCGCCCTCTACATCAATTTCAGTAATATCCTCAAAGTCATCATCATCATCTTTCATGACTTTAGCAACAGCTGCAATAGCATCTCCTTCTTTGAGATTTATTAACTTAACTCCCTGAGTGGCTCTGCCCATTACCCTTAGGTCTGAAACAGCCATTCTTATTGCTATACCTGATTTATTAATAATCATCAAATCATCTTCATCATTTACATTTTTTAATGTAACAAGTGTTCCAGTTTTTTCAGTTATGGAAATTGTTTTAACACCTTTACCTCCCCTGTTGGTCATTCGATAATCCTCCAAGTCTGAACGTTTTCCAAAACCATTTTCAGAAACAACTAAAACGTTGGTATCCATATCATTAACTGAAACCATTCCAACTACTTCATCATTGGGATTGGCTAAGGTTATTCCTCTTACACCTGAGGCACCACGTCCCATAGGTCTTGTTTTACTTTCCTCAAAACGAATTGCTTTTCCAGATTTAACAGCAAGTAAAATTTGACTATTTCCGTTGGTTAGTTTTGCCTCCAGTAATTCATCATCCTCTCTTATAGTAATAGCGTTAATTCCATTAGCTCTAGGTCTTGAATATTTTTCTAAGCTCGTCTTTTTAACCTGACCTTTTTTTGTAGCCATTATTACAAAATGATTATTAATATAATCCTCATCTTTAAGATCTTGAGTGCAAATAAATGCCTTAACACGATCATCTTGTTCTATATTGACTAAGTTTTGAATTGCCCTTCCCTTTGAAATCCTTGATCCTTCAGGAATTTCATAAACACGCATCCAGAAACATTTTCCTTTTTGAGTAAAAAATAGCATGTATTGATGATTCGTTCCAACAAAAAGATGTTCTAAGAAATCTTCATCACGTGTCGTAGAAGCCTTTTGACCAACGCCGCCTCTATTCTGGATTTTATAATCAGACAAGGGTGTCCGTTTAATATAACCTAAGTGAGAAATAGTAATAACAACTTTCTCATCGGGTATCATATCCTCAACACTAAAATTGCCACCAGCATATTCAATTTTAGATCGTCTATCATCACCATACTTCTCCCTAATTTCAATTAATTCTTCCTTAATTATAATCATTCTGCGATCTTTTTTATCCAGAATATCTTTGAGATCAGCAATTGTTTTTACCAATTCGTTAAATTCTGATCTTAGCTTATCCTGTTCTAATCCCGTCAATTGTCGCAGTCTCATATCAACAATTGCTTTGGCCTGAATTTCACTTAATTTAAACTTAGTGACCAAATTGTTTTTAGCCTCCTCAGGGTTAACAGAAGCCCTAATAATTGCAATAACCTCATCAATATTATCTGATGCTATTATTAATCCCTCAAGGACATGGGCACGTTCCTCAGCCTTTCTCAATTCGTGTTTTGTTCTGCGAACTACAACATCATGTCGGTGTTCAACAAAAAAATGAATAAGTTGTTTTAAATTCAGCAGCTGGGGTCGTCCATCAACTAAAGCAATATTGTTAACACTAAAAGAGGATTGAAGGGAAGTAAATTTATAAAGTTTGTTTAAAACAATGTTAGGTATTGCATCACGCTTAAGCACATAAACGATGCGCATGCCATTTCTATCTGATTCATCTCTTATGTTACTAATTCCCTCAATTTTTTTATCATTTACCAATTCAGCAGTTTTCCTAATCATTTCCGCTTTATTTACTTGGTAAGGTATTTCTGTTACTACTATACACTCTCTATCCCGAACTAACTCAATATTTGCATTTGCACGCATTACAATTCTGCCTCTCCCAGTCAAAAAAGCTTCCTTTACACCCTCATAACCATATATAGTTCCTCCCGTTGGGAAATCAGGAGCCTTTATCGTTTGAATAAGTTCATCAATAGTGATTTCATTGTTATCAATGTATTGGATTGTACCATCCACAACTTCAGTTAGATTGTGAGGAGGCATATTGGTTGCCATTCCTACTGCAATTCCTGAGGCACCATTAATTAGAAGGTTTGGAACTCTTGTGGGAAGTACAGTTGGCTCAGAGAGTGTATCATCAAAATTGAGCTGAAGATCTACAGTTTCTTTTTCTATGTCAGCTAATAAATCTTCCGACATTTTTCGCATTCTTGCCTCTGTGTATCTCATTGCAGCTGGACTATCACCATCAATTGAACCAAAATTCCCTTGACCATCAACCAATAAATATCGCAGACTCCATGTTTGCGCCATTCGAACCATCGTATCATAAACAGAGCTATCTCCGTGTGGGTGATATTTGCCTAACACTTCTCCAACAATCCTAGCAGACTTTTTGTAAGCGGTATTTGATCTTATTCCTAACTCATGCATTCCATATAACACCCTTCTATGAACAGGTTTTAGTCCATCACGAACATCGGGTAGTGCACGTGAAACGATTACAGACATTGAGTAGTCAATGTAAGCAGACTTCATCTCATCCTCAATGTTAATTGGAATTAGTTTTTCTCCGTCAATCATTTAATTAATTATTAGTGTATAATAGCTAAAATACTTTAATGAGCACCATTTTTTAAGATTTCCTCAATAATTTTTAATGAATTTATCAACATGATAATATTCTATTTTGGTAATAAATTTTTTGTAAAAGTCATTTTGCCAAATCATTATTTTTTTGTCTCTTAGCTGTAAGAAATTCATTTAAAGCCCTTTTAGATTTAAATCTTAAATTTAATTCTGTTATGGATGATAATTTTTCACCTAGAGTAAAAGATGTTATTTCCTATAGTAAAGAAGAAGCTCTTCGTCTAGGACATAATTCTATAGGAACAGAACACCTTATGTTAGGTATCCTCAGAGATGGTGGTGGAAAAGCGGTATCAATTTTAAAATCTATTGAAGTTGATCTTGATGAATTGAGAAGAAAAGTTGAAATCCTTAATCCTGCAGTAATTGAGAACTCGGCTACTATCAATAACAAAAAAAATCTTCATTTAACACGACAAGCTGAAAGAGCATTAAAAACCACCTTTTTAGAAGCAAAGCTTTTTCAAAGCGACATTATTAATACGGTACATCTTCTTCTATGCATACTTAGAAACGAAAACGATCCAACTACAAAGTTATTATTGAAACTTAATATTGATTATGATGTAGTTAAAGAGCAATTTAAATTAATGATTGCAAGTGATGACCAGAATTATGTTGACTTACCTACATCCTCATCTTTTCCAGATGAAAAAGAAGATGTTGGAGATTCTGGAAAAGAAAATCCATTTGTCCCAACGACTGACTCAAAAGTAAATGTAAAATCTAAAACACCTGTTTTAGACAATTTTGGTAGAGATATTACCGCACTAGCTGAAAAAAACAATCTAGACCCAGTGGTTGGAAGAGAAAAAGAAATTGAACGTGTTTCTCAAATTCTCAGCAGAAGAAAGAAGAACAATCCGTTACTAATCGGTGAACCTGGAGTCGGTAAGTCTGCAATTGCTGAGGGACTTGCTCTTAGAATAATTAAAAAGCAAGTATCAAGAATATTGTACGGAAAACGTGTTGTATCACTTGATCTTGCAAGCCTTGTCGCTGGAACGAAATATCGTGGTCAGTTTGAGGAAAGAATGAAAGCCGTAATGAATGAATTGGAGAAAAATGATAATATTATCCTTTTCATTGACGAAATTCATACGATTGTAGGAGCTGGAGGAGCTACAGGAAGTTTAGATGCTTCAAATATGTTTAAACCTGCCCTAGCAAGGGGTGAAATTCAATGTATTGGTGCAACAACGCTTGATGAGTATCGACAAAACATTGAAAAGGACGGCGCACTTGAACGGAGATTTCAAAAGGTTTTAGTCGAGGAAACTGACGTTGAAGAAACTATTGAAATATTAGAAAATATTAAAGAAAAATATGAAAATCACCATAACGTAATTTATACTGACGACGCCATTAAAGCATGTGCTGAACTTACTTTCAGATATATGTCAGATCGGTACCTGCCTGATAAAGCCATTGATGCATTGGATGAGGCAGGGTCAAGAGTTCATATCAATAATATGAATGTTCCAGACGAAATTATTAAACTTGAAGAAGAGCTTGAAAAGGTTAAAGATCAAAAAAATTCTGTAGTAAAAAAACAGAAATATGAGGAAGCCGCTAAACTCAGAGATGATGAAAAAAGAGTAGAAAGAACTTTGTTTGAGGCTCAAGATAGATGGCAGGAGGAATCCAAATTAAATCGAGTAACAGTTAATGAAACTGATATTTCTGATGTCGTTTCTATGATGACTAACATACCTGTAACGAAGATCGTTAAAAGTGAAAAAAACAAGCTAGCATCCCTCTCGGATAAAATTAGCACAAAGCTTATTGGACAGGAAGAAGCAGTCAAAAAAGTAGTTAAATCAATCCAAAGAAACCGAGCAGGATTAAAAGAGCCTGACAAACCTATCGGGTCATTTATTTTCCTCGGACAAACTGGAGTGGGTAAAACACAATTAGCAAAAATTTTAGCAGAGGAAATTTTTGAATCTGATGAAAATCTTATTCGAATTGACATGAGCGAGTACATGGAGAAATTCGCTATTTCTCGACTTATTGGTGCACCGCCAGGATATGTAGGATACGAGGAAGGTGGGCAACTTAGTGAAAAAGTCAGACGTCGACCTTATTCAGTAATTTTACTGGATGAGGTAGAAAAGGCACACCCAGATGTATTTAACATGCTTTTACAGGTCTTAGACGATGGGTTTTTAACAGACAGTCTTGGAAGAAAAATCAATTTTCAAAACACAATAATAATTATGACCTCTAATATTGGCGCAAGACAAGTAAAAGATTTTGGGACAGGAGTTGGTTTCGAGACCTCAAACTTAAAATCGCAGGCTGTCGATATTGAAAAAAATGTTATTCAGAGTGCCCTTAAAAAAACATTTGCACCTGAATTTCTGAACCGTATAGATGATATTGTTATATTCAACTCACTTGAAAAGCAAGACATTGATAAAATAGTTGAAATCGAATTAAAAGAGCTTATTTTAAGAATCAAAAAGCTTGGTTATGAAGTATCTCTTACTCCTGAAGCAAAATCTTTTATAAGCGAAAAAGGTTTTGACAAAAAAAATGGAGCTAGACCTCTTAAAAGATCAATTCAAAAATATATTGAAGACCTTCTGGCTGACCAAATAGTAAATAATAAAATTGTAGAAGGCGATATAATTAAAATTTTTCACCAAAAAGGTGATGAATTTCTCAGTATCAAGACCAATTCGGCTGAGAAAAAATAATTCAAAAAAGCCGATTAAACGGAAGTTTTTTTTACCCATTAGTATTGTAAATTAAAATTATAGTCAAATAATTTTAAAGCTGAACCTTTTGTAATATTTTTGTAAAATGTTTGTTGAGGGTATAAACACAAAAAATTGTTCTTCTATTCAAGTGAATATGGATTCTGTTACAAATGCTGTAACAAATACTATGACTATCCCCTTTGGGATAAATCATTACATATAGTCATATGACCAATTGTCTTCAAATCAATGACATACAAACAAAATTTCTCATAAACAATTTATTAATCAGCCATTCCCAAGTTTACGGTCTAGTTGAAAAAGATTAAATAAAAATGAAAGTTTTAAAATTTGGCGGAACATCAGTTGCTAATTCAAAAAGCCTAAATAATGTTTTAGAAATTATAAAAAATCAAAATGATTCGATTGTTGTTGTAGTTTCCGCACTTGCAGGAATTACCGATTTATTGATGGAAATGCTCACACTAGCTGAATCAAGGAAAGATAATTTCAAAAGTAATTTATCTAAAATTGAGAAACTTCATCTTGAACCTATTAAAAAGTGTATTCCCATTCAAAACCAAAGTGCAATCATAAGTTACTTAAAAAAACATCTTAATGAACTAGAATCTCGCTTAGATGCAATCTTTCTTTTAGAAGAAGTAACAAAAAAAAATAACGCTTCGGTGGCATCATATGGAGAAATTTTGTCTAGCAATATTATCCACGAGATATTTAAACACAATAAAATCGACTCAGAATTAAAAGATGCCAGAGAATTAATTCAGACCTCAAATCATAATGGAATTGAAGTAGTAAACCAAAAAATCACAGATCAGCAAATTAAAAATTACTTTAGTAATAATGAGTCTAGGGTAGTAATAGTACCAGGATTTATTGCATGTAATGAAAGTGGTGTTACTACAACACTTGGTAGAGGTGGGTCTGATTACTCAGCTGCTATAATTGCAAATTCCGTTGAAGCACAAATGTTTGAAATTTGGACTGATGTAAGTGGAATATACACTGCTCATCCCAAAATAGTGACTCAAGCGAAGCCAATAAAAAAATTAAGCTATTACGAAGCAATGGAACTTTCTCATTTTGGTGCCAAGGTCATTTATCCTCCCACCCTTCAACCTATAATTGAAAAAAATATTCCAATTGTTGTTAAAAACACTTTTGCTCCTCATGACATGGGAACACTAATTGATGGCTCTAAAATTTCAGAGAACCCTGAAATCGTTAAAGGAATAAGTCACATTGACAATGTCGCTTTGATAAATCTTGAAGGAAGCGGAATGATAGGAATTACTGGTTTCTCTAAACGTCTGTTTGAAGCGCTATCTGATGTCCATATTAATGTAATAATGATTACTCAGGCTTCATCGGAACATTCGATATGTATTGCAGTAAAAGAAGAGGATTCAGCTATTGCAAAAAAAGCTATTGATAATAAATTTGATTTTGAAATTTCACTTAATAAAGTGGCGCCTGCCAAAATAGAAAAAAACATGGTTAACATTGCCGTAGTGGGCGAAAAAATGAAAGACCATCAAGGGATAAGTGGAAAACTATTTAGTACTTTAGGTGCAAACAATATCAATATTAGAGCTATAGCTCAAGGAGCTTCAGAAAGAAATATCTCGATTATCATAGATAAGAAAAATGTGGTCAAAGCTATCAATACGTTACACGAAAGCTTTTTTGAATCACAAATCAAAGAACTAAACCTTTTTGTTACTGGAGTTGGAAATGTAGGAAGTAAACTTTTGGAGCAAATTGATAAACAGACTGATTACCTTAAAGAAAATCTGAGATTAAAATTTCGTGTTATAGCTATTTCAAATTCAAGAAAAATGATTCTAAGTGAAAAAAATATTAATTTGAAAAATTGGAAAGAAACATTAAATGAAAGTGATTCAAAAGCAGATAGAGAATTGTTCTTTACTCACGTAAAAAAATTAAATCTTCGAAATAGTATTTTTATTGATAATACTGCCAGCAAGATTATTGCACAAGAATATGATAGGTATTTAAATAATAATATTGGCGTAGTTACTTGTAATAAAATAGCAGCTGCAGATGAACTAAAGAACTACCTAAACCTTAAAAAAATATCTCGAAAATTTGGTAGTCCATATTTATTTGAGACTAATGTTGGTGCTGGTCTACCTATTATAGATACTCTAAACAATCTGATTGCATCAGGAGATCAGATAATTAAGATTCAGGCTGTTTTGTCAGGAAGTCTCAACTTTGTTTTCAATAACTTTAAGAAAGGAAGTTCATTCCATGATGTTGTTTTACAAGCACAAAAAGAAGGTTATACAGAACCCGATCCAAAAATTGACCTAAGTGGGGTGGATGTTGCCAGAAAGATATTGATTTTAGCAAGAGAGAGTGGTATGAATATAGAACTAGATGAAATTGAAAATGAATCATTTTTACCGAAAGCCTGCTTGGCAACAAGGGACAATAAATCCTTTTTTGATTCCTTAATTAAACACAGCATGCATTTTGATAAAATGTTGGAAGATGCCACTAATAAAAATTCAAA
Organism: uncultured Bacteroidota bacterium; assembly: GCA_902590705.1. GTDB lineage: Bacteria > Bacteroidota > Bacteroidia > Flavobacteriales > Flavobacteriaceae > UBA8316. The sequence goes on along the minus strand of CACIXU010000019.1, from coordinate 22,770 downwards.
AATGAAATATGTTGCCCAATTAGAAAATGGTAAAGCAAAAGTTGGTATACAGTTGGTAAAAGAAGGACATGATTTTTATAATCTTGAAGGAAGTGATAATATTATCCTTTTTTATACCAATCGTTATAATAAACAACCACTTATTGTAAAAGGAGCTGGTGCAGGTGCTGATGTTACGGCCTCCGGTATTTTTGCTGATATTATTAGAATAGGAAAACAGTAAATGGAAGAAATTAAAATTTTTGCACCTGCAAGTGTAGCCAATGTATCCTGTGGATTTGACGTTTTGGGGTTTTGCTTGGATCCGGTTGGTGACGAGATGATCATTCGTAAGATCGAAACACCGGGTGTGAAAATTTCAAAAATCGTCGGGCAAAAACTACCGTTTGAAATTAAAAAAAACGTAGCAGGTGTCGCAGCCGAAGCCATGCTTGCTGCATGCCCTCTAAAGTTTGGATTTGAAATAGAAATTCATAAAAAAATTAAAGCTGGAAGTGGGATTGGGAGCAGCGCTGCAAGTGCCGCAGGGGCAGTTTTTGGTATTAATCAACTCTTAGGAAAGCCATTCAGCGCTCACGATCTAATCCAATTTGCAATGGAAGGGGAAGGACTTGCCAGTGGATCTCCTCATGCTGATAATGTAGCTCCAGTGTTGTTAGGAGGTTTTACCTTGGTCAGAAGTATGAATCCTGTAGATGTTATAAAGCTTCCATGTCCTAGTGAATTGAAAGCCATTATATTGCATCCTAAAATTGAACTAAAAACAATGCATGCTAGGGAAATTTTAAAAAAAAATGTTTCATTAAAGAAAGCTGTTACGCAATGGGGAAATTTAGCAGCTTTCATTAGCGCACTTTATACTGAAGATTTCGACTTGATGTCTAGAAGTCTTGTAGATGAAATTGTTGAACCTATGAGATCATTACTCATTCCTGAATTCGAAAAACTTAAAACAGCAGCTGTGGAGGCAGGAGCATTAGGTTTTGGAATTTCTGGATCAGGACCTTCAGTATACGCTTTAGCGAATGGAATTCAAGATACTAATGCGATTGCTGATTCATTGAGTAGTAGTATAAATCAAGTTGGTATAGATTTTGAAATACATATATCGGCAATTAATAATCAAGGTATCAAAGTTATCTCCTGCAAATGAAATATTATAGTCTAAACCATAATTCTAAACCCTGTTCATTTGCAGATGCGGTAAAAAGAGGTTTAGCTCCTGATCGTGGATTATATTTTCCTGAAAAAATACCAATACTCCCAAAAAAATTCTTTAATAGAATTCAAGATCAGAGTATACCGGAAATGGCCTTTGAAGTAATAAAGCCATTCATTGGAAAACAAATTAATAATAATAAGTTATTAGAAATAGTTAAAGAAACATTAGATTTCAAGTTTCCGATTGTTGAGATATCCAATAATATTGCTGCTTTAGAGCTTTTTCAAGGACCTACGCTTGCATTTAAAGACGTTGGAGCAAGATTCATGGCTAGAACTCTTGGGTACCTTAAAAAGGGTTCTAAAGAAAAAATTACCGTTATGGTAGCTACCTCAGGAGATACTGGAGGAGCAGTCGCGAATGGGTTTTTAGGAGTCGAGGGAGTAAAAGTTGTGATTCTTTATCCTAAGGGCAAAGTAAGTGAGATTCAAGAAAAACAGCTTACTACACTAGGACAAAATATATCCGCTTTAGAAGTAGATGGGGTATTTGACGATTGTCAAGAAATGGTAAAAAATGCTTTTTTAGATGCAAGTCTTTCTTCAGTTCAGCTTACCTCAGCAAATTCTATTAATATTGGGAGATGGCTACCCCAAATGTTTTATTACTTTATAGCTTATAGAGCTTTAAAATATAAAAATAAAAAATTAGTATTTTCCGTCCCAAGTGGAAATTTCGGTAATATTTGTGCAGGTATATTGAGCCAGCAGATGGGACTACCTATAAACCATTTTGTTGCCAGTACCAATGTGAATGATACAGTACCTAGATATTTAAAAACTGCAAACTACGACCCTCTCCCAACCAAACAAACAGTCTCAAACGCAATGGACGTAGGGAATCCAAGTAATTTTGTTAGAATTAAAAAAATTTTTAATAACGATATTTACAGAATGAAGAAAAACTTTTCGGGATATAGTTACACTGACGATCAAACTAAAAAAGCCCTAAAAAAAATTTTTTCTAAAAAAAAATATATAGCGGATCCCCACGGAGCAGTAGGTTATCTGGGATTACAAGAATATATAAGTACTCAAAAAGATGACTTTTATGGAGTATTTTTAGAAACAGCTCACCCTGTAAAATTTAAAGATACCGTTGAAAAAACACTGAACCTAAAAGTACCCATTCCTAATCGTTTGAAAGAAACATTATCTAAAAAAAAAGTCAGCATTCCTATCAGGGATTACAATGAACTAAGGTCCTATTTACTTGATTAGAGTTTCGATTTTTGGAAGTATAAAAGCATCTAAAATACTTTCCTGTTTCATAAGTAATTCAACTTCTTGCCACTTTCTTGGAGCACCCTCTGAAAGATTAACGGGGCCATTTTCAGTGATAAGAATATCATCTTCTATTCGAATGCCAATATTCCACCATTTTGGATCACAGGAGCTTCCTGCTGGAATATATATTCCTGGTTCTATTGTAATGACCATGTCAGCTGCTAAATCAACATAATTCCCAGGGTCGTGAACATCCAATCCAATGTGATGCGATAGTCCATGAGGATAATAAATACGAGCATCAGAAATATCATCAATTATACCCAAACGCATCAATCCTGACGAAACAATTTCATATGACAACTTATATAGTGAATCAAAACTAATTCCTACTTGAGAAGCCTGAATTGCCTTTTCCTGTGCCTCGTAAACAATTTCGTAAAGTTCTCGCTGAGCTTGACTGTATATACCATTTGATGGGATGGTACGTGTCACATCAGCTGTAAATCCATAAAACTCTGCGCCCAAATCCATTAGAACCAGTTGATTATCTAATTCCTTTTTTTCATTTTCAGTATAATGTAAAACACAGCTGTTCTCCCCGGCTCCCACTATAGAGGGATAGCCCTCATCGGCGGCGCCATATTTTCTGTAGACAAATTCATGTATTCCCTGTATCTCTCTTTCAGTCATGTCTGCATGCATAGCTTTCATAACCTCTTTTTGACCGATTACAGAAATTGCCACTGCTTTTTTTATTAACTCGATTTCGTCATCGCTCTTAATCTCTCTCATATCTTTCATTATTTGGGGCAAAGTCACTAAATCAAAATTATAGTTTCTCAATGCAAAGGCAGTTTTGGTTTTGACTTCAGTAAAGAAATCATTATTCGAGTACAGGAGAAATTGTTTAATAATTTCATCTTCAATAAGAGTACTATCTAATTGAACATGAGCTTTAACCTCTTCCCTGATACTTTCAATACTATCATCGTCTGCTTCCAGAATATGTTGATATACCGTATATAATTCCCTATTAAAAGAACTAGGAAAGTTTATCGCTTTTTTAAGTGCAGCCTTTAAGTCAAACAAATCAAAAGGATCATCTTCCTGATTACGAATATCATTGTTGAACCCAAATATTAAAACCTTATCATAGGTGCTCAAATTCGAAATATCATCCATGAAGTACTTTCTGGTATTAACTCGCTCAAAACCAAGTTTTTTTACAGCCTCTAAACTGTAGCGCTTACCATTCCAAAGTTCTTTGTACTCATCGCGCTCTAAGATATATATCTTTTCATTAAAGCTTCCAAGTTCGTCAACTTGGGGGTTTTTATAAATCATTAAGACGGAGTGCGGTTGGTGCCATCCAGTTAAATAAAAAAAATTAGGATCTTGATGGAAAACGTAATCTACATCGTTTGCACGATTCCTGATGGGTGCGCTAAATAAGACTGCTACACTGTTTTCAGGCATTTTTTCACGAAAAACATCTCTCTTATCTTTATAGAACCTTGGTGATAGTTTTCCGTTCTGACTTTGAGCAAATGTTAATGACAATAGATAGATTGCAAAAAAAAGTTTTTTCATCTTTATTGATTTCAATGTGATTTTTCAATTGAAAAATAAATCTTCATTTTAGTTAAATGTAATATTTTTGCTTTAAATAATATTATGAAATACACCCCGTTTTTTGAAATTCACACTGCCTTAAATGCTAAAATGGCATTATTTGGAGGATATCAAATGCCTATACAATATCCTGGTGGTGTCAAATATGAGCACTTAGCTGTTAGAGAAAATTTAGGTGTTTTTGATATTTCTCATATGGGGGAATTTATGGTTGAGGGTCCACAAGCACTAGATCTATTACAGTATATATGTAGTAATGACATTACAAAACTTAATCCAGGAAAAGCTCAATATAATTATCTTCCAAATAAAACTGGTGGAATTGTAGATGATCTGATTGTCTATCAACTCGAAAAAGAAAAATACCTGATGGTTGTCAATGCATCGAATATTGATAAAGATTGGAAATGGATCAACAGCTTTAATCAGTTTAAGGTAGATATCTCTAATATATCTGATAAGACCTCTCTTCTTGCAATTCAAGGTCCAAAAGCAATTGAGGCAATGCAACCTTTGTGTGATACTGATCTAAAAAACCTTAAAAACTATTGTCATACTACTACTTCATTCGCAGGCTTTAAAAATATATTAGTCGCCACTACAGGCTATACAGGATCTGGGGGAATAGAGATTTATTTTAACCCTGAGTACGCCAAAACAATTTGGGAAAGGATAATGAACGCGGGAGCTGATTATGGCATCTCTCCAATTGGACTGGCTGCTAGAGATACTTTGAGAATAGAAATGGGATACTGTTTATACGGTAATGAAATTAATGATACTACCCCTCCAATTAGTGCAGGACTAAATTGGGTCACAAAAACAAATACAAACTTCATAAATTATAAAAATTATGAAGTGTCAATTCAAAATCAAAGCGATAAGAAACTTATAGGTTTTGAAATGAACACCCGTGGGATTCCTCGTTCGGACTACCTAATTTATGACAAAAAAGAAAATCCTATCGGAAAAGTAACCTCTGGAACTCAATCTCCCTCACTCAATAAAGGTATTGGGCTTGGATATGTAAAATCTGATTTTTCTGAAATTGGAGAAAATCTATATATCAGGATTAGAGATAAATTTGTACCCTGCACTATAGTTAGAGTTCCATTTTATAGAGATTAGAGCTGAAAGTGTTGAAAAGGATTTTAATTCTCGGTGCTAGTGGGTTTATTGGAAATGCTTTATACAAGGAGTTAAACTCTTATTATGATACTTTTGGAACTTATTTTACCAAAAAGGGTTATGCAAAAAATCATCATTTCTTTAATTATAATTTATCATTGGGAGGACTAGAAGATATTATTAAAGAGGTTAAACCAAAGCTAATTATATCGTCCCTAAGGGGGCCTTTTGAAGCCTTAACAGAAACCCATCAATTTTTAATTGATCTTATTGATAAATCAAACTGCAGATTACTTTTTTTATCTTCAGCTAATGTTTTTGACACATTTGAACATTTTCCTTCATATGAATATGATAAAACCCTTTCTGAAAGTATATACGGACGTTTTAAGATCAAAATAGAAAATAATTTAATACGACTACCAACAACAAAGTATGTTTTGGCAAGGCTCCCTATGGTCTTTGGAAATAATTCCCCGCGAATTTTAGAACTTGATGAAGCCATTAAAAATAATAAACCAATTGAGGTTTTTCCCAACACCATAATAAATGTAAATAATGATCTACGACTTTGCCAACAAATACATTACATTATCAATCAACAACTATCAGGAATATTTCATTTGGGCAGTACAGACCTAATACACCATTTTGATTTCATAAAGCTCATTATTAAGAGGAGGTATAACAAAAGGGCAATTTACAAACAAGTATACACTACAAATCAAATGCGATATTTGGCAGTATTGGCAAAAGAAAATAAATTACCTATCAATTTACTCTTTTCATACACAGAAATATTAAATGATCTTACAATAACAAAAAAAGATTTATAATAGATTTATAATTACAAATTCAACAAAATAATATGGGGAGAGCCTTTGAGTTTAGGAAAGCTAGAAAATTGAAACGTTGGTCAGCTATGGCCAAAACCTTCACCAGAATAGGTAAAGATATTGTTATATCTGTAAAAAAAGGTGGTCCTGACCCAAATTATAATTCTAGTCTGCGAGCTGTAATTCAAAATGCTAAGGCAGTAAATATGCCCAAGGAAAATATTGAACGTGCTATAAAAAAAGCATCAGATAAAACCACTGAAAACTTCAAAGAAGTTGTGTTTGAGGGTTATGCACCTCACGGAATAGCTATTTTGATCGAAACAGCTACGGATAACAACAAAAGAACGGTTGCCAACTTGAGAAGTTATTTTAACAAATACAAAGGAAGTCTTGGAACTTCTGGATCAGTTGAGTTTATGTTTGATCATATGTGTAACTTCAGAATAAATCCTAAAGATATAAATGTAGAAGATATAGAGTTGGAATTAATAGATTTTGGTGTGGAGGAAGTATTTCAAGATGATGGTTATGTTTTACTGTACGCATCCTTTGATAATTACGGAAAAATTCAGAAAGAATTAGAAGATCGTTCATTAGAAATAATATCCTCAGGATTTGATAGAATTCCTCAAATTACTCGTAAACTTTTACCTGAGCAGGAAGATGAAGTACTTAAGTTAATAGAAAAAATTGAAGAAGACGAAGATGTTCAAAATATATATCACACGCTAGATTTTCAAGAATAAAAAATTAACTTCTCCATTTAAATTAAGTAAACTATTTATATGTAACCCCACTTCCATATATTTTAAAAAAATTTAATAAAATAAATCCATCAAGATTTTATTTGCATTGCTTTATTAAAAAAACCCTCCATTGACTTTAGGTCTTTTGTTAAATCTCCCGTGGGATAAAATAATTTTAGAAAGGAAACTTTTTTTTCTCTGTAATTGAAATTAACCAATAGTATCGGTACTCTTGCTTTAATGGATATATGATAAAACCCTGTTTTCCACCTATCTACCTTTTTTCGGGTTCCCTCTGGAGCAATTGCAAGACGAAAGGAATCACGTTTATTAAAAACTTCTGCAATAGAAGCAACCTTATTTTCATTCGTACCTCGATTAATAGGAGATCCTCCCATCGCAGTAAAAAACCAGCCAGTAAAAGGGTTAAACAATTCCTTTTTTCCAATAAAATTAATTTGTTCATTTAACACAGCACGGACTAAGACTCCAACTACAAAATCAAGATTTCTAGTATGGGGTACCACTGCAACAATAAATTTATTTAACTTAGGAAAATGGCCTACTATCTTCCAGCCCATAATGCGAAGAAAAATTAATTTAGCTATCCAACTCATCATTAGGAACCCCTAGTTTTTATAAATTCTTGAGCACGTTGAAGATCTTCAGGGGTATCGATGCCAAAATTAATTTTATCAGTATAAACCATTTTAAGTTTTTTACCGTATTCAAGGAAGCGAATACATTCAATTTTTTCTGCTGCTTCTAGGGGGGTTATTTCCTGCTGACTAAACTCTAATAAAGCTGATTTTCTATAAGCATAAACTCCAATATGTTTGTAATAATTGTTAAATGAATCACTATCCCGGTTGTAGGGTATAACAGAACGCGAGAAATATAGCGCAAAATTTTTTAAATCCACTATTACCTTAACATTGCTGGGGTTTTTGATTTCTTTATTTCCACTTAGACCGGTCATAAGGGAGGCTAACGCAATTTCTTGATTAGTATCGTTTTTAAATATTTCGATAAGATTTTTAAGACTATCCTTATCTACGAAAGGTTCATCCCCTTGTACATTAATAACGATATCAGCATCAATCCCCTCTGCTACCTCGGCAATCCGGTCACTTCCACATTTATGTGTGGTTTTGGTCATTACTGCTTTTCCACCATTGTCAAATACTTCTTTATAAATTATTTCACTATCTGTTGCTACTAAAACCTCATCAAAAAGACCTGTTGCAACTACATTTTCGTAGGTACTAAGGATCACAGTCTTTTCACCCAATAGATGCATTAACTTGGCAGGAAATCGGAGTGACTCATACCGTGCTGGAATTATAGAAACTACTTTCATGTTTGCAAAGATGGTAAATAATCGTTAATAAATATTCTCCAAGATGACTGCTATATTACATATATGTCATAAAAAATTGATTAGGTTCAAAAGAAATTATCTTTTCCAAAGCCAATCAAAAAAAGCTTTTCTTTTGCACGAGTCATGGCCGTGTAAAGCCATCTAAAGTATTCTTTAGTTGGAAAATCTTGTAAATAGGGTTTTTCTACAAAAACATTTTTCCACTGCCCTCCTTGTGATTTATGGCAGGTGATTGCATAAGAATATTTAATCTGAAGTGCATTATAAAAAGGATCGGTTTTTACTTTCAGAAATCGTTTATATTTTGATTTTTCACTGGCATGATCTAGCGCTACTTTTTGATAAAGTATTTGTGATTGCTCATGGCTCAAGTTTGCAGTTTGTGAACTTAAGGTGTCCAGTAGCAAAACTGTATCAAAGGGAGGCTCTTCAGGATAATCGACCATTTGTACATTAACCTTTGCAAATCTCATATCATAACGATCTACATACTTTTCAATTCGATTAATACAAATGACGTCACCGTTAGCTATAAAACCCGGTTTGGAATCAGAACTAAGCCAATAATAGTTGTTTTTTACTACCATTAATTGGTCGCCTATTGAGAGATCTGACTCCAAAAAAAGTATCCGCTCACGAATGCTTTTATTATATAAATTTGCTCTTTTATTAGAGCGAACAATCAAAATCGTTTGATCACTTCCCTCCTCGTTAAGCGATCCCTCCAATAATTCCATAAACTCATTACCCTCCTGAATCCTAAATACATCTTTAAATCCATCCAAATGAAATTTAAACCCCTCAAAATACTCAGAAACGAGTAAATTTCTAATATTGGTGGCGTTGAAAAGGATACCAGATGATGAATTTTGACGAACCACATCCTCCAAAAGAATATTTTGAATATCAAAATTAAATTGCAATTCTAATTCTTCTTTGCTTAATGCTGGACTTAAATTTATTTGAACTGGAGGCAACTGGGCTGTATCGCCAACAAATATTAATTGACAGTTGTCACCATTGGTAACATAATTAATCAAATCGTTAAGCAATGATCCATTCTCAAAAAGTTTATGTTGCTGACGATTATCACCTATCATTGAAGACTCATCAACAATAAAAACAGTATCTGTATGTTTGTTCTGTTTCAACGTAAACTTCACTCCAGCGCCACTGCTATCAGATTTGGAAAAGTATATTTTTCTATGGATAGTAAAAGCGGACTTACCTGCATAGGAGGACAAAACCTTAGCTGCTCTTCCTGTTGGAGCGAGCAATACAGATTTTTTTTTAACTAAATTTAAATTCTTGACCAAATGACCAATTAGCGTTGTTTTGCCTGTACCAGCATACCCCTTAATCAATAGTATCTGGTTATTCGTTGAATTGGTGAGAAATTCGGCTATGATTCTAAAACTACTTTGCTGAGACTTAGTAGGTTTAAAGGGAAATTTATCTGAAAGGATATTTTCGAAAGATTTGCCTTGCATCAAGCTTATTTTAAACCAAGATAATTCATTTATAAAACTTTTACGATTAAAAAAAAATTGTAGATTTGTTTGTACTAAAAATAAAACCATGAAATTAGCTCTTCAAGCCATATTATGGATACTCTCGATCTTTTTTAGCTATAAAATTTATGATTCTATAAATGGACCTATAAACTTTAATAAGGTCAAGAATGAAAGATATGCAGAGGTTATAAATAAGTTAAAACTAATTCGTAAAGCACAAATTGCCCATAAAGACGTTAAAGGTATTTATTCTAACAACTTCGATAGCCTTGTGAAGTTTGTAGATGAGGGGATTTTTACATTAATTCAAAAAAGAGACTCTTCATATATGGAATATGACCGCATATATCGAATTGATATGCTTAGAGAAGTAGTTGTTGTAGATACCCTAGGCTATTTTCCTGTCAAGGATTCATTGTTTAAAGACTCTGATGCTTATAAAAGTTTTGCAAAAGTCCCCGTCAATGGAATTGATGCAGAATTTGAAATCAAAGCTGACATCGTTGATAAAAATGGTTTTCGCGTTCCAGTTTTTGAAGTTAAAGTAGACAAAAAAATTATCCTTCACGACCAGAATGAAGACTTACTAAAACAGGAGAAGGAAACCGTATCTGTTGATGGAGTTAATGGTCCTTCAATTGTTCTAGGATCACTATCAGAAGTTAGCACAAATGGAAATTGGCCCACAATATTTGATGCCGTTCAATAAAAATATTATTAAAGAAAAAGAACTATCCATCCAGATTTACATGGATGGATTTTCTTTTTGCACCCATTCCTCTCAATTATTTTTTGATTATGAATCGACACCGATGAATAATTATTATGCCTTCAAAAAAAAATTAGAGGACAATGCACTATTAAAATTTGATCGAGTAAGTTGCATTTATTTTAAGAGACCTGCAACTTTTGTTCCAACATTACTTTACGACCCCTCAAAAAAAGAAAAATATATTAAGCAGAATGTCCGTCTTGATGCTCAGTTTAGAATAGCTGAGGACAACTCTATAAACAAAAAGATTAAAATCCTTCACCAAGTGCTTCTGAGTGAGCAAGAAATATTTAAGAAATTATATAGTAATATAACTTTCTCTCACTACACAAAAATTCTCTACAACTACCTTTATAGAGAAGCCAAATCGAAAAGTGGAATCGTAATGTACCTCCATTTGCAGGATAATTTTTTTGATGTAATGGTGTTTGAAGCAGAACAGTTATTATTATATAATTCCTATCCCTATAAAAACGAGGGAGAGTTTCTCTATTTCAGTCTTGCAGTTAGTGAAGAACTTTCTGTAAGTCAAGAGCAATTATCCATTGTATTTCTGGGTAAATACAACCGTTATGAACGATATTATAAAGCTCTAGAAAACTACAAACAAAAATTAGAATTTAACAACGAGGATGAAGAAATAGCTTTTGAGGGGAAAAACCAGCCTGCACCATTTTTTGTCAATATTTTTGACTAATGCGGATAATTTCGGGCTCACATAAGGGGAAAAGACTTTTTGCTCCAAAAAAACTTCCAGTTCGCCCAACAACGGATAGATCAAAAGAAGCTTTGTTCAATATTTTACAACATCAATACGATTGGTCTTCGATTAGAGTGCTCGACCTTTTCGCTGGTACTGGAAATATAAGTTATGAATTTGCCTCTCGAGGTGTTAATGAAGTTTTTTCAGTAGATAAGAATAGCCATTGTATCAAGTTTATTAAACAAACAGCAGAAAAACTTGATTTCAGGATCAACGCCATTCAAATTGATGCAATAGAGTATCTATTATCAAGTATTAGTTTGAATTTTGATGTAATCTTTGCTGACCCTCCCTATAACTTTGATCAACATAGTTATCTTAGAATTGTCAATATCATTTTTGAAAATAATCGATTGAAAAAAAATGGTTTATTAATACTGGAACATTGCGAGAAAAATTTTTTGGGGTTACATCCAAAATTCAGACAATCCAGAAAATACGGCAGTAATATTTTTAGTTTTTTTGAAAAATAAAAAAGGCAGGCCTGTAAGCCGGATTCTGTCAAGTCTTATTATTTATCTGGACATTACATTGCTGTAAAGTTCTAGCCGCCTACCCAATTGTATCGAGCGAGCCACTCTCAAACACAATTATACTTGGCGTTGCACCGCATAGAGTTTACCTGATTTCACTACAGCCAAACTGTACATGCTTTCTGTTGCACTGGTCCTATCCGTCTAAACGGACGACGGGTGTTACCCGCTATGCTGCTCTTTGGTGTCCGGACTTTCCTCTCTTGTAAACAAGAGCAATAAGACAGCCTGCCTTGAACAAAGTTAATGTTTTGTTGATAATTAAATTGGAAATTATTTTGATTCAAACTAACTAAAGAGGTTGAATTTTTATATTTGTAATTATCATAATTATGGAGACTTATGTGGTATCAGCACTTAAATATCGACCACAATCCTTTGAGGAAGTTGTTGGACAAAAGGCTATTACCCAGACTTTGGAAAATGCGATTCATAAAAACCAGTTAGCACAGGCTTTGCTTTTTTGCGGCCCTCGTGGAGTAGGAAAAACCTCATGTGCTCGAATACTTGCCAAAAAAGTTAACAGTCAAGGACAAGAAAATCCTCAAGAAGATTTTGCATTTAATATTTTTGAGTTAGATGCTGCCTCAAATAATTCAGTAGATGATATTCGTTCATTAAATGAAAAAGTACGGATCCCACCGCAAATAGGAACTTATAAGATCTATATTATAGACGAAGTCCACATGTTGTCTATTGGAGCTTTTAATGCTTTTTTAAAGACTCTTGAAGAACCACCAAAGCACGTAATTTTTATTTTGGCTACTACTGAAAAACAAAAAATTATACCGACTATACTATCTAGATGTCAAACTTTCGATTTTAAAAGAATCAGTGCAATGGATTGTAGTAGACATCTTCAAAAAATTGCTAAAGATCAAAATATAATATTCGAAGATGAGGCATTGGATTTGATTGCCCAAAAAGCAGATGGTGCATTGAGGGATGCTTTGTCTATTTATGATAGAATGATTAGTTTTACTGATAGAAATTTAACGGTTAAATCCATTTCAGAAAATCTAAATATTTTAGATCATGAAACTTTCTTCTCGATAACTACACTAATTTTAAAAAATGATATACCCGATTTGTTATTGGCATTTGACGGTTTACTAAAGAAAGGTTTTGACGAGCTTCAATTTATCATTGGACTTGGATCACATTTTAGAAACCTCACAATGAGTAAGGAAAATAAAACTCTACACCTGCTTGAAGTAAGTGAAGCTAATAAAGAAAAATTCATCAAACAGACCTTGAAAGTACCTCTACCAGTTTTACTAAAAGGAATGGATTTGATCAGTAAATGTGAATTAGACTACAGAAATACTACAAACAAAAGATTATTAATTGAATTATGTCTTATGCAAATGGCCTCTCTCCATTTAGAGGAAAAATAGACGGATATCTTCTTCCTGTTGATCATTTTAAAAGTAGACCTTTGAAGAATATTTCGAGCCTAGTCGAACCAATATTACCTTATGAAAAGGAAAAAATACATGATAATAAATCTTCAAAAACAGAAAAAAAAGTTCGTGTCAATTCTGCAATTAAGTCATCAAAAATTAAAATTGAAAGCTCTATACAGAGAAAAGGGGTGTCTAGTCTTTCTATATCAAGTATAAAGGTTAAAAAAGAAGCTAACCTAAAGTCTTTTAATAAAGAATTAATGGTTAAAAATGCTGAGGATACTTTTACACAAGTGGAATTTCTTGAACACTGGGAGGCATACATTGAAATTAAAAACCTTCAAGGTGAAAATAATATTGCCGCTTTACTTGAGATGGGAAAACCTGAATTAACAGAGAATTTTATGATTATTCTTAAAACCTCTAATTCGCTCAGTCAGATTGAAATCAAAAAAGAAATTCCAACTATATTATCATTTTTAGAAAAGAGACTAAATAATTATAAAATTAAAATTGATGTACAAATTGAAGAACAAGAGAAAAAAGAATATATTTTTGGAAAAAAAGAAAAATATGACCACCTAATGAAAATCAATCCTGAAATAGAAGTTTTAAAAAATGAATTCAATCTGGATCTTTAAAATTAGAAAATGTCAGATTTAAAACTCCAAACTGGACCTAGTTGTGTTAACATTGTAGAAATTGATATTCATGAAATCTAAATAGATCTCGCATTTTATGAGTAAAATTAGCCAATAGTAATATTTCTTTTATCATTCACTTTTCTAAGCGAAGTGATTTAGTGAAATATATAGCAATTATAGCTCAAGAAGAAACGGAGAAATTTACTTCAATGTGAAGGACGTTTAATTAAATCTTATGGAAAGAAACTATTCACGGTTAGTTTCTACTAGCAAAATTTTTATACATATATTTTATCATCCCATCTGAGAGTCCAAATCTAGGTACATAAATTTTTTGACCTCCACTCCATTCCAATGCTTTTAGATAAATTTTTGCTGCTGGCACAATAACATCTGCCCGATCTGGATTGAGTTCGAATTTTAAGACCCTTTCCTCATAATTCAATTTTTCCAACTGGTTAAACAGCTGACTTAATTTAATTTTAGATAATGGTTTACCATCTTTAATATTTGACAGTTTGAATAGTTTATTGATATTACCTCCAGACCCCATCAGGGTAATTTTTTCGTATTTCATTGAATTCTTTTTTATCCAGTTTTCAATTCCAATCCAAACTCGATCATCAATCAAGTTATTGATAAGTCTGACTGTTCCAATTTTGAAAGACTTCGAGACGATATGAATGCCCTCATTAATAAAAGTGAATTCTGTACTACCTCCTCCTACATCGACAAAAAGAAAAGTTTTTTGAGTATTAATAAACTCAGATATTTTACTATTAGAAATAATTTCCGCTTCTTTTGTACCGTCAATAATTTCAACCTTAATCCCAGCTTTCTTCTTAACTGTTTTAATAACATGCGAACTATTATTTGCTTCTCTTAATGCAGAGGTGGCAAAAGCTTTATAATGAGAAACACCGTGAATATTCATTAATAATTTAAAAGCTTTCATAGTTTTAACAAAACGTTTTAGGCTTTTAGGAGAAATCTCACCCAATGTAAATGAATCTTCTCCTAATCTAACTGGCGAGCGGATTAGAGAGTTTTTTTGAAATACAACATCCTGCTCTGTCTGAATTATGTTTGCAATTAAAATTCTAATTGCATTTGAACCAATATCTATAGCTGCAAACTTTTTTAACTTCAAAATGCTATTGGTTTAGTTTATTTTCATAATAAGCATAAGTAGACCATTGTGATCTTTGCTTCGGTTCTCCCGAAACAGGTTTAATTATCTTGTTTTGAGGGGTTTTATTTATAATTCTCGCCTTAACATTATCATTCCAAGAGATATTAAAGGTATCCAATATCTCTTGCTGTAAATCCTTATCATAAATTGGACAACCTACCTCTACCCTATTTTCTATATTTCTAGTCATCCAATCTGCTGATGACAAATAAATTTTTCTATCTCCGGCATTTTTGAAAATATAAACCCTAGAGTGTTCCAAAAATTTATCTACAACACTTATTACCTGAATGTTTTCACTAAGTCCTTTAACGCCTGGGACAAGACAACAAACACCCCTGACAATCATTTTGACTTTTACTCCCGCTTGACTGGCCTCATAGAGTTTATTAACTAATGGGTAATTGGTAATATTATTTATTTTTAGGCTGATCCCAGAAAGAAGTCCTTTTTTATGATTGCTAATTTCCTTATCTATTAATTTACAAAGGATATTTGAAGAGTAATGAGGAGATACAATAAGGTGTCTGTATTTTTTGAGTTTATAACTAACCTCCAGGAAATTAAATACCTTGTTGACCTCTTTTAATATTTTCTGATTAGCAGTAAAAAGTGTGTAATCAGTATAAATTTTAGCAGTAGATTCGTTAAAATTTCCTGTGCTAATAAAACCAAATCTAAAATTCTTCTTTTCCCCTACTCGCTCAATTACACATATTTTAGAATGAACTTTTAGACCGGGAATCCCAAAAATAAGTCTAACCCCAGCAGCTTCTAACTGTCCTGCGAAATTAATATTGTTCTGTTCATCAAACCTTGCTTGTAATTCAATCTGAACCAAAACTTTTTTACCATTTCTTGCAGCATTAATCAATGAGCTCGCTACATCTGATAATTTAGATAAACGATAAATTGTTATTTTTATAGACTTGACTTTTGGATCTATAGCCGCCTCTCTCAGGAATTTAATGATATAAGAGAAGTTTTGGTAGGGAGCGTGAAGTAAATAATCCCTCTTTGCAATAGCTTCTAAAATATTTTCTTCTAAACTAAGATTAGGAATCGGAAGAGGTAAAAACTTAGAGTACAATAGATCTGGTCTGTCTAAACTAGGAAAATTCATATAATCTCTGCGATGATGGTATTTACCACCCGGAATTAGACTGTCTGTAGAATTGATACTAAGTTTTTCAATAACAAATTTAAGAGTGTATTTTGGGATTTTTTTATCATAAACCAGTCTAACAGGATCGCTAATCAATCGGTCTTTGACACTCATTGTGATTTTTTCAACATAGCTAATAGAGACGTCTTCTTCAAGATCTAGCTCGGCATCTCTGGTAATCTTTACCATATGCCCTGCTATAGAATTATAATTGAAAAAATTAAAGATTATATGAAAATTGTATCGAATCAAATCATCTAGCATCATGACATACTGTTTTCCATCCTCTTTCTTTGGAAGAACAACAAATCGTTTAGCATCTTTAGGGATTTCAATAAGCGCAAAGAGTCGATTTGGTTTGGAGTTAGAATCTAAATCCATTGTAACAATTAAAAAAGCTTTATTATCCGATAAGTCTTGTGTTTGTTCTCCAGAGAGAATTAGAGTTACCAAACTAGGGTTTACCTTTTCAATAAAATAGTCTTTTAAAAATTTTTCTTGGTCTGGATTTACCTGATTTTCATCTATAAAAAAAATATTTTCCCTTTCCATCTCATCATAAATTCGATTGAGAATGTTCAAACTATCTTCTTGAAGCTCAATTACCTTTTTTGTAATTTCTTTTAACAATACCTCAGCACTCCTACCAGCAAAAACTTTTTTTCCTGTCATGCTTGACTGAGCAATACGCCTAACAGTGGCGTACCTAACTTGGAAAAATTCATCTAAATTATTTGAAAAAATTCCCAAAAACCTAAGACGCTCCAAAAGTGGCACATTTTGATCATTTGCCTCTTGTAGGACCCTTTCATTAAAGTCAAGCCAACTTATTTCGCGGTTGATGTATTGAGGATGCGTAATCATTAATAATCATTTATGATTGTTTTTTGTCCTAAGACCATTTCTCCTTGAAGTAATGATTTCCAGTCATTTGAATCAAATGTGATTTTAGCCAACCCAGCTGTGCGAAGGTGGATTATTTTTTTTCTTGAAAAATGATTAACCAATTCAGTAAAAGCAGGATTATGGCCAACTAAAATAACTTTACTCCACTTATTATCTAACCCGTGAACATAATCTATTAAATCGCTGGCATAGAAAGTATATAATTTTCTATCTACAATAAGTTTGTCATAATTATAATTCAATTCCCGCATCATTAATTGTGCGGTATGCAAAGCTCGGTTAGCGGGGCTTGATAGAATGATATCACTATTTTTAAAAAAGATCAGCATTTTTTTTGAAATTTTTTTGATCCTTTCAATTCCTGTTGTGGATAAGGGACGATCTATATCATCAACCAAGTATTTATTATTGGATTTGGCATGTCTTAAAATAACAAGTTCTTTCATCAATAATCAGGGTGCTAAACGTTCACTTTTCCAAACTTCATTGATCAATTGGCAGGATATTCTATCATGTAAACGATTTGGACGACCTTGCCAAAACTCAATCTGAACAGGTTTGACAACAACACCTCCCCAATGATCTGGGCGTGGAATAGGTTTGTTTAAATATTCATCTGTTAGGGTTGACAATCGATCCTCCAAAAATTGTCTACTCGAGATTACTGAGCTCTGTGGAGAAACTAAGGCGCCCAACTGACTTCCTCTGGGACGGGAATTAAAATATTCATCTGATCTATCTGAGGAAATCTTTTGAGCAATTCCTTTGATAATAATTTGACGCTCTAAAGCTGGCCAAAAAAAAGCAATTCCAACCTTTGGATTTTTTAACAAAGACCGGCCTTTTTCACTCTTATAATTAGTAAAAAAAATAAAACCCTCTTCTGAAAATCCTTTTAAAAGAACAACTCTTGGTTTAGGGAAGCCACTTTCACCTAAAGTAGATAAAATCATAGCGTTAGCTTCTTCGATCAAATCTGACTGCTCAGCTTCTTTGAACCAAATCTCAAATAAATTAATGGGATTATCACCAACTGCATTAATATCTAAGCTACCCTTGTCATAGGATTTTCGCAAATCTGCCAAATTGGCTTTCATGATGCTAAAATTATTTTAAAATCAAATTTACAATTTATCTATCAAATTATAGATGAATAATTTTACCGTCTGAAGCTAATTCAACTTTATCGAAAACTGATTTAGCCTCCGTAATGAATTGGCTTTTATCCTTATATCTACTTGAAAAATGACCTAAAATCAATCGTTTAACATTCGATAACTTTGCTATTTTTGCTGCTTGTCTAGCCGTACTATGTTTGGTTTTTTTTGCCAAATTTGCATGTGAATCTAAAAAAGTAGCTTCATGGTACAACAAATCAACGAATTCAATTAAAGGTACAATACTTTCATTGTAAGAAGTATCACTGCAAAAAGCATAGGTTTTAATTGGATGAGGTTCCAAAGTGAGGGATTCATTTTTAATTATCTTACCTTGTTCTGTAATTAAATCTTTACCTTGCTTCAGATTTTGAAAATCATAAGATTTAATTTTAAAATCCTTAATTTTCTGAAAATTTAAGGGCCTTTTTCCAGTTTTTTCTCTAAATAAAAATCCATTTGTATATACGCGGTGTTCTAACGGAATAGTGGATACTAAGATATCATCATCTTCAAATATGATATGAGATGTCTTGCTTTCCAATTCGTGGAAAAATAAATTATAATTGGTCCATGAGTTAGCAAGTTTAAGTTGAAGTGTAATAATTTCTTTAATCCCCTTTGGACCGTATACATTTAGGTCTGAGGTTCTTCCTAAAAGTCTAAAAGTACTAATTAATCCTACTAAACCATAAAAATGATCACCATGTAAATGCGAAATAAAAATATGTTTTATTCTTGAAAAATTAATTTTTTGGTTGCGTAGTTGAATCTGAGTACCCTCTCCACAATCAATTAAAAAAAGATGGTTTTTAACCTCGAGAACTTGAGAGGTAGTATGGGAGTTTTCCAATGGGGTAGCTGAATTACAACCTAGAATTGATAACTTCATATTAAAAACCTAAGTCTCTTTGAATCTTCGCCATCTGAATATAGTCCTTAGCCTCCCCAAGTGTAGGTACAACAATAAGAGAGTCTCGTTCGGAAAAATCAGTAATATCTGATTTAACAACTACCAAACATAATCCCTTTGAAATTTGATCTTTATTTAAATCTAAAATAATACCCAGAAGCGAATTGTTGATTGCATTTAAATGATTTAACTCTAGGATGATATCGATTGGTTCTTTTCCTGGGATAATAAAATCAGATTTAGAAAAAGAATCAGATTTGGGTCTTAAGTATTGGTAGGTGTCATGAGTTTCATTTATCATACATCTGGAATATTAAGCTTAGCCACAAGAAGGTAAATAATGGCCATTCGAATTGCGACCCCATTTTCAACTTGGTCTAGAATAACAGCGTTTTTAGAATCAGCTACGTCGGAGGTAATTTCAACCCCACGATTAATTGGGCCAGGATGGAGAATAACTATATCTTTTTTTATTTGTTCAAGTTTTTTAAGGTTTAAACCATAAAGTTTTGCATACTCCCTGGAGGAGGGAAAGAAATTTAAGTCCATCCTTTCGTTTTGAACTCTTAACATATTAACGGCATCACACCACTTAAGAGTTTTCATTAAATCAGTACTTACTGAGACACCTAATGATTGTATGTGTTTTGGTAAAAGCGATTTAGGACCGCAAATTCTTACTTCTGCTCCTAGCATTTTAAGGGCAAATATATTGGAGAGAGCTACTCTTGAGTGAAGTATATCACCTACTATAGCAATTCTCTTTCCACATATATTACCTAGTTTTTCTTTAATTGAAAAAGCATCTAGTAAAGCTTGTGAAGGGTGTTCGTGTGTTCCATCCCCAGCATTTATTATACAAGCATCTACATTTTCTGATAAGAATAATGGAGCGCCAGGGTTTGGGTGTCGCATAACTATAACATCAACCTTCATGGCTAAAATATTATTTACCGTATCAATAAGAGTTTCTCCTTTACTTAAAGATGATTGCGAGGCAGAGAAGTTTACTACATCAGCACTAAGTCTTTTTTCTGCTAATTCGAAGGATAGTTTTGTCCTAGTACTATTTTCAAAAAAAAGGTTTGCAATTGTAATGTCTCTTAAACTAGGGACTTTTTTTATTGGACGATTTATTACTTCCTTAAAATGATCAGCTGTTTCAAAAATTAAGTGAATATCCTCCTCTTTAAGGTACTTGATTCCAATTAAATGATCCACACTTAATTTTTTCATTTAGGAATTTTTTTCTATAAATACTATATCATCTTGTTTATTGTCTTTCCAATGAACTCTAACTCTGTCGCCCTCAAATGCATCTACTTGTGCTCCAACAAAATCTGGCTGTATAGGTAAATGTCGACTAAATCTTCTATCAATAAGAACCAATAATTGAATATCTAAAGGTCTCCCGTAATTATCTAATGAAGTAAGGGCTGCACGAATACTCCTTCCAGTGAATAATACATCATCGATTAAAACTACGGATTTGCCTTCAATTGTAACTTCCATTTGAGATGAAGAGGCTGAAAGTGTTTTATCAAATCTTCTAAAATCGTCCCTAAAAAATGTTATATCAAGCTTACCTGATATGACTTTACCCAAAGCATAATCAACCTCAAGGAGATCGAGGAGTCTATCTAATAAATAAATACCTCTTGGCTGTAACCCTACTAATACAACTTTACTAAAATCTGGATACTTTTCAATTAATTGACATGCCAATCTTTTTAAAATAATATCTATTTTTTTTGTTGACAATAGTATTTTAGGAGACATAGAACAAAAATATTACTTTTTTTTTTGAATTTTAAAAAAAAACCCTTCTTGAAAAGAAGGGTTTAAAAGCTAAAAGCTTCAAGCGTCTTTCATTTTTTTCTTAAGATCAGCTAAAGCACCTAGGTCTCCTAAAGTAGTTTTCTCACTGTTATTTTCTTTAAGATTTTTAGAGGCCTTTCTGAAATTTTTCTTTTCTTGCTCTTTGAATAAATTAGTATGAGAAGCAACTACCCGCTTAAATTCTTTGTTAAACTCAATTATCTTGAATTCAGCTTCCTCACCTTTTTTAAGTTTAGTCCCATCTTCTTTATCCATATGACGTGAGGGTACAAAAGCGACTACATCTTCATTGAAATAAATAGTTGCACCTTTTTCAACAATTTCAGTAATAGAAACTTTGTGAACAGTATCAACTGCAAATTCATTTGCATATTTATCCCATGGATTATCCATTGTTTGCTTGTGCCCAAGGCTAAGTTTCCTTCCCTCCACGTCAAGTTCCAAAACAAGGACATCGATTTTATCTGATAAGGATAAAACCTCAGATGGATGCTTAATTTTTTTTGTCCAAGATAAATCAGATATATAGACTAATCCATCCACTCCCTCTTCCAACTCAATGAATACACCAAAGTTTGTGAAATTTCTAACTACTCCTTTATGTTTAGATCCAACTGGATATTTCGATGTAATATCAGTCCAGGGATCAGTTGTTAGTTGTTTTATTCCCAATGACATTTTTCTGGTTTCGCGATCTATACTCAATAATACTGCCTCTACTTCATCACCAATATTAACAAAATCTTGAGCAGACCTTAAGTGAGTTGACCAAGACATTTCAGAAACATGAATAAGTCCCTCAACACCCTCTTCGATTTCAATAAAAGCACCATAATCAGCTATTACAACAACTTTACCCTTAACCTTATCTCCTTCCTTAATTTCGTCACTTAATCGATCCCATGGATGAGGACTTAATTGTTTTAAACCTAACTGGATTCTGGATTTATCATCATCAAAATCTAAAATGACTACATTTAGTTTTTGATCGAGCTCTAATATCTCATTGGGGTGATTAATTCTACTCCAAGAAAGATCTGTAATATGAATTAAACCGTCAACTCCTCCTAAGTCAACAAAAACACCGTATGATGTAATATTCTTTACCATTCCCTCGAGAACTTGACCTTTTTCCAGCTGCCCTATTATCTCTTTCTTTTGGACTTCTAGATCAGCTTCAATAAGTGCTTTGTGAGAAACAACAACATTTTTGAACTCATGATTAATTTTAACAACTTTGAATTCCATTGTCTTGTCAACATACTGATCATAATCACGAATTGGCTTTACATCGATTTGAGATCCAGGCAAAAAAGCTTCAATTCCAAAAACATCTACTATCATTCCTCCCTTGGTTCTACATTTTACGAAACCATTTACAATTTCTCCATTATCATGAGCATTATTGACACGGTCCCAAGCTTTAATAACTCTCGCTTTTCTGTGAGAGAGTATTAATTGTCCAGTCTTATCTTCCCGAATATCAACAATAACCTCAACTTTATCTCCTATCTTAAGATTTGGATTATATCTAAACTCATTCAAAGAAATAACTCCCTCGGATTTTGCGTTGATATCAATTATTGCTTCACGATCAGTGAGGTGGACAATAATTCCTTCAAGCACATCTTCGTCAGCTGTATCAACAAAATTCTCAGCAACTAAAGATTCAAACTCAAGAAGTTTATCATCATCAATTATATCTATTCCCTCCTGATAGTTATGCCAATTAAAATTATCTAGAAAATCATCTGATTTGTCATTGCTTGACTTAGAATTATCATTTTTA
>CACIXU010000018.1 GCA_902590705.1 uncultured Bacteroidota bacterium | reverse complement strand
ACTTAAAGTATTTAAATTTAAAAAAAAAATGAGAATATCTATAGGAAACGATCATGCAGGAACAAAACTAAAAGAGGCGGTTAAATTTTATTTGGAAAAAAATGGCCATCAAGTCAAAAATCACGGCACTGATTTAAATCAAAGCGTTGATTATCCAGATTTTATTCATCCTGTGGCAAATGATGTAAAAAAAGGAAAAGCAGATTTAGGAATAGTAATTTGTGGAAGTGGAAATGGAGCTGCTATGACAGCTAATAAACACCCAAAAATAAGAGCAGCTCTTTGTTGGACAGAAGAAATTACAAAGTTGTCCAGAAGTCACAATGACGCTAATATGATGAGTATTCCAGCTAGATTCATAAGCCAACAAGATGCCCTAGCGATGGTAGATACTTTTATATCAACACCTTTCGAAGGAGGAAGGCATAAAAACAGGATAGATAAAATACCCTGTCAATAGAAATAAGAGAAATTACTTTTTGACAGCACTTTAATTATTTGATTTGAATTTTCTAATTAGCTGCTTAAGGTTTTTTGATATTGATGACGAAGTTAGGATTTCCTTTTCCTTGTATAAAATCATGTAGTAACCAGAGATTAGTTTTTTTTTGATTGGTGACCGATTAATGATAATAGACGCGCGTATTTTTCTTTTTATACCGTTTCTTTTAACTGCCAAGGAAACTTCTTTTTTTGAAACAGCCACGTTTATATAGATATTCCCATTATTTTCTTCGCTTTTTAAGTAGTGCATTGAAAGGGATCCAGATTGAATTTGCTCACCTTTTTTAAAAACCCGATCAATGAGAGTTTTATTTTTAAGTTTTCTTATTTCAGGAAATTCTGACAATTCTAATTACTTAGATAATTATTTTCTCTATTAACATCAGCCATGTAAAAGCTAGGATCAATTATCACTTCTTTTATGTCTTTTTTATTGTTGTCTATTATAATTTGATATTCGGGATAGGCCCACGCCCAATCTTCAAGAATAACCCAGTCCAGGGGATATGGATTTTCTTTTTCACCACGCATTAGTGGAATAGGTATGTAATAAATAGAGGAGCTATCATCTCTAAACCGCACCAAGACATCCAATGGCATTGGCATAGAGCCAATCCTCTTAAGGGTAATTATGGTTTTTTGTTTTTCTTCTTCAATTGATTTAATAGCGTAATCAATCGTGTTTGTTGTTTGAGTCCAATCTGTTAAATACCATTTTAATTGAATACCTGAAACTCGCTCAGCAACTCTTCTAAAATCATTAGGAACCGGGTGCCTGAATTTAAACTCTTTAAAATATTCTTTCAGTGTTTTTTTGAGTTTTTCTTCCCCAATAATGTATCCTAGCTGAGCAAGAAAAACAGCTCCTTTACTGTAAGCGGAAATCTCATAAGCCATATTGTAATCATATCTATTGGCATTTGTCTGTTGGGGTTGTTCTCTGCCTGATTGTACAAGAAAAAAGTAATTTCCGTATGATGAAACAAAGGGAAACTCTACTTTCTTATTTAAAATTTTGTTTACCGCTAATGTAGATATGTATGTTGTAAACCCTTCATCCATCCACTCGTGTTTCATTTCATTTGTTGCCAGAACATGTTGAAACCATGAATGTGCCAATTCATGGGCCGTGACACCCACCAGACTTTCGTAACTTCTTTCTCCGGTTATTAAAGTCATCATTGCATATTCCATTCCCCCGTCTCCCCCTTGTGCAACAGTATATTGTTCATAGGGATATTCTCCAATGGCCTCATTGTAAAATTCCATTAACTCTGCAGTTTTGGACTGCAATTTTTTCCATTTATAATTATATTCAGGGTTATCAATGTAGAAAAAATGAATATCAACATTATTCGGTCCAACGAAAGTATCATGAATATATTTAGGATCAGCTGACCATGTAAAATCATGAACATTAGGTGCGTAAAAATGCCAGGAAAGTTTTTTATTTTTAGGCTTACCCCTTTTTTCTGAGTATCCGTGCCCTACCTCGTTTGCGTTTTGTAAATATCCGCTTGCAGCGACAACATATTTTTTATTTAAGGTAATTTGAACATCAAAGTTTCCCCAAACACCATGGAACTCTCTGCCTAAGTATGGCTCTGCATTCCAACCATCATAGTCATACTCTGCCATTTTAGGATACCATTGTGCCATCGAAAGAGCAACCCCCTCGGGTGAATTTTTACCTGCCCGTCTTATAAGATCTGGAACTTTTCCCTCAAATTTAAGGGAAAGAGTAGTGCTATTACCAGGTTTTATAGGCTCCTTTAGAGTAACTTCAAGAATTGTTCCGGAGAGCTTTGATTTAACATTTTTATCATTTTGCATCAGATCATACACTTTTAAATACCCTTGCTGCTTGTAATCAATAGTGTCAATGTCAATATCAAAACGTGTATTTTTATCACTTCCATTTTTAATTCTAGCAGCCATTTCACTCCCTGGTTTGAAAGCATTAAAATATAAATGATAAAAAACCTTATTGAGTACATCAGGAGAGTTATTTGTGTATATTAATTGCTGTTCGCCGGTGTATGTAAAATTATCTACATTCATATCTACAACCATTTTGTAATCAACGGCTTGTTGCCAGTAATTCTGTGAAAAACAATATGCTGACAGCATCAAAAGAAACGCTTGGCAGAGTTTAGAGATCATTTTTATTTTTATTAGATGCATAGATAAGGGCATTATATAAATTAATTAACTTTCCTGACACGGAGACGATTTCAGGTTTTGATAACTTCTCTGTCCCTGGTAGTTTAACTCTATCAAATAATGGCATACCAGAATTCATCAAAACTCTTTTTACTTCACTAGCTGAAAGGCGAGGAAAATAAGACCTTATAATGGCTGCAACACCAGAAGCATTAGGAGCAGCCATTGAAGTTCCGCTATTATAATCAAAATTTTTATTCGGCATTGTAGACCATATTTTATCCCCAGGTGCAAACAAGTCTACATTGATCATTCCGTAATTAGAGAAAACAGATATTTGCTCTTGATTATATTCAGAAGAAGAAGAACCAACTGTTAAAAAATTAGAAACAATTTCCTCCCCACCGTCTTCGTCAGTAATAAATGTTTTTTTCATTCCGGGGTCAACGTTGGCGCTACTATTACCCGCAGCATTGACAATTAAAACGTCATTTTTTTCAGCGTGACGTAAAGCATCCCACACCCATTCCTTGTGTGGTGAATAACCTTTACCAAAACTTGTATTTATTATGCAAGCACCATTATCAACGGCATATCGTATAGCTAAAGCAACATCCTTATCATATTCATCTCCATCGGGTACAGCTCTTAAAACCATAATTTTAAGATTATTATAGATTCCTTTTGATCCGCTATTATCATTTCTATTAGAAGCAATTATTCCCGAAACGTGAGTCCCATGGTCAGCATCACTTAAAAAAGGACCAATTACATTATTGTCTCCATACCCTAGATCATTTAGGTCATCCGGATTATCTCCAACTATGGTTCTTGGATTAAAATCAAGACTATAATGCTTATCGATTGATGTCTGAGCGGTTTTTTTGTAATCTTCGAGTTTTAAAATGGTCAAATCCATTTCTTGTAATGACCGCAGGAACAAGAGAGCACTAACTAATTTAAAAGTTTTAGGAGAAAAATTTTCTACATCTGCAAGGCTGTAGTTTTCCTTACCTAGCGTATTCTTGATTATGCTATCTGAGGAAATAGCTTTACTCATTAATTCATTTATTCTCGACAATTCGTCAATTTTTCCCTTAATATTTCTTTGTCTTTGTTCTTCAAATTTTTTGTATTGGTCCGACAAAGGATCTTCTTTTTTTTGAAGCCGGACATACTCCATGTTTTCTTGCTCACAATTACCTAGGAAATTCCAACCATTAATATCATCAATAAAACCGTTTTCGTCGTCGTCTATACCATTGTTAGGTATTTCGTCTTCATTAACCCATATATTATTTTTTAGCTCAGGGTGGTTGATATCAACACCAGAATCAATCACAGCTACTATTACCGAGGATCCTTTTTTACCTTTAATAAGTTCTTCGTAAGCCCTTTCAACACTCATTCCTGGAACACTGTCTTTTATTAAATCTAATAAGTGCCAATGTTTTTTTTCTAGATCAGATAATTGAACTTTCTTATTTTCAAAATAAATTGGACTGCTCAAAGGATCAGCATTAAACTTTAATGTGCCGCATGAGGAAATAAAGGTTATTAGAACCAGAGGGTATATTTTTTTCATTCGAAAAAGCTTTTCAAGGTATGATTTTCATTCATTCTAATACCCTTGTTTGTTTGGCGAAGATCTATAAGCTCATGAAAAGGATCATGCTCCAAAAATAGTAAGAATTGTTTTTCATATGCCAACTTTAAGAAACGACTTTTTTCTTCTAATGAGATTAAGGGCCTAATATCATAGCCCATAACATATGCTAGGGGTAGATGTCCAACAGTTGGAATTAAGTCACCTGTAAAAACAATTATTTTTTTCTTATAACGAATCATTGGCAGCATCTGTTTTTCAGTATGGCCATTGACTATTACTATATCAAAACCCAGAGGGGTGTTTTCCAAAATAAAGTCGTCACCTTTTAATAAATTGAGTTGGCCATTTTCTTTTATTGGTAAAATGTTTTCAGACAAAAACGAAGCTTTTTCTCTTTGATTAGGGTTGGTTGCCCATTTCCAATGTTTTTGGTGGGACCAGTAGGCAGCATTTTTAAATGTAGGGACAAGGCTTCCTACTCGGTTTTTTAAAACTGCTCCCCCACAGTGGTCAAAGTGCAGGTGTGTTAAAAAGACATCTGTTATTTCGTCCGGGTGAAACCCTTTTTCTTTTAATGACTTTTCCAAACTGAAGTCTCCCCATCGATTGTAGTAATCAAAAAACTTTTCACTTTGTTTATTTCCCATTCCTGTATCTATTAATATTAACCTGTTGCCATTTTCAATTAAAAGAGAACGGCTAGATACTTTTACAAGATTATTTTTATCAGCTGGATTAGTTTTTTGCCAAATTACTTTTGGAACTACACCAAACATAGCCCCTCCATCAAGTTTGAAGTTTCCACATTCTATGGGGTGTAACACCATAAACTAAAGCTTAATTCTTGTTAAATACATGTGTGAAGTCATGTATAAATACTTAAAGCTTGAGTCGAAAGCACAATTAGCAGAGCTTTTTTCTGTTCTAATAGTTCCTAAGTGAGTTCCATCAGGTTTAATGACAAGCACTCCGCCTGGACCTGTAGTAAAGATTGTTCCGGAGGGGTGAATTTTTAATCCATCAAAGCTTCCATTATCTTTTTTAGCGAGCTCATTCCCATCGAAAAAAACTCTACCGTTAGTTACACCCTTAGAAGTAATATCGTAAGCCATTATTTTCATGTCCTTTCGATCTGAAATGTTTACGTAGAGTGTTTTTTGGTCATTTGATATTGCAATACCATTTGGGATGCTTAGGTCATCTATTACAAGAGATAAGATTCCAGAATTTGAAAGCTTATAAACCCCATTATAGGGTAACTCTTTTAATTCATCATTATTGAAACCCTTTAATCCGTATGGTGGGTCGGTAAAGTATAAATCGCCATTCTTAGCGTAAACCAAGTCATTAGGGCTACTAAATAAATTTCCTTCATATCGATTAACTATGGTTTCAAATGTTTTTTCGTCCCAGCTCTTAAGCTTGGCGATTCTTCTGTCTCCGTGCATTGCGAGTACCAATTCATTTTTTGAGTTTAACGTTAGTCCGTTTGAGCCTGCTTTTTTGTTTGCGGGAACTATTCCGGTAAAGCCACTAGGATCAAGGAATACACTTAAGCCATTTTTATCATCCCAGCGATATGCTTTATTATTTCGGACATCAGAAAACAGAACTGCATTTAGTTGATCAACCCAAACGGGCCCTTCAGACCAGCCAAATCCGCGTGCTAAAATTTCAACCTCTGACCCCTTGGGAACGTAGATGTCCATTTCGGGGCTAATTCGTTCTACGGATCCAATGGTTTCTTTTTTTTCTTGTGAGGCAAGAGTTGTAATTACTCCAAATAGCAAAATTTTTAAAATTTTAGTTTTCATTTTATTTTTTTAAAGTTTTACAAATTTATAGTAAGGGCGTGAAAAAAAGAGAACTTTTAACTTTTTTTGGTATCAAGCAACTTAATAAATTCTCCAGAAAAAGCCAGGAGGTGCTTAATTTCTTGTATGCTAGCAAGCCTTTCTTTTCCTCTAATAAGTATGCTGTCTCCTTTTGATTCTATATAATACAAAGGGTGGCTTTCAAAAAAGAAAATTAAATCATTAGTAAAAAAGGACCGAATCGCTTTTTTGTCCTCTCCACTTAAGAAGAATCGTTTTGAGAAGTCAGGATGCTTTTTGAAATCGATGTCCTGAAGTCCTGACAGTCCGTAAAGAGAAGACATTAAATTTTCCTTATCTAGAATAAAAATGGGCATCTTATAAGGAGCCTTAATTTGTAAAAATGTTGATTTTAAATCTTCCTTCGCAATAAAGGCACCTTCGCTATACGATAAATCAAAGAGCAAAGAGTTTTTATTTTCACTTACTAGAGAATTATAACTATAGTTAATTAACTTTCTTCTGAAATAAATAAAATGCTCTAAATCTCCATAACTAGAAACTGGATCAGGCAGGTAATTCCAGTTCAATACACTTGAAAGCTCATTAAGTAACTTTTGCCGATTAGTTAGAGAAATATTAAAGTTCAAAAATGATTTTTCAGGTAAGCTTTTTCTTATAGCAAAGGGGTGTTCTGTCCCCGCTTCATGAATATCGAGGCCAATGATTTCAAAAACCCCCCCATTTCTCGAAAACCCTTGACTGTAGTCATTCATCCCTTCCATCACAGTATGATCTACAAATTCGCATAAAGAAAAATCTACAATCGCGTGTTCAGTTTGTGGGATTTCATCCAGCTTTGCTTTAAGTTTAAAAAAGTTTAAGAAGCTACAAAAGCTTTTTACACTTACATAGTAATTACCAGAACCTTCCTCCAGATACATTAGTACATTTGGCTTTAGCCAATTTTGAGTAAAAAGGAAGCTGCTCTTGTTTAAAAAAATATGCACTATAAGTGTTGCAATAATGCCTATTAGGATACCAGTGGTCAAGCTTGTAATCAGTGTAGCGACCAGCGTTGTGATAAATATAATTGCCTGTTCTTTACCAACCTTATATATTTTCAATAGGTTTTCTGGAGCTGCCAACTTATATCCTGTGTAGACTAAAATAGCGGCGAGTGCTGGTAGTGGAATTAATTGTATTTGCTTTGAAAAAACTAGAATAAACACTAATAAAAATGCCGCATGGAAAAAATTAGCAGATCTATTATTTGCGCCATTATTTACATTAACAGAGCTTCTTGCAATTACCGTAACTACATTTAGACCTCCAAAAAACCCACTCACGCCTGTTGCAATTCCAAGGGCACGTAGATCTTTGTTAATGTTAGAACGCCTTTTTAATGGGTCTAATTTGTCGACTGCTTTAATGCTTAGTAAAGATTCAATTACGGCTACTAATGTAATCGACATTGTATGACCTATGAACTCTGAAGTGAGCATTTTACCAAAATCTGGACTTGGAAAAGAGCCAATGAGGTTATCAGGAAGTGTAATCATTAGGGCAGGATTTAACACTTGAGAATTATTCTGAATGATATCAAAATAATATATTACCGTGATAGAGCCTATAACAACCCACATTGGAGCTGGAATAAGATGAAAAAGCGGGTTTCTAATTCTAGAGTAAAGAAAAAGAAAAACGAGACTTATAACACCAATTGCGCTCGCTAACAAAAACTCAAATGAAGGGTTTAGAAATATATTTTTAATAGACTCTGGAATCAGCGCTAACTGTTTTAGGGTATTCCCTTTGACCTGCGTAAAGCCAAGCATCACATGAAATTGCTTCGCTAAAATTCCAACTCCAATGGCAGCAAGCATACCCTGTAGCGCAGAAGAAGGGAAAAATTCGCTGAGACCACCCAATCTAAAAAGACCAAAGAGAAATAGTAGGACTCCAGAAATAATTATGGCTGCCAAAGTAAAAAGATAGCCCTGATACAAGTCCCCATTACCAAGACCTATAATAGCAGATAATATTACAATCACTAAACCGTTTCCTGGGCCAGTAATTGTGAGGTGAGATCCCCCCATGATAGAAACTACTATTCCTCCCGCAATTGCGGCTATAATACCGGCAATAGGTGGAGCCTCAGAGGCGAGTGCTAAACCCAGACCTAAAGGAAGGGCAATAAGAGAGACAACAAAACCCGAAAAAATATTTTTTGGCAAGTCTATAATAAATTGTCTAGCTGAATTCACCTTTTTTATTGTTTACAATTAACACATCAGTTGGCAACTCAGCAAGAATATGCTCAATATCATGAGTAAATAGCCTATCGAAAAACCCGAGGTTTTCCTCAGCATTCATAACCAGAAGGTCCGCTCGTACTACCTTAGCATAGTGCCCAATCGAGTATCCTCTTTTGCCAAAGATGCTTTGGGTTTTCCAATTAATTTTCTCTGTAAGCTTTAAGGGTAAATTTTTAACAAAATCTGAGACACGTGTTTGCTCACGTCTACTTAGTTTTTCTTTTTTCAGCATTGCTCGTCGTAAACTTCTGTCATCATCCACACTAACAGCAACTTCTGACCTGCTAATTTCTTCAACCAGTGATATTTTTTTTGCTCCAAGTGCATTTGCAACGACAAATGATGCTTCAATTGTTCTTTTTGTTTGGGGGCTTTCAAAACCATTGACAACAATATGCTGACAAGGATGCCTTTCCACTGATGGATTTATTAATAATAAAACAGAGCAATTTGATCTTCGCGTTATTTTCCTTGCGATCGATCCCATGTAAAATTTAACTACATTTTCTCTTTTTAACGCCCCCAAAATGATTAATTCAGCTTTAAAAGCTTCACTGGCTTTGAGTAAAACCGACACAGGGTTTCCTATTTCCCATCGTACAGATATTTTTTTTGGTTGGACTGGGCATGATTTTACTAGATCCATAAATCGAGAAACTTTTTCAGGGGTTTTCGTTCCAACGTGAAAAAACATAAGTTCGCCATTAAAAAATGAACACATTCTTAACGCCTCAAATACATTAGCCTTTAGGTTAGGAGAAAAGGCAAAACCCACAAGTATTTTTTTAAATTTTATCACCCAAAAGAAATTAGATCCATGTTAAGATAACTATAGAAAAATTTCAAAACAAATTTTTTAAAATGAAACAATTGAAAGGATCCAAAGAGAAATTTAAAAAGAGGAATTCTTAAGAATTATAAACCACCGTTCCTTTTACTAAATGCCGCCATTTTACTTTTTGGCCGCCGCCTTTTCTCTAAATACAATGGTAAATCTTTCCATGGGTAAATATTAGCCTGAAGCTCATTTAATTTATTATCTATTAACAACTTCAAATTCTTCTTATTAGGGTGATTTTTGAATAGATCCACTTGTTGCGAAAAGTCACTTTTAAGGTTGTATAGCTCATAATCTTTTATTTTCATTGAAGAAATATATTCCAAATCTGCTTGACCAAACGAGTGAGTTCTTGGCAAAGTGTCTTTATCTAAACCTAAAACCATGTAATCACCAACCCTAACAGCAATTTCAGGGACAGTTCGATAAAAATACCAGAAAAGAGGGTTCGTCCGCTTAAAGGGCTTTCCCTTTAACAATGGTAATATGCTAGTTCCATCTAAACTTTCCGGAGGGTCTATTTCCAATAGCTCGCATAATGTTGGAACAATATCTACAAAACCTACTGGTGTTTCGATAATTTTATTTTCATTGGTTATTCCATGCCACCGAACAATTCCGGGTACGTGAATACCACCATCATATAAGCTGCTTTTGCCAGCTCTTAAACCCCCATTTGATTTAACTCGATAGGAACCATTGTCTGAACTAAACATTATCATGGTATTTTCCATAAGGTTATTTTTCGTCAAATAGTTTAAAATTTTACCTATTGCGAGGTCAAGATTATCTATGTTTGCTAAATATTCTGAATCCTTTTTTGGCAGATCGGAATATTTATCAACCAGCTCTTTAGGAGAAGCAACAACTGAATGAGGCTCATGAAAAGCAAAATATGCAAAGAATGGCTCTTTTTCATTTCTTCTGCTAAGCCATTCGATTCCTTCTTTTGCAACTATTTGGCAAGCATAACCTTCTATTATACCAACAGGTTTGCCATTCCGCACGAAATTGATTGGATTAAGATGGGAGGGACGAGCATTCATTTCTGTTCCAAAAGAATAATCAAATCCTTGTTGGCCTGGCTGAGGGTGATTTAATTTGGGGTCATGGGGTAAGGCTCCCAAGTGCCATTTTCCAAAATGAGCCGTCTGATACCCTTTGGTTTTTAGTAACTCAGCAATGGTTGATTCTTCATCAGGTAAGTGCATAGGGTGATTTGCGGGCCTATAGCTATACATACCTGTTTTTTCAGGTGCTTTTCCGGTTAGAAGCCCTACCCTAGAGGGAGAGCAGTTTGGAGCTGCAGAATAAAAGTTATTAAAAAAAACACCATCGGCAGCTAAGCGATCTAAATTTGGAGTTTTCGTAGCATTACCAATAAAGTTTACATCTCCATACCCCATGTCATCAGCTAGTAAGAAAATAATATTAGGCATGGGCTTCACAACCTTGGGAAAAGAGCAACCAATTAAAAATAAAAATGAGCAAAACAGGTATAATTTTAATCTACACATCATGAAACTAATTATAGTTATAAACTTAATCATTTAGTTTTAGAACGGCCATAAATGCCTGTTGTGGAATCTCCACGCTACCTACTTGACGCATTTTCTTTTTCCCCTTTTTCTGTTTTTCTAAAAGCTTTCTTTTACGTGTGATATCACCTCCATAGCATTTAGCCGTAACATCTTTCCTAAGCGCTTTAATTGTCTCGCGAGAAATAATTTTTGCTCCTATGGCTGCTTGAATGGGAATATCAAATTGCTGTCTTGGGATGAGTTGTCTTAATTTTTCGCACATTTTCTTGCCTATAGTATACGCATTATCTGTATGGATAAGGGCAGAAAGTGCATCAACTGGATCAGAGTTGAGCAAAATATCAACCTTAACTAACTTGGACGGTCGCATCCCGATTGGGGAGTAATCAAAAGAGGCGTAACCTTTTGAAACCGTCTTTAAACGATCGTAAAAATCAAATACAATTTCAGCAAGCGGCATATCAAAATTAAGCTCTACTCTCTCAGTAGTCAAATATGTTTGATTAGTGATCACGCCTCTTTTTTCTATGCAAAGGGACATTACGTTACCTACAAAATCAGACTTTGTTATAACTGATGCCTTGATATATGGCTCTTCAACTCGATCTAAAACCGAAAGGTCTGGTAGGTCAGTCGGATTATTTACCAATATGATTTCTTTGGGTGTTTTTTTTGTGAAGGCGTGATATGAAACGTTTGGGACGGTTGTTATTACTGTCATATTGAATTCACGTTCTAATCTTTCTTGAATTATTTCTAAATGCAGCATTCCAAGGAATCCACAACGAAAACCAAATCCAAGGGCAGCAGAGCTTTCTGGTATAAAAACTAATGAAGCATCATTTAGTTGAAGCTTTTCCATACTGGAACGAAGTTCTTCGTAATCTTCAGTATCTACAGGATATATCCCTGCAAAAACCATAGGTTTTACTTCCTCAAAACCGGCAATAGCTTTTTGGGTTGGGTTATCTGCGCCTGTGATTGTATCACCTACTTTTACCTCTTTAGCCTCTTTAATTCCCGTAATCAAATAACCCACATCTCCAGCAGAGATTATTTTTTTTGGTTCTTGATTAAGTTTTAGAGTCCCAATTTCATCAGCGAAATAGGTTTTTCCAGTGGCCATGAATTGAATTTTTTGCCCTTTACTGATTTCTCCATTTATGATTCTAAAAAAAGTCTCTATGCCCCTAAAGGGGTTGTAAACAGAGTCAAAAATTAAAGCCTGTAACTGACAGTTTTTTTCCCCTTTCGGTGGAGGAATACGTTCAATTATACTGGAGATAATACAATCAATTCCAAAACCTGTTTTTGCAGATGCAGGGATTATTTCCTCTGAATTGCAGCCCAAAAGATCAACAATATCATCAGTAACCTCTTCTGGATTTGCAGAGGGCAAATCTATTTTATTAAGAACAGGGATTATTTCTAAATCATTTTCCAAAGCCAAGTAAAGGTTGGAAATGGTTTGCGCTTGAATACTTTGTGCAGCATCTACTACAAGCAAAGCACCTTCACAAGCAGCGATAGATCGAGAAACTTCATATGAGAAATCAACATGGCCTGGTGTGTCAATTAGATTGAATACATATTTTTCACCTTTGTATTCGCATTCCATTTGGATTGCATGCGATTTAATAGTGATGCCTCTTTCTCGCTCTAGATCCATATTATCAAGTAATTGATCTTGTTTTTCCCTGGAGGTCACAGCGCCAGTATGATCTAGAAGTCTGTCGGCAAGGGTACTTTTACCATGATCAATATGTGCAATTATGCAAAAATTTCTAATATGTTCCATGCTTACATTTACATAAACTTGGTCAAAGATACTTATTTTGAGACCGTACTTTTTTGTTTAGTTTAGAAAACTTAACTTTAAATATAAAAGATTTATAAATGAAGTTTCTCTCAAAAACACTTCAATTATTATTAGCGATTACTTTTTTATTTTCTGCCTACACCAAAGCAGTTGGCCCAGGGTTTTTTGAAATAACTTTGATGGATCAAGGAATCGCTCCAAATAGGCTCATAGCTGCTTATTTGGCTCGATTTTTTATTGGGCTTGAATTTGCATTAGGCTTTTTGATGCTTCTTCCTTTTTATATTAAGCAATTAATGCAGTTTACTTTTTTCCTTCTAGGTGGCTTTACTTTACATTTGATTTATTTATGGTCTATTGGCGATACGGATAATTGTGGCTGTTTTGGGGAAATGATTTCGATGACACCTGAACAATCAATCATCAAAAATATTATCATGCTTACCATTGCCCTTGCTGTGTTTAAAACAGCTGAAACTAAAAAAATTAAAAAAATAATTCCTGTTGTTTTTTCAGCTATCACCATAATTAGTATGTGGATAATTCTACCAATCCCTAACCATAACGAATTCCCTTTTGATAGCTTTACTCATTTTGAAACTAGAGGTCGGGTTGATCTGTCATCAGGTGAAAAATTAGTTGCTATTTTTAATCTCGATTGTGAGCATTGCCAGGAAACAGCTAACGAATTAGCAAAGCTTAAGCGGAGCGTAAAAAATTTTCCTGAATTCTATGTGCTATATTTTCAGGAAGGATCAACCTCTGTAGAGGACTTTGAATCAATTACTCAGTCTTCATTTCCTTATGATCTTA
The DNA here is from genome assembly GCA_902590705.1 of uncultured Bacteroidota bacterium. Classification (GTDB taxonomy): domain Bacteria; phylum Bacteroidota; class Bacteroidia; order Flavobacteriales; family Flavobacteriaceae; genus UBA8316. Next base: position 23,792 of record CACIXU010000018.1, on the reverse strand, counting down.
TTGAAGTAAATACTTTTTTTGATCTGATAGGAGACTCTCCCCCTAGAGTTTATAATTTGAAGGACGGAAAAGTTCTTGAAATTTGGGACACTGATATAACTAGAAATTTAATTAATGCTTTTGACCTAGAACACTAGACATCAAATAGTGTAGGTTTTTGCTATTTTTGTAAAAAAAAGTGGTTAAAATAGGTAATATTGAAGTTGGGGACTTCCCTTTGCTTTTAGCACCTATGGAAGATGTAAGTGATCCTCCATTCCGGGCGTTGTGTAAGGAAAATGGTGCAGATGTTGTCTATACTGAGTTTATATCTAGTGAAGGATTGATACGAGATGCCGCTAAGAGCTTACAGAAACTCGATATTTATGAAAAAGAACGCCCAGTTGGAATCCAAATTTTTGGATCAAACTTGGATTCAATGCTACGTTCTGTTGAGATAGTTGAAGCGACTATGCCTGATATAATAGATATTAATTTCGGATGTCCAGTTAAAAAGGTAGTTTGTAAAGGAGCTGGAGCCGGAATATTGCGCAATATACCACTTATGGTTAAGTTAACTGCAGAAATGGTGAAGCGTACTCATTTGCCTTTGACTGTAAAAACTCGCCTAGGATGGGATCACAATTCTATTGAAATAGTTGAAGTTGCCGAACGCCTTCAAGATGTAGGTATAAAAGCGATTTCTATCCATGGAAGAACAAGAGCACAAATGTATAAGGGTGACGCAGACTGGAAACCAATCTCAGCTGTAAAAAACAACGCTAGAATGCATATTCCTGTATTTGGAAATGGGGATGTTGATTCCCCAGAGAGAGCAGTTGAGATGAGAGACCGATATGGCCTTGATGGAGCTATGATTGGAAGAGCAAGTATTGGAAACCCTTGGTTTTTTAATCAAGTAAAGCATTTTTTTAAAACACGAGTCCATATGGATAAACCATCAATTCAAGATCGAGTTGCTTTAGCTAAAAGACATTTAGAGATGTCCATAGATTGGAAAGGTGATGTATTAGGAGTTTTAGAGACCAGGAGACATTATACTAATTATTTTAAGGGTATTAAAAATTTTAAACCTTACAGAACTGCTATGGTAACTGCTAATGACCCCCAAGAAGTTTTTAACACTTTCGATCGAGTTTTGGACGAGGTTATTGATCCAGCTTGGTCATAGATAGTTTCTTTAATCCTCTACTAGCCCACGCAGAGGTAAAGATCCCTAGCGTAAATAGTGTAAGAACTACAAGAATAAAGTTGTCAAATTCCCACTTGACTGGATATGGCAAAGAAGTCCCTGGAACTTGAAGAAAAGGCCTTGCTTGCTGAATAATTATGGCTATTGAGGCAATAAAAATACCAATTGCGCCACCAATAAGACTAATTAATACTCCTAAAAGGAAAAATATACCTCTCAGTTTTTCATGCGTTGCTCCCATAGCATTTAAAACTTTAATTTCACTCTTTTTATCCAAAATCATCATTATCAACGCCCCGATAACATTAAACATTGCAATAACCAAGACCAAAGTAAATATTAAGTATACTGCAACATTTTCAGTGTTTAACATTTTATATAATGCACTATTTAATGCAGCCCGGTCTTTTAAGATAAATTCACCTTCAATCAGCTTCTCTAATTCAACATAAAGGGCCTTATATGAAATATTTGGTTTTGTTTGAATTTCTATTGCGGAGTAAGCGTTTTTTGGATATTGAAAAAGTTTTCGGGCAAAATTAATATTGCTAAAGACATATTTTTTGTCTATGTCCTCACTAATTTGATATAAGCCAACGGTTACTGCCCTTTCAGTTAAAAAAGGACTTTGTCTTAAATTTTTTTGATGGGAATTTTGTGGGAAACTGATATTGAGAAAATCAGTGTAATCATAAACACCTAAATCCATTGACGCTCCAATGCTATATCCTGCTACCACACAATTTGTATCAGGAATTAACCACTCTCCAACAGCTATAAGTGAGTCAGCTGGAATAACAGATAAGTAATCAGGACTTACGCCTTTAAGATAAGCTACTTGGCTTTTATCGTTAAAGGACAAATACACTTTATCCTCTAATATTGCAGAAATATTTTCAATCAAAGAAAGTCTTTTTAATTTCTTTAGAGTATTACTATCTACTAAAATTATTTTTCCTTGAAGTGGGAGAACTTTGTAATCGGGATCAAAAACACTTGAGAAAGAAAGGCCAAATTCTCTAAGCCCAGAAAAAGCACTGAGAACGATCATTAAGGAAGCAGAAGCAACAATGATAACCAATAGGGCAATGTTATTGATTCGATTGACAACAGTTTGAGTACTTTTCGAAAAAAAATATCGCCAAGCAATTCTAAAAACAAGGGACATTTATTTATTTTTTTGTTTTTCAGAAAGAAATTCACATTTATCGATTGGATTCTGCGGTTTTTTCATAGCATTTTCTATTTCCTCAATATAATCCAGAGAGTCATCCATATAAAAGTAGAACTTAGGCATTTTTCGCAGTTGATTTCTCATTCGAGATGCTAAATCACAGTTAATCTGAAAAGCATTTTCTTGAATACTATTGAGGTATATTTTTGCTTTGTTTTTTGGAAAAATACTCAGAAAAATTTTTGCCAAAGAAAGGTCTGTTGTAACATATACTTTTGTTACAGAAACTAATAGATTAGTTATACCTTGTTCTCTTATAGTTCCTTGAAGCATATTGGACAATTCTTTCTGAAGCGCAGCAGCAATTTTTTTTTGTCTAGGTGTTTGTTGAGTTCCCATTTTAACAAAAGTAGGGATTCCTTGGAATTATCCTTAAATTTAAAAAATGAAGAAACAGAACCTTTTAAAGTTATTTTGGATTTTATTTGTTATTACGGGCCCCTCCTTATCACATGCACAAGGTAACTTGGAGTCTATGAGACAAATGATTTTCGAAAAAACAAATGAATTGAGAGTTTTGGCAGGATATTCAGCTTTAAGACCGCTAGATTCTTTAATGGACTTAGCTCAATATCATAGTGTAAATATGGTTGAACACCATTTTTATTCACATGTAGATCACGAGGGGTTAAATCCAATTGAGCGGGCAGAAAAAAAAGGACTTAATCCTTGGGTAAAAAAAGAAGGTCGTTATTTTGGTATTGCTGAAAACATTGCTAGGACACCTTGGTTTGAAAATGTTATAGGCTGTGGGGATACTCAAAGCGAATCAAGCCTAACTGATTGTATGGTTTTGGGGTGGAAAAATAGCAAACCGCATTACAAAAATATTTTAGGTGATTATACTTATTTAGGGGTTGGTTTGTTTTTTGATGATTCAGGAATGGTATATGGAACTCAAAATTTCAGGTAGTAGATTTCCAATCAACTTGTTCCCACTTATATTCAGAGTTTAGGCGGAAAGCCCCAATGAACTTTTTTTTCCAATTTTCAGGAGGTATAAGTGATAAGTAGTTTTCTTTTTTCCCGAAGTATAAAAAATATACTTCTCCTACTATTGGTTCAAACTTGAATTTTGCCGAGTAAACCTTTTGCGTGTCGCTAGCCTCTTTAACAAAACGTGTTATCTTTTTCTTTAAATCAATAAGTTCAGCATTAAATTGTTTAGAAACTTTTTCTACCCCCCTTTTTTTAAAAATATCAACGTTAGGAACTTCAATTACAGGACTATTTAACTCAGAGCCATAGGGAAGTAATTTTGCCACATACTTCTCTTGATTCTCATCCCAAACAACTTTGTCTGGCTTTTTATTTTTCAAACTATTTTTTTTGCAAAGATAATGACTTATTACAAGCAAAGAAATTGTTTTAGCTGGCGTACCAATAATTTTTTTACTGTAAGGGTTAAACCTTATCCATCTAATTTTAACCAATTACTAAATTAATTTTACAGTTAAGAAAAAAGTCGCTAAAAACTAAATTGTTAAAAATTGTAACACGCATTACTTGCTTTTAACAATTAGCGATAAAAAACAATTTCAAAAAGATATTATATTATAAATCTTAATTTTTTTGAGCTTTCCTCAAAAAAAAAACTGCCGAATATACAAAATTGTTTTTTTTATAGATTTATTAATCTTTATTTGACAATAAACGACATTAATAGTAATTTTAATAAAATATTTGTCTGATGTTAAAACCCGACTACGAATCTATTTCTCCAGATTTAGGACATTCTTACAAGTACGAATCATATGACATTAATTCTCCAAATAATAATAAATTAAAATGGCACTATCACCAAGAGCTGGAGTTGGTATATGTAAATTCCGGGGTAGGTAAAAGGCAGGTTGGAACTCATCTTTCGAACTATACAGATGGTGACTTAGTTTTAGTTGGATCGTATTTGCCTCATACTGGTTTTACTAAAGGTTTTGAAGTTGGTCAGAAAGAAATTGTCATTCAATTCAATCAGGATATTTTTAAGAATGCTTTTGATAGTATTGAGGAATTAAAATCAATTAATCATTTACTAATGCTTTCTGAGAAAGGAATCGCCTTTAGTGGCCCAATTAAAGACGACATTGGTATTAGAATGGAAGGGCTTAAATATGAAACCCAATTGGACGGTCTTTTAACTTTTATTAAAATACTCTATGATTTGTCGCAACATAAAGAAAAGCAAATTCTGAATGCAAACGGGTATGCATTTATTAGCAGTCCAATGGAGAATAAACGTCTAAAGATTATTTTTAATTATATAAGGGATAATTTTATGGATCAGATTGTACTGAATGATATTGCAGATAAGGTTTATATGACTCCACAATCGTTTTGTAGGTTTTTTAAAAAGAGCACCAGCAAAACGTTTACTTCTTTCTTAAATGAGTACCGTATTAATCATGCTACTAAACTATTAGCAGAGACAGATCAGGACGTTAAATCTATATGTTACGAAAGTGGATTTAATAACCTATCAAATTTTTTTAGAAACTTTAAAAGAATAACGAGCCATACACCTAATGCCTATCGAGATCAAATTTTCAATAACATTGATCTTTAATTTTCAGATTTACTTTCTTCAAATTTAAATTGAAAAATTGTCGAAGGAGTGTGTTCTTTATTCATAATTTGTCTCATCTCTTCTATCACTTTAGGATATTGAGCAGCCAAATTTTCTTGCTCTTTAATATCTTCATGAAGATTATAAAGCTCTATTGGAGAATTTGGGTTTTTGGACATGTTCATTCTGACTCCTTTCCATTGATTCATTCGAACAGCTTGTCTGCCACCCCTTTCCAAAAATTCCCAGTACAAATAGGGGTGTTTTTTTTGATCCAGACCCTTTAGTTCAGCTAAAAATGAAATTCCATCAATTTTTGAGGAATTGTAATCAAGACCTGCAATTTCAATTGCTGTAGGGAAAAAGTCCCAGAAAGCGGAGATATGATTCGATGAAGAGTTAGGAGCGATTTGTGAGGGCCAGTATGCCATAGTTGGCACCCTTATTCCCCCTTCGTAAAGATCTCTTTTGTAGCCCCTCAAAGGGCCATTACTTCCAAAATAATCAGGATCAGCTCCTCCTTCAAGATGAGGACCATTGTCTGAAGAAAAAATAATTAGGGTTTTTTCAGCAATTCCCAATTCATGAACTTTATCAATAATCTGACCAACCTGATCGTCTAGAAGATTAACCATCGCAGCAAAAGCAGCATGACTCTCATTTTGAGAATTGTATCCACCTACACTATATTTATTTAAACCTTCAGGGCTTCCTTTAGAGTGTGAAGAAGAATTCTTTTTAAAATATTCCTTTTCAGGCATATATTTACCTCTAAATTTTTTCATGTATTTTTCAGGAGCTGCCAATTCCGCATGAGGGATTACAGACGGGTAGTACATAAAAAAAGGACGCGCTCTATTTTTTTCTATGAATGAAAGAGCTTTTTCGTGAATTATAAATGGAGCATAAGTTGCCTTTGTTTTACCGTCATTTCCTTTTAAAGGGGTTTTTATTAGATTATCCCAAAGATGTGTTGGGTAGTAGTTGTGTGCTACGCGTTGACAATTATAGCCAAAAAACTCATCAAAGCCCTGTTTAGTAGGGTCTCCTTCAGACCCTGGGTAACCTAACCCCCATTTCCCAAAGGCTCCAGTAGCGTAGCCACCTTTTTTTAATACTTCTGCAACGGTTATTTCTTCAGTAGCAAGAGGGTACTGGCCCTCTTTTTCAAGGGTAAACCCCATTTCTGAATTTCCTCTTATAAAGGTATGCCCAGTATGTTGGCCTGTCATCAGGGCTGAGCGCGAAGGGGCACATACTGTTGAGCCTGAGTAATGTTGAAGAAACTTCATTCCACCATAAGCCAAACGATCCAAATTGGGAGTTTCAAAATTTTGTTGTCCATATACTCCTACATCCCCATAGCCTAAATCATCTGCAAGGATATAGATAATATTAGGCTGGACATATTCTTGCCTGTAAGTTTTTTTATTGTTTTTACAGCTATATGCTAAAAAAATAACTCCAACACATAACAGAATTTTTTTCATTTTTTTTAAATTATTTTAGGATGGTAAAAACAAACATAAGTCATAATTTTTGAACTTTTTGATTTTTTTCTTGTTTTAAAATATTTCATTTAACAAATTAATTAAATAAAATTCTCAACTTTGAAAACTCTATTTATAAAGAGTTCAAAAAAATTAAACGATTCCACATAATTTCAGTCAAAAACAAAACAGATATATTGTTAAAAAGCATTCTCTTTTTTAGTTCACTATTGATTTCACTAACCGCTCACTCCCAAAAAGGATTTACTACTATTAGTGGATTTGTTTTAGACAGTATTTCAAAAGCCCCGCTTGAAAACACTACTGTTTTGATTCGTGATGTTTTTTCAAACGAAATAATTACTGGTATTACCTCTAATCGACAAGGATTTTTCGAAATTTATACCGACAGACAAGATTTCATTTTGGAAATAAAATTAATTGGCTATGAGGATAAAATTTTTAGTGAATTAAATAAAAAATCTGTCAATATTGATTTGGGATATATTTATTTAAAAGAACAAATCAACATCCTTAATGATGTTGAAGTAATAGCGGAGAAATCAACCACTGAATTCAGATTAGACAAACGCGTTTTTAATGTTGGCAAAGACTTAAGCTCAACAGGTGCTAGCGCATACGAGGTGTTAGAAAACGTTCCTTCTGTAACAGTAAGCATTGAGGGTGAGGTTAGCTTAAGAGGTAATTCGGGCGTACAAATATTAATTAATGGAAAGCCCTCAGTCCTTGCAGATCAATCAGGAAATGCACTCGGAACAATTACGGCAGATATGATTGAGAAAGTTGAAGTGATTACGAATCCATCTGCTAAATATGAGGCTGAGGGAACAGCTGGAATTATAAATATTGTGATAAAAAAAGAGGACAGAGAAGGCTTGAACGGTTCGTTTACACTTAACTATGGTAGCCCACTTAACAATAGCGCAGGTCTCAGCATAAATAGGAGGACTGAAAAATTTAATGTTTTTTCACAGTTAGGTTATGGTTACAGGGAATTGCCTTCAATGTTCAGGAACTCTAATTATAGTTTAACTACCAAAGACCTTTTAAAAACAAAAGGTACTGATTACAGAAATGAAGAATATTATAATTTAATATTAGGAACTGACTATTATATTAACAAGCAAAATGTCATTACGCTTTCAGGGTTTTATGCATTTGAAGATGAAAATCAACCTTCAAATACTAATGTCAAAATATTTCAAAATGTGACTGAATTAATTTCCGAATGGGATCGAAATGAAACAACTGTAGCAGGAAACCCTAAATATCAGTATGAGCTTATTTACAAAAGAGATTTTTTAGATAATGAGGATCATACATTAATTTTTAGTGCAACTGGCAACCTTTTTACAAAGGAGCAATCTTCTAATTTTGAAAATAAAACAGTTATAGGAAGTTCAACATTTAATGATCAGAAAACAAAGACTGATTTTGGGCGAATCAGTCATACTGTAAAACTTGATTACGTAAAGCCTTTTTATGATAAATGGGAAATCGAGATGGGAGCTCAGTTTACAGATAATGATTTAAGTAATGATTTTGAGGTACAAGACCTACAAGTAGGAATTTGGGTTCCTAATCAGGGGCTTACCAATATTTTTGATTTTAGACAAAAAGTTTTTGGTCTTTATGGAACAGGATCATTTGAATCTGATAAATGGGGGATCAAACTCGGATTAAGGAGGGAGCATACAATCACCCAAACTAATTTAGTCAATTCTAATTTATTAAATAAACGGGATTTTTCGGACTTATTCCCAACTCTCCATTCATCATTTAAATTGATTAAAAAATTATACTTACAATTGGGATACTCTAGGAGAATTTATCGTCCAAGTCTATGGCAATTGAACCCTTTTATTAATATTAGAAACAATTTCAATATTAGCGCAGGAAATCCTGACTTGAGACCCGAATATTCTGATTCCTATGAGTTAGCAGCCATATATAATACCTCAGGATTATCAATTAATTGTGGTATTTATCAACTAAATACAACTGAAAAAATTACGTATGTAACTTCGCTTGAAAAGAACATTAGCAAAAGAAGTCCTGAAAATTTAGGCACAAGTAATGCCAATGGAATTGAGATTAATGGAAAATTAGATGTAAGTAAAATAATTGTAATCACCAGTGATTTTAATTTGAACAGATTTAATAGGAGGGGAATATGGGGGAGCCAAAATTTTAACTTTAATGGAACCCGATGGAGTTCCGAGTTTAGATCAAAAATTAAATTTCCTAAAGATCTAGATATTGAGTTGACTTTAAATTACTTATCAGAATATAGGACCGTTGATGGTGAGAGAGGGCCTAGTAGGAATATAAATTTTGGAGTTCGCAAAAAAATTGTAGAAGGTAGAGGTGTTATTAATTTAATGGTAAGGGATATTTTTGGAACTAGAGTAAATGAAAGCAGAGCAATTAGAAGTAATTTTATTGTAAATAACTGGTCTACCTCAGGAACTTTTTTCTCATTAGGATTTAGTTACGGCTTTGGAAAAGGTGAGGCAATGGAGTATCAAAGTAAAGGAGGAAGAAGGAGGTAAATAACAGTCATTTCTAAAGAACATTTTCAAAATAAACAGCAAATCTAAAAAGTTGGGTAATTTATTATACTAAAGAGATATTTTATTATAAAAATCTATTTACCTATTCATTAATTTTAGATAAATAACTTACTAGTTCATGAAAATCAAGAATATTTTTTTCATCTGTGCAGCACTTTTGTTTATTCAAGCACTCCCTTTATTTCTCTCTATTTTTTCTCCTGAATTTAAAATGATGTTGATCAGTGACGCTTTTGCAGCTAACCCGTCAGCTGATGCAATTGTTATGTTTGAAACTTTTGCCCTAGTAGTCGGATTAATCGTAGTTGGAATGATTTTTTTAATAGTTGGAGCCACTTCTATTACTGATTTAGATACTCTTAAAAGATTGTCTTTTCTATTTTTTGTTTTAGCAGGATTTTTTTCCCTTCCTGACCTAATATCATTCATAAAAGGTGACCCCACAGCCCCTCTTCCTGTAATTATTCTGGGGCTAGTAACTATGGGATTATTTTATTATGGTTCAAAAAAAGCAACTTCTTAACACAAAACTTTAATAACTTAAAAAAGAAATTATTATGAAAAATTTTTTTTTACTTTTTTTACTTGTTTCATCATTTGGATATAGTCAGATTTCAGATGAGGAACACAAAGCTCTACTAGAAAAAAGTCCATTTAATCAAATGTATCCAAAGTTTATGGCTAAAGACGCAGCAGCGTATTTTGCACAATGGAATAAGCTTTTTACAGATGGGCCAATTTCTACTAAAGAAGCAAGATTATCTGCAATTGCTGCATCTGCAGCTATGCGATGCGAGTACTGTATAACGGCACAAGTTCACATGGCCAAAGCAGCTGGTGTTTCAGAAGAAGAAATTAAAGCGGCTATTCAGGTGGCTGCAGAAGTAGCGCGCTTTTCTACTTTACTATATGGTAATGAGTTTGGACAGCAAAAACTAAAAAATATATTAGGGGTTGAGTAACAATATATAAATATAATTTTTTAAGTCAGAGCCCCAATTAATATAACTAATCTTTATAGCGATCCATAGATATATGGTTTTGCTTAACTCCTCCATAGGGAAAAGCAGCAGTTTCATTTCTGGAAGTTTTAAATATCTTATTGATACGTGCAATTATTTCTGGGTGTTTTTTTGAAAGATCATTAGTTTCAGATTCGTCATCACTTAAATCATATAACTCTATCCTAGAATCGATACCATAACGAACGCCCTTCCATTTGCCCATCCTTACAGACTGCCTGAACCCTCCATCAGGAAGTGCTTGAAACCACCCACTCAATTGAAATTCCCAATTTAAGTATTCGTGTTTTTCTTGAACTTTCCCTTGCAGTAATGGCAAGAAGGAAATGCCGTCTGTTTGCTCTGGCTTGTCAACTCCTATAATTTCAGAAAAAGTTGGCATTAGATCTTGAAATGCCGAAATATGGTCAGTGACAGATCCAGCGGTTATTTTATTTCTCCAATAGACAACTAAAGGAACTCGAACACCACCTTCGTAAAGGTCGCGTTTCCCTCCTTTTAAATTGCCATTACTGTCAAAAAACTCTAATTGATGTCCTTTTCCATCAGCTCCAAAATGAGCACCATTATCACTTGTGTACATCACAATTGTATTGTCCATTTCACCGATTGACTCAAGATAATCGAGAAGCCGCCCTACTTGTTTGTCTTGAAGTGTAATCTTGGCAGCTTGTGCTTGTTCTACCTTTGGCCAATCTTGGTTCACATATTCAAGAGTATCTCTTATAGGCCCCTCAAAAGAGTGTGGGGCTCGATATGACATAAATAAAAAAAAGGGTTTATTAGACTCTTTATTGTCCAGAAAGTCAATAGCAAAATTAGTATAGAAAGCATCCTTGCATTCATGCTTATTAAAGTCATATGGAAAATGTTTTTGATCACCATTTAACCAAAGCCCACTTTTTGGAAAATTACGTTTAGATTTTCTGTGGGTCCATTGCTCTTGAGCTGCAAAGTCAAAGCTGTGGCTAAATGCCCAAGTTGAAATATCGTCTGGATTATCTAAATGCCATTTCCCTATAAAGGCAGATTGATATCCAGCTGATTTAAATAACTCACCTAAAGTAAACGTATCGCTCTCCAACCACGTAGGAGACCAATCATCTTTTCCAAAATACCCAGCATTTCCTCTAATAGGGACATTAGCTGAACTCACCCCCGTCAATAAAACTGCTCTAGAGGGTGCACAAACAGAATTTCCAGCGTAGAAATTTGTATACCTCATACTTTGTTTTGCAAGTTTATCTAGGTTTGGGGTTTTAATTATTTTTTGTCCATATGCCCCTATTTCATTATAACCTAAATCGTCCGCTAATAAGAAAACGATATTTGGCCTTTTCTGATTTTGTTTTTCACAAGAAAAAAAAATAAAACAATTGAAGATAATGCCCAGTAGCCAGAATGAAGTGTGAATTTTCATAATTTTTTTAATTTAATTAACAGACATCTATTGAAATATCTAGAGCAAATTTTATTAAATATAGATAAATTTATTACTAACTAAATTTTAAATTTTTTAAAAAACAGATCTTACAAACAAAATCAATTTTGATTAATTCATAATGGTAATTCAGAAATTTTTTTTCATTGAAATATTCGTTAATTTTAGAAATATGAATATAAAAAAGTCATTTTTTTTATTTTTTATAACCATTTTTTTTAGTTGTGATAAGGATACAGAAAAAACAGCGGATTTAGAAATTTGTTACAGTGGTAAACTTGTTAAAAAAGGAATCTGTATGAATTATGTGATTGAAGTTTTAGATCCAATGTTTGACAAAAATCTGATAGAAATTAGTTGGCGCGACGAGTTTTCTGATAAGGAATATCAAAATGTTTTTACTCTGGGGAGTGTATGTGATTTTCCCATTGATATATCGGAGGGTGATATATTTAATTTTTCAGTAATTGAAAATTATAACCAACAATGTGCTGTTTGTTTAGCCTATACCCCAACACCAGAAAAGTCACTTAATATTAGATTATGTTAGCTTTATTGATTAAATGATATTATCCTAATTAAAAAAGGGGATCATATTTGAAAAATATAATTTGACTTACTTACTTTTTTGATTGAATTATCTATTTATGATAAGTTTCGGTTTTAGAAGTTCCATCTGGATCTGTGAATGTAATGAAGTAATGACCTGTATTGTCCCATAAATAGTCTATAGTATATTCCTGGTTGTTTATATTATAGATCAGTTGATAGGAGTTTTCACCAGTAGTCAAAAATTTTGTTATTTCTGCCCCTTTAAGAGGAGTTAGGGCCGGTCTAATTCCTTTTGATTGTGCCTGTGGAACAATTTGATTTTCAGGTGCTGATCCGCTAGTAGTTACTTTTCCTTTCATTTTAGAAATAAAGTATGGAAAAGATTCCACAGTAAAATAACTGTAACTTCCATCTTTGTTCAATAGACCAAGATTTTCATCTAAAGTATTATTTGTCTTTCCGAAAAGGGGAAACCCATCGAGTGAATATGCTATAGGGTTATCTGCTCCAACTATATCTGACAAATGAGTTGGTGGTAAATGATAATGATAGTCATCTGCTTTTCCGCAATGACCACCCCATTTATCTAATTCTCCAATTAAATTAGCATCTTCTCCTCGGTTATTTAATGCATTAAAAATTGGAATTCCATTTACAGCTATTGCCATTGCTCCTTTCATAAAATTAGATTCTGATGAAAGAGGATTCTCTGAAAACTCAGGTTTAATAGGTATAGACCAACTGTTAGTTCCATTATACTCCTGATTAATTGGGATCTGTTGCTGCCAATTAGTTATTCCCTCCATCATATTATGTGAGGGAATTCCATTGGATGAAACATAAAAAAACTCTGAATCACTAGAAGTTGTAACCCCATCAAATGTTTCGAATAAAGATTTCATTTTTAATACATTATTTGATAAAGGGATAGTTACTGAATTAGTTGAAGCCTCTTCTTCATCCAAGTTTTCGGAACTTGAAACATTAGATACTTCAGAAGCTTTTTCATCAAGTGGATTTGCTTCTTTTGAACACTGAATTAATATTAAAAAAAAATTAAAAATTGTAATAGAAAAAATAACTCTCAATATCTTTAATTCATTTTAAAAAATTAGACAAATAAAATTACTTAAAAAAACAATCACGATTCGAAATTTTTATAGCTATTCAAGAGATTAATGCCTAAAATGAATTAGGTATTAATTTTTAAATTTTTGTTTATATTTAAACAAGTTGCTTTGTTTAAATGAAACGCAGTTTTAAATTTTTTTTGTTTTTGTTCTTTATAAGCCTTCATTCATTTTCTCAATATGGATCAATTGAGCTCAACACGGGAGGTTTTTCTTTTATTCCAATTTTTACCTCTGATAAACCACATTTGATTATTAGAGCAGGCACGAATCAAGATAAACGATTTACTTTAAACCTACTTAATCTTGTAATGATGGACGGCTTAACACCGACTAATTATTCATTAATGGCAAGATATATGGTTTTTCACAAGAAGTTTAAATTAAGTTTGGGTACTCATTTCCCAGGATACAGGGTAATGGAAAATGAGGAATATAGATCAAGATATGTACACGAGATAAGATCATCTTATCCAATAAATGTGAAAACTAAACTATTGTTTTTATATATGCATGGAATTGGTCGAAATTTTGAAATGACTAATAATTTTTATTCTATATATTTTCAGAAAATTTTTAAAAAAATTATTTCAACTTCTCAGTTCTATCAATTATACACAAATTTACTAGACGAGCCTTCAACAGGAATTGCTCAAAAATTTTCTTTAGAATTGAGTAAAAAAATGAAATTGAACGTTTTTGTAAATAAATCTATTATTGGTAAGGATATTTTTAATAGAACCTTAGGAATAGAATACTCTTTTTAGACGAATTAATTTTTATTCCTAAAGGGATAAGTGGACTCACTTGCTTGTCGCGTATTATAGAAACATTTCTACCGTACACTTTTATTTTTTATCATTATTATTGAAGTATATTTACACACTGTTTTAATTATTTTAGTAAGAAGAAACGTTTATTACATAAATTCAAGGGGTTTACCAACGACTCTCAAATTTATGAAAACGTTTAAGTCACATAAACAGTAAAAAAAGGTCCTATAGCTCAGTTGGTTAGAGTAGCTGACTCATAATCAGTTGGTCCCTGGTTCGAGCCCAGGTGGGACCACCAGCTAAATTAAGCCTTCACAATACGTGAGGGCTTTTTTCTTACAATTTAGTTTAAGATAAATTTAGTCAATTTTTTGGCACTCATTTGGCACCAATCTGGTATTGAAATAAAAAACCCTCCACTTAGGAGGGCTCTTTTTCTACAATACAATTAATATCTTTTTATTAAAACTCTTGTAAATGTTCTAGTATATTCAATATTATCAAGTGCTGTAAATACCTCTTTAAATGCTGCGACCTCTTCTTTATTCTCAGTTCTTGGGCCAAAATTAAAGGCTTCATTTAAATTAGCATATGTAGCATAAGTGTATAAGCCTTCTCCATTTTCTGATCCGTGAACAATTTGTCCTAAACTAACAAATCCGTCAAATTGAGTTGATTTTACAAACTTATCAAAAGCAATTATGGTTTGATTTAAGTCTCTATTTTTCAATTTAAAAATCCAAGCTTGTCCAATAGGCAATCTAGACTTTGAACTATTAGTTACTAAATCTCTCCCTGCTGAAGCTCTTACACTTTTAACATATTTATGCATTTCTGATAAATATGAGTCCCAATTATTTCCTTTTAACGAATTTCTATAATCAGCTAGTGATTGAGACGACTCGCTTGTAAACCCAATAATATGAGTGGCTTTTTCACTTGCGGCTCTTAAAGGAATAGAAGAAAATTCAACATTCACATTTGAAGGTTTGGGATGATTCGAATAAAAATCATCTATTAGGCCAGCAACTGATGACGCATCCCTGGAATCAACCTCTAACATAACATTATACCAAAAAACATTTTGAGAATATGCTAACGAACATATGAGGAAACTTAATAAAATAAATATTTTTTTCATTTTAAATAATTTATGGTTAATAATTGCTAATATAACAAAAACGACAAAAGGGATTATTAAAAACCCTCCACGAGGGAGGGTTGAAACTTTTCCTTGCTTTAAAATTAATTAGCTTTAGCTAAAAGTAATCCAACAAACCTCTCTCTAATCGTTCTTTGTTCTGGACCAGTACCATATTTTTCCAACATTTTATCTCTTATTTTTTTTGGGACTCTGTTAACATTTTTTCTTGCAACACTTGCGGATGGATATGCATCAACAGTGACATAATCCCAATTCCATTGCGCATATCCCTCGGGATCAATTCTCTCAATAGCGTGCCAAGCGCCTCGATCAGAATACTTTGTGAAGATTTCAGAATATTCTTTGTGTTTATCTATATATTTAGATCTGCTTTTGGTCTTAGTTAGATTATATATAGCATATGGTTGAAGATCACCTCCTCCCGATACATACTTCAATCTCGCGTTATACATTCTCTCCTTATTATTCATTACTTTTTGCAATAGTTCAATCATTCCCTCAGATAAATCTGGAAACAATTTAGCATAATCAATATCACATTTTGACCTATCCGGACGCTCTTCTCCAGGCATATAAACATCTATTGCCATATGAGTATATTCAGAAGAGTGATTAGAAGATCCTGGAACTATTTTTCGAAAAACCCAGGCTTTAATGCAACCATTGTCTACCCTCGCTTGTTGAACTTTTTGAAACCAATCTTTCATTACTGTTTCATATTCGGGCATTACAGCTTTATCAACTTTAAAAAAGTGGTACCTAAGTATTGAACCAGTTTCTACTTGGGCAACAGCTTTCAAAGAAATAAATAGTAGTGTACTTAAAAGTATAATTTTTTTCATTTTAAATAATTTATGGTTAATAAATACTAATATAACAAATCCTACAAAATGTAACTCATAGAGTAATACTCAAACTTCAAGAACAAGGATGGATATTGAGAAATACAATTATCTGGTCTAAAACGAATCCTAAACCCTCTTCATCAAAATCCAATCTTACCCCTTCCTATGAGTTTATATTTCATCTAACCAAATCAATGGAGTATGATTACTACCCTACACTCACCAAACTCTCAGATAAAACTAAACCTTCTCTCCCGCCTCGACACAGAAGTGTAAATGGTGAATACTCCAATTCTATTTCCCCATACCTGCCTAACATAAAAGGAAAGAATATGGGAGATTATTGGAATGAAGACATTGTAAGAACATCGGTAGCAAATCAAAAATTGGATATTGAAGGAGAACATCCTGCACCATTCCCTGAAGAAATAATCACTCTTCCCATTCTTCAAACTTCCAAAGAGTTTGAATTAATATTAGACCCTTTTATGGGAAGTGGAACTACAGGAAGGGTTTGTGATAAGTTGGGAAGGAGTTTTGTGGGGTATGATTTATTGGAGTTTTAATTAGGGAACATTTAGTGTTATTTTAAATAAATTTGATGATTGATTAAAATATATATCCCTTTTAGAAAATGAAAAATCTTTCTATCCTATTAATTTCACTAACTATTTTTTTCTATAGTTGTTCATCAAATGATGATGATACAACACCTCCTCCAAATTTTGTTCATACTCCTGAACCAACAACCCCAACACAATATACTTTAACAGTTACAGCTGGAGAAGGAGGGACAGTTTCAACTCAAGGAGGTACATATGATGAAGGAACTGAGGTAACAATTACAGCAACAGCTGATGAGGGATATAAGTTTGTTGGATGGGAAGGGTATGATAGTGAATCAAATAGTTTAACTGTAACTCTAAACTCCAATACTAATATTGAAGCATTATTTGAAATAGTGACCAAATATTTTATAGATAGAAGCCCTAATTATCCCACAATTAACAATAAAATAGGAAATATAGTTAAGAATAAATACCACCCAGGAAAAATATTAACACCTGATGTTATCGATTCATTTATTGATCTAAAAGAAAATTGTGATTGTATAGGATGCGGTTGTAGAGTTAAATTTAACCTTAATAGCGATACATCAGTCTATTTTGACTACAACAATGATGGATTAATTGATTTATTTGGGTTTCTTGAAAATAATTCTGATGGCTACCGAGTTGGATTTGGAAAGTATGTGTTGGTTGATGATGTGTTTAACAATCCCCAGAGCACTTATTTTGACAGCAACGTATGGTGCGGTGGAAGAATGGAGTTAAACGATTTTAATGGTGACGGAAGAGATGACGTACTGGTTTATCATGAAAATGACCATGGCGATGGAAATGGGGGCTATTATACATCACGCATTCCATTAGAGATTTTATATTTTAACTTGGATGGATCATATACAATTAACCAGGTCGGCCCAAACACAGGTACTCATGATCTAGTAAGTTTTGATATTGATAATGATGGAGATGTTGATATAGTCAATAATGAGTGGTGGTATAATGATCCTGGACAAATAGTTCAATTACCATTATTTTATGTAAATGATGGAATGGGAAATTTTACAATCACAAAAACAAAGTTTGAGCAATACTCGTTCTACCAAGATGTAGGATTAGATTTTAATTTTACAGGTGTGGATGCATTTGATTTAGATAACGACGGTTTTGTTGACCTTCTGATTGGTGGATCATCTGAAAGTGAAGTTCAATATTGTGTTTATGACAACCCTTCTGATCAATTTGAACAAAATTGTTACTCAACAGACTACCAAGAAGATATTCGAGTATTTTGGGGGTCTAGTTCATTTACTTATTCTGAAGAAAATTCTACTAGAGTAGATCTACCTTTTTACAATAATGGTAATTCTAAACTTTCATATGGATTTGGATTTATAGATATAAATAATGATGGTCAATATGAGATTATAAATGTTGGTACAAACATACCGAGAAATGGAATTTCTGGTCCTAACTCTGGAGGATTCATAGAGATTTTTTTAAATAATGGTGATCGTACTTTTACAAGTGATTCTTCAAACAGGATTAGTATTTATGAATGGGACTATGCAAATAAAAGTAGTATTGACACAGGCGATATTCCTCTATTTTATTTTATAAGTGTTATTGATGTTGATGATGATGGAGATTTTGATCTTGTACCTCATGCAATCAATAATGGAAGCATTAAACTTTCAGGAACTTCTAATGGACAAGATGAATTTGATTTCTATACTAATATTGGAGAAGATTTTCATTGGCAAAATAATGGAGGATATTTTACTCTAATTGATGATAGACATAATTATGAAAACTAATTTTTGATTGAATTAACTAAGTGGATTTTATGGTCGAATTGATTACTAAATAAATTCAATTAAGGACAAAATAATATTATTCAACTCATTAATAAATTATTTAAAAACCAACTAATTGAACACATTTAATAATCAATTTAGTAATCACCTAGTATTTAAAATGATATAAAAAAAGAAACCTTCTCAAAATGAGAAGGTTATAATTGAATTTTGCGGTCTGGACGGGACTCGAACCAAATGATTTTTCATAGGAGAAAAAATCAATTCCGATATAAAAACTACTCCGATTGGGGTTTATGGAAAAAGTTCTTTCTCAGTTACAAGAAACCTCATCTTTGAAATAACTTCTGTTAAATCTAACATAAGTTAGATATTGAAAGAGAACACCCTGCTCCTTTCCCCGAAGAAATTATAACTCTACCAATCCTTCAAACATCTAAAGAGTTTGAATTGGTATTAGACCCCTTTATGGGTAGTGGAACAACTGGAAGAGTTTGTGATAAGTTGGGAAGGAGTTTTGTGGGGTATGATTTGAGATTGAATTATTACAACTTTTGATTATTTATTCTCGGAATCAGGTAATAGGTGGAAACAGATGATTTGAATCACGAATACTGATACGTTAATCAAATCAAAAGATTTAAATAAAATATATCAACCTTCACTTATCTTCATTATTTGACTATTTCAAAAAATAACCTCGATTTACAAATAGGCGTTTGAATAGCCCTGTCGAATCACTCTCAATAAAGACATTTGGATATTGGGATGCGTTCAGGATGTAGTTTTTTGTTGTTGTAGAATCCCTATAAGCTTTTATAATTAGGTCTTTAGTTGAATCACCTTGAATTGTCAAGGTATAATCCGCATTACCTTTAGGTTTAAATCCGTCAATAAACCGTGAGCTACTTTGATAACGTAAGGTATTAAGATATTGAGTCACTTTGGTAGAATCTGGTGAAATCTCTCCCATAAACCAATCAGACTCTTTTTTAGAAAGAGAAAAAGTGTTGTTTTTATTAGTCTCAAATTTTAATCGTGTAATTAAATCTTTATTAAGCTTGATGAACTCTGTATTTCGCCATGTATTAAAATTCCGTTTAAACGTATTGGAAAGTCCGCCTTTTATAGCGTATGTACTGGGGGTTTCATTGATTCTAAAATATGTAGAGGCATCAACAGAAGGACGTCCTCTAAATCCAGGATTTTGGGATTGTCTATTTGTTGTTTTTCCAAAATATAGCTTTGTTGGCTTTTCCTTGCCCTGTTGGTAGATTTCAACACATAGCGCTAAAGTATCCGTTAACTCATATGTTTCCCATTTTTCTTTGGTTTTAGAGACTAACTGTTCGGTTTTTATTTGCTCTAACTGACCTAGTACACTATTAACAGTAGATTGATTCGCCAGGGTTTTTATAGTGCCTTGGGCAACTTGCCAATTATCATCATCTTTTGAAATAATAATTAGTTCCTCCTCCGAAGAAGATGGCGGACAAATAATAATTTTATTCAACGTAGAAGAATCAAACTGAATCACTTCAGCTTTAAAGATAGCACTGCTATGCTTTTTAAAATAATTTGTTGTTACAAATAGTAATACTAGACCTACTAATACTAATATTAATATGTTATTTTTTTTCATGAGTTAAATCTTTAGTTGATTATTCATAGTTCTCTTCTATTCTTTTACTCCGCTTATTTCTGTTCATCTGCATCCTTACCACACCATAGATGATTACTAGAATAATAGGCAGTAAAAAATTGAGATATTTCAGGGTCGTTTTAGTACTATCTTCCAAGGTGTCTATTGGGCGATATCTTATCCCTTTATTCCTTAAGTCAATTAACCCTGTATCATCGCTTAACCAATCAATAGCATTGACCATAAGATTGACATTTCCTGATTGTAACTGCTGTTGTCCACTATTAATAGGAAAATCTCCATCCCCAACCACACAAATACGAGACTTGTTACCATTATCGTGTGTTTGTTCCAAAACCCCTGCAACTATCTGATTAGGTGCATTAAAATCCATTTCAGTCCATTGCTTTTGAATGTCAAAAAACTGTGGAGCTTTTAATTTTGCAGAATTTTTAGATGAAAAGGCCAAAGGAGTAAATGTGGTAAGGGAATCTTTGGCAGCAAATTTTAATGAACTAACAAACTGCATCACTACGGCTTCCAGACCTTTAGTAGCTGGATGGTCTGCAAATTGACTTATGATTGGGATATAAGGAAAAGAAACATTGGAAGTGAAATTAAAGTATCCCTGTCGTTGTTGTACACCAACGCTAGCACATTGTGCATCTATCACAAAGTCTTCTCGGACTTCTAAACCTTTTGACTCCAGCCATTTTTCCAAACCTGTATTCTGACTAGTTCCATAGGCATTATTTAAATCACCATTTACCCTATTCAAAGCTATAAATAGATTACCTCCTTTTTCTAGGAATTTGTCTAACTGGTCAAGACTTTCATTATTAATGGTATCCGTAGGACGAATAATAGCTAAAGTCTTTGTGTTTTCTGGAACAGGTGTTATATCATTTACTTTAGTAGAATTAAAATCGTATAAAACATCTAGAGCTGTTTTTACCTGAGAAAGTTCTGAAATGGAGGCTTGTCCATTACCTTCCATGAGCCCAACTTCAGGTTTATCGGTTACCGCTATCTTTTTTATGGATGACGACAAGAGGTATTCCAAAGGGGCTCCCGGTTGCATAAATGGAATAACTTCTTTTTGTTCTTCCAATTCTAGAACGGCTCCTAAAAAAGATTTTTGCTGTTTCATTTGGTCCTTTTCCCTAACATTAATCATGACTGGATTAATACCAGCTTCCAAAGCTTCTCGCTCTGTTTTCTCATTTTCGTTGGGGTCAATAAAGGTGTATACTAGATTTTCATCTGATTTTCGAGCATATTCTATTAGGTACTCTTCAAAATTATTCTTGGTTTTTGCAATATCTGGCGGAAGGTTTTCTGAGAAATAAGCTTTGACCGTAATTGGATTTTCTAGCGACTTCATAATATCTTCAGTTGCTTCGCTTAAAGTATATTGCTTATCTTCGGTTAAATCTATTCTAAAAAAATATTCCTCGGATAATAAGTTCACAAATAACAGTATACTTAAAATTAATAGTATGGTTACGTTTGTCTTTTTCATCTATGTGTTTTTATTTTTTTCAATGGTCAGATTCATGTTTTAATAATTGATTAAGAAGAATGTCTTTTTGATAATGACGACTCTCCAAGATAAAGCCCCAAAACTGTTATAGATAGAAAATAAACCAGGTCTTTAGAATCTATAACGCCTCTGGAAATGGATTCAAAATGGGATTGAAGATTTAAGGTTTCAAAAATCTGTCCTATACTTCCCGTAAAGTTCTGGGCCAAAACGCCAAAAATGATATGGAAAAATAACCCGATAAAAAGGGCAGTCATAAATGCCACAATTTGATTTGTGGTTATACTACTTGCAAAAATTCCAATTGCAGTATATGTGATGCTCATTAGCAGTAAGCCAAAATAGCCACAAATAGTTCCACCATTATCTAAATTACCAATACTGGAAACTGTTATAACATAAGGTAAGGTCGCCAATAGGGCTATACAGACTAACAAGACCGACCCTAAGAATTTTCCAAGAATCAATTGTCGGTCTGATACCGACTTGGTAAGCAAAAGTTCCAATGTTCCTGTTTTTCTCTCCTCAGCCAACATTTTCATGGTTATGGCAGGAATGAAAAAGAAAAGACTCCATGAAGCAATGCTAAAGAATACGCGCAAATTGGCTTGACCTACTAGAAAAATATCATTGCCATACAACCAAGTAAAAAAGCCGCTAAATCCTAAAAAAAGTCCTAAGATAATATAGGCTATAAGGGAGTCGAAAAAAATTTCCAATTCTCGTTTGGCTATTATCCAAATTGTTTTCATATTTATTTTACTGTTAAGTTTCTGAAAATATCCTCAAGTTTCGTTTCCAATGGTGTGAGTTCCGTCAGCACCCATTTGTTTTGAACGCACAGGTTAAATACATTTCGTTTAGAGGTCTGTTCGACAAGGCTCTGTACTTCAAATACATTTTGATTTTGTTCAATACATGCTACCGATTGGACAGTGTCCAATGTCCGTAGGGATTTTAAAATCTTATCTGCTTTACCATCCTCAATACGAAGCTTTAATATTTCATTCCCTTGCGACTGCTTTCTAAGTGTTTCCGATGTGCCATTAGCTACAATCTTACCTCTATTGATTATAAGAATACGGTCGCATGTAGCCTCTACCTCTGGTAGAATGTGTGTGCTGAGTATAACGGTCTTTTCTTTTCCCAAGTCACGAATTAGTTTTCTAATTTCTATAATTTGATTGGGGTCTAACCCTGTTGTAGGTTCATCTAAAACCAGAATTTCAGGGTCGTGAATCATGGCTTGAGCAAGGCCTACACGTTGCCTGTATCCCTTAGATAGTTCTCCTATTTTTTTATGCTTTTCGCTATTTAAGCCACAAACCCCTACCATTTCACGAATTCTTTTATTGATATTCTGTTTTTCTATACCCTGGAGGGACGCACAAAATTCCAAATAGTCTATCACAGGCATATCATGGTATAAGGGGTTATTTTCAGGGAGATAACCAATGTGCCTTTTTAAATCATACGTAGGGTCCGTAACGCTTTTTCCTCCTATTTGAATATCCCCTTTTTCGAACCCTATATAGCCAGTAATCATTTTCATTGTGGTAGATTTTCCTGCTCCGTTAGGTCCTAAAAATCCTAAAACCTCTCCTGTTTTAACGTCAAAACTGATATCGTTTACAGCGGTTTGAGGTCCGTAGGTCTTAGTTAGTTTTTCTATTTGTATATCCATAGTTTATATAGCATGTGTTAATTTGATTGAATTATTATTTAGATTTTATTAGTGGATGATTTCTCTTTTTGGAGGTGGTGCCTTTTGAAAATACTATCAAAAATTTTTTGTTGTCCTTTTAACCTTTGTCGCCAAATGGAATCAAGGTTTCTAAAGTTTTGATGAAACAAGTTTGGGAAACCAAAATCAAAATCATCAAATGGTTCTTTAAATGGCATAGTTCCTCGATTTGGAAAAAATTGATTCATTAAAGAGTCCATTTTTTTGGTATCCATATTGGAGTTAGTACTGGAATAACTATAAACTGAATCATATCTGATTAGATTTCCATGCTCATCAAACACCTTATTTACTTTAATTTTCTCCTCTGAAGGCTTTATGGAATCGATTTTTTGTGCATAAGTGATAATACTGAACCAAAATGAAACCGTAAGAATTACTGTGTCTAACTTTTTCATAATACTAAATACAAATATCAAATAGAAGTAAACATAGAGATTGATGTTAATTCCTTAGCTAACTCTTTAGTAAGATTACTG
>CACIXU010000017.1 GCA_902590705.1 uncultured Bacteroidota bacterium | reverse complement strand
TCTTATTCCACTGATGCTAATCTTATTAAAAACTATATCAATGGAGATGAAAAATCTCTAGAAACATTGATTTATAAATATAAGTCGAAAATTTATAATTTCATTTTCTCAAAAGTTCTTGATCGTGAAGTTGCAGAAGATGTTTTTCAAGAAACCTTTATCAAAGTAATTAAAACTCTCAAAAATGGCTCCTACAATGAAGAGGGTAAATTTTTGTCTTGGGTAATGCGCATTTCGCATAATTTAATTATTGACTTTTTTAGAAAAACAAATAGAATGCCAAAGTTTGAGGCGAGCAATGAAGATTATGACATTTTTCAGTTTATTAAGGATGATTCACCCAATGCAGAAAATACCCTAATTAACAAACAAATTGTAAATGATATTCAAAAATTAATATTAGAACTTCCTTTAGATCAAAAAGAGGTACTAAATATGCGTATTTACCGAGACATGAGTTTTAAGGAGATTGCTGAGGCTACTGGGGTAAGTATTAATACAGCTCTAGGAAGGATGCGCTATGCTATCATCAATTTAAGAAAAATGGTGATAGATAATCAGATTCTTTTAGCACAATAAATAATTTTTTTAGAATTTTTACGTTATAAGGTAAAAGCAATTCTATGGTGCAAAATTACTTTAAAAAAAAATCTATTTCTCAAAAACAACCAAGGTCTATTGTAATTCAGCGTATATTGGCATTTTCAAAGTACTATTCCATTACCAAGGAGCAGCATGATGAGATTGAAAAGCAAGTTTAACCCTTTGCTTTGAAATACTTCTGGATTACACTTTTTCTACCTATAGTTTTAGTTATTTTATCCTTTTCTAGATTCCATCCTCTGGCTGGACTATATTCTCGTCCATACCAAATAATCTGAAGGTGTAGATCATTCCATAATGCTCTAGGAAAGATCCGCTTGGCATCTTTTTCTGTCTGGACTACGTTTTTACCATTGCTAAATCCCCACCGGTACATCAGTCGATGAATATGGGTGTCAACTGGAAAAGCAGGAATACCAAATGCTTGAGACATAACTACGCTAGCTGTTTTGTGACCAACTGCTGGAAGTTTCTCTAGTTCTTCAAAGCTTTTTGGGACTTCCCCATTGAATTTATTTATTAAAATATGGGACAATTCATAAATTCCTTTTGATTTCATTGGAGAAAGCCCTACAGGCTTGATTATTTCTCTAATTTCATTTTCACTTAGTTTAATCATATCGTAAGGATTATTGGCTCTTTTAAACAATAAAGGAGTAATTTTATTAACACGAACATCGGTACTTTGTGCAGACATCAAAACAGCAATTAATAGAGTGTAAGGATCACTATGTTCTAAAGGAATTGGTATTTTAGGATACAGCTTCTTTAATTCATTAATTACAAACACTACCTTTTCCTTTTTTGTCATATGTATTTTTTGTTATTTCGAAGGTAAAATAAAAAAATAATAACATGGATACATTAAAGGTAGGAGACAAGGTTCCAGAATTTTCAACAGTTGACCAAAATGGTAATGCAATTAATCTAAGCCTCTTGAAAGGCAAAAAAACTATTATATTCTTTTACCCTAGAGCCAATACACCTGGATGTACTGCCGAAGCCTGTAATTTAAGAGATCATTACAAAGAGCTACAATTTGCAGGTTTTCAATTGATTGGTGTAAGTGCTGATAATCAAAAAAAGCAAAGTAACTTCGCGAAAAAAAATGAATTACCTTTCACCTTATTAGCTGATGAGAATAAAGTAGTTATTAATGCCTTTGGTGTATGGGGACCTAAAAAATTTCAAGGACGGGAATATGATGGAATTCATAGAATTACTTTTATCATTAATCAAGAATGTGTTGTTGAGCACGTAATAAGTAAAGTCAAAACGAAGGACCATGCTGCTCAGATACTCACGGTTCTATAGTAGTATTTATTAATCGATTTTCATCTTCTTGCTTTTCCAGCCAAACATATTATTTTTCATAATATTTTCAGCTACTCCAACTGGAAGTTGATCCATCCAGTCTTCATTGCCATTTCTTATTTTGTTTAGGATCTCCCTGGAAAAAATGGATAGGTATTCATTTTCATATTCAAAAATATCAACAATTTTACCGTTATATTTGAAAAATTTATAAAAATCCTTCATACGAGGATGAAGTTTGAGATTATTTGATGTGACGATTTGCCCAGTTTCCAAATCCTTCATCGGATAAAGATAAACCTTGAGGTTATTGTGGAACATTTTACCAAAAGCTTCTAAAATTCCTCCATCAATATCCTCATAATAATGCTCATCAAAGATTTCCACAAAATTACTGACACCCATTGCGAGTCCCAATTGTTCTTTGGTGTATTTTGACAGATAATCGACCATTCGGTAATACTCTTTGAAATCAGAGATCATGACTGTATGGCCCAGTGAGCCGAGAAGTTTAGCGCGGTCCATAAAATCACTTTCATCAATTTCACCCTGAGCGGTAAGGTTGGAAAGCGTTATTTCAAATATAACTTCCGTATTTTTTTCTTTGACTTGCTGCTCCTTTATAAAAATATCAAACGATTTTTCGAACATATCAATATTTACTTTGGTAACAGGTCTAAAACTACCTCTCAACACCAAGATGTTTTTCTTGTATAAAGCTCTTGCTGGTAAAACATTATTGCCTTGAGGATTGAACATTACCGCCTCAGTCATCCCATTTTTAACTAACTGTAAACTGAGAATACGATTGTCAATTCCCTCAAATAAGGGGCCAGAAAAATTAATCGTGTCAATTTCAATGGCAGATCTGTCAATATGGTCGTATAGGTATTTCAGTAGCTTTTTAGGCTCGTCATGACT
Organism: uncultured Bacteroidota bacterium; assembly: GCA_902590705.1. Classification (GTDB taxonomy): domain Bacteria; phylum Bacteroidota; class Bacteroidia; order Flavobacteriales; family Flavobacteriaceae; genus UBA8316. Next base: position 34,979 of record CACIXU010000017.1, on the reverse strand, counting down.
GTAAAAGGCACCGTGAACAAGGTTTACTCCCATAATTCCAATAGCTTCTTGTTGAAGTCTTGCCTCTGTTTGATGAAATCTAACATGAAGCATAATTTCATTATATGGTTGTTCTGGAGCTGGTTGATATCGAATACCCATCCACCCGTGACCTTTAAATTTTTTAGCAAAGTCAATCGTAGCTACAGTATTTGCATATGCAAAAAACATTTTATTAGGATGAATCTTTTTGGGAATTCGGCTCTCTAATAGCATAATTTCCCGACTCAACATTTTATGTAATCGCTTTTCAGTGACATAACGCTTATCGTCTTCCTCACCATAGATAGTATCACTAAAGTTTTTATCATATGCGCTGATTGTTTTAGCAATTGTACCAGAAGCACCGCCTACTCTAAAAAAGTGCCTTGCTACCTCTTGACCAGCGCCAATCTCAGCAAATGTGCCGTAAACTCCATCATTTAGATTGATTTTTAAAGCTTTCCTTTCAGTTGATGGTCTCTTTTCAAATTCTTTGTCTCCAGGAAGTATGATCGCCATATTTTGATATATTTCCTAAAATTACAAAGTTTGTTTTTATTTCTCAATATATATTTGCATTTGAATATGCACTATGTTTAAAATAACTTTTCTTGGAACTGGAACCTCTCAAGGAATACCAATAATTGGGAGTCGACATCCTGTTTGTCTGAGTCAAAACCTAAAAGACAAAAGACTTAGGTCTTCCGTTTTGTTGCAATGGAAAAATTATAATTATATAATTGATTGCGGTCCAGACTTTAGGCAGCAAATGTTGAAAAATAATTGTAGGCATATAGATGGTATTATGTTTACACACGAACATGCTGATCATACTTCTGGATTAGATGATATTCGCCCTTATTTTTTTCGCCAAGGGGATATTCCTATTTATGGTACCCAGCGAGTTGTAGAAAATTTAAATCATCGTTTTGGATATATTTTAAATAGTCAAAACAAATATCCTGGAGCCCCCACTGTAAAAGTTCAAATAATTTCTAAAAATAACAACTTTAGTATTGGTAATCAAATAGTTACGCCTGTTGAGGTGATGCACAATAGCCTCTCAGTTATGGGGTATCGTATAGGGGGATTTTCTTACCTAACTGACGTTAAATACATTAATGCTGATCAGATGGAGAAAGTTAAGAATTCTGAAGTCTTGGTGCTTAATGCACTTAGGATTGAATCTCATCCAACGCATCTTAACCTGGAAGAAGCATTGAGTTTGGTTGAAGAACTAAAGCCCAAGAAAGCCTATTTCACCCATATAAGTCATCTTTTAGGATTTCATGATGAAGTATCCAAAAAGCTTCCCAAAAATGTTCATTTAGCTTATGATAACCTACAAATCAACTGTAATTAAAAATGAAGAATAAAATCACCCTTTACCTTTTTGTATTTACAGCTTTAGTGCTGATTTTTCAATTAGTAAACTCTAAAAAAATTCTCGATGACCAGACTGAAAGATTCGATAATCTAAAAGCGGAAAATAAATTTAATTTAGCAGCACTTTCAAAACTTCAAAACCAATTGGATGAAGTCAATGATTTCTCTTTAGAGGAAAACGAATATGCCTTAGGTTATTTTGAAGATATTAATATTAACAATATTACAAATCGAATTAAAGATCAATTGTATAAAAAGAATTTACTAATGGATAAAGATGAATTAATCCCTTATACAAAAATGAATAGGACTTTTTTAATTAACAAAGTTAAGGTCTTAAACCACAAATGGCTAATTGCAAACTTTTCTGATGGTAAGCTTTGGGGTGAACTACTGATTTTTTTTAAGATTGATAAGTCCGGCGATATTAGCTTTGAGCTAAAAGAACACTTTCTTTATCCTACTAAAGAGTAGTTTTTATAATCCAACCTAAAATAGATTCAAGATTTTCTGACGACACATTGTGCCCATTGGGATAAGTATTAAAAAAAACATTTGGATTATTTTTTTTAAGTAATTCAATACTCGTTTGGGCCCATTCATAAGGAATTGTTAAGTCATTTAATCCATGAGAGCAATAAGCCAGCACATTGCGGTATTCTCCCAAAGGCTTTTGTAATATTTCTTCATTAATATATCCACTCATACATATAGCTCGTCTAAAAAGAGAGGAGTAATCTAGCAATAAAGACCAACTAAGAATCGCACCTTGACTAAAACCCATTAAGCTGATATCATCAGAGTTAAGTTCGTATGTGGAGGTAAAATAATCCAATTGATCTTTTATTTTACGAATAGAAGTCAATGCCTCATTATTGTCTGACCATTTTTTAAAATTCGAATCAAAGTTGATAGAATACCATGCACCGCCACCGAATGGAGAATCCAATGGTGCTTGCAGGGAGATAATTGTATATTCCTCAGGAAGGTAATTAGAAAATGAAAACAAATCATCCATATTACTACCATAGCCATGAATTAAAATTAATGCTGGGTAAGGTCCCCCAGTAAGGATAGATTTTTTTATTCTGTAAGACAACATAAGTTTATGTATTGGTAGTTAGGAGACCATTATTAAAAGTGCCGAGAACCTTTCCTTGTAAGTCAAGGTCTAAATAGGCGCAATTTTTAGCCGTAGACTTTAGATCATCTCTTTTTAATCGGAATATTTTTTCAGGATCAAACCAAGTCAAGTCGGCTGTTTTACCTTTCTCTATACTTGTAGATTGAAGCTTAAAAGATTCAATTCCGCGGGTTAGGAAACTCAATACTTTGTCGAGGGGAAATATATTTGATAACAAACCAAAACAGCTTTCAAGTCCAATAGTGCCAGGAGATGAATGTTCAAATTCCATTTTTTTGCGTTCTATGTTCATCGGCTCATGCATACTGCTCACCATATCTATCGTGCCATCAAGCAGTCCTAACCTTAAAGCTTGTTGGTCTGCTTTGGAACGTATTGGAGGAAAAACCTTAAAGTTGACATCAAATCCTTCGAGGTCAGTATCATCGAAGATTAAATTTGGAAGCCCAACACTACAACTAATGTTTAGGCCCTGTTTTTTCGCTATTCTTATCAATTCTAAACCTTCTTTTGAGCTAATGAATGGAATATGTAGCTTTCCTTCTGTGTAAGATAAAATTTGTAAATCTCTCGATATTTGGATCGTCTCTGCAATAGTAGGAATACCCTTTACACCAATTTTGGTACTAATTATGCCTTCGTGTATCATACCACACTCAGCTATTTCATGGTTCATAGGATGAGAAAAAATCGTTCCATCAAAGCTTTGTGCGTATTGTAATGCTATTTTAAGTAAGTTTCCACTAATTAAAGAGGATTTGTAGTCGCCAAAACCTATAGCGCCTTGCTGATGCATATCATACAGTGATGCCAGTTGTTTTCCCTCCCCTTTTTTGGTAAGTGCTCCAATAGGGTAGAGGGAAGTAGTTTTATTTTGCGCCATTTTAATCAAATGGCTAATCGTCGCATTGGAGTCTGGAATGGGAATTATGTCTGGATTTAGAAGTATTTTTGTAAATCCACTGCTTGCAGCAACCAACAATCCGTTTTCCAGGGTCTCTCGCTCCTCATAACCCGGCTCTCCAAATGAAACTCCAGGATCAAACCAACCTTTGGATACATGGAGATTGTTATTCTCAATCACTTTGGCATTATCAGTATCATTAATATCGAGGCTAATATTTGCAATTTTGCCATCTTTGATTAAGATGTCTTGTTTACTAGAATGAAAGGCACTGGAGGGATCTAAGATGGTAGCGTTTTTAAGAAGTATCTTCATCTAAGCTTCAGTATTATACAAAAATATAAAATCAATGTTAATAAAAATTATATACTGAAAACAATCTTACTTAGAATTTTTCAAAAACACTTAATCCAAATAAAGCATAATCATATTTAACCGGATCAATAGAATCAAATTCCCTTAATTTTTTATCCAATTCTCTGAGTGTTTTAGCATCATTCTGTTTACGCTTAATCATTTTTAATTTTCTTGCGATATTCCCCGTGTGCACATCTAGCGGTATAGAAAGTTGTGCAGGGGAGTGATTCTTCCAAATCCCAAAATCGACCCCCCTAGTATTGGGTCTAACCATCCACCTCAAGAACATGTTTAATCTTTTTGCTGCACTACCCTTATGGGGGTCAGAAACATGTTTCACTGTTCTTGGAGGATAATTAATTTCAAAGAAAATGGATTTAAAATCGTGGATAGCCTCTTGTAATGACGATTTGTTAGAATTAAAAACATTTTCAAGCCCTTGGTGATTTTTATAAATGTTTTTTAATGACCGAACAAAAAAATTAAGATCAGTTTCATTGAATGTGCGGTGAACAAAACCCTCAAAAACTTTAAGATCACTTTTATTATGATTAATAATAAAATCATATGGTGAACCATCCATCATATTTATCATTTTGGTAGCGGAGTTTAAAATACTAACTCTATTTCCCCAGGCTATTGAGGCAACTAGAAAGCCTGAAATTTCAATGTCTTCTTTTTGAGAAAATTGATGGGGTATTTTGATTGGGTCAGTATCGATAAAATTAACCGATTCGTATTTATTGGCATTGTAATCTAAAAACTCTTTTAATTCAATTTGATTCATATATTAATTTCTCCATCTCTAAGAATAATTTTTCTGTCTGCCATGTTGGCTAGACTTTCATTATGAGTTACTATTATAAAGGTAGTGCCAAATTTATCCCTAACTTCAAAGAAGATCTTATGTAATGCATTTGCATTTTCAGTATCTAAATTTCCGCTTGGTTCATCTGCTAAAATAATTTTTGGTTGATTAATTAGTGCTCTAGCTACTGCAACTCTCTGCTGTTCACCTCCAGAGAGTTCCTGAGGTTTATGATTGAGCCGATCCGAAAGACCAATTAGGTTAAGTAATTCCTCAGCTGATTGCCTGAGCTCTTTTTGCTTTCGTTTCCCAATCCAGCCAGGAATACAAACATTTTCTAGGGCAGTAAACTCAGGTAGCAACTCATGAAATTGAAATATGAAGCCCAAATTATGATTTCTGAAAGAAGCAAATGAAGACTGATTCATTTTTTTTACGTCAATTGAATCAATTATTAGAGAGCTATTATGCACCTTGTCTGGCTCATCTAGTGTTCCGATTATTTGAAGTAAGGTAGTTTTTCCCGCCCCAGAAGGTCCAACTATTGCAACTATTTCACCTGATCGAATTTCTAAATTAATCCCTTTAAGGACTTTTAACCCATCGTAAGTTTTGTTAATGTTGATACATGAAATTATTTTTTCCATCAATAGTTTTTAAATCACTTACAAATTAAATATTTTTCTCTTCTACGCAGTTTTCTTAGTCATTAAATATTTTAAGTCGTTATCTTTGTTAATAAAATTTTAATATGTTTAAAAACGCATATTTTGCTGGAGGTTGCTTCTGGTGTACTGAGTCAATTTTTCAGAGGATTAGGGGGGTGTCACAAGTTATTCCAGGTTATATGGGTGGATTCATTAAAAACCCTTCTTATAGAGAGGTTTGTACTGGAAAAACTGGTCATACTGAAACTATTAAAATAACTTATGATCAAAATGTTGTTTCTTACAGAGCACTATTGGAAATTTTTTTTTCTACACATGATCCGACAAAACTTAACAGGCAAGGCAATGACATAGGATCACAATATAGATCAGCTGTTTTTTTTGAAAATCAAATTGAAAGGATCCAAATAATAGAATGCATATCACTATTTGAGAAGAACAAAATTTATAATGAGTCTTTTGTTACTGAAATTAATAAAAAATCAGAGTTTTATGAGGCTGAAATTGAGCATCATGACTATTACAATCAAAATAAATCTCAACCATATTGTCAAAATATAATTAGACCTAAAATCAAAAAATTTCAGTCTTTGTTTGATAAATATAGGGTTGAATAATGAAATGGAGTTTGTTAACATAAAAATTTGGTTAACATTTATACCCTGTTCATAACAGCTTTAAAATCATTTTTTTTTTTTAAAAGAAATCCAAAACCTATTCGCTTCAATATTTTTTTTTCAAACTCCCAGAAAAACTTGAATTGAAAAAAAAACACCGCTACAACTATAAGTAAAATTTGATAAATAGGAAAAATAACAAGGATTCTTAACAATGTATAAAGCACATTTCCCAGTTTTACATTATCAAAAATAGATGGGTAAATATTGAGAAATTCTAAGAGAGGGACAGCTAATTTTGCGCTTGCTGTGCCTGTAATTGCAAACACAATAAAGATTACAATCAATTGATAGTTACTTGAAATATTCCATTTTTCCTTTAAATACTTTATCATTTAATCGTTAACTTAAAATTGTTTTAATTTGGCTAGCCAATTCTAATCCAATTCTATCCTGAGCCTCTAATGTAGCAGCTCCAATGTGAGGAGTTAGCGAAATTCTAGGATGCATTAACAGCTTAATTTCGGGTTTAGGTTCGTTTTCATAGGTATCCAGGCATGCAAAAGATAATTTACCATCATCTAAAGAGTTGACCAATGCTGCTTCGTCAATGACACCCCCTCGAGCAGCATTAATAATTGCTGAACCGTCTTTCATCATAGCAAATTCTTCTTTTCCAATGACATAATCCTTCTGAGCAGGAACGTGAAGAGTAATAAAATCAGAGCTCTTAATAACCTCATTCATATCATCAGTTTTGATAGATACTTTTATAGAATCTCCATTGAATAAACTAACGGAAACTTCTACGTTATTTAAATATTTATCAGACGCCTTAACTTTCATTCCAATTCCTAAAGCGATTTTAGCTACTTCTTGTCCAATTCTTCCAAATCCAATTATTCCAAGGGTTTTTCCGCGGAGTTCAATACCTTTGGCATAAGCTTTTTTTAAACCTTTAAAATTGCTTTCTCCCTCTAGAGGCATATTTCTATTAGAATCATATAAAAACCTAACTCCCCCATACAGATGAGCAAAAACCAATTCTGCTACTGAAGATGAAGAGGATGCAGGTGTGTTGATCACACTCAAACCTTTTTCTCTAGCGTATTCTACATCTATATTATCCATTCCAACCCCACCGCGACCAATAATTTTTAAACTTGGACAAGAGTCAATAAGTTCTTTTCTTGCAGTCGTTGCACTTCTCACCAACAAAACAGTAATGTTATTTTCATTGATAAAACTTACCAATTGTTCTTGAGAGACATTAGTGGTAATAACTTCATAACCAGCCTCTGTCAAGGCGATTTCACCCGACAAAGAAATACCGTCGTTAGCTAATATTTTCATTATAAATTATTTATGCATTTTTTTTTCAAATTCTTTCATGCAATTTACCAGTGTCTGCACACTTTCCATAGAAAGGGCATTGTAAATCGAAGCACGGTAACCTCCAACGGATCTGTGTCCTTTTAGTCCACTAATTTTGGTATTGTTCCAAATTGGATCAAAAACCGCAGCATGACTTTCATCAATTAGATTGAAAGTTGCATTCATTGCGCTACGATCATCGATATTTGCAAATCCTTCAAAAAACTGATTTCGGTCAATCTCATCATATATCAGCTTTGCTTTTTTATCGTTTTGCGCACCCACTCCATCTAAACCGCCATTGTTGGCAATCCAACGAAGGTTTAGTAATACAGTGTATACTGGAAATACAGGAGGTGTATTAAACATACTTCCTGAATCTGCATGTACCTTATAACTCAACATTGAAGGAATTTCTCTCTTTACCATATCGAAAATAGTTTCCTTTACAACTACCAAAGTAACACCTGAAGGTCCCATGTTTTTTTGAGCCCCTGCATAAAAAAGGTCAAATTTGGAATAGTCGAGAGGTCGGGAAAATATATCCGAACTCATGTCTGCTACTAGAGGTACATTGGTTTTTGGCAACTTTTTATATTGAGTACCAAAAATGGTATTATTTGTTGTAATATGCAGGTAATCTAAATCATTTGGAATTTCGTATTCTTTTGGTATATAACTGAAATTCTTGTCTTTGGATGAGGCCAATTCAATCACATCACCTAAAATTTTAGCTTCTTTAATCGCCTTGGTTGACCATGTACCTGAATTAATATAACCTGCTTTAAATTGAAGCATATTATAAGCCGTCATCAGGAATTGCATACTAGCTCCTCCTTGTAAATAAATCGCTTTGTATCCTTTCCCTTCCAGTCCAAGTAATTGAAGAGCTAGATCGCTAGCTTCTTCCATTATAGATTTAAATTCTGAGCTGCGGTGGGAAATTTCAATTAAAGACAAACCGATATTGTCAAGCTCTAAAACGGCCTGTGCTGCTCCTTCAATTACCTCCTGCGGCAACACAGCCGGACCGGCACTAAAATTATGTTTTTTCATATAAATTATAATTTGCAAATATCAAAAGTTAAGTGCAATTACCCATTCAAAAAAGATAATTTTTGATTTTTTTTTTTAACATTCTGCAAAATATTTTTTTTAAACTTTATTCATAGAGATCGCAAGAATTCAATTGTATCTATTCCGTCAGCATAATCAGATAAACCTGGCATTTGAGTTTGACCAAAAGATACCGCATTTGTATAGGATTCATTGGTTACTATACATTGTATTTTATCTTTTTGATTCTTCATATGATCTCTTAATTTGGCGGCATCGTCATAGTATTCATAGAAGGCACAGGCAATGGGTGAGGAGATTGCAGTATCTTCTTTAAGTATAAAAAATCCATTATCAGAAAAATCAAATTCACTCATCAAAAAAACAGCTTTATTGTAATCATAATTATTGGCATATTTTTTAATCTTGATAAGATTAGAAAGTGGATAAATACCAGAAAATATTCTGTTTAAATCAAAACCATTTGGCAAGTAGAGTTTAGAAACATTTCTACAACCCAGTCCAAAATATCGAAGCATATCTTTTCCTAAATTTTCCAATTCAGATTTAGTTTCTTTACCATTTAATATAGCTACCCCATTCCTGTTTTTTCTTATCAAGCTCGGATATTTGGCAAAATAATAATCAAAATAGCGGGCTGAATTATTACTTCCAGTAGCGATCACGGCATCGAAATTTTCCAATTTTTCCTCGGTAAAAAGGGACATAGATTTTAATTGGGGATTGTTTTTGATAATAAATGGGATCAATACTTTGTCTTTAGATGCACATTTGATCAAGGCGGTATTTCCAGTAATCCAAACTGCTAGAATATCGTGGAATCCTACCATAGGTAGATTACCGGCCAATACTAAAGCAATGGTTTTCGTAGATTGATTTTCTTCAAGCGCATAAGGGGCTAACCATTTTTCTATATTAATTCTTTCTAAAGCTTTTCCCCAGCAAGATACAGCATAAATACACTCTTCCCTCCTAAACCAACCATTTTCTATAGTGGCTTTTTCAATTGCTTTGACAAAGGGAAAGTATTCAGGGTTATTTTCATTAAAATTCATGAAATAATCTCCCAATGATTCTAGAGCATCAATTCTTTTACTAAGCGTGTCCATTTATTTGTAAAGAAGAATAATTGGTCTTAATTTTGGTTCAAATTTAATTAAACATATTTACTATGGCCATTATCATTACCGATGAATGTATAAATTGTGGTGCATGTGAACCAGAGTGTCCCAATACTGCGATTTATGAAGGTGCTGATGATTGGAGTTATAAAGACGGAACCGATTTGACTGGTGACCTTATTCTTCCAAATGGAAAAGTAGTCAATGCAGATGAACCCCAAGTTCCCATCTCCGATGAACTTTACTTTATAGTTCCCGATAAATGTACTGAGTGTAAGGGATTTCACGACGAACCCCAATGTGCTGCGGTGTGTCCAGTGGACTGTTGTGTACCAGATGAGGATAATGTGGAAACCAAAGAAGAGTTGCTTAGTAAACAACGTTTTATGCACAACGATTAATTGCTTCAATTTTATGAGAGCAGGTATTGTAGGGTTGCCTAATGTAGGTAAATCAACTTTATTTAATTGTCTATCTAATGCTAAGGCTCAGAGTGCTAATTTTCCCTTTTGTACAATAGAGCCAAATATTGGAGTGGTTAATGTACCTGATGAGCGATTAGATTTCTTAAGTAAACTCCTAAATCCAAAAAAAGTAATTCCTGCCACAGTGGAAATTGTCGATATAGCTGGATTGGTTAAAGGAGCGAGTAAGGGTGAAGGACTGGGAAATCAGTTTTTGAGTAATATCCGAGAGACTGATGCAATTCTACATGTACTCAGATGTTTTGATGATGATAATGTTGTACATGTAGATAGTACTGTGAATCCCATTAGAGATAAAGAGACAATCGATATGGAATTGCAGTTAAAAGATATGGAAACAGTCGAAAAACGAAAAGAAAAAATTAATCGTTCTGCCAAAACTGGTAATAAAGAAGCTCAAAAAGAATTAGAAATCCTTAAAAAAATTATTTCTTCACTTGAAAGGGCAGAGAATGTGAGGTCAATTGATTTTATTGATGATGACCGAAAGACTTATGTAAACTCATTGCAGTTGTTAACCGACAAACCGGTTTTGTATGTATGTAATGTGAACGAAAATTCTGCAGCCAAAGGTAATGCATATGTTGAAAAGGTCAAAACCGCTATTACTAATGAGAAGTCTGAGGTGCTGGTATTGGCGGTTAGTATTGAGGCAGATATCAACGAATTAGAGTCTTATGAGGAAAGACACTTATTTTTGGAAGACTTAGGACTAACAGAACCTGGTTCAGCTAAACTGATTCGTTCTGCCTACAATCTATTATCGCTTCAAACCTTTTTTACCGCTGGTGAGAAAGAAGTTCGAGCTTGGACTATACCTAAGGGCGCCTCTGCACCCCAAGCCGCTGGTGTTATACATTCTGATTTTGAAAAGGGCTTTATACGTGCCGAAGTAATCGCCTATGCAGATTATCAAGATCTAGGTAGTGAACAAAAAGTTAAAGAAGCAGGTAAAATTAGGGTAGAGGGAAAGGGGTATACCGTTCAGGATGGAGATGTTATCCATTTTAGATTTAATGTATCATAACTGCTTATTTAAAAAATAAGTCTTAGAAATACAAAACATTATTTTTTGTTAATAATAAATGTCTTGTTTCATTATTTTAAAAAAAAATCATAAAGATTTTTTTGGATTTAGTGAAAAAATACAATTATCCCTTTTTCAAATTAATTAATCAATCTTCCTAGAATTAAGTCAAGTTAAAGATGTAGATTAGATAAAAGCTAGGTCTTATCTTGAATGGAATCATAAATCACTACTTTTTCCCAGAGCGACTTGCCTTTTTCAATAAATTTCAAGTGAGAAGGATCAATCTGGTAGGCATCATGTGTTGCTAAATCGGGAAATGTAACTACCAAACTAAAATTATAGGAGTTTTCAATTATTGATCGATTTGTATCCGCCGGTTCCCCAATATGTATACTTACTACTTGAGGGTTGGTATCGATAAACTCAGTTAATAGAGTTTTAAAAATCTCTCTTTCATTATGGTTATCGGGGTTTTTTAGCCAAAAAAAAACCATATGGATAAAATCTCCTTTAATCTTTTCTGAGCTCATTGATTTAGTCATAGAATTTTTAAATTTAAACTAATTTAAGACTTAGTTATCTTAATTTAGAATTTTTTCTTGTTTGTAAAAATATTTTTATCAAAAGCCAAATCAATAGTTAATCAAATTTTAACTTCTCAACAATCCTTACTAGAATTTTGTTAATTTCTTTGCTATAATTTACTCCTTAAATTAACCTTCAAATTTTAATTTAGTGATGTCTTTATGGCTAAAGAAATCCAATATACTGAAGATAACATTCGATCTCTTGACTGGAAGGAACATATACGAATGCGTCCCGGTATGTATATTGGTAAACTCGGAGACGGATCTTCACCTGACGATGGAATATATATATTGCTCAAAGAGGTTCTGGACAATTGTATAGATGAGTTTGTAATGGGAGCGGGAAAAAATATTGAAATTGTAATTAAAGATAATAGAGTATCCGTTAGAGATTATGGTAGGGGGATTCCCTTAGGTAAAGTAGTTGATGTTGTATCTAAAATGAATACTGGGGGAAAATATGACTCCCGTGCTTTTAAAAAATCGGTAGGACTTAACGGTGTTGGAACAAAAGCCGTTAATGCTTTATCATCAATTTTTCGTATAGAATCTGTACGTGATAATCAAATGAGCAGTGCAGAATTCGAGTTTGGAAACCTTACTTCCCAAGGCCCAATTGAAGCTTCATCCAGAAGAAGAGGAACTAAGGTTTTGTTCATTCCGGACAAGACAATATTCAAGCATTATAAATACCGATTGGAGTATGTTGAAAGGATGATCAGAAATTATGTATACCTTAATCCAGGCTTGACAATCGATTTAAACGGAGTAAAGTTTTTTTCTAACAACGGTCTCAAGGACTTATTAGAAGATCAAACCAATCCCACAGACTTGCTCTACCCAATTATTCACTTACGCGGAGAAGACATAGAAGTTGCAATTTCCCATAGTCGATCTCAGTATAGTGAAGAATACCACTCCTTTGTAAATGGTCAGAATACAACCCAAGGAGGCACTCATCAAGCTGCTTTTAGAGAATCTTTGGTTAAAACTATTAGAGAGCATTTTGGAAAGAACTTTGATGCATCTGATATAAGGAAATCAATAATTTCTGCAATAAGTATCAAAGTCATGGAACCAGTATTTGAGTCCCAAACTAAAACAAAACTTGGTTCGACAGAAATGGGTGGGGGAATGCCTTCCGTTAGAGCATATATTAATGATTTTTTGAGTACACAACTGGATAACTATCTGCATAAGAATACTGAGGCTGCTAATGCAATACGTAGTAAAATCCTTCAAGCTGAAAAGGAGCGTAGGGAATTGTCTGGGATTAGAAAATTAGCCCGAGAACGTGCCAAAAAGGCGAGTTTACACAATAAGAAATTGAGAGATTGCAGGGTCCACTTAAGTGATTTAAAAAAGGACCGTCGGTTGGAGTCTACTATATTTATTACTGAGGGAGACTCTGCAAGTGGATCAATTACTAAGTCTAGAGATGTCAATACCCAAGCTGTTTTTAGTCTAAGAGGTAAACCTTTAAACACATATGGTATGACGAAAAAAATTGTTTACGAAAATGAAGAGTTTAATCTGCTTCAGGCAGCCTTAAATATTGAGGATAGTATCGAGAATTTAAGATATAACAATATTGTGATTGCTACAGATGCCGATGTGGATGGCATGCATATTAGACTGTTATTAATCACCTTTTTTCTTCAATTTTTCCCTGAATTGATTAAAGAGGGGCACCTCTACATCCTGCAAACTCCCCTTTTTAGGGTAAGGGACAAAAAACAAACTTTTTATTGTTATAGTGATCAAGAAAAGGTAAATGCGGTGAATCAATTAAGTGGTAAGGCAGAAATTACGAGATTTAAGGGCTTGGGCGAAATTTCTCCCGATGAATTTAAGTTCTTTATTGGTGAGGATATTCGACTAGACCCACTGATGTTAGACAAATCAACTACCACAGATGATCTGCTTCAGTTCTACATGGGTAAAAACACTCAGGATCGTCAAAAATTTATCATTGAAAACCTTAAGGTTGTGCTCGATACGGCAGATGAAACCATTTAATGTATGTTGGAAACTGAAAAAAGTAACATACCTAATAATTCTGATGGTGACGACTCTTTAGTCAAAGTCACTGGAATGTATAAAGACTGGTTCCTCGACTATGCTTCCTATGTGATCCTCGAACGAGCTGTACCTGCAATCTATGATGGACTTAAACCAGTTCAAAGAAGAATTCTTCATTCTATGAAAGACCTCGATGATGGACGATATAACAAAGTTGCTAATATTGTGGGTCATACAATGCAGTACCATCCACATGGAGATTCCAGTATTGCTGATGCTATGGCGCAGATTGGTCAAAAAGAACTTTTGATCGACACCCAAGGTAACTGGGGGAATATCCTCACTGGTGACCGTGCCGCCGCATCTAGATATATTGAAGCCCGACTATCTAAGTTTGCCCTTGAGGTAGTGTTTAGTCCTAAAGTAACTGACTGGCAACTATCCTATGATGGACGTAAAAAGGAACCAGTTCACTTGCCTATCAAATTTCCTTTGATATTGGCTCAAGGAGCTGAGGGCATTGCGGTTGGTCTTTCCACCAAGATTTTACCCCACAACTTTGTAGAGCTGCTTAAAGCTAGTATACAACATTTGAAAGGAAAAAAATTCAATCTTTATCCTGATTTTCAGACTGGGGGTATTATTGATATTCAATCCTATAATGATGGTAATAGGGGAGGAAAAGTGAGGGTGAGAGCTAAAATCTCCCAACTCGATAAAAATACCTTGGTTATAAGCGAAATTCCATATGGAACAACCACAACTAGTTTGATTGAAAATATTTTAAAGGCAAATGAAAGAGGTAAAATAAAAATTAGAAAAATCGAGGATAATACAGCTGCTTCTGTTGAAATACTTGTCCATCTCCCAGCAGGAATATCTCCAGATAAAACCATAGATGCTTTATATGCTTTTACAGATTGTGAAAGTTCAATTTCGCCTTTAGGGTGTATTATTATTGATAGTAAACCCCATTTCATTGGGGTAAGTGAAATGTTGAGGCTTTCGACAGACCATACGGTAGTTTTGCTTAAAAAAGAACTTGAGGTTCAATTACAAGAATTAGAGAATCAGTGGCATTATGCTTCTCTAGAACGCTTATTTATTGAAAACAGGATATACAGAGATATTGAAGATAAATCTACTTGGGAAGATGTATTAAAGGCTATTAGTACAGGACTGTCTATCCACATATCAAAGCTAAAAAGAGCGGTAAACAAGGACGATCTGATTAGACTAACCGAGATAAGGATTAAGAGAATTTCGAAATTTGATATTGATAAGGCTCAACAGAAAATCGAAGCTTTAGAGGTAGATATTTCTGAGGTAAAAAATAATTTAGAGCACCTTGTTGATTATGCCATTAGATATTTTAATCACCTAATTAAAACTTATGGTGTTGAAAAAAAACGTAAGTCTGAGATTAGAATTTTTGATGATGTCGATGCAAAAAAGGTAGTTGTCCGAAATCAAAAGCTATACATTAATAGGGAAGAAGGTTTTATCGGAACTTCGCTAAAAAAGGATGAATACATATGTGACTGTTCTGATATTGATGATATTATTGTGTTTACTAAAAAAGGGGAAATGCAGGTCGTTAGAGTGGATAGTAAGGTATTTGTGGGTAAAGATATTATTCATGCTGCGATATTCAAGCGCAATGATGAACGGACAATTTATAACATGATCTACCGAGATGGAAAAAGGGGTACATCTTATATCAAACGATTTGCTGTTAAAGGAATTACCCGAGATAAGATGTATGTTTTGACTCAAGGAACTGATGGCTCAACAGTACTCTATTTCACTGCTAATCTTAATGGAGAAGCAGAAGTGGTTAATATCACCTTAAGAAATACCGGTAGTATTAAAAAATTAAAATGGGATTTGGATTTTGCTGATCTTCAGATTAAGGGAAGAAGTGTTAGGGGCAATACAGTTACCAAGTATTCTGTTCTACGAGTGGAATTAAAGGAAAAGGGCGTTTCCACACTAAAGCCAAGAAATATTTGGTTTGACAAAACTATAAAAAGGTTGAATACAGAAGAAAGAGGGATTTTATTAGGGGCATTTACAGGTGAAGATAAGATACTATTAATCAATAAAGACGGTTTTTCCAAGGTTGTTTCACCTGAAATGTCATTGCATTTCGATGATAAAATGATATGGATTGAGAAATGGATCCCCGAAAAGCCTTTAACCGCAATTTATTATGATACTGAAAAAGGACGTTACTTCATTAAACGTTTTTTGATTGAAAGTGAAACAAAGGAAGATAATTTTTTAAAAGATGGGGGCGAACTATTATTTTTTAATTCAGATTGGCGCCCAATAATTGAAATAGAATTTATTAAGCCTCGTGAAAGAGATGTAATCCCATCGCTAGAAATAAATGCAGAGGATTTCATAACCATCAAAGGGTTTAAAGCTTTAGGAAACCAGATCACAGCCAAAAAAGTTAAAAACATTACCCTAAAAGAAGTTTTGCCCTTCGAGGAGGAAACGAAAGTGTTAGAGGAGATCGAAGTCACTGATCAAGAGGAAGTGAATGGAAAACAACCCCAAACAAAACTCGACCTTTAAACTCATTTTTGAGTCCGTAAAAACTAAATTTATAAATTTCTACTGCATCAAAAATAAATCCCTATTAGTATTTCAGAAAAATTAGGATCAACAATTCAAAAATGTTGATGTTTTGTTAGAAATATTTTTTACTAATATTAATTAATTTTTTTAATTGTCCCGCGTTGTTTATTACCGGCTTTACCTACTATAGAATATTCGAAAACGTAGGTATCAGAAGTGGTGGAGAGAATCTTGATTTGGACAGGTCGCTTGTCTTGGTTTGATACGGGATTTAATTTTGTTAAAATACATTCACAATCATTTACCCATCTAATACTAGCTGAATCAATCTTACCCTCATAGGTTTCGATTTCTAATTTTTCAGTTCGTGTGAAATAAGAAGTTTTTAAAGTTCCATTGACTATACTTGAAAATTCGAACTCACCTGTATGGAAATTAATGCAATCACGCTCCACATTATAGCAAGAGATTAGATAAACGAGTATCATAATTAAAAAAAAATAAGGATTAATTTTTTGGCGTGAAACGTTCAAATTTTCCATTTTCGTAAAGATAAATTATTTCTTTGGGAGCTTCAGCACTTTGTGATTCATTTAATGTATCATTTTTTGAAACAGGAAGGAGATTATCTTGAACATTGGTTAATTGATTGATCTTTGGATTCGGGCCAGTTTTGGAATCTTGTGATATAGGAGAAGATTTTCCAAGAATCAGCCATTCTAAGTTTACTTCCTCGAAGGTATCATGTATTTTCATCAAAAATTCTAAACTGGGTTTATTTCTACCTGAAAGAATATGTGAAATAGCTGATCTTTGTACTCCAATTTTGGTTGCAAATGAGGCAGCAGTTAGTTGATGATTTTTTCTGACTTCCTCAATTCTTGATACAATGGCTGTATTGTTTAACATTGTAAACTGTTTAGTTAAAAAACAAATTTAGGTATTAAATTATTATAAAAAAAAGCACTTAGAAAGTTTTTTTTTTATAAACTACTACATTAAAAATATCATTTATATATATGATTATCAATTATTTATACTATACTTTTTTCATTTTGATTACAATTGTTTACAAAAACAAATTCTTAAGGTTAGTAAGTGTATATAAATGTTAATTTTTGAAGTTTATAATTGTTAACGTAGACTTGTTTACATTTGTATAAATATTTATTTTGACTTCAATTAATCGATACTTACCACCCAAAACCTTAAATGATTTATTAAAAGTATTAGTAAGTTCAAAATCCCTATTAATCATCGGTAGGTCTGTTAACCTATTACCTATTTATGGACTAAAATTAGGGAATGGTCCAGTAAAAGTACTAATGTGGTCCCAAATGCATGGTAATGAATCGACCACTACACGTGCAATAATTAGAATAATAGAGGATTTAAAATCAGGAAAACCATCATTAATGTTAAACCATCTTTCATTATTTATTATTCCACAGCTTAATCCCGATGGTGCCGCGACCTACACGCGATTTAACGCAAATGGTGTGGACCTCAACCGAGATGCAGTAAATCTTACACAACCAGAGAGCATTGCTTTAAGAGGGGTATTTGATGAGTTTAAACCTCATTTTTGTTTTAATTTACACGGCCAGCGTACTATTTTTGCTGCTGGAAAAAAGGGTCAGCCTAGTGTTTTATCTTTCTTATCCCCTGCTGTTAATTCCGAAGGATCAATAACTAAATCAAGACTTAAGGCGATGCAAATCATTGTAGCCATCAAAAATAACTTATCGACCAGCATTAAAAATCAAATAGGAAGGTATGATGATTCTTTTAATATTAATTGTGTAGGTGATTTGTTTACATCCTTGGGGGCTCCCACTGTATTATTTGAGGCTGGTCATTATCCAATGGATTATGATCGGGATGTAACTCTTAATTTCGTTCAGGACGCCATCATGAGTGGCTTAAATGTCATCGCTAAAGAAGATTATATTAAATTTAATGCTGATGAATACCTTCAAATTCCTGAAAACAGCAAAGATTACATAGATATTATTGTTCATGGGGTTACAATTCATGATGGAAATGAAACTTTAAGTAATCAATCATTGGCACTTCAATATGAAGAAGTTTTAGATAATAATAGAATTTTATTCCAACCCAAATGTTTAACTTATGGGAGAAATTTAGATTTAATTGGCCATCAAACATTCCTAATTTCAGATTTAAATATTCCTGATTCAATCGAGTTTAAAACTGGTAAAATCATCGAAATTTTTTAAAAAAAGTGGTTTTAGATAAATTAAAAACAGTAAAAGGGTTTTTTAATTTAATTATTGTTAATTTTTACGTTAATTTGTTTTAAAACAAATAATACTATGAACAAGGTAAAGTTAGACGAAGTAGATCACCAAATTTTAGATATACTGATTGACAATACACGTGTACCTTTTACGGACATCTCAAAGCGACTTTTTATATCTGCTGGAACAGTTCACGTACGTGTTAAAAAAATGGAGGAGGCAGGAATAATTAAGGGTTCCTCATTAAACTTAGACTATGTAAAGCTTGGTTACTCTTTTATTGCATATATTGGAATTTTTCTCGAAAACACCAAGAAAATAAATAAGGTTATAGAGGATATAAGAGAAATCCCATTTGTTACAGTCGCCCACATAACTACAGGTAAATTCAATATTTTCTGTAAAGTTAGAGCTCATGACACTAAACATGCAAAAGATATAATTTTTATGATTGATGATATTGATGGGGTTTCAAGAACTGAAACTATGATTTCTCTAGAGGAAAGCATCAATGACAAAAAAAGATTAATGCATAGAATTTTTAATGAATTGTAAACTTTAAGATTCCCGTAAAAACTGATGGCTCGAAAACCTAAAATCGAGAGATTTAATGAAAGTGTCCTATCGAATTTTCAGATATACAACAGCCTTTTTTTGACTCTCCCTTTTGATTCAATTAGAAATACTTCCGTATTGATTCCACTATTTGCTGATCACTGCAAAAATGGTTATGAGAAAAAGTTAGACCCAAGAGAAATTACATCTAGCTTTTTTACTCGCTACTTACCTGAATATGATGAGAAGTCGCAAATTGATTTACTTTATCGATTTATCCAATATATAGAGAGACAGGTAGTTCTTTTTGATGCAATTGAAGACGCTGCGTTTGGTTATGTAAATAATATGCACGGCAGGGGAACCATTCGAAATATTAAAGAAGACGCAACAGACAATCTAAAAATTGATCAACTAAAAGATTATCTCAATCGGTTTAAAGTTAGAATTGTGTTAACAGCCCACCCAACTCAGTTTTATCCAGGGAGTGTATTGGGTATAATCAATGATCTCGCTAAAGCAATTAATGGAGGAGAACTGGAGTCAGTGAAAATGCTTTTAACCCAGTTGGGTAAAACAAAATTTTATAAAAAAACAAAACCAACTCCATTGGATGAGGCAATTAGCTTGATTTGGTACTTGGAAAATGTATTCTATCATAGTGCAAGCACAATCTACACATATATTAAAAGAAATATATTTGATAAAAACGAATTAGATAACTCTATTTTCGATTTTGGATTCTGGCCTGGTGGTGATCGCGATGGAAACCCTTATGTTACGCCAGAAATAACAATTAAAACAGCAGAGAGTCTTAAGTTTTCAATTTTAAGAAATTATTTCAGAGAAGTAAGAAAAATGAAACGAAGCTTGACATTTGACGGTCTGGAGGAAAAGCTCGATTCACTTGAGAACGATCTATATGCTACGCTTTTTTCCAAAAATAAACCTCAATATTTCAATATTACTTATTTTGAAAATGCATTAGATGATATCCATGAAATTATCAAAAACCATAGTGACGGACTCTATGAATCACTTATTTTAGATTTGAAACATAAAGTTAAAATTTTTGGGTTCCATTTTGCTAGTTTAGATATTCGTCAAGATTCAAGGATACATAAACAGGTTTTTGATGAGATTTTATCGCATCCAAAAATTCGAGACTATGTAAAGGGAATTCCAGAAAACTTCAGTCAATTAGACGCCAAATCAAGACATCAAGTACTTACCTCTGTTAAAGGTAATGTTCCTGTTGATATTTTTGAATCTACAATTACAAAAGAAACACTTGGAAGCATTAGAGCCATGCGAAAAATTCAAGAACTTAATGGGGAAAGAGGTTGTAACCGCTACATTATTAGTAATTGCCAAACCATAGATAATCTTTTGGAGCTATTTGCCTTGCATAAAATTTGTGATTGGGATAGACCATCTGTCGACATTATTCCATTGTTTGAGACCATTCCCGATCTAGAGGTTTGTGAAGAAATAATGAATTCGCTCTACAAAAACGAAGAATATCGAAAACACCTTACCACAAGGGGAGACAAGCAAACTGTTATGCTTGGCTTTTCAGATGGAACTAAAGATGGCGGTTATTTCATGGCTAATTGGAGTATATATAAAGCCAAAGAACATCTAACAAGTTTGTCAAAAAAATACGGCATTAACATTGCTTTTTTTGATGGTAGGGGAGGTCCACCGGCAAGGGGAGGCGGAAATACTCATGAGTTTTATGCCTCAATGGGCAATAAAATCCAGGCTGATGATATACAGTTGACCATTCAAGGACAAACTATCTCCTCCAATTTTGGCACTAATGATTCCTGTCAATATAATCTAGAACAGTTATTGAGCTCTGGGATTCACAACCAAGTTTTTAATTCAGAACGTAATGTGCTCTCCGATGAAGATCGTGAAACAATGAATAAACTGGCCTTAAAAAGTCATTCAGCTTATCAAAATTTCAAGGCGCATCCTGAGTTTTTACCGTATCTTGAACAGATGACAACCCTTAAATATTACTCAAAGGCAAATATAGGCAGTCGCCCATCTAAAAGAGGAAGTTCAAAAAAACTTAATTTTTCTGATTTGAGGGCTATTCCTTTTGTTGGCAGTTGGAGCCAGTCTAAACAGAATGTTCCTGGATTTTTTGGCGTAGGTACAGCGCTTAAAGATTTTGACAAAAATGGTGAATTTAAAAAAGTTATTAAACTGTATCAGCAATCATCTTTTTTTCGAACACTTATTGCCAATAGCATGATGAGTCTTACGAAATCCTTCTTTGGTTTGACTGCTTACATGAAAAATGACAAAAGATTTGGTGATTTTTGGACCCTTATTCACGATGAATATTCCTTAACCAAGGAAATGATCCTAAAATTGACAGGATTTGACGAACTAATGGAGAGCGAGCCTGCTGGAAGAGCCTCGATTAAGATCAGAGAGGAAATCGTTCAGCCATTACTGACAATTCAACAGCACGCATTAATTACCATTCTCAAGAATAATGATGAAGGAAATATGAGTGATGAAATAAAATCATTGTATGAAAAGATGGTAACCCGTTCGTTATTTGGCAATATTAATGCAAGTAGAAACTCCGCTTAATTTGCTTTATAAAAGTCAAATGCTGCTGAAAAGTTTTCTTCCCCTACCTCAATATCAATAATAGGTTTGCCAATTGCCTCAAGTAGGACAAAATTTAGTTTACCGTGACTATTTTTCTTATCGTATTTTAAAAGAGCTATTATAGAATTTATATCTTCTTCATTGAATTGAATCCTAGGAAAAATCCCTAAAAAAACAGATTTAATCTCCTTCGTGGCTTCAATGCTAAGGCCAGTGATCCGCGAAGAAAGATAGGCCTCTAAAATCATTCCTATGGCGATTGCTTCTCCATGTAGCAGTGATTTTTTATCCGAATTGACAAGGAAATAGGACTCAATAGCATGACCCAAAGTGTGTCCAAAATTTAAAATTTTTCTTAAATTTTTTTCTAAGGGGTCACCTGTGACTACAGAATTCTTGATTGAAACTGAATGATGAATCAGATGAGAGATATCATTTTTTTCAAAAAATTGGTATTTTGAAAGCCTTTTAAAAAATTCCGCATCACTAATTATACCATGTTTAAGCATTTCCGAAAAGCCACTCCGATATTCGTTTTCAGGTAAAGTTTTTAAATAAATGGAATCTATGAGTACTAGTTCAGGATTGGTTATGATTCCAATTTGATTCTTCAAGCCTTGAAAGTCTACTCCAGTTTTACCTCCTACTGAGGCATCAACCATTGAAAGCAGGGTAGTAGGAATATTAATAAAATGAATTCCACGCTTAAAAGCTGCAGCAACAAATCCACCAAGGTCAGTTAAAACGCCACCTCCCAGGTTGATTAATAAACTTTTTCTGTCTGCACCTAATTCAGAAAGTTGATTCCATACTTGCTTGCAAGTCTCCAGGTGTTTATTGACTTCACCGGCTTCAATACTTATGACCGGTTTATCTCTCAAAACTTTAATTTTATTTAAAAAATGAGGTAAACAATATTTTTGAGTGTTCTTATCCACCAAAAGGAAGATAGTGGAATAATTATTAGATAATTGATCATTTAGGTCTTGATAACCCTTTTCAGAAAAGGAAACTTTATAATCAGCTCCAAATATGGTGGCTAAACTCTTATTCATCTTTACAAAAGTATAACTTTAGATTAACTATTTATTTTTTATGTTGAGGTGAATGAGATTAACGTTTTTTTCACAGTTTTCAACCTCTAGTGAAATGGCTTGTTCTTTCCAGTACCCATTTAGGTAATAAACTTTACAACTATCTTTTGAAGTATCACTTTTATTAAAATCAATACGCGCCATATCTAGAAACTCATGAAATGAAATAGAATCGAACATTTCAATGTCTACTAATTTTGAATTCCAGCTTTTCTTTGACAGATTGCTTATCACACGATCATTCGGACCATAATTACATGTAGTTTTTTTTCCTTTAAAAATTACTGAAAGCAAGATAAGACCAATAAAAAGTCCAAATAAATAAAACCCTAGGCGGTACAGTAACTTCATTTATATATAATTTTTAAAGTCCGGAAATCATCTTCATTTAATGCGATTTCAACAATATACTTATTATCCGGAAGTAGGCTTTTGATCCTTTCTCCCCACTCAATTAAACAAATATTACCCGAGTCTAGATATTCCTCAACCCCAATATCTAGTGCTTCTTCAATGCTATTTAACCGATAAAAATCAAAATGAAACAACAAGTTTTTGGAATAAGTTTCATATTCATTAACAATAGAAAAAGTAGGACTAGATACTTGGTCCTTGACGTTCCATTTTCTACATAGTGCAGAAATTAATGTAGTTTTTCCTGCACCCATTGGCCCGTTGAAACAAATAATGGTAGAATGGATATTTTTATCCAAATAATTGGCAGCAGCTTTAATTTCATCAAGGTGATACTTAAATAACATTTCGTAAATTTAAGGCTATCGAGGACGCATAACAACAAAAGGAATAATCATTTCTTCCATAGATATACCGCCATGTTGAAACGTGTTTCGAAAGTGATTTGCGAACTGATTAAAATTATTTTTATAAACAAAATAACCTTGTTCTTTAGCAAAAATATATTTGCTGTTTAGGTGAGCAGAGGGGAGTTTTAATTTCTTAGGCTCATTGATTTCCAACACCTCCCCACTCTTTAAAGAAATGCTTTGTCCAGTTTTATATCGTAGGTTCATACTGGTTTCCCTTGTGCCAATTACCTCTATTGCTTGATCCACGTTTATCGTTCCATGATCTGTTGTAATTACAAGGTTAAATCCTAATTCACTGGTTTTTTGGATAACCTCCAAAAGGGGGGAGTTTTTAAACCACGAAAGGGTTAATGATCTAAACGCTTTATTGTCTGATGCCAATTCCTTTATAATTTCCATATCGGTTTTGGCATGAGAAATCATGTCAACAAAGTTGTAAACCACAACAAGAAGATCTTCGTTTTGGTAATTCTGTATTTGAGCGACTAAATCCCGACCTGCTTTTAAATTTGTGATCTTTGAATAATTAAACCTTAAATTTAACTCGTTTCTTTTTAGTTGTGACTTTAGAAAACTTTTTTCATTCAAATTTTTCCCACCTTTATCGTTTTCATTTACCCATAAATCAGGATGATGTTTTTCCATTTCTGAAGGCATCAATCCTGAAAAAATTGCATTTCTAGCATAATGGGTTGCTGTTGGAAGTATACTGAAGTAAGGAAATTCTTCTTCAATTAGATAATAATCTTGTATTATAGGGGAAATCATTTTCCACTGATCATACCTTAAATTATCTATAATAAGTAATAGAGTAGTTTTTTTATCACCCTTTTTAATTCTGGGAAATAGTTTTTCCTTTAAAATTTGATCAGATAATATTGGTCCAATGCTGTCTTGAATCCAATTAGTATAGTTTTGAGAAATGAATTTGGCAAAAAACCGGTTAGCTTCTTTCATCTGATTCTGAAAAATCTCAAGCATTCCAAGGTCCTCTAGGCTCTCTAGCTCCATTTCCCAGTATACCATTTTTAGATAAAAATCTATCCATTCCTCATGTGTACCTAACTCACTTAACTCAAGAGATATTTTTCGAAACTCTTGTTGGTAATTATTAATCGTTTTTTCTTGAATTAAATTTTTATGTTGAAACAATTTCTTCAATGCAAGTAAAATTTGGTGAGGATTGACTGGCTTAATCAAGTAATCTGAAATTTTGGAACCTATAGCCTCTTCCATGATTTGCTCCTCCTCATTTTTAGTAATCATAATTACAGGAAGATTAGGGAAAATAGATTTAATCTCATTAAGGGTTTCTAAACCATTTAGACCAGGCATATTCTCATCCAAAAGAACAGCATCAAACAAGTTCGATTTAATTTGAGTCAAAGCATCTTGGCCGTTATTACATGGCACTATTTTATAGTCTCTTTGCTCTAAAAATATAAGGTGAGGTCTCAACAAATCGATCTCATCGTCTACCCAAAGAATTTTAATTGAGCTCATATTTAAATATCTTTAATTAAGATCAACAAGTCTAAAATAAAAAGGAAAATCCTTTATTCTCCTAATTTACGGATTTATTAGATCCACTTATATTTAAATTTCATGAGTATTTATTTTATAAATTATGCAATAGTTTGGAGGTAAATTGTCACGTTTGTTTCCTTATTTAAAACAAGGGGGTAAAGACATGTAACTTAATTTTTATATTTTTGCACAAATGAAATTTACTGCCCAACAAATCGCTACTAAACTCGAAGGCACTGTAGATGGAGATCCTGATGCGGAAGTGTTTCAGTTATCAAAAATTGAAGAGGCACAAAAAGGATCTCTAACCTTCCTGTCTAATCCCAAATACAAACCTTACATCTATAAGACTCAGGCATCTATTACTATTGTTGATCAGGATTTTGTTGCTGAAGACGATTTATCCACTACTCTTGTTCGTGTCCCAAATGCTTATGACTCCTTTACAATTTTATTAGATCAGTACAATAAGGTTAAAATTAGCAAAACGGGCATTTCTAAAACCGCTTTAATTCACTCCTCTGTTAAATTACCAAATAATTGCTTTGTCGGTGACATGTCGATAATAGGTGAAGGATCCGAAATAAGTGACAACGTTAAAATATTTGAACAATGCTACCTTGGATCAAACGTCACCATTGGTAAAGGATCGATAGTTTTTCCTGGTGCAAGGATTTTAGATGGATCAATAGTTGGTGATAATTGCATTATACACACTGGAGTAGTAATTGGCTCAGATGGATTTGGATTTGCACCGCAAGAAAATGGTTCATACAAAAAAATTCCACAAACAGGAATTGTTGTTATTGGTGATAATGTTGATGTTGGAGCAAATTCTACAATTGATCGAGCTACTCTTGGCTTTACCTCAATTGGAAATGGAGTAAAGCTTGATAATCAAATACAAATTGCGCACAATGTTGAAATAGGAGAAAATACTGTTATCGCAGCTCAAACCGGTATCGCTGGATCTGCTAAGATTGGTAAAAATTGTGTTATAGGTGGACAGGTAGGCGTGGCTGGACATATAACTATTGGAGATAATGTTAAAATTCAAGGCCAATCAGGAGTAACTAGTAGTATTAAAGATGATATGAAGATTCAGGGAACCCCAGCTTTTTCATATAACGATTACAACAAATCATACGTTTATTTTAAAAACCTCCCCAATTTAGGTAAAGAGATAAATTCAATACTAAAAAAACTAAAACTATGATAAATAGTACCCTTCAAAAAACTTTAGCTAATGAAGTAAATTTAAAGGGGGTAGGTCTGCATACTGGTAAAGAAGTTAATCTAACCTTTAAACCGGCACCAGTAAATACTGGTTTTATATTTGTAAGAAGCGATTTAGTTCCTAAAGTAGAAATACCAGCCGATATACAGCATGTCATTAATACTGATAGAGGAACCAACCTAGAGAAAGATGGTGTAAGTATTCAAACTTCTGAGCATGTTTTAGCTGCATTAGTAGGAATGAGTGTAAATAATTGCTATATAGAGTTAGATGCCGCAGAATCACCTATAATGGACGGATCTTCCAAATTTTTTGTTGATGCAATTGAATCCGCAGGGGTAATAGAACAAGAAGAAATCAAAGATGAATACATTGTAACCGAGCCTATATCATATAAAGATGAGAAAACAGGAAGTGAAATTACATTAATTCCCTCTGATAAATTCCAAGTTACAACAATGGTTGATTTTGACACAAAAATACTTGGAACTCAAAATGCCTCGCTTGATAAAATAACAGATTTTAAAGAAACAATTGCACCTTCAAGAACCTTCAGTTTCTTACATGAATTAGAAACATTATTAGAAAATGGCTTAATAAAAGGTGGGGATTTAAATAACGCTATTGTATATGTAGACAAACCTCTTTCTCAAAAAACAATGAAACGTTTGAAGGCTGCATTTGGTAAAGAAAATATCTCTGTTAAACCTAATGGAATTTTAGATAACCTAAGTCTTCATTTCTCAAATGAAGCTGCTCGTCATAAGCTTCTAGATGTCATTGGAGACTTAGCCTTGGTTGGAGTTTCAATTAGAGGAAAAGTTTTCGCACATAAACCTGGACATGAAGTTAACGCAGCTTTTTCTAGAAAATTATCTCAGATTATTAAAAAAGATAGACGCCAAAACGCTCCAAAGATTGATATTAATTCAGATCCTATCATGGACGTTAATGCTATTATTAAAATGCTACCGCATCGCCCACCATTTCTTTTAGTTGACAAAATTTTTGAATTATCAGACAAACATGTTGTTGGTTTAAAAAATGTAACAATGAATGAGCCTTTTTTTGCAGGTCACTTTCCTGGGGCCCCGGTAATGCCTGGTGTACTTCAGATTGAGGCGATGGCGCAAGCAGGAGGCGTACTGCTTTTAAATACAGTTCCAGACCCAGAGAATTATCTAACTTTTTTTATGAAAATGGATAATGTCAAATTTAAAAGACCAGTAAAGCCTGGTGATACTCTGATATTTAAATTAGAACTAATTTCTCCAATAAGAAGAGGGATATGTCACATGAAAGGTCAGATTTACGCCAATAACATGTTAATGACTGAAGGAGAACTCATGGCCCAAATTATTAAACAAAAATGAAATGAAACAACCTCTTTCATATATTCACCCTGACGCAAAAGTAGCTAAAAACGTAGTTATAGAGCCATTTACATCGATTGATAATAATGTTGAAATTGGAGAGGGAAGCTGGATAGGATCAAATGTTACTATAATGGAGGGCACAAGAATTGGAAAGAATTGTAATATTTTTCCTGGATCAGTTATTGCTGCAGTGCCTCAAGATTTAAAATTTGAAGGAGAAGACACCCTTGCTGTTATTGGAAATAATACTACAATTAGAGAGTGTGTAACTATTAACCGTGGAACTTCTGACAGACAGCTAACGAAAATTGGGGATAATTGTCTAATAATGGCTTATTGCCATATAGCTCACGACTGCTTTGTGGGAAACAATTGTATTTTTTCCAACAACAGTACACTTGCTGGTCATATTTCAATTGGTGACTATGTTATTCTGGCTGGTTTGGTTGCAGTTCATCAATTCTCCACTATTGGTGATCATGCATTTGTTGCAGGAGGATCTTTGGTTAGAAAAGATGTACCTCCATATGTTAAAGCCGCAAGAGAGCCTTTATCATACGTAGGAATAAATTCAGTTGGTTTAAGAAGGAGAGGTTTTAGTTCAGAAAAAATAACTGAAATCCAGAATATTTATAGGATTCTTTATCAAAAAAAGTTTAATAACTCTCAAGCGGCTGATATAATTGAAGCTGAAATGATAGCATCACCTGAAAGAGATGAAATCCTTCAATTTATTCGAAATTCTAAAAGAGGAATAATGAAGGGATACTTCCAAAAAAACTAAATCATCAAAATGGCAACAACCTCAGATATTAGAAAGGGCCTTTGTATTAAATATAATAACGATATATACAAAATCATAGAGTTTCTTCACGTCAAGCCAGGTAAAGGCCCTGCATTTGTAAGAACTAAATTAAAAAGTGTTACTAATGGAAAAGTAATTGATAATACTTTCTCATCAGGTCACAAAATTGATGATATTAGAGTGGAGACAAATAAATTTCAATATCTATACAGAGAAGAAGATGAGTTTAACTTTATGAACGTTGATGATTTTAATCAAATTATGGTCAGTAAAAACTCTATTGAAAACCCAGATTTACTCAAAGAAGGTGAAATTGTGAGTATCTCGATTAATTCGGAAGACGGTTTACCACTTTCTGTTGATATGCCTGCCAGTGTGATTTTGCAAATTAAACATACAGAGCCAGGAATAAAGGGAAATACAGCTACTAATGCTAGTAAACCAGCTACTGTTGAAACTGGCGCTAAAATTAATGTTCCTTTGTTTATAAATGAAGGAGATAAGATAAAGGTTGATACTGAAAAAGCATCTTATATTGAACGTATTAAAGAATAACTTCATTTTAAAAGGATTACCTAATATAATTAGGTAATTTTACATTAATAATTCTATAAATTAATGAGTGTACTTATAAATAAAGATTCAAAAGTAATTGTTCAAGGCTTTACAGGAGGAGAGGGAACCTTTCATGCTCGCCAAATGATTGAATATGGTACCCAAATTGTTGGTGGAGTAACCCCAGGTAAAGGTAGTCAAGTTCATTTAGACAAACCTGTATTCAATAGTGTTTCCGAAGCTGTTAATAAAGCTCATGCTGATACAACAATTATTTTTGTCCCTCCTGCATTTGCTGCTGATGCTATAATGGAAGCTGCTGAAGCTGGCATTAAGGTAATCATTACAATTACTGAGGGAATTCCCATAGCCGATATGGTAAAGGTAGCAGATTATATTAAAGATAAAGACTGCATATTGGTAGGGCCAAACTGTCCTGGGGTGATTACTCCCGAGGAAGCAAAAGTGGGAATTATGCCTGGATTTGTATTTAAAAAAGGTAATATAGGGATAGTTTCAAAATCTGGAACCCTTACCTATGAAGCTGCTGATCAAGTTGTAAGGGAGGGTATGGGAATTACTACAGCAATTGGAATTGGAGGAGATCCCATAATTGGAACAACAACTAGAGATGCTGTTGAGATGTTTATGAATGACCCTGAAACAGATGCCATTGTTGTAATTGGAGAGATTGGAGGCCAATTAGAAGCCGATGCAGCGAATTGGATAAAAGATAATGGAAACAAAAAGCCTGTAATTGGATTTATTGCCGGAGAGACTGCCCCTAAGGGAAGGACGATGGGGCACGCGGGTGCAATTGTCGGTGGTAAAGATGATACAGCAGAAGCAAAAAAAAGAATAATGCGATCTTGTGGTATTTTTGTGGTCGATTCCCCTGCGGAAATTGGAAAAAAAGTAGCCGAGGTTTTAGCCTAAAGATATTTTATGAGTAAATTATTAGAAGGTAAAATAGCAATCATAACTGGTGCGACAAGAGGTATAGGACATGGTATTGCAACCTCATTCGCTAAACAAGGATGCAATCTTGCCTTTACTTATAATAGTTCTGTTGATGCAGCAAAAGTGCTGGAGACTCAATTAAATAGGTTTGGTGTAAAAGCCAAGGCATACAGAAGCAATGCAGCTGATTTTATTGAAGCCCAGGAAGTAGTTGATCAGGTTCTAGAAGATTTTGGCACAGTTAATGTTTTGGTTAATAATGCTGGAATAACAAAAGATAACCTTTTGATGCGAATAATAGAAGAAGATTTTGATAAAGTAATAGAAGTCAACCTAAAATCGGTTTTTAATATGACTAAGGCTATTCAGCGCACCTTTTTAAAACAGCGAAGTGGATCTTTGATTCATATGAGTTCGGTAGTTGGACTAAAAGGTAACGCAGGCCAGTCAAATTATGCTGCCTCCAAAGCAGGCATAATTGGTTTTTCAAAAGCTATTGCTTTAGAACTGGGATCAAGAAATATAAGGAGTAATGTTATAGCTCCTGGATTTATTGAGACCGAAATGACCGATCAACTAGCTGAGGATGTGGTTCAAAAATGGAGGGATGGAATACCCTTAAAAAGAGGTGGGAAACCCGAAGATGTTGCCAATGCCTGTATTTTTTTGGCTTCGGATTTATCAAATTATATAACTGGTCAAGTCCTTCAAGTAGATGGGGGAATGTTAACTTAAATTAAAACACTATGCAAAAATTACCTAAAATTGGATTACCTATTATTTTATTAGCGTTTGTGCTAATTATCTTTGTTTCAAAATCATCCATAAATATTGGTTATGGTGAGGCTGGAGTGTTATTTAAAACCTTTGGAGGAGGGGTGGTAACAGATAAAGCTCCTTTATCAGAGGGGTTTCACATCATTGCTCCTTGGAATAAAGTATACATATATAATGTCAAGCAACAAGAATTTTTTGAAGGAAATATGCAAGTTCTTTCCTCTAATGGATTAGAAATCTCATTGGATGTATCAGTATTGTATCAACCAATTTATAATGAATTAGGGCTGTTACATAAAACTAAAGGAGAAAACTATGTTAATATTGTTTTAATTCCACAAATACGAGCTGTCGCTAGAAGTGTTGTTGGACGATATACTCCAGAACAATTATATTCTACAAAAAGAGACGCAATTCAAAACGAAATATACGAGGAAACTCAAAAGGTTGTCGAAAACCAACACATTCAACTGAACGCAGTATTAGTTAGAGATGTTTCTCTTCCTTTGGCCATAAAAGAGGGTATTGAGAGAAAGTTAATCCAAGAACAAGAAGCCTTAGAATACGAGTTTCGTATTGAAAAAGCTAAACAAGAAGCTGAAAAACAGAGAATAGATGCAGAGGGTAAGGCTGCTGCAAATCGAATATTAAGCGCCTCTATAACCAATATGATCCTAAAAGAAAAAGGAATTGAGGCCACTAAGGAACTTTCAACTTCTCCAAATGCTAAGGTTATTGTAATTGGTAGTGGAGAAGATGGAATGCCTATCATTTTAGGAGGTCAATAAATTGATTATTAATTTGAATTGAAAAAATTATTATATTTGCATAATGATTCTCCTAAACGTACATACACATCTTCTTACTTTCGCTCAAATGAGGTGAGGAGTAATGTATTATTCATACTTAAAACCCGTTTGACTTCTTCAAACGGGTTTTTTTTTAAACTATTTTAATTATGATCAAAATTGCAATTCAAAAAGCTGGACGTCTAAACGAGGACTCTCTTGACATCCTAAAAAAATGTGGAATATCTATAGATAATGGCAAAGACCAGCTAAAAGCTGTCGCCAGAAACTATCCTTTAGAGGTTCTTTACCTTCGTAATGGTGATATTCCTCAGTATTTACGAGATGGGGTTGTTGATTTAGCAATTATTGGTGAGAACTTAATCCTTGAAAAAGGACAAGATCTTACTGTTGTTGAAAAATTAGGGTTTTCTAAATGTCGGGTATCAATTGCAGTTCCTAAAGATTTTAATTATAATGGAATTGAGGATTTAAATGGAAAAAAAATTGCAACATCATACCCAAATACAGTCAAAAAGTATTTAAATGAAAATGGAATCTCGGCAGATCTTCACATTATTAATGGATCTGTAGAGATTGCTCCTAATATAGGACTGGCAGATGCTATATGTGATATCGTATCCAGCGGTAGTACTTTGTTTAAAAACAACCTGAAAGAGGTCGCAACGATTATGAGGTCTGAGTCAGTACTGGTAAAAGCCCCCAAATTGTCTGCCGAAAAGACTGAGCTAATGAAAAAACTCAACTTTAGATTGCGATCTGTGTTAAGAGCCAAAAAATCTAAATACATTCTTTTGAATACTCCTAATAATAAAATCAATGAAATAAGTGATATTCTGCCCGTTTTAAAAAGTCCAACTGTCTTACCACTTGCGCAAGAGGGGTGGTCATCTCTACATTCAGTAATCGACGAAGACTCCTTTTGGGATGTAATTGATGCACTTAAAACCGCTGGAGCTGAAGATATATTAGTCTGTCCAATTGAAAAAATGGTTTTGTAATGAAAAGGTTTATTAATCCTGACAAAAGTACTTGGAAGTCGCTTACTAAAAGATCCTCAGCTTCCTATGATTCGTTAGAGCCACTTGCTAAATCAATTTTTAAAAAAGTTGAAAAAGAGGGTGATCTTGCCATTAGAAGTTATACTCTCAAGTTTGACAAGGTTCAGCTGGAATCAAATATGGTTAGCTCTGATGAGATATCTGCTGCATCTCAAAAAATTCCCAAAAAGTTGAAAATTGCGATTCAAAAAGCAAAGAACAATATTGAAGTATTTCACAAGGCACAAATTACTTCAACCGTTCAAGTTGAAACTCAACCAGGGGTGAGTTGCTGGCAAAAAAAATTACCTATTGAAAGAGTAGGCTTATATATACCTGGTGGATCAGCTCCTTTATTTTCTACAGTATTAATGTTGGCAGTCCCTGCAAAAATAGCAGGGTGTAATGAAATTATATTATGCTCACCACCAGATAATAAAGGCATGCTACCTGATGTAATACTTTATACTGCTAATTTATGTGGTGTAGACCGCATATTTAAGGTTGGTGGGATGCAGGCCATAGCAGGAATGACCCTTGGGACGGAATCAATTCCAAAAGCGGACAAAATATTCGGGCCAGGGAACCAGTTTGTAACTGTAGCAAAACAATTGGCTACTCAATATCAAGTAGCTATCGATATGCCTGCAGGTCCTAGCGAGCTTATGGTAGTAGCTGATAAAACAGGAAATCCCGATTTTATAGCGTCAGATTTACTTTCTCAGGCTGAGCACGGACCTGACAGTCAAGTAATTCTTGTCACCAATAATATTAAAATTGCTGACACTACTTTTGAAAAAATTTCTGAGCAGCTCGAAAATCTTGAAAGAAAGGTTACAGCTCAAAAAGCATTGAATAATTCTAAAGTTATCTGTTTCGATAACAACAAAGACATGATAGAATTTGTCAACCTTTATGGAGCCGAACACTTGATTGTTTGTTTGGAAAACGAAACTGAATTTATAGACCTAATCAAACACGCAGGTTCAGTATTTATAGGGAATTACACTCCAGAGAGTGCTGGAGACTATGCCTCGGGTACTAATCATACTTTACCAACAAATGGTTATGTTAGGCAATACAGCGGAGTTAATCTTGATAGCTTTCTGAAAGCCATCACTTATCAGAAAATTACTGCCAATGGATTGGTTGATTTGGGTCCTGTAGTTGAGGAAATGGCAGCTGCTGAGGGTCTTGAAGCCCACAAAAATGCAGTATCAATTCGATTAAAAACTCTAAAGCAATGAAACAAGATATTATAGAAAAACTTGTTCGTCCAATGATTAGAAAGGTTAATCCTTATCGTTCTGCAAGAGACGAGTTTAAGGATTTTGATGCCCAAAAGATTTTTCTGGATGCAAATGAAAATCCATTTGATAATGGTGTAAATCGTTACCCAGACCCTCTACAAAGAAACCTCAAACGAATCATAGCGAAGATTAAGCAGGTGAATGAAGAACAAATCCTCCTGGGTAACGGTAGTGATGAGGTATTGGATTTAATTATCCGGACTTTTTGTGAGCCCGGAGAGGAAGAAGTACTTGTGTTACCACCTACGTATGCTATGTATGCTGTTTTGGCTAAGCTAAACAATGTTAGTGTTAAAGAAGTCCCCCTGAACAAAAACTTTGAAATTGAGATAGATTCAGTTATTGAGGCTGTAAATCCAAAGACTAAAATTATTTTTGTTTGTTCTCCCAACAATCCATCGGGAAATTCTATCCCATTTGACCAAATAAAGGAATTATTAAAGAGTTTTAGCGGTATTATAGTTATTGATGAGGCATACATTGACTTCTCTCAAGAGAAAAGTGCATTGAGTATTTTAGATCAATACCCCCAACTATTGGTTTGTCAAACATTTTCAAAGGCATATGGGTTAGCAGGAATTCGACTTGGAATGTGTTTTGCCAATCCATTGGTAATTGATTATTTTAATAAAATAAAGCCCCCTTACAATGTAAACTCCCTAACTCAGAGTCGAGCACTAGTAAAATTAGGCGAGACTGAATCTATAAAGGATCAAGTAATTGAGCTTATTTCAGAGAGAAAAAAGCTTGAACAGGAATTAAAGCAATTTGACTTTATAACAAAAATATATCCTAGTGACGCAAACTTCCTTTTAGTTGTCGTAGATAATGCTAACAAAAGATATGATCAATTCTTAGATGCTGGTATAGTTTTAAGAAATCGATCACATTTACAAGGGTGTAAAAACACTTTAAGGGTTACAGTAGGAACTCCCAAAGAAAATATTAAATTCATTGAGATTTGTAAAACTATTGATCTATGAAAAAAGTACTTTTTATCGACCGTGACGGAACTCTTACAATAG
>CACIXU010000016.1 GCA_902590705.1 uncultured Bacteroidota bacterium | reverse complement strand
ACTGTTACTGGTAAAGTTGTAGATGAGAGTGGTGTACCATTACCAGGTGCCACTGTTTTTGAATCAATGACATCTAATAATACCACAACCGATTTCGATGGTAACTTTTCATTAGAAGTTGGTGCTGAAGGTGTTACAATTGAGGTTAGCTTCGTTGGATTTACTCCGCAAACAATTGTAGCTGATTCTTCTGATTTGGTAATTACATTATCCTCAAACCTTGCTCTTGACGAAGTTGTTGTAACTTCCTTGGGTATAACGCGAGACAAAAAGTCATTAGGATATGCAGTAGCAACAGTTGGAGGCGAAGAATTGCAAGACGTCGTATCTTACAATGCAATAGAATCACTTCAAGGTGAAGTTGCTGGGTTGGACGTTCAATCTTTCAACACAATGGGTGGTTCAGCTAATGTGGTAATAAGAGGATATTCTACACTATCTGGTTCAAATCAGGCATTATTTGTTGTAGATGGAACTCCAATAGACAACTCTACTGGAAATAGTACATCTATGCAAACTGGTAGAGGTGGTGTTGATTTCGGGAATGCAGCTATGGACATAAATCCAGCTGATATAGCATCTGTTTCTGTACTTAAAGGAGCAGCTGCATCAGCACTATATGGTTCCAGAGGAGCTAATGGTGTAATTTTAATTACCACAAAAAAGGGAAAGAAAAAAGATGGTCTAGGAATTACGATCAACTCACAAGTAACTGTTGGAACTGTTGATTTAGAAACATTACCCGTTTACCAGGATACATATGGATACGGATATGGAACTTACAGAAGAGGATATAAAGGGCCCTCAGCAATTGTCGATGGAGAACAATGGACATTAAATTATTACGGTCAATGGGGAGAGAACTCAGCTTTTTATACAGGTGACGATGGTTCATATGGCCCCAAGCTTGTCGGCCAAGAGGTTCATCATTGGTATAACATGGTTCCTGAGTGGACCGATTTATACCAAAAAACTGCTCCGGCTGTTGCTCCAAGCGATACCCCCAATGACTTCTTTGTAGATGCTTTGACAGTACAGAATTCAGTGTCTTTTGAAGGAGCAGATGACGATAGTTCTTACAGGTTTAGTTTTACAAACGCTCAATCAGATGGGGTATTACCTAACTCCATGACTGAAAGGTCAACTGCAACACTCAGAGCTTCTAAAGATTTTGGAGACTTGAATGTTGATGGATCTATAAGTTATATTAAAAGTGGTACCACAGGTCGATTCGGTACTGGTTACGATGGATTAAACCCCATGCAAGGTTTTAGACAATGGTGGGCAGTTGGAGCCAGTATTCTTGAACAAAAGAGAGTTTTTGAAGAAACAGGAAAAAACTATTCCTGGAATATGATAGGTACCAATACTGACGATCCAAATGGATCACCAAATCACCAGCCACTTTATTTTGATAACCCTTATTGGTCGCGTTACAACAACTACACCGAGGATTCAAGAGACAGAAGTTTTGGAAATGTAAGCCTTAGTTATGACGTTAATGACAACTTCAATGTTTTAGGTCGCCTTACTTTTGACAATGTAAACGAAGTAAGAGAGCAAAGGGCAAATGTAGCTGTAGGAACTGGAGGTAAAGGTGCAAATTTATTTGATGACCAACCAGGGTATCAAGTACAAAATAGGGTCAGATCCGAATACAACTACGACCTTATTTTCAGCTATTTTACAGATTTAACTGATAATATTGACCTTTCTGCTATTGCCGGATACAACTTAAGAGTACAGAACTGGGATCATACCGTTGCTCAAACAAATGGAGGGTTGAATTTCCCCGATATTTTCTCTTTGACAAATTCTGTAAATCCGCTTACTGCGGCTGATGTGAGCCAATATGATGCTCAGAAAAAAGTTGATGGCTTGTATACTTCATTGAGTTTTGGTTTAGATGATACATATTTTGTTGAGGGAACTTACAGAAGAGATAGGTCATCCGCACTTCCAATTGATAATAATTCCTATGATTATTTTTCTGCATCTGGTTCTGTAATTTTATCAAACTTGATAGATAGCCAAGCCATTTCCTTCGCAAAGTTAAGATTAAATTATGCCCAGGTTGGTAATGATACTGATCCATATAATGTGTTCAGAGCATATACAATTAATCCTGCCAGAGGTGCGGCTGCTTCGGCTTCAAATCCAAGCTTTCTTCCAAATGCAAATTTAATAGCTGAAACTACTACTGAAAGCGAAATTGGACTTGAAATGAATTTACTGGGTGGTAAGTTAGGTTTTGATTTTTCATACTATGATAAAACTACTGAGGATCTTTTAACAGACCTTGATGTATCTCCATCAACTGGATTCTCAGGAATTACTACAAATGCTGGAAGTATTAAAAATACTGGTTTCGAAGCATTAGTCAGAATTAACCCTATTGAAACTGTTGATTTTAAATGGAATGTAGTACTTAATTACAGCACATACACTTCTGAAATAGTGAGTTTAGGAAATGACGCAACAGGTAATGCTATACAATATATAGGGTACATGTCTCCACAAGGAGGTATTCAAATAGGTGGTCAAGTTGGTGAACCTTACGGTGTTATCAGAGGTCACAAATTTGTTAGAGATGTAAATGGAGAAAAGGTTTTACGTGTAAGAAGTGGAAGTTCTTATGACTATGCTCATTATCAAAGGACATCAGATTCTGACCTTGTTATAGGAGATATTAATCCAGATTGGTCTGGTAGTGTAAGAAACTCATTTTCATTCAAAGATTTTGATTTAAGCTTCCTCATTGACATTCAACAAGGAGGAGACTTCTTCTCACTTGACACCTGGTACGGTTATGGAACAGGAGCATACGACAGGTCTGTTGGTACTAATTATTTAGGAAACGATATTAGGTTAACAATTGATAATGGAGGTGGAAAAAGACTCCCTGGAGTTATTCTTCCAGATACTGCTGTAATCACTGATGGTGTTGCGGATGTTGCGGGTACTCCCAACGAAGATGTTATGAGCAGATATGATTACTATGCAAACCCTGAGGGTTGGACTTCTATTGGTGCCCCTCACGAAATGCACGTCCACGATGCATCATTTGCGAAGCTACGAGAACTTAAATTGGGATATACTTTCCCAGACGAGTTATTAGAAGAAACACCATTCACGAGTGCTTCAGTTTCATTTGTTGGCAGAAACCTTGCAATTCTTGGTAAAAATGCTCCCTACACTGATCCTGAAGCTGGTCTTGGAGCAGGAAACCGACAAGGTTACCAGACTGGTGCTTTTCCAGCAGTAAAAACATATGGAGTTAACGTAATGCTTAATTTCTAAAAATTTGAATTTAAAATATCTACATAAAATGAAAAAATTCTTAATACTTTCCTTCGCAGTTGCTTTATTATCAGGGTGTTCCTCAGACGAGGCCTATGAGGGATTAAATAAAAACCCAAATGCTCCAGCTGAAGTTTCAGACAGCCAGTTATTTGTATCCTCAATAAATAGTCTAACAGACTTTATCGAATCTACAAATGTAAATCACAACAACTTTAGACTTTATGCTCAGTATTGGACGCAAACTCAATATACTGATGAGGCAAATTATGAATTGAAAAACAGAGAGATTCCAGATTATATGTTCTCAGAATTTTACAGAGACATATTAGGTGATCTAGATAATGCTAAATCATTAATAAGTGATCCTGTTAAAATAGCTCAGATAGAACTATTGTCAGTATATGCATGGCAAATGCTTGTGGATGCTTTTGGCGATGTTCCTTACACTGAAGCCTTAAAAGCTGGAGGAGCAACACCTAATCTTGCACCTGCATATGATGACGATGAAGCAATTTACACTGATTTAATCTCAAGAGCTCAAACAGCAATAGCTGGATTGAGTGCTGCAGGAACACCTTATTCTGACAGTGATCTAATTTTCTCAGGATCCACTGCAAGTTGGAAAACTTTTGGTCACGGACTTCTAGTTAAGATTGGTTACAGATTAATGGACCAAAACCCGTCGACTGCCAAAACTCTAATTGAGGGGAATTATGCCAGTGCTCTTACCTCAATCTCTGATAATGCTTACATCCAATTTGAAGGGGCGCCACCAAATACAAACCCACTTTGGGAAGATTTGGTTCAATCTGGAAGACAGGATTTTATTCCTGCTGACACTTTTGTTGACGCTCTTAATCTTTTAGATGATCCTAGGGCTGATAAATTTTTTGATCCTACATCCAAAATAAACGGCGAGTATCAAGGAGGCCCTTACGGTACATCCACTCCATTTAATGACAATTCTCACATATCTCAAACTCTATATGCTCCAGAATTTAGGGGAGTTTTAATGGACTACACTGAAATTTGCTTCATCCTCTCTGAGGCTGCTAGAAGAGGACTTTCAGTAGGAGGAACTGCTGAACAGCATTATATAAATGGTATAACATCTAGCATGACTGAGTGGGGCGTTTCAGCTGCTGATCTTGCAACGTACCTTGCAAGTGATAAAGTTGCATTTGCAACTGCTCCAGGAACAGATAAAGAAAAAATTGCCAACCAATTTTGGATTTCTATGTATAATAGAGGATTCGAGGGGTGGACAGTTTACAGAATATTTGATTCTCCAGTCCTACAAAATTCTGGGACTTTAGATCTACCAGTTCTTAAGAGATATACTTACCCTCAATCTGAGGCAACTATTAATGGTGCTAATGTAGATGCTGCCAATGGAGGTGTTGACACGCAACAATCTTTAATTTTTTGGGATCTTCAATAATTAAATATGCATTAAATTAGGGGATAGAAATATTTGAGTTAAATTTTCTTAATTTAAAATCGATATTTATATCCCCACAATGTTTAGTTAATTAAAACAACTATCTTGAAAACTAGTATTCTAATTGTAAGTGATCGTAGCGACTATGGCAAACTTTTATCATATGTACTGATCCAAAAAAAAAAAAGTGTATTAGTATCCAATTTTAAAGAAGCCGTTGATACTTTCAAGAATAATTTTTTTGACCTGGTCATTTTTCATGACAGGTTAAGTGAACCCTACAATAATGTTGCTTTAGATTTAAGAGGTATAGATGGAGAAACCCCTTTCTTATATATATCAAAAAAAACTTTAAAACATGATTTATCAAAAGGTTTCTCCCTAAAAAATATAGATACATTTATAGAGAAGGACGACATATACAAAATCATAACAAATATAAGTTCAGAAGTTTTTATAAAAAACAGTTTGAGGAAACCTTTGTTAAAAAAGAATTACGAGTTTAAAATTGGTGATTACAATTATAATTCAAGGGAAAGGTTTCTAGTTTACAAAAAAATGAATAAGAGACGTCGGCTTTCATTTAAAGAGAATCAATTAATGAGGCTTCTTGTAATAAACATAAACAACACCCTAAGTAGAGATTTTGCTTTAAATAAAATTTGGGGAAAAGACGATATACTAAGCTCAAGAACTATGGATGTTTATATATCGAAGTTAAGAGGTTATTTGAAGGAGGATCAAAAACTAAAAATAATTAATTTCCGAAGAGACGGATTTAGTCTTTCAACCCTGAATTAATATTTAACTTTTGGTTTGAATATTAAATGCTTAAAAGGTTCTATATTAAAAAATGATTATTATTTTTATTCATATTAAAGAATTATTGTGAGTGATAAGATTTGAAAACTTTCACTTTAATTACCTTAAGAACAAGGACCTTTATAATATTTTAAAACTTCGAAATGAAGTATTCATACTTGAACAAAACTGTATTTATCAGGACTTAGACGATATTGATTTAAATGCGCACCATGTTCTAGCTTTTATAGATGACAGGTTTGTTGGTCACTCAAGGATAATTAAAAGAGGATTGAAGTATAAGAATTATTCATCGATTGGGAGATTGGTATTAAAAAAGCAATTCAGAGGTAACGGTAATGGGTTCAATTTGATGAAATATTCCTTAAATACCTGTAAGCAAATGTACCCCAAGGATAATATTAAAATTTCTGCACAATGCTATTTAAAAAGTTTCTATGAAGATCTTGGATTTATAAATAAAGGAAAAAATTATTTAGAGGACGGTATTCCACACTGTTCGATGTTCTACTTTAATAATTAGAATCTGGGTTAAAATTCAATTTATATAAATGCTAATCAAATTAATATTCTAATGAAATCTTATTTTATAATAATTTATTTTTTATTCATAAGTTGTCTGACTGAGAAAGTTGAAAAGACAGATTTTCCTTACAACGAAATAACTATTTCTGAACTAAATAAGGGGTATTTGAGTGGAGAATTCACAGTTCACCATATCGTATCCTCCTACATAAATAGAATCAATGAAATTGACAAGAATGGACCAAAGCTTAACTCAATTATTGAAATAAATCCCGACGCCCTAAAAATTGCTAAACAACTTGATGAAGAACTATCTAGCGGACATGTAAGAGGTAAGCTCCATGGAATACCTGTTATACTAAAGGATAATATTGATACCGCTGACAAAATGTCAACAACAGCTGGATCAAGAGCAATGGTAGGATCAAATCCATTACAGGACAGTTTTTTAGTTAAAAAATTGAGAGAATCAGGGGCAGTAATTTTAGCTAAAGCAAATTTAAGTGAGTGGGCAAATTTTAGAGGAAATAATTCCTCAAGCGGCTGGAGTGGAGTAATAGGGCAAACTAAAAATCCATATTTTTTAGATAGAAATCCATGCGGATCCAGTTCTGGATCTGCTGTAGCGGTCTCAGCAAATTTGACTGCACTTTCCATAGGAACTGAAACAAATGGATCTATTGTGTGTCCATCTACTACAAATGGAATTGTTGGGATTAAGCCTACAGTAGGCCTAATAAGTAGATCTGGGATTATCCCAATTTCTTTTACTCAAGACACTCCGGGACCAATGGCGAGAACTTTAGAGGATGCAGTAATTGCTTTGGGTGAAATTACCGGTGTTGATGAACATGATTCTAAAACTCTTGAAAGTAAAAAACACCTTCTAAATGATTATACTGCTTTTCTTAATCCTAATGGATTAAAAGGTAAAAGAATTGGATTATATACTAAGCCCTTGGGTATAAATTCTGAGGTAGACAAATTATTTTTCAAATCAGTTGACGAAATCAAAAAAATCGGTGCTAGTGTTATTGAAATTGACAAAATTAATTCTGAAATTACTAGAGAGATGTCTTTAAAAGTAATGTTACACGAATATAAGGACGGTCTTAACGACTACTTCAAATCTCTAGGAGATAATGCCAAGATAAAATCACTTGATCAATTAATTGATTTCAATAATAAGGATTCAATTGAACTAAAATTTTACAATCAGTCTTATCTTGAGTTAGCAAATAATACTGAGGGTATAAAATCAGAGGAATATAAAAAGGCCCTAAATAATTTAATAAAATTAAGTAGAGAGGAGGGAATCGATAAAGTAATGGATGAATATAATCTTGACGCAATTATTGCCCCAACGGGAAACCCCGCCTGGACTACCGATTGGATTAATGGAGACCGATATCTTGTACATAGTTCGTCCCCTGCTGCATGGGCAGGTTACCCTAACATTTCAATTCCTATGGGTAATATTCACGGTTTACCTGTAGGCATATCCTTTTTTGGTAGAGCCTGGAGTGAGCCAAAACTTATTGAGATTGCTTATTCTTTTGAGCAAAAAACTAAAGCAAGAATTGTTCCTCAGTTTAAATCAATGCTTTATTAAATTGATTTTGTGTGAAGGAAAATAGACTTAGAAGTGTAATTCATTTTCATTTTATAGTTTTCATTTTTGGTTTTACATCCATCATAGGGGCATTGATTAGCTGGGATGCGGTAACTATTGTCTGGTACAGAATGATTTTCGCTTCAATTATTTTATTCATTTTTATGCTTTTCATTAGTTCAGGAATCACTAAAATTAATTCAAAGAGAATTCCTAGCTTGATACTTGCTGGTTTCTTAATCGCCTCACACTGGATTGCTTTTTTTAAATCAGTCAAAATTGTTGGAGTTTCACCAACATTAGCTATGTTATCTACCGGAGCAATTATAACAGCTTTTTTAGAACCCATCTTTTATAAGAGAAAAATTTTGATTTATGAGATTATTTTTGGCAGTATTGCAATGGTTGGTACCTTAGTCATCTTTAGATCGACACCTGACGATTTTTTTGGTATGTCAATTGCACTTTTGGCAACTATACTAGGTGTATTTTACACCTTGATTAACGGTAAATTAACTAAAGAATATTCTGCCACAATACTTAACTTTTATGAAATGACTATAGGTGTTGTATTTATTAGCATATATATGTTTTACTTTGGTGAATTCAATAAATTTATTTTTAAATTCACAGTTAACGACTTTTTATGGATTTTGATTTTATCAAGTGTTTGTACTGCTTATGCAATAACCAAATCAATATCATTAATGAAAGTCCTTAATCCATATTCTATTATGTTAATCCTT
Source organism: uncultured Bacteroidota bacterium (assembly GCA_902590705.1). Classification (GTDB taxonomy): domain Bacteria; phylum Bacteroidota; class Bacteroidia; order Flavobacteriales; family Flavobacteriaceae; genus UBA8316. The sequence continues at coordinate 33,453 of CACIXU010000016.1, read as the reverse complement.
AACATGGAACCCATATACGGTATAATATTAGCTTTAGTAATTTTTGGCGAAAATGAATTGATGAATTTAAATTTTTACCTTGGACTGGCTCTAATTATGATAGCTATTTTAAGTAATTCAATATACAAATCAAGAGGAAGTAACTCTGGTGTTTGAGTTTGAGCGCATAATCTAAAAACTTAAATTTTAACGATAATTTCATTTATGAAAATTTTAAAATAAAGCTTTTTTCTTTGAGATTTTTAAAATTAAAAATCCGATCATAATCAGCGATATTGATATAAGAAATAAACTCATTAGATCAGTAAGGGTTTCTTCACTAATAAATAAACCCATAATTAAAATTGTTGAAAAGGGTAAAGAATAAGCCAAAAAAATTAAGCCAAACTTTAAATCAAATGTCTTTCTACTTAATGGTAATTTTTTTTCTAATTTCTCAATAAATGTCATATGAACAAATGGCCAGAAACTAACTGAGCTTAATGACAAAATTAGATATAAAAGTGCCTCATCTTCTAATTTAAAATTAAATATTCGAATAATTGATAGAACTAATAACAAGCATATACCTGCTCTAATAAATAATATTGGAAGAATCTGTAAAAAATATTTTTTTTCAAATATCATCGATATCCCTACAAATAAAAAAACTGCTGGTGCTAATGTCGTTTTAATACCTTCAAATAAAGAAATCAATGTGTTAGGCATATCATTAATAGTATTATTTGAAAAAAGAAACAATAAGGCAATAAATATCACAATATTAATTGGCTCATAAAATAAATTTTTTAACACTGGCCCAAATTTTTTCTTATGAAGATTTGATTGTATTTTTTGGTTTTGTTTATGAAGTCCCATAGCAATAAAAAATAAGATTATCAAAACAAATATTTTGTTTCCAAAATCAATTAAAGATGCTTTAGCCAATGAATCATAACCTAGGAACTCGTTAATTAAAGTAAAGCATGATAATCCAGGGGCAAAAGATGGTAATAAAAGAATTAATGTTCTTTTTTTTTTTAAATCTTCAACATTTAATATTCTGAATAGCATATTGGATACCGTCAACACCAAAAAATTAAATAAAAGAAAGATTAATGGGTAAAAAAAGTACTTATATTGAATTTTTATACTAACTACAGAAATAAAAATCGTTACAGGAAGGGCAATATTAAGGATGTAAAATTTTAAACTTTTCTTTAAATAGTTATTTTTGAAGCAATAGTTCAAAAAAATACCGAGAAAGATTAATGATGTGAATAGAAAAATTTCAAGAATTATCTCAGACATTAAGTTTAAATCAATGCATTATCAAATGCATCGATGAAGGTCTTCATATTATCCATGGTTCCTATTGATACTCTGCACCAATTCTTTTCCCAAAAATTAAATGCCTTAACAGATACTCTTTGTTGATACATTTTTTTTAAAAATAGATTTGGACTTGTTGATTTAGGTAATTCAAAAATTAAAAAATTTGTATTTGAGGGCATTGGATCAAAGCCTCTATATTTAAGTTGAGAAACTGTGAATTCTCTATTAAAAATAAAATTTTCTTTACACGAATTAATAAATTCAAAATCGTCTAAACTTTTTATTGCAGCATTAATACTTGGCCCTGTGATACCCATTCCACCTCTGGTAATAGATCTAATCTCCTCCAATCTTTTTTCAGCTGCAACTATATATCCCAATCTCAACCCAGCCATGCCATATATTTTGGAAAAAGTTCTTGAAATAATTACGTCCTTACCTTGGGCAACTAGTTTCACCATTGAGTTATCTAATCCCCCTTCAGAAACTTCTATGTATGCTTCATCAATAAATACTGGAACCCTATTAGATACCCTATCACAAAAAGCATAAAGTTTTTTTCTATCAGTTATCGTGCCAGTAGGGTTGTTAGGATTTGTTATGTAAATTAACTTAGTTTCTGAATTTATTTTTGACTCCATAGCATCCAAGTCATGTTCATACTCAGGAGTTAACTTTATCATATGTGAATTTGCATTTATAGCAATTGCAACATTAATTAATGACATATAGCATGGGTCAGCTGATATGACAGAACCACCGTTTCTAAGCAGGACAATAGCAACCTTTTCTAAAAGATCAGATGAACCTGGACCAGTTAAAATATTTCCAGGATTAACTCCCTCTTTAGAAGAAATAACATCAACGAATTCATTGTGTCTATCCCATGAATAAAAATTACCTTTTTTGGCACTATTTTTGAATTCTTTAAGTCCAGCTTTTGAGGGGCCAAAAGGATTTTCATTCCAATGTAGCCTTGCCTTTAAGGATGATAAATCAGGGATAATATTTGGTGAAAATTCACGATTATTTTTATTACTAAAAATAAATTTTTTGTTTCTTTTAGTAGAATCTAAGATAGAATTTGACCACAGTAAATTGGGATGTAAAAAAAGGTTAGCGCCAATTAAACTGGAATATTTAAAAAGATCTCTTCTGTTCATTAATTTGATTAATTTATTAAAATGAATTTAGAGTTTACCTAGCAAACTGAAGCATTGCGGAAATTTTTCCCTCTAAGTCAAAGTAAATTAGCTCCATTAGTTCTTTTTTCCATTTTTTACCATTTTTAAAAACCCTGGATTCGGTTGAGAGAACCATTGCGCCAGAGGCAGCGTCTGTGTTAAATATTTTTAATGGAACAATTGATATAAGCTTCCAATCAATGGACTTGTATGGCTTAAAAGCTTGAGATAAATCACTTTTTTTGTAATTATATGTTTTACCATCGTAACTTTTAAATTCTACTTCCTCTGCAAAATATTCCGAAAAAGATTCAACATCCATTGCGTTATAGGCTGCAGCTAGCTCTTCAATTATTTCAACTTCACCTCTATTAGAGAATACAAGGGGTCTTCCAGAATATTCATTCTCTCCAACTCCAATAAATTTTCCACCATATGGCATGCCGAAATTAACAGTATCAATCGCTTTCCACTGCTTGAACAAGTTAACTTTACCTGTTTCGTCCAGCCCAAAAACCTCCATCAAGTCAAACTTTTCGTAAGAACCGTTTTTGTATATTCTTTCTTCTTTAGACCAAGCAATAACCTCTCTATTTTTACCATCTTCAGAAACAAGTGGAATAACCTTATAAGGTATCATAGATAAAGAGTCCAAAGATTCTAGATATTTTTTAGACCACTCTTTCCTTCTTTCAGTTAAAAAACTATCTGAATAAAAAGTAAAAAGTTTTTCTGTATCACGATCTGAGTATGCCTCAGCAAGAGATATTAGGTTAGATGACATTTTATCATCTCCGAATTTATAACTAGATCCATCCTCAATCAATATTCCTCCACTATTTTTGCACGAATAAATAGTTATTATGAATAATAGTATTATATGAAGATTCTGAATTTTTAAATTTTTCATATTGCTTATATTTAAATATAAAATACAATTACTTTATTATGTAGTTAATTACCAATATGATCTAAAGCAAAAAGTATGGTTTTTTTAATTCTATATTTTTTTAACATTAAATGTATTTAATTCATATTTTTTTAAGTCCTTAAAAAAATTTCTGTAATCGAAAAAAAATCATTTTTTTGAATTGAGTAATTGACATCATTGTAATTAGCTTACTTTGAAACGATTAAGTAGATCCATATTTAGATCAAAACCAATACCAGGAGAATCTGGAACTGTAACATAACCATCGCTATCGATTGTTAATTTTGGGTGAAACAAATCTTTACGAAGTTCATCTACCTCAGGTGGATAATATTCTAATAATTCACCGTTGGAAACAGCTGCTACAAGTGGTAATTGTAATTCCTGACATCCATGCGGAGCAATTTTTAATCCTTTTTTCTGAGCGAGTTTTGCAACCTCTAAAGCCACATCATATCCTGGACAGATTGTAGCATCGACATTCAACATGCCAGCACCATTGTTATCTATTAGGGTTTCAAAATCGGCAAGTGTGTAATAATTTTCTCCTGCAGCAATCATTAAGCTGGTCGACGAATTAAGAGTTTTATGGGCTTTAAAATCGTGGATTGCTAAAGGTTCTTCAAACCAATAAACATCATAATTTTCCATTTCTTTAGCGTACTCAATTGCTGTATTTAAATCAAACGCACAGTTTGCATCTACCAATAAATCAATATTGGGACCAATGGCATTTCTGGCAGCTTCAACTCGTTTCATATCTTCAGATATACCCGCATTAGGATCGCCAATTTTTATTTTAATTGCAGTAGCGTTTAAGTTTTCAACATTGTGCAGCAACTCTTCTTGTAGTTCTTTAAGACCCTTATTATTGGCGTAATATCCCCCAGCGACATAAGCTCTCACTCTTTTTTGTTCTCCACCTAACAGAGAATGAATCGACTTGCCTTTAACTTTTCCTTTAATATCCCAACATGCAATTATAAGAGCTGCCAATACTTGAGTATGAAGGCCTGCAGAACCAAGGATTTTATCTTGTTTTTGTCCAAGATTTAGAGTTAGTTTTTCGGTATCAAGGGGGTTTTTCCCAATTAAAAAGGACTTGTAATAATCAACATAGAGACCGTAAAAACCACTTGGACGAACAGCGGCTGTTCCTCCATTCCATCCAATTCCCTCTATCCCCTGGTCTGTTGATATCGTAACTTTGTGTAACCTCCCTGGGCCATAAAAATGCATACCATTCCATATTCCTGGCCTCTCCCATTCAAATGACTCACTTTTGATATGTTTAATTTTAATATCCATATAGATTTTAAATTGAAATTAGTGATTTTGGGAACTCATCAGGTACCAAGTCCCAAAGTATGGGTAAAATAAAATATACCATTAGGGCTATGATGACAATTGTTAATAGATTCAATAGAAATCCTTTTTTAACCATGTCAGGCATTTTTAAATAGCCTGAACCAAAAACAATAGCATTAGGTGGCGTGGCTACAGGAAGCATAAATGCACATGAGGCAGCCACAGATGCAGCAACCATTAAAACGTACGGGTGTAAATTTAATTCTAATGCAATGGGGGCAAGTATGGGTAACATCATAGCTATGGTTGCCATATTAGATGCTATTTCAGTTAAAAAATTAACTATAGTTATTAGTAATAATAACAAAAGAAAAAGGTTCATTGTCCCGAAGTTAGAAATCTGAGTCCCCACCCATTCAGATAGACCACTGCTATCTACTGCTTTAGCAAATGACATTCCAGAGCCTAATAGCAAAAGTACACCCCATGGTAAACGGATTGTATCCTGCCATTTTAGGATTTTTTCATTTTTTCCTTTAACGTTGATAAGAAACAGAAGGGAAGCAAAAAAAATAGATATAATTGTATCATCTATTCTAACAAAAATATTTTTTAGTAAAAAATTCTTTGTGATCCAGCAAACCGCAGCGGCAAAAAAAACCAAACTAACAGCTTTTTGCTCAAACGTTATTTTTCCTAGGCCTTGTCTCAATTTAGATATCTCATCACGACCTCCAGGCATACTGAAATCATTAAAGGAAAAAGCTACTCTTGTGAGGTAATACCAAGAGAAAAAAAGTATCATAAATGAGAGTGGAAAACCAAAAATAAACCATTCAAAAAAAGATATTTCGTAATCATAGATTTGTGAAACAACACCTGCCAATACCATATTTGTTGGGGTGCCTATCAATGTAGAAACCCCACCTATAGAAGCACTATAGGCAATTGAAAGCATTAAAGCTTTTGCAAAATTATTTCCCTGGGACTCACTAAAATTAGGATTATCTTGTAATTGCTTTATAATTACTACACCGATAGGTAACATCATTACAGAGGTTGCAGTGTTAGAAATCCACATGGAGAGAAAAGCAGTAGCTATCATGAATCCTAAAATAATTTTTTTAATGTCACCCCCTATGTAATAAATAATATTAAGTGCAATACGTTTATGTAAATTCCATTTTTCGATAGCAATTGCAATGATGAATCCTCCCATAGTTAAAAACACGAGCTTGTGACCATAAGCCGATGTAGTATCATCCAACTCCAAACCCCCTGTGAGCGGAAATAAAATTATTGGGAGAAGAGCAGTAACTGAAATTGGAAGTGCTTCAGTAATCCACCATGTGGCAATCCAAAGCGCAGAGGCCAAAACAGCATTTGCTCCATCGGGTAACCCCTCAAAATTTATTATATAACGGGTTATAATGAATAGTGTGGGTCCAAGAATCAACCCTATATTTTTTAGATTCACTGTATTTTTTATTAATTTAATTTATTTAGGCATTTTCCAATTTTTTGGAGGCCTCCATCCTATGGGGTGAGTGGGTGGTTTCCCACCAGGTAACATTTCCTTATAATGATTTATGAGCTTTGTTAATTTTTTTACTACACTCGGATTTTCAAATGATAAATCGTTTCTCTCAGAGATATCATCTTCTATCCTAAAAAGCTCACCTTGATTCATCTTCCATTTTTTGGAAACTATTGCATCTTTACCCAAGTAAATATGACGTGGAGGTAGCTTTTTATTATTAAATGCATCAAAAATATTTATTCCATCAATGTCTTTTGAGGCAGGTAAACCAACAATGTTTTCGAATGTAGGCATTATATCAATGTATGAAGTAAGTTGGTTAGATTCAGTTCCAGGTTTAATTTTATCTGGCCACTTTACGACAGAAATAGCTCTAACTCCTCCCTCCCACTGAGTGTGTTTACCACCACGAAGCGGAAAATTATTACCCCCATATTTAGGAATCCCACCATTATCACTTAAAAACCATATAATCGTATTATTCTCTATCCCTTTTGCCCTAATTGAATTCATTATTTTACCAATCCATGAATCCATTGATGAAACCATTGCAGAATAGGTTTGTCTTAAATTATTACCTCTTCCCTTTAATCCATATACGTCCATACCCATTTCTCCTTTATGCCCCTCAACAATTAAATATTTATCTTCCTCACCATTAGGGTCATAATTATATTTTTCCAATTCTTCTAATTTTGCTTGCATAGGAGAATGGGGAGCGTTAAAAGCAACATATGCAAAAAAAGGATTACTTTCATCTGTATTTGATATAAACCTTACTACCTCAGAACCAATAAGATCTGTAGAATAGCCTACATCATAAGAAGTTTTATAATCTTTATGCCAGTCAAGTTCACCATCTCTTAAATGACTGTAGTAATCTATTGCACCATTATAATGGCCATAAAAGGATGTAAACCCTTGACTAATTGGATGGAATTTATGATTCGAGTGGCCAAGGTGCCATTTACCAAAGGCAGCAAGCTCATTATAACCTGCTTTTTTTAACATTTCTGGTAAAATTATCAAATCAGGAGGTAAACCCCCTACGTATCTTGTAGAATAAACATACCCCCTTAAATTAAAACGATCTGGATAGATTCCTGTTAGAACACCAGCTCTTGTTGGGCTACATTTAGGCGAAACATAAAATCGATTGAGAAAAACCCCTTGTGAGGCAAGAGAGTCTATCGAAGGAGTTGAAATATCACTACCATTAAAACTTACATCATTCCAACCCAAGTCATCAGCTACTATTAGTATAATATTGGGTTTTTTTGATTTATGTGTTTGACAATTAATGTTTTTTGAAAACGATAAAAATAAAACTAAACCTAGAAGTAATTTTTTTTTTATTGGCATAACTCATTGAATGTTTTTGGGTATTTCAACGGGCATAGATTTCCTCCATTCAATAACTTTATCCTTTAATTCTTTAACAATTTCTTGTTCTTTGTCAGCTAGATTTGTTTTTTCACCAGGATCAGTTTTTAAATTGTACAACATCTCCCCTGTCAAATCTGTATTTATTAGCAATTTCCAATCTCCATCTCTAATAGCAAGATTAGGAGAATGAAAACTTCTATTTTTTGGTTTTAACGAACCGTCAATATTCCAGCTTCCACCAGGCTTTATTGATCCTCCTGGATTACTTGAATATTCCCACATAACTGGAGATTTATTGACTATTGGGGAACCCAGGAAAGATTTACTTTTATCAATTCCATCTAAATTTTTTGGGTACTCTATACCTATTAGGGAACATATTGATGGGAAAAGGTCCATTGCAGTTACTATTGAAGTTGAATCCTTGGAAGATTTAGGTATTTTTGAATCCCAACGCATTATGAAAGGCATCCTTATTCCTCCTTCATAAAGACTCCACTTCCTTCCAAAAAATCCACCTGTGAATCCAGGTGGATAAAGCTCTCCTTCATACCCCTTTGGATAATTATCAATATCGTAATAATTACCCCAATCAGTCGGTCCATTATCACTTGTGAAAACTATAATTGTATTATCTAAAAGACCTCTTTTATCAAGTGAATTAATTAATCTTCCTATTTGATTATCTAAATCTCTAAGCACAGCAAAAAACTTTTGCTCCCATGGGTTGTTTGTTAAGAAAACAAATTCTTCCAAGACTCTAGAATCTGGTAGATGCGGATCATGCATATCGTTGGGACAGAGATTAACAAAAAAAGGTTTATCTCCTTTTCGGTCAATAAAAGCGAGTGCGCTATCAATATAGATTCTTGTTGATTCATACTTTTCAGCCCATACTATTTTCCCTCTACCAAGTTTTGAACTTTGCCTACTTAAATTATCATTAGGGAAAAGTAAACGATCACCCACTCCCTCAAAGCTTACAAATGACTTTTCAAAGCCATATTCAGTTGGAAGGGGAACATCTCCTAGATCTCTTCCTCCTCCCATATGCCATTTTCCAAAATGTCCTGTAGTATAACCATTATCTCTTAGAGTAGAAGCTAATGTACTTACTGACGGATCGAGATAATTAGCCATAGCTCGGTTTTTATTTTTTTTCGAACTAGCAATATATGAGTGAATTCTGTGCCTCATAGGATATGTTCCAGTATTAAGGGCTACTCGAGATGGAGAACAAATTGGGGAATTAACGTAAAAATTTGTAAATATTATTCCGCTATCTGCCAATGCATCTATATTTGGAGTATTAATAGTTTGATCTCCAAAACAACTAATGTCTCCATAACCCATATCATCTATAAAAATTACTACGATATTAGGTTTTAGTTTTTCAAAATTACCTTTTTGACACCCAGCGATAAAAACTAAAATCAGAGCTAATATTAAATTAATTGACAAATTCATTTTATATCTCGTTTTTATATTTTGTTCTGAATTTAAAGTAATAATTATTATCTAATTTTTAAAATTCATTACGATCAAAACCAATGAACTAATTTTAAATTAAAACTTCTCATTCTAGGAACTAGTTCTTGTTGAACTAAATAATTATCATTAAATACTAAAAATAGGTTTGAAAGGCCTGAAAATCTCCATTGTAACCTTGAATTTATACCAAAGTTTTCAGACTGACTACTAAACTGAATTAAATTACTCCAAAATAATTTTTTACTAAACGTATAGTCAATATTGGGGCCGATTAGCCATAATTTTGAATAATCATTGAGATGCTTCAATTTTATTCTGTCATAATTTATAACCATACTTGCAGAAAGTCTGGGCTGAACTCTTAAATTAAAAGTATTTTCAAATGAGTATTTGCTGCCCTCATAAAACATACCATAGTTTTGAGACAAGGTTAAATAAAATTTTTTAGTTGGATTCGATTCGTAAGCTATCTGTATGTAATTTGTTCTGTAAACTTTTCCGCCATCAAGAGGGTTTTCTTTATTTATACCAGTAGGATCAAAGTCTCTTTTAAAAAATTGGTGTGCTTGTCTATACATTAACTGAATCTCACTTTGATTATTGAAAGTCAAAGTAATGGGAATATTAAAATTATTTTCTAAAATGTTTTGCGAACTAGTATTTAACTTAAACCATAACCAATAATATAATCCAAAGCTTATATTATTTATTTTACCTTTTTTTGGAAATATTGTATACAAATAATACGGTGAAAATTTAGATGCTCCAATTCTTCTTAATATTCCCAAATCGGTTCTATAATCATCCCCTAAATAACTATACTCAAAATTAATTTTATGTTTTCTAGTCTCCCTCGTAATTCTAAGGCCTCCAGAAAAACCGTCCTCTTTCTTAAGGGGGCTAAAAGAATTGTAAGCAAAAAATCTACCATTCCATAAATTTCCTTTTGATATTAAGTCATACTCTAGTCCAACAAGTCTATTATACGTATCATTTTTATCAACGAAATCATAATCTTTTGTAATCTCCCTATTAACAAATAAAAACTTGATTGCTGAACTATTGAAAACTTTCTGATGAAGTGAAACTACAGTATTTAGATTTGAGGGTATCTCGTTGACTATATCGTCATCAGTAAGCATACTCAATACGCCAATTTTCAAATTATTATTAATTTTTCCACTTAATCTTAGTCCAGCTATAATTTTATTTTGAATTACGTCCCCATCTTGATTTCTTGAGAGCCCTATTCTTCTTGTAAAAAAAGGATTAGTTGTTCTCACCGCTCCAAAATTTGAAAAAATATCTCTGTTCTGAAGGAAAAATTGTCTTTTTTCTGGCATTCTGATTTCGAACATAGTAAGATTAATAATTTCATTATCAACCTCAACTTGAGAAAAATCTGGATTCACTGTTAAATCAAGATTAAGTCCAGAGCTTATTGGAATTTTGACATCTCCTCCAATGGTCACATCATCAATAGTATTATCTAAGATTTTATCTTTACCAGAAATAGCATTTAAATAAGGGATTAAATAAATTTTACTTTTTAATTTGGAAACCCCTTTTTCAAACTTTATTTTTCCCATGAAGGATAAATTAATTGGACTAAACGGTTGAGGTATTTTTGCCCAAGTGGTTCTTTGCTTTAGTTGAGTATCCATTCTGGTAAAATTGAATCTCCAAGAGTCTGAATCCTCTGGGTAGTGAAAGGTTGTGAATGGAATCTTAAATTCAGTCAAATAATAACCCGGATAAATTTTTCCATCAACCTCCCACATTCCATCCCAAGATCGGTTATAAACTTCTTCTCGACTTCCTGTTCCCATAACACCTCCATTGGAAATCAATGCATCAGCACGAACGCCAAGAGGATTTGTTCCAAAATGATATGCGTTGTTTCCATCACTAAATGTATCAAAAGCAAGGTTAATTTTGTCAGCTGCTCTTCCACTAAAATCCCATCTTAATGATTGAATAACAAAATTATCATTCTTAGTAAATGCTTTACATAGTACATAAATATAATTCTCATCATACAACATTTTAATAAAAGTTTTGGATTCAAACTCATTTGTTACGGATGGAAAACTTGTCCATTGAGTTTCGGTAGATTCAGCTTCAGACCAAGCCAGATCATCGTCTATTCCATCTATTTTAATCTCTTTAGAAGTAAACTTTACAGTGTATTCATTTTGGTCTTGTTGAGAATACAAAGCATAACTTACTGGAATAAACAGGAATAGAATTAAGTAGTTGAATCTGGTTTTTTTCATTATATATGCTATTCAAAATTTATCATTTGATAATTGCGATAATAAATTGTATACCTATATTTGCATCTTCAATTAACGTAAAAAAATTCAATTATCAATTTAAGTCTGAATAAACCTGATACTGTTGGAGCAATAGCAAGTGGACTTTGTCTTATGCATTGCATTTTTACACCTGTATTATTTGCTTTGCAAGGCCTTTCTTCTGGATATGGTGCTGAATTACTTACATGGTGGAAAAACCTAGACATATTCTTTTTGACTTTATCTTTTTTTGCAATTTATCGTTCAACAAGACTTTCAAATAATGGTTTAATTAAATATGCATTATGGATCAGTTGGGTGATTTTATTTTTTTTGATAATTAATGAAAAAATTTCGTGGTTACCCATAGCCGAATTAATTGTTTACATTACCACCTCTTCACTCATATTTTTTCATATTTATAATCTAAATTATTGCCAGTGTAAATCAGAGGATTGCTGTACTACAAAAACAGATCAAAAAAGCAATTCAATTAATAACTGAATTCATCTGCCTAGTTAGATATTCTTGAAATATAAACTCGTGCTCAATTAACTAATCACTAATTAGAAATATAAATTGTATATTAATATGATATTGAGCTTAAAATAATCATGTTTCTATTTTTAAAAAATTTAATTTAATAATCATTGGCATATGAGTTCATTTTTTTTATTTAATCCATCCTATTTTTTTTCCTCAAAATCCTACTTATTAGTTCGTTTAGTTACTGGATTTTTTATGTGTTATTTCCATGGCTGGTCAAAACTTATGAGCGATAGTGATCGTTGGTACAGATTGGGAGCGACAATTACTCAATTTACAGGTACTGATGCTTTATCTATTCCCTTAGGTTTTATGGCAGCTTTTGCTGAGTCTATCGGTTCACTTTTTATAGTATTCGGTATACTAACACGTCCTATGGCATTTTTACTGTTTTTCACCATGCTAGTTGCTTGCACTAAAAAGCTTTTACAAGCTGGAATTGGAGGAAGTGAGCTTCCTTTACTTTATCTATTTTTAAGTTTTTTTATATTATTGAATGGTCCTGGAAAATATAGTTTAGATAACTTAATTACCTCTAAAACTAAACGAAAAATTTAAAAACTTCTTTCGACTCCTTTTAAGAAAAAATTTGCTTCAAGCTCCTTAAATTGAGCTTTTTTACTATCCCAATGCAAGGTTTTATTTGGGAATCTCCCTGCAATAACTCCTAGTAAAATTGTTTCAGTCAATCTAGCAGAGTAAGAGAAAGGAGCTGAAACTTTATCTTTCCCCAAACATGCATCAATAAATTGATGATAATGTTTGGGAGCATCTCTCTTATAATCATTTAATTTAGGTCCGAGATCACCCTTAGGGTCGTAATGTTTTACATCAATTTTTTGATATGTTCCATTTACAATCAATTTTGGTGGTTCCATAAAATGTGGAAGAAGCAGACGTCCTTTTTCACCAACAAACATAGCTCCTTGAAGGGGTAATTTATCTTTATTTGGTAGTCTTAGTTCCTTATGTAAATGAGGGGCTCCTTTGCCATCATACCATATCCATTCCAATTCATCAGTTGTGAATTTAGTCCCAGGAAAAACATAAGTAACTTTATTAGATTCTGGATAACCAAATCCAGTGGGTTTTCTACATTTATTTGTAATTCTTTTGGGAACATCTAAATCTAGTGCATTGTATGGAGTATCAAAAATATGAACCCCCATATCTCCGAGTGTTCCACAACCAAAATCGACAAGTTTTCTCCAATTACCTGGATGATAGATTTTTTCTTTAAATGGACGTTTTTCTGCAGTGCCTAACCACAAGTTCCAGTCTAAATTTGAGGGAACAGGGTCAACTCCTTTAGGGTTTTGACCATCATATCCCCAGTTCTTCGGAGACCAGGCAATTACTCGACTTACTCTTCCTACGATGCCAGACTGAATCAATAGAGTAGCTAATTTATAATCGTAAAAAGAGTGAACTTGAATTCCCATTTGAGTGATTAAATTTTTCTCTTCTGCGATTTTCCGCATCTCCCTAACCTCAGATACATGATGGGCTAGAGGTTTTTGACAGTAAACAGCTTTATTTTTTTTCATGGCCATAATTGCTGCAGGAGCATGAGTATGGTCTGGAGTTGAAATAATTACAGCATCAATTTTATCCGATAACTCATTCAACATGACTCTATAATCTTTGTAAGTTTTGACATTGGGAAACCTTGACTTAGATTTAACCAGTGCCTCTGAATCTACATCACATAGACCAACAATCTCAACATGCTCATGAGAACTTATTGCCTTTAGATCTTCAAACCCCATGCCACCAACTCCAATATGGGCAGTCCTTATTTTTTTTGAAGATTGTTCGTGTGACATTAATGATTTTGGTAAAAAAACTGACGAGGCAGCTATAGCAGATGTTTTCAAAAAATCTCTTTTTTTCATGGTTCGAGTATTTAAAGCTTTTTAATTTTTATATTTCTAAAATATAGATTGCTTCCATGATCTTGAAGACCTATAAACCCTGTTTTGTATTTCGCGTAATCTGGCGCATCACTCCATTTACCTGAATTTCTTCTTTTATACCAATCCTCTGACCAAGGAACAAATGATAAAATTTTCCTTCCATTTAGCCAATGTTCCACACTTTCTGGGGTAAAAACTATGCTGCTACTATTCCATTCACCAACAGGATTTAATTTTTTTTCTAATGTATCAGGTATATGCATGGCATAATCTGCTCCAGTTTTTTGCCAATCTTTTAGCTTATAATTATGAACCTCCTCATAGTTTTTATCGTCAAGTAATTGATATTCAGGAGCAACTTCCGGTGGACCGTCATAGCCTTCCTTTAGGTGATAAAAAATTCCGCTGTTTCCACCTTTAGGAATTTTCCACTCAAGATAAAGTTCAAAATTATCGAATTCAGAAGCACCATATATAATATCCCTACTGCCTTTATAATCATAATCTTCCTCCATTATTTGATCAGTAGTAAAGGTCAAAACACTGTCAATAATCATCCATCCAGGGGGCATTTCGTCCCCATTATAAGCTCGCCAACCATTAAGTGACGTTCCATCAAATAGACTTATCCATTCAAAGGCATTTTTTTTTGACGCTTGTTTACAAGAAATAAACAGGCAAATCACAATCACGAAAAAAAATTTCTTCATTTCTTATTTTAATTAATTATTCCAAGAGGTTTTGTTGATTTCCAATTTCCCCGAGTAAAATCCGGGAATTGTTGAGGAGCACCGTTTTGATCAATAGAACGTCCACTTAATTCTGTCACAGCACTCCAAAAAGCTCCCTCATAGACATTTTGATCAAGTGATAAGCCCTTCTGTAGACATTCAATAATGCGATATCTCATAATTCCATCCATGCCTCCATGTCCACTACCTTCAGATTTTTTATTTAGTCTATTATATAATGGATGATCGTATTTCTGATAAACTTTTTCAAGCTGATTACCTTCAATCCACTCGTGATGGTCATCAGAAAGCCCATCTAAGCCTCCCTCAATAGCCATACGAGTAGGAAAACCAGCTAATACCCCTTTTGTCCCCTGAATAAGATTCAATCGAGAGTAAGGTCTGGGACTCGTCTCATCCCATTGAACCATTATTGTCCGTCCCATTACAGTTTTAATAATAGAAGTATTCATATCTCCATTTTTATAATCTAGTTGATTCCATTTGTGGTCATCGGAAAAGTTTTTTTTTGCATGAATGGCTCTTCCTAAAGCAGGTGATGAATAAGAAACTAAGCTTTTAAAATTGTCATCAGTCCTAGCTAAACTCATATACTGTGCTACAGGACCAAGTCCATGAGTAGGATAAAGATTTCCTTTTCCAAAGGCATATTGGGGGGTTCGCCACGAACCTGTGCCACGATCAACTTCATTCATTTGCCACCTTAACTCATGAATGTAAGCTGCTTCAGCATGTAAAAAATCACCAATTAGGCCATTTCGACACATATTCAAGTACATCAACTCTGTTCTTCCATAGTTAACATTTTCCATCATCATACAGTGTCTCTGGGTTCTCTCTGAGGTGTCAATAATTGACCAGAGATCTTTAATTGATGTCGCAAGTGGAACCTCTACAAATGCATGAGCTCCATTTTTCATCGATTCAATTGCCATTGGAGCATGATTTTTCCAGTTAGTCGAAATAAATACAGCGTCAGGTTTTACTTCCTGCAGCATGATTTTCCATTTGATTTCAGAACCCCAATATGTTTCAATATTATTATGTTGATTGTAATTTGTTAGTTGATGAACCGTTTTTAGGCTTTGTTTAACTTTGTCTTCATAAAGGTCGCTTATTGCTACCACTTCAGTTCCAGGAATATTTGCCAAGTAACTCAAATGCCCACCTCCCCTATGGCCAACACCAATAAAGGCTATTCTTACATTATTTAGTTTTGGAGCAATAAAATCGCCCATATATTTTCCTCCTGATCTTGGTATTGTATTATTAGTGTCCTCACATGACGGAATCAATGGGGTTGCCGCAAATGCAGCAGCTGATAATGAAGTTTTTTTTAAAAAATTTCTTCTGCCTATATTCTTCATTAAAATCGAGGTTTTAATAAGTTAACTAATTATAAATTTTTTTTGAGATTATAATAAAATATTAAAAATGTCACTAAATTATAATTAAATTATTGTGAACAGGCTCCCTCTTCCCACATCATAAGACCAAAAGACTCGGCAACACAGTCGTTTGAATAAGTCTTGTTGTCACATCCACACACAGGAGCATACTCTTTAGTACACGCAATGCTTTTTAATGGACCTAAACAATCATTATCCTTTTTTAAATTTTCTTCGCATCCAATTATTAAAAATATCCCAAGAAAAGCAGAAAAAAATCTATCCAATTAATCAGTATTTATAGAACTTTCAATATTAAATTTTTCCAACGAATCTTCTTATTTACCTTCAAAGAATTCTGTCCAATTCCATGCAATTGCAAGGCAATGTAACCATCCGTAGTTAAGTTATCATATACATCGGCTATCATTACGTCATTTATCCATGACTGGATGTGGTCTCCCTTAACGTAAACTTTAAAATGATTCCATTGCAATGGTTTAAAAGCAGCCTTAACCTTTTCATTTATTCCAGGAGTATGAAGAAATCCTCTACCTCCTTCTTCATAGATGGCTCCACTCCATGAGCGACTAGTTGGGTCAATTTCTATTTGATACCCCCAAAACCTTCCAGCCATCCAAGTACGTTTCATAATCAATTTATTTCCTTCCTTGTCAAAAAGCCCTCCCCATCTATCTGTAGTAGTTTGTTTTTTATAAATGTTACTCCTTATTTGAACCCCTGAGTTTAAAACTGTATCTAATTTAACATCGAATTCTAGGATAAAATCTTTGTATTTTTTTTCAGTATGTAAAAATGTATTTGGCAATTCATAAATGGATTCCGCAACAATACAACCATCTTCAACATAAAATTTACCACCTCCATAGTTGACCCATCCATCAAGGTCATTGGAATTAAATAATCTAATCTCTTTCTCTTGACAAGCATAAAGTGACATTAAAACTATAATTAAATAAAAATTTTTCATGAGTATATATTTCTTTAGATTAAACCCTCTCAAGCTTTAAAGGATAAGTTTTATTTGAGTTCCATTGAGGAACATAAATGTTTTCTTCATTATCCAAACAAACATCGTGTGGATTAAAAAACGTCATATTATCATAAACAGGAGGAACCAATTTGCCGTCAAGATAATTGGGTTTATTGCCCCCAGGAAAGGAAATAACCTTATTGTTTTTATCCAAAACTGCTATCATTCCATCGTATGTATCCCAATTATTGGTTATTATAACTGCAAAATAGATTAAATCATCCTTTATTACGGGTCTACAAATATAACATCCAGGTAATTTTATAGTTTCAATGTGCTGACCATCCATAGTAAATCGCTTAAATTCATTTGCACTTCTGGAAGTAATTAAAAGTGTTGGGTTGTTACTGTCTCTTTTATCCACTGTAATGCCGTGACAGCACTCAAACTTATCCTTGCCTTTACCATGTCCACCAAAATGTCGAATATAATTACCTTTTGAATCATATTGAATGATAAAATCCATTCCATAACCATCGGCAATATAAATGTCTCCATTTGGGGCTATAGCGGTTTCAGTAGGTTTAAATTTTTTTGAATTTTGATATTCAGGAATTTCAATGGGTTTATTAAAAGTCATTAATAATTCCCCTTTTAAGTTAGTTTTACAAACCTTTCTGGATTTGGGGTCTGTGATAAACAAGAACTCCTCTCCGCCTTCTTCAACTATGGTAAGCCCATGAGCTCCAGGATAATCTGTACCCCAAGTATTTAAAATTTTTCCTGATCTGTCATAAATTAATATGTTATTCTTAGGGTGAGTAGTAGTCATTATTAGTCTTTGATTTTTATCCATCACCATCTCATGACAGTCCTTAACTGGAAACTGACTGGGGTCTTGTACTCCCCAATTTTTATCAACTTTATATTTGTGAGTACCATGCCCAATAATTGGATTTTCGTCTCTTTTTCTAGATATAATTCCAAATATTGGCTGAATTGAACTGACTGCTAAACCTGATGCTAAAGCAGCTTTTTTAATAAAACTTCTTCTACTATTCATTTTAGTCAAATTTGCTGTGGTAATTTCACTTTTGAGCAAAATTTACTGTTTGTTGTTTTTATAACAATATAACCATTTTTAAAGTATAATTAAAACCTCTAAGTTTATCTTGCTAATTTTAATAAGTCATTAAGAGTTCATATATTTCAGATGAAAATATAGTAATATGAAACCAAACTTTTTACCTCTTGCTTTTCTCGTGGTACTTAATTCTTTTTGTCAAGAATGGCAACCTCTCGATGGAAAAATCATGAGCCGGTGGGCGAAGGAAGTAACTCCAGAAAATGTCTGGCAGGAATACCCCAGACCACAATTTGAAAGATCAACATGGAAAAATCTCAATGGAATGTGGGATTATGTAATACTTAAACCAAATCAACCAAAACCAAAAAGCTATGAGGGTAAGATTTTAGTTCCATTTAGTTTTGAATCTGCGTTATCAGGTGTAGGAAAAAGTATTACCCCAGAAGACAAAATGTGGTACAGAAAAAAATTCATCATACCAAGTGAATGGAAGGGTAAAAGGATTTTATTGAATTTTGAGGCGGTTGATCATGACACTAATGTATGGTTAAATGATATTTTTGTTGGGTCCCATAAGGGAGGATTTGATCGTTTTTCATTTGATATTACTGATTACTTGATCCAGGAAAATGGTCAGGAATTAGTCGTCTCAGTGAAAGATGCCACGAATTTAAGCTCACAACTTAGAGGTAAGCAAAGATACAACCCAAGTGGAATCATGTACACACCAGTTAGTGGAATTTGGCAAACAGTTTGGTTGGAAGCAGTGTCGGAAGAAGCATATTTAGGGGAAGTAAAAATAACTACTGATATTGATAAAGGAACAGTAAAAATTATTCCATTTGGAAATGAAGCCCTTCGAAGTGGATACAAAGTGAAAGCCTCAGTATATAAAAATAAATCAAAAATTGTAGAGGGATCAGTTTCTGCCAACAATTCAATAGAACTAGAAATAAAAGACCCAAAATTATGGTCTCCCAATAATCCAAATATTTATGACCTTAAGCTAACTTTAACAAACCCCAAAGGAAAAATAATTGATCAGGTTAATAGCTATTTCGGAATGCGAAAAATTAGTCTTGGGGATCATAATGGTGCTAAATATTTATTTTTAAATAATAAACCACTTTTTCATTATGGAACTTTGGACCAAGGGTGGTGGCCTGGTGGTCTTTTAACTCCTCCATCTGATGAGGCGATGCGTTACGACATTGAAATAACTAAAGCCATGGGCTTTAATATGATTCGTAAACATGTGAAAATTGAACCTGATCGATGGTATTTTCATTGTGATAGGTTAGGAATTTTAGTCTGGCAAGACATGCCATCTGGAGGAAAAATGGTTAAAAAAATTAATGGGCCATCAACAAAGAAGCGAGACAATAAGTATCATACACCATTGCAAAATGTGGGAAGAAATGATGAGGATTTATATAAAAATATTGCTGAATCTATTCAATTTGAAACGGAGCTAAGAAAAATGATTAATATTCACTTTAATTCGCCAAGTATTGTTGTTTGGGTTCCATTTAACGAAGGTTGGGGACAATACGATACCTGCAGAATTAGTGATTTAGTTAAAGGATTAGATCCTTCGAGATTAGTTATCCCAACTAGTGGATGGTCTTTAAGAAACTGCGGAGACATTTATGACATTCACACCTATGAAGTAGAGTTAATAAGGCCCCCATCTTTAAATTTGAGAGATCCGGTAAATTTAAATCAAGCAACGGTAATAGGCGAATTTGGAGGAATTGGACTAAAAATTGAGGATCACTCCATGAAACTAACAAAAAAATACCAAAGTGCAATGACTAAAGATGACCTAGCTAGTAATTATTTATGTAAGTTTAATCAAATAATTGACATGAAAAAAAATGGTCTTTCAGGAGCGGTTTATACTCAAACGACTGATGTTGAAGGAGAACTCAATGGGCTAATGACATATGATAGAGAGGTAATTAAGATTCCTGTAAAGATTTTAAATGAAATGCATTCACCTCTTTATAGAGAATAAAAACTCAACCAAACAATAACCAATGAACTTTAATCGATTATCAATAATCTCCCTTTTATTTTTGTTTGTATTTTGCACTTATAATTCAAAAGAAGAATTTATTTTGAACGCATCTGATTTCCAAAAGACTATTGATGGTAAGGTCACGAATCTTTACCTCTTAAAAAATGATAAAATCAAAGTTTACATAACCAACTATGGTGGTAGAATTGTTAGCCTCCTTACACCTGATCGCAATGGCCAAATGGGTGATGTGGTTTTAGGCTTCAAAAGTATTGACGATTACCTTAGCGCAAATGGCACTTATCACGGTGCCTTGATTGGAAGAGTTGGAAATCGTATAGCCAAAGGTAAATTCACATTGGATAGTAAAACTTATAGTTTACCAATCAATAACAACGAAAATCACCTACATGGTGGGCCAGAGGGGTTTCATAATCAGGTTTGGGAAGTAAAAGCATTCGATCAATCCTCCATCTCCATGAGCTACTTTTCAAAGGATGGTGAAATGGGCTATCCAGGAAATCTGGATGTGCAGGTAAAATATTCTCTAAACAATGAAAACGAACTATTGATCTCCTACAAGGCGACAACAGATAAATCAACACCGGTTAATTTAACCAATCACGCTTTTTTTAATCTTGCTGGAGAAGCAAGTGGAACAATCAACGACCACCTCCTAAGGCTAAATGCAGACCACTTCACACCAGTCGATGAAACTCTAATTCCACTTGGTGAAAATAGGTCTGTCGAGGGGACACCTTTTGATTTTAGGATACCGAAAACCATAGGAAGAGATCTCAACCAACAAAAAACAGATATTCAAATGAACTATGGTGGAGGTTACGACCATAATTTTGTTCTCAACAAAGAGAATGACAGAGAGATGAGTTTAGCTGGATACGTTATAGACCCTAAAACTGGACGAAGAATGGATATATTCACTGAGGAACCCGGTATTCAATTTTATGGGGGGAATTTTATGGATGGATCTGATATTGGTAAATACGGTAAGAAATTTTTATACCGAGAGTCATTTGCATTAGAAACTCAGCATTTCCCGGACTCACCCAATCAACTATCTTTTCCAAATATTATACTTTTACCAGGGGACATATACCAAACAAAGAGTATTTATAAATTTTCAGTAGCTGATTAAAATAATCTGTTTAAAATTAATGACTATAAATTTTTATTAAATACTGTAATCGCTAGTAAAATAAAATAAATTCAAACCTCATTGTTGGGTTTGCCAATTGTTGCTAGGATTCCACCGTCAACATAAATAATTTGTCCATTTACAAAATCACTTGCCTTTGAACTAAGAAAAACAGCAGCTCCTTGAAGCTGATCTGGTTCTCCCCATGCTCCTGATGGAGTTCTATTAACAATGAACTCGTTAAAAGGGTTTCCATTAACACGGATAGGTTTAGTTTGTTCTGTTGCAAAATAACCAGGTCCTATTCCATTTACTTGTATGTTATGTCTTGCCCATTCAACACACATATTTTTTGTAAGCATTTTTAGTCCGCCTTTTGCCGCAGCATAGGCACCGACGGTGTTTCTACCCAACTCACTCATCATAGAACAAATATTTATTATTTTACCTGATTTTCTTGCAACCATTCCCTTAATTACAGATTTTGAAACAATAAAAGGACTTATCAAATCTACATTGATAACTTCCTTAAAATCTTCGACTGCCATATCAGTCAGTGGTGTTCGCTTTATAATGCCAGCGTTATTTACTAAAATATCAATTGGACCAACCTCCGATTCAATTTTACCTACAGAATCCATTACAGATTTTTCGTCAGTTACATCAAAACGATAGCCATAGGCGTCAATCCCCTCCTGGATAAATTCGGATACTGCATTATCTATTTTCTGTTGCGAGCTATTCCCATTAATAATTACCTTGGCTCCTGCCCTTCCAATACCTCTAGCCATTGCCATTCCTAGTCCGTGGGTAGCACCAGTTACCAAAGCAATCTTTCCAGTTAAATCAAATAATGATGTACTCATATGTTTTATCTTAAACTGGGTATTGGACAGCCGTCCATATCTCCATAATCTAGATTTTCGCCTGCCATTCCCCAAATAAATATGTAGTTCGATGTCCCAGATCCAGCATGAATAGACCAAGGGGGTGAAATAACCGCTTGTTCATTTGCCATCCATATATGTCTTGTTTCATTTGGTGCTCCCATAAAATGACAAACAGCTTGATCCTCAGGAACTTCAAAATAAAAATAAACTTCCATCCTTCTATCATGTACATGAGCTGGCATTGTATTCCATACTGAACCGGACTTTAGTTCAGTCATTCCCATTTGTAACTGGCATGTCGGTAAAATACTGTTAACTATCAGTTTCCTGATGGTTCGGGCATTTGCAGTTTCAGATGTTCCTAGGTCTACAATTTCTGCTTCATCTCTACCTACTTTTCTACTAGGGTATGCTTGATGAGCAGGGGTTGAGTTTATATAAAACTTTGCTGGAGATGAAATCTCATTACTACAGAAAGAAACTTCTTTTGTTCCCCTACCTAAGTAAAGTGCTTCTTTATACCCTAGAATGTAGTTGACGCCATCAGCAGTAACAGAGCCATTTCCACCAACATTAATGATACCCATTTCACGTCTTTCAAGAAAAAAGTTTGCTTTTAGAGGATCAATAGTTTCTAATTTAACCACTGTATTTTTTGGAATAACCCCACCGACAAGGTATCGATCATAATGGGTGTAAATCCAATTGATTTGATCAATTCCAAAAACCTGATTAATCAAAAATTCATCTCGTAATGCTTTCGTCCCCATTTGATTAGTCTCTCGGGGTCCTATTGCATAGCGAACACTATAGTTATCGTTCATTTTATTTTTTTAATTTTTGAATTAATGCCAATGTGATTTTAACCCTATTTTCTAGGGCCTCAAAATCATGATTAGCCAAAACTTCTTTGGATATTAATTTTGACCCCATTCCTACACAAACTACACCAGCGTCAAACCAGGATTTTAAGTTATCCTCTTCGGTGCTCACTCCACCTGTTGGCATAATACTTGTCCATGGCTGAGGTCCTTTAATCGCCTTAACAAAATCTGGACCATAGGTGCTTCCAGGAAATAATTTAATTATTTCTCCACCTAATTCCTCTGCCTTTGCAATTTCTGATAATGAGCCGCATCCTGCGGACCAAAGAACCTTTCTTCTATTACATACTTGAGCAATATCTTCTCTTAAAACTGGAGTAACTATAAAATTAGCTCCCAATTGCATATAAAGTGATGCAGCAGCAGCATTGGTAATTGATCCTACTCCTAAAATCATTTCTGGAAGTTCAGCTAGCACATACTTGTTCAACTCTTCAAAAATATGGTGAGCAAAGTCCCCCCTGCTCGTAAATTCTAATAATCTTGCACCACCTTGATAGCACGCTTTTAAGGTTTTTTTAGCGACTTCAATATCACCATGATAGAATAATGGAACCATACCAGTCTCTATCATTTTCATTGCTACTTCTAATCTTGTAAATTTTGCCATAATTAAGTTATCTAGCGACTCGGCCACTGGCATCGCCACCCATTAGTTTTTCTACTTCTTCAACAGTAACTAAATTGGCATCCCCTTTAATAGTATGCTTTAAGCAAGAGGCTGCCACTGCAAAGTTAAGCGCATTTTGGTCATCATCAGAATATTTTAATAAACCATAAATCAACCCACCCATAAAAGAGTCTCCTCCTCCAACTCGATCTACGATGTGAGTAATTTGATATTCAGGACTGCTATAAATATTTGTTCCGTCGTATAAAATTCCAGCCCATGTATTATGGGAGGCTGAAATAGAGCCTCTCAAGGTAGTAATTACCTTTTTCGCCTTTGGAAACTTTTTCATCATTTGCTCACAAACAGACTGAAATGCTTCTGCCTTAACTTGATCTCCTTGTGTAGTGATATCTAATCCCTCAGGTTTAATACCAAAGTGTTTTTCAGCATCTTCTTCATTACCTAATATAACGTCGCAATAGGAAGTAAGCTCAGTCATAATAGGTTCTGAGGGTTTTCCATATTTCCATAATTTTGCACGATAATTAAGGTCTGTAGAGACTGTTATTCCCTTATCACTTGCAATTTTAACTGCCTCCAAGCAAGCATCTGCCGCTCCTTGAGAAATTGCAGGAGTAATCCCTGTCCAATGGAACCAACCAACGCCTTCTAGAGCAGAGTCCCAATCAACAATTCCAGCATTTATTTCAGCCATGGAAGAGTGAGCACGGTCATATATAACTTTACTTCCTCTACTTACGGCACCTGTTTCTAAGAAGTAAATTCCTAAGCGATCTCCTCCATATACAATATTTTTTGTTCCAACTCCCCTTTTTCTCATCTCCATCATTGCACATGCTCCAAGATCATTTTTGGGCAACCTTGTAATAAATTCAACCGGAACACCATAATTTGCAAGAGATACAGCAACATTAGATTCACCTCCTCCATAAATGACATCAAAACTGTTAGCTTGCGAGAATCTTAAGTTACTGGAGGGTGAAAGCCTCAACATAATTTCTCCAAATGTAACTACTTTTTTCATCAATTTTATTTAATATTTAATTTGAATTGGATTATCAATTTTTGCTGCAAGCTGATTTAAATGTGCTTCCCAACTTGAATGATCTTTAAATTGTTTGCTTTCAGACCAGTGAAAACCTGAATAATAAACTAATTTACCCTCATTTAATTTAAAATCTAAAAATACATGATTCTTATCCTTTATTTTAGGATTGTATACATGAAAGCCATCGTAGTATTTTGATGAAGTTAATAACACATTGCTTAGTATAGTCTCAAAATGATTCTGTTTTAACAATATCCCGTTGTTAATCTCTTCAATGGATCCATTGTTCTCTTGTAGGGAAATTCCTGCAGAAATCTTATTAGTTCCTTTAATATTTACTTCAATTTTAGAAAGATTACTGCCTTTATCTAAACTAATGATTTTATGTTCACTGATTTTTCCATGTGGGCCATCCCAATCTTCATAGTCTAATCTAAAAACGGTACGCAACGGTCCATTAGAGATGGTTTCATGATTTATAAAGTTTTTAGATACATAATATTTTCCCCCCATCTTTAAAGCTAATCCTCCAGCTCCCCGACTAGCACCAACGTGATAATTATCCAATCCCTCACCATGATCCTCGTGATAACTAATTCCTTTTTCTTCACTCTCTTTGTACCACTTATTAATAATGGGGTAATCAACTTTCTTTAACCAACAATCGATACCACTGGAAATGATGCCTCCCTTTTTACCTCCTTCAACCAACAACTGCGCAGCAGGTCCATATGTCCTAAAAGCAACTTTGTCGTTCTCCCACGTGTAGTCGTCAATTCTCTCTGGTACAATCCTTGAAAAACAGTTATCAAGAGTATCAGACATTTCAGGCTGTAATTTTAAATGAAAAATCTTTGATGACATAGGAGCTAAATTTGGCTGAAAAAGGAGTAAATCCGTCACGCCATCTTGATTCATGTCGATTAGTTGTTTAGTCAAAAAAGTTTCTTTTTCGACGTCGTAAATACCTATGTTTTCAATAGTCGACTGAATTGATTCTGGAATTTTATTTATATCGATCTCAACGGTCTCGTGGTGCCTGGAAAAATCCAGTTGATTATTTAGTTCAATTGAAAATGGTTCAGAAGAACAAGATAGTATTGAAATAATACTGATGATAAGAAGCGGTATTATACTTAATTTTATTTTGTAAGATTTTTTCATTATGTAATTTTTTAAACACCAAAGAGTTCAGGTAACCAAAGGCTCAACTGAGGTATATAAGTTACTAGAAATAACGATAGAATCATAACCAAGAATAAAGGGATTAATGGTTTAATAACCTTGGAAATTGTCGTTTTTGCAATACCAACACCAACAAATAATACTGATCCGACTGGAGGGGTACAAAGGCCTATACATAGATTAAGCATGAGTACAATACCAAAATGGGTAGGATCCATACCTAAGGCAGTTACAATAGGTAGAAAAATTGGAGTGAAAATAAGTACGGCAGGAGTAGCATCCATAAAAACACCAACAGCCAATAAAATAACGTTAATCATCAATAATATAATTATTTTATTATCACTTATAGACAATAAAGCATTACTGATATCCTGAGGAATATTTTCATATGAAAGCACCCATGACATACACATTGAAGCGCCAATCAATAGCATTACGATTGAAGTGGTTTCAACTGACTCTAAAATTACCTTTGGTAAATCTTTAAATGACATTTCTTTGTAGTAGAAGGAAAGTAGTACAGTATATAGAACGGCTACTGCAGAAGCCTCTGTTGCGGTAAAAATCCCACCTATAATACCACCAATAACGATTACTAGTAACAATAAACTTGGAAATGCATCTATAAACTTTACCAAAATCTCCTTCAAAGAAGAACGTTTACCAACGGGGTAATTATTCTTTTTTGACCAAATCATTGCAACAATCATCATCAATAATCCGGTTAAAATTCCTGGTATATAACCGGCCAAGAATAAAGCTGCAATTGAAACCCCTCCACTAGCCAATGAATAAACAATTAATGTATTACTTGGAGGTATTACAAGTCCAGTTGTTGAGGAAGTAATATTAACAGCAGCCCCAAACTCTTTGGAATAACCTTCTTTTTCCATTTCTGGACCTAATATTGTGCCCATTGCAGATGCTGAAGCCATAGCTGATCCAGCTATCGCTCCCATCAACATCGCAGAAACAATATTTATCAATGCTAAACCTCCAGGTAAAAAACCTACAAGTGTCTTTGCAAAAGAAATCAATCGGTTGGCTATCCCTCCTTTACTCATTATTTGACCTGAGAGTATAAAAAAGGGAATAGCTAATAAAGCAAAACTATCTAATCCAGTCGCAATTCGCTGAGAAACTGTTGTAGTTGCGGCCGAAACTGGCATAGCTATCATTAAGGTAAACATCGAGGAGATTGCAATACACCATGCTACAGGAACCCCAATAATTAATAGTGAAAGAAAAGTAAGTACGAGGACTAAAACTGGTAAAAATTCAATCATAACGCATGTTTTTTAAATCTAAGACTTTATAGAAAATAATCAAAGTACCACTCAAGGGTATTACTGCATAAACTAATCCAAGAGGGATCTTGAGCGAAGGTGAAAGCTGTTCTAATATTAAAGTGATGTATACCAAACGTAAACCCCCAATAAACATACCTAAAAAAGCAAAACCCATTATGATAAGATTTATTGCCAACTTAACTCTTTTAAAATTTGATGCACTAAATTTTTCTGAAAAGTAGGTAATGGCAACATGATTTCCCTTTCCTGCAACATAGGCAGCTCCTAGTACTCCTACCCAAATCATAAGGTATCTTGCCAATTCGTCGGTAAATGAGCTAGGGTTAGCTAAAAGATATCGCGAAAAAACTTGCCACAATACATTAACAACCATTAATGACATAATAAAGACAAGAGCTTTTTCCAATACTGAATCGATTTGAGATCTTAGTTTCATTTTTACTGTGTATTTTTAATTTTATCAATAAATATTTTCAAACCAGGATCTTTTTGGTATTCCTCTAAAACAGATTTTGACTTTTCTGAAAATAGTGTTTTATCGGGATAACTAACTTGAACTCCGGCCGATTCAACTGCTTCGAGAGATTCCCGCTCTGACTCAAGCCATAATCGGCGTTGCTCAGTGATTGATAAATCAATGGCTTTTTGGATCCATTCTTGTTCCTGATCATTTAATGAGTTCCATAAATGGGTACTCATCAAAATCACATCAGGGACTGTAGTGTGTTCGTCTAAAATATAAAATTTACAAACTTCGTAATGTCTAGAAAGATAAAAGCTGGGAGGATTATTTTCTGCACCATCAACTACTCCCTGTTGAAGAGCTGTATATAGCTCTCCCCATGAGATAGGAGTAGGAGAACCTCCAAGTGATTTAACCATATCAATAGCAGTTTGACTTTCCATGACCCTAATTTTTAAACCATCTAGGTCATTAGGACCTTCCAAAGGTTTGTCAATAGTGTAAAAGCTTCTACTACCAGAATCATAATATCCTAAACCTTTTAACCAAAATTGTTCTGTTCCATTAAGCAATTCTTTTCCAATTGGTCCATCAAGTACGTTGAAACAATGTGTTTTGTCTCTAAACATATAAGGAATTCCAAAAACCTTAATACTAGGGGCAAAATTCTCTAAAATACTAGCAGAAACCTTTGTCATATCTAAACTTCCAATTTGAAGTAGTTCCACACATTGTCTTTCAGTGCCCAGCTGTTGACTTGGATATATTTGAACCTTGAACTTACCATTAGATAACTCCTCTAATTTTTCGCCAAAGTGAACCATTCCCATGTGGACTGAATGGCTTGTGCTCAAGCCATGACCTAATCGAATAATTTTTGTGCCTGTAAGTCTATTACAACTGGAAAAAAAGGAAAAAACTATAATCGTAACTAGCAGGGTAAATTTGTTCATTAGCTTTTGAATTTTATAAATTTCTTGAGGTTGTGGTATGAAATATTTTGAATCATCTCACCAAAAAAGCCCTTATCATTTGGTAACATGCCATTTTCAATATCAGAACCAATCATATTGCAAAGCAACCGTCTAAAATATTCATGCCTTGGAAAAGATAAAAAACTTCTGCTATCGGTAAGCATTCCAATGAATTTTGACAATAGTCCCATATTAGACAATGTCCTCATTTGTAACTCCATCCCTTCCTTTTGGTCTAAGAACCACCATGCTGTTCCCCATTGAATTTCAACTTTTTCATTATTGAAATTTCCTGGCATAGTTGCAAATACCTCGTTCATTGCTGGGTTTAAGTTATATAAAATAGTATTGGTCAATTTATCGATGTCATTTAATCTTCCTAATAACTTAGATAAATTTTTGGCTTGAGAAAAATCGCCTATTGAATCGCAGCCAACGTCAGCACCCAGCTGTTTTTTTAATTTTTGATTATTTCCTCTTAATGCTCCAAGATGCAGCTGTTGCGTCCACTCAAAGTCATAATACATTTTAAAAAGCTCAAATAAAACACAAGAATTAAAAATCATTTCTTGCTCAGGTGTTGGAATCTTACCCTGTAATCGATTTTTAAATATTGTATTAACCTCAGTAAGAGTGTAATTTGCAGAATAGGTGAATTCCAGTCCATGATCAGACATCCTGCACCCATTTTCATGGAAATAAGCGACTCGAGATCGAAGTGCCTCAAGTAAACCATCCAAATCAGTGATTTCTAATCCAGAGATTTCCGATAAGGTATTTATATAATCCAGATAATTATATTGTTCAATACCAAAAATCCTATCAGGTCTAAAGCCAGGGAAAACTTGAGGACCCTCAGCACTCAAAGCAATCTTCTGATGATGGGAAAGATCATCAATCGGGTCATCAGTGGTGCAAAGCATTTCAACTTTCATATTTTCCATTAATTGCTTTGGAAGCAGGGTCTTGAGCTGGCGGTTAGTCTCCTCAAATATTTCTTTAGATGTAGAACTTTGCAACAGGATGTTGATGTCAAAATAACGCTCTAACTCAAGATGAGTCCAATGAAATAATGGATTACCAACAGTAAATGGAACAGTATATGCCCATTTGTCAAATTTTTCTTTATTACTCGTTCCTTTTCCAGTAATGAATTTTTCTTCAATCCCCAGTGTTCGCATGGCACGCCATTTGTAATGGTCACCACTTAACCAAATTTCATTAATTCCATCAAAAGGTTTATTATTTGCTATAACATCCGGAGGTAAATGATTATGATAGTCTATAATTGGCATTGATTGCGCGTAATCAAAATACAACTGTTCAGCTGTTTTATTTTCTAACAAAAAGTTTTCTTTGATAAAACTCTTATTACTTTTAAACTCCATAACTATATTAATCTATTAATTCCCCATTCTAATCCTCTCAACTCCGCAAGACCTCTAAGTCTTCCTATTGCAGAATAACCAGGGTTAATTTTTTCTTTAAATAAATCGTCAAGCATCTGATGTCCATGATCTGGTCGCATAGGTATTGAAGCATCTTCACGGTTTTGATTAGCTCTTCGTCTTTGTTCTTTAATCACACAAGTAATTATTTCATACATATCGACATCGCCTTCAAGGTGATCCGCTTCATAAAAATTTCCATCAGTATCTCGTTTGGTACTCCTAAGGTGTAAAAAATGTACCCGATCTGCAAATTCATTAAAAATAGCCGGTAAATCGTTATCTGGTCTAACTCCCAAAGATCCAGTACAAAAAGTCATACCATTGGAAAGAGGTGGTACATTATCAAAGATATACTTATAATCCTCTAATTTACTAACCACTCTTGGCAATCCTAAAAGAGAAAATGGAGGGTCATCAGGATGAATACACATTCGTATATCTAATGACTCAGCAACAGGAATAATATCAGATAAAAACTGGACTAAGTTTAAGCGTAATTTATCTGGATCAATTCCTTTATAAGTGTTGAGCATAGCGCTAAATTCTTCCAAAGAATAGCCCTCTTCAGAACCCGGTAACCCTTTCAGGATATTATCAGAAATTCTTTGAATATCCTTAGATGATGAATTTTCAAACTGTATTTTAGCTTGAGAAATCTCCTTCGCAGAATAATCCTTTTTTGCCCCCTCTCTTTTGAGTATGTATAGATCAAAAAGTCTCAATTCTAGGGCATTAAATTCCAAAGCAAGAGAACCATCCTCTAAAACCTTATCCAAACGAGTCCGAGTCCAATCTAGAATAGGCATAAAATTGTAACATATTACAAAAACTCCACAGTTAGCTAAGTTTTTCATACTTACTTTATAGTTTTCAATCAGCTGCTCAAAGTCACCGGTTCTAGTTTTTATATTCTCATGAACAGGAAGTGACTCTACTACATCCCAACTAAGACCCGATGCCTCAATCTCATGTTTTCTTTTTCTGATTTCTACTTCAGACCAAACTGCTCCATTAGGTATATGATGAAGAGCATTAACAATACCGGTGGCTCCAGCTTGTCGAATATCTGATAAGCTTACTGGGTCCTTTGGACCATACCAGCGCCAAGTTTGAGTCATTTTCATTTTTCTTTATTTTAAACCCCGCTAAAAGCGCTAAATCCACCATCAATGGGAAGTACTACTCCAGTAATGAATTTAGCTGCTTCACTACACAAAAAGTGAATTGCACCATTTAATTCCTCAGCTTCCCCAAATCTTTTCATCGGAGTGTTTCTGATTATAGTATCTCCTCTTTCAGTATAAGATCCATCTTCATTTAAGAGTAATGCTCTATTTTGATTTCCCACAAAAAAACCTGGCGCAATAGCATTAACCCTGACGCCAGAACCAAACTTAAGGGCCATCTCAACAGCCATCCAACGGGTGAAATTCTCAATTCCTGCTTTTGAGGCAGAATAACCCACTACTCTGGTGATAACTCTTTCCACACTCATAGAGGAATAATTAATTATGGAACCACTTTTTTGTTGAGCCATAATTTCACCAAATACCAAAGAAGGAATAACTGATCCATTAAGATTTAATTCCGTTACTTTTTTAAAATCGTCAATAGACAGATCAAAAATTGTTTGATCAACCGCTATTGTAGCTCCTTTCATATTTCCACCGGCTGCATTAAGAAGAATATCAACTCTGCCCCACTTAGTAATTATATCTTGACTAATTTTCTCAATAGAATCTTTGGAGAGTACATTGGATGCAAAACCAATGGCCTCTCCCCCATTACTTTCTATCAAATCAATGGTTTTTTGCGCTGATTCTTCAGTAAGATCAAGAATGGCAATTTTTACACCTGATTCTGATAAGCTTTTAGCTATACAGCTTCCAAGGGCACCTCCACCTCCAGTGATTACAGCTACTTTATCATTTAAATTAAAATTCGGTTTCATAGGTGTTTATAATATAAATTGATCATCATTCCACTCAATGACTTTATTTGTGTCCATTGCTTGTATTCCCATTTCAACAGCGTATGCGACGTTTGCGCCGGTCGTTATATTGGATAATGGTCTCTTATTATTTAAAATTGAGTTTCTAAAATCAATCAACGCTTGTAATGTTGCTCTATTTGAGTCACTTTCAATTAGATCTAATGGTAAACCCTTGCTTTGAGACCAATTAGTTGTTGCTCCTGATACACCATCGACATCTCCATATTTAGGAGTATATTCTCCTTCAGGATAAAACCAAGCAGAATCTTGATAAATCGTTAGAGTTCCCTTATCTCCCATTACCATAATTTTATAACCATCTTTAGCGTTAGCAGTTAGAGATGTAAATGTTGCTTTTAATCCATTAGAGTATTCATAAACTACCTTTGTATTATCATAAGTTTCTCTTCCATCCTTCCAATAGTTTATACCTCCAAAACCAATAGCTTTTTTTGGTGTATCATCTAAAATCCAATTTGCAAAATCAATTTGGTGTGCACTAAGTTCTGCAAGAAGTCCGTAAGAGTACTCTCTATACATTCGCCAGTTAATTTGTCTCTCTTGAAGAGGATTTTTTACTACTCTTCTCCAATCACCATTTCTATTCCACTGTGCTTCAATAGAAATTATATTTCCAACTTTTCCATCATTTATAAGATCAACTAATTGACTATACATCCTGGAACTATGAAACTGATGACCGGTTTGAAAGATTTTATTACA
Source organism: uncultured Bacteroidota bacterium (assembly GCA_902590705.1). Lineage (GTDB taxonomy): Bacteria > Bacteroidota > Bacteroidia > Flavobacteriales > Flavobacteriaceae > UBA8316. The sequence continues at coordinate 585 of CACIXU010000016.1, read as the reverse complement.
TAGCTTACTTTTTTTAACTAGATTTTGAGTAGCAGATATTCCCTTGGTCATTGTTTTCTCGCAATAGACGTGTTTATCAGCATCTAATGCATCAATTGAAATTTGATCATGGGTGTTAAGTGGTGTTGAGACAATTATTGCATCAATATTTTTATTGTCTAATAATTTTCTGTAGTCACTGTAAGCTTTTGCTTTTTTCGAATTTTTGATTAAACTAAAACCCTCGTCCAATCGAAATGGGATATTATCACATACACCAATTAAGTTACAGCCTTTTATTTCATTTAAAAGTTTAATTAAGCCTTGACCTCTGGAGCCAGTTCCAATAACGCCAAAATTAATCTGATTATTTAAATTATTTGAGGAATGTACATTCGCAAGTAAATTGGTTGAAGTAAATGAACCTAAGATTAAACCACCTGTAGTTAATATAAAATCGTTTCTTTTCATCCCTGTGGTGGTTTATTTTGTATTTATTATTTCATTTATTTCTTCAAGGGACTTCCCTTTAGTTTCGGGCATTATAAAAATAGAAAACATAAGCTGAAGTACCATCATGAATGCAAAAAAAGCAAAAATCGGCCA
>CACIXU010000015.1 GCA_902590705.1 uncultured Bacteroidota bacterium | reverse complement strand
TATTTTAAATAAAAGTCTTTTAAGAGTTCAAATTGGAATAAAAAAAGAAGACCCATTAAAGTACAATCCACTTAAAGGTAAATTTATTTCAACCCCAAAGAAATTAAATTTAGAACTAGAAAAAATTATAAATTAATGATTCATTTAAAATGAATATTTTCTTTGATGAAACTTCAACTAAATTAGGAAGGAGTTACCTTGAGGGGATATGCAATAAAATCCCCTCGATTCAAAGAATATTTACCATAAGGATTCCCAATCAAAATCCCATTGAAATTTCTGGTAAAGAAATTATCAATATTGATCTGGAGGAGACAGTCTCTTCAAATTACAATAATTTAGATAAAACGATTCCAGTCGATAAATCTGTTTTCGATAGTTTAAATTTTGATAGTTTATTAACTCTTAAAATGTCAGATAGATTTGGAAGTTTTAATGGATCAGATAATTTTGAAGAAAGAGCAAAAATGTTTTTCAATCATATTAGGTTTTGGAATCATACAATTGAAAAACATAAAATTAAAATTTCAGTATTTTTAAGCGTCCCCCACGAGCCTGCAGCATTCCTTATCCATCAATTAATGAAGTCAAAAGGGAGAATTAGCTTGTACCACGAGCAATTACATTTGCAAGACACATATCTCATTGAAGAAAATATTAAAATCAAAAAACCTACTAGTTTTAAAAAAGACGAATTATTGTATAAAAATGCAAAATTTACAATTCAAGAATTCCGAAAGCCAGATTATAAACCGTTCTATTTTAATAATTTCTTCAATGATCTTAAGAAAACGGGATTAAAAATTAAAAAATTAAAATTCGTATTAAATGAGTTAAATACTAAAAAACTTTTCTTTAATTATTTTATTTATAAGGTAAATAATTTTATTGTTAGAAAAAAAATATTAAAATATTTAATCAAATGTAAAGTCACTCCTCAATTAAATAAAAAATATATTTTTGTACCACTTCATTTCCAGCCTGAAGCTTCAACCTCACCTAAAGGGAATATTTTTGTTTTTCAAAGCTTAATGATTAAGATGCTTTCTCATTCATTAAATAACAGTGACTGGATAATTTATTTAAAAGAACATCCAGCTCAAAATCCAGTTTTTGGTAGAAACTTAGAATTTTATAAAGAGCTTAATAACCTAAAAAATGTTTTTTTTATAAATGAAAATATACCTACAAGAAATATTTTACTTAACAGTAAAGCGGTTGGAGTAATTTCAGGGACTATGGGACTTGAAGCAATTTTTAATGAAATTCCAGTTATTTGTTTTGGACATATTTACTATAAATTTTTTCATGGTGTATTTCCAGTAGAGACAAATCTAGAGCTAAAAAATGCAATTGAAAAAATTTCGAACGGATTTAAGCCAAAGTTATCTGAGCTCTCAAATGAGATTAAAAAAACACCTTCGAATTATTTTCGGGGCTATGTAAACTTTGCATATGAAGAAATTTCAAAAATTACTTTCAGTGAGAACATAAATTTATTAGTAAATAATTTAAATAGTTATTTGAATGATTATAAATCAACTGGAAGTAAAATCTAATTTATAAAAGCAAACTATTAAAAAAACAAATGAATTTTAAAATTGGTAAAATAAAAATAGGAGTTAATTACCCTCCGACTGTAATTGCCGAAATTGGAATTAATCATGGTGGTTCACTTAAGGTGGCAAAGGAAATGGTAGATTCAGCTAAAAGAGCTGGAGTAAAAATTATTAAGCATCAGACACATATTGCATCCGAGGAGATGTCTGATGTTGCTAAAAAGATTATACCGGTTCATACTAAAAAAAATATCTTTGACATAATTGATGAGTGCTCACTCTCAGAGAATGATGAATTTGAATTAATGAATTACGTCAAAAAAAACTCGATGGAATTTATAAGTACTCCATTTAGTCGAGCAGCTGCAGACCGTCTTCATAAGTGGAATATACCTGCATATAAAATTGGATCTGGCGAATGTAATAATTATCCTTTGATTGAGCATATATCATCTTTTGGAAAACCTATTATACTCAGTACTGGAATGAATGATCTCAACAGCATAAGTAAAGCAGTAGAAATAATCAGAAAACACAATTTACCATTTGCAATTTTACACACTACAAATTTATACCCTACTCCAAATAATCTTGTTAGGCTCGGTGCATTACAAGACTTAAAGTCTAAATTTGAAAATACTATTATAGGACTTTCAGATCATACTTTATCAAATCACTCTTCCTTCGGAGCAATTGCGTTAGGAGCCTCAATTATAGAAAGGCACTATACTGATACAAAGGATAGAATAGGTCCTGATATAGTTTGCTCAATGGACGAAAAAGAGTGCAAGGAACTTATTGAAGGAGTAGATATTTTATTTCAACAAAGAGGAGGGAGTAAAAAACCTGTAAAGGAAGAAATTGAAACAGCAAAATTTGCTTTTGCCTCAGTTGTGGCTATAGAAAATATTAATGAGGGTGAAATTTTTAGCATTAATAACATTTGGGTAAAAAGGCCGGGTACGGGACCCTTAAAAGCAGAGTACTTTTCATCAGTTATTGGAAAAACTTCTCTTCGAAAAATAAAAAAAGATGAATTTATAAAACGAACAGATTTTAAATGATTAATATTTTCATAATTACCGAGCGTAGAGCTGATTATTCAAGGTTCAAACCTATTTTAGAACTAATTATTGAAGATAAGGATCTTGATTATACATTGGTTGCTACTGGAGCGCATCTTGTTAAGTCGATGGGGTATACTAAAAATGAGATTTTAAATGATGGGTTTAAAATTCACTATGAAATTAAAATGTTTACTGATCAAGAAGATAGTGGAGCTTCGATGGTTAGATCCTTTGCTAGAGTAGCGGATCAAGTGACTTATTGTTTAGAGGACTCTAAACCCGATTTAATTCTAAGTGGTTTTGACATTGGGGCCAATTTAGCAGTTACAATTGCTGGAGCACACATGAATATTCCAGTTGCACACATACAAGGAGGTGAAGTTACTGGAACAATAGATGAGTCCATAAGGCATGCAATGACAAAATTTTCTCACTTTCATTTTGCTTCAAATCAGGATGCTACAAATCGTTTAATTAAACTAGGGGAGTTACCAGAGCGTATTTTTAATGTCGGATGTCCCTCTATTGATGCTATTTTGAATACTGAAGACAATCCTGACATTCTTAATCGCTTTGGCTTAAAACATAATGACTATTTTATTTTGCTTCAACATCCTGTTACATCAGAATTTGGTGACTCACGTAATCAAATTTTGATAACTCTCTCAGCAATTAAAATTAGTAATGAAAATGCAATCATAATTTTACCAAATAATGATGCAGGATATTCAAAAATTATTGATGAATTAAAGGGATCAAATATCAAATTTATAGAGAGTTTGAAGATATCTGATTACATTAATTTACTTAAACGAAGCACGGGTTTAATAGGTAATTCTAGTAGTGGTATACATGAAACTTCTACATTTAATATTCCTACCGTAAATATTGGGACTAGACAGAATGGACGTTTGCGACCAAAAAATGTTATTGATGTAGGTTATGATGAAAAAGAAATTTTGAAAGCAATTTTAAAGTGCAAGCAAATTAGAAATAATGGGATTGAATTTGAAAACCCATATGGAGATGGTAGGTCTGCAAATAAAATAATAGGCATAATAAAAACATTGGATTTAAGTCCAAATATCATCCAAAAAAAAATAACTTATTAGATGAAAAAAATTTTGATAACGGGTGGAAGTGGGACAGTAGGCTCACTTTTTATAAAGTATAATATAAATAAATACAAAATCTATAGTTACTCTAGAAATGAAAAATCACAAGTTGCTTTAAAAAGAGCGTATTCTAAAGTTGAAATAATTTTAGGGTCAGTGGAGGATAGAAATAATCTTGAAAATATAATACTTAAAGTTAAACCACATATTATAATTCATGCTGCTGCATTAAAGCATGTCGATACTGCAGAGAAGCAGCCTCTAGAAATGGTTAAATCAAATATATTAGGAACAAAAAATATTATTGAATTGTCAGTTAGTAACAATGTTCCAATAACCATAGGAATAAGCACAGATAAGGCTTGTAGCCCTAATAATCTGTATGGGTATTCAAAACTATTAATGGAGAGGATGTTTATGGAAGCCAGTAATGAAAAAAATATTTTTTGCTGTACAAGATTTGGAAATGTTGCTGGAAGTAATGGTTCAGTTATTCCCTTCTGGCTTAATCGTTTAAAAAATGGTAAGTCAATTCCAGTAACTGATAAAACAATGACCAGATTAATGTTATACGGCAAAGAAGTTTCAGAAATAATAGAAGAGTGTATAAGACAGGCAGAAAATAAAAAAGGCGCTTTTGTTTTATCAAAACAAATGAAATCAGTTAATATTAATGATTTAGCTAAACAATTTTCAAGCAATATTGAAGTAGTTGGTCTTAGACCTGGGGAGGAATTATCCGAAAATTTGATCTCAGATGATGAACTGAAATTTACAAGACTTGAAAAAGATTATATTTTTATAACTAATGAGGTAAATAGTGACGAAAATACCAGATTAAAGGTTTCAATAAATAGTGAAAATTGCAGTAAAATGAATTCAAATGAATTAAAAAACCTCATTAAATATGTAGAAAATCAAATCGTTAATACCATGATATATTAATCAATTTGAATATGAAGAGATGATTAATAAAAAAAAAATATTGGGATTGATTCCTGCAAGAGGAGGTTCTAAAGGTGTTCCAGGAAAAAATATTAAAGATTTAAATGGTCGACCACTTATTGAGTATACAATTGCCGCAGCAAGAGAATCTAATTACATAGACCATCTTATTGTATCAACAGATAGTATCGAAATTAGGGACTTATGTAAAAAAGTTAATACAGATGTTCCATTTATTAGACCTAAATATTTATCAACTGACTCAGCAAAAGCAATAGGGGTAATTCAACACGCTATAACTGAAATGGAAAAAATTGATAATGTTAAATATGATTTGATTGTTTATCTAGAACCACCTAATCCATTAAGAATTTCTGCAGATATAGATCATTCCATAGAATTATTTATTGAAAACAATCCAGATTGTGTTGTTAGTGTTCAGGAAGCTAATCAATATCATCCGATTTTAATGAAAAAAATTGAGGGTGATCGTCTAAAACCTATTTGGAAAGATGAACCTGAAGGAGTTCCAAGGCAAGAATACTCTCCCAAAGCGTATATGAGAAATGGGGCTGTTTACGTTTTCAGAAAAGAACTGATAATGCAAGGTATTCTTTACGGTCAAAATATTATTCCATATGTAATGCCTGTAAGTAGGTCTGTTTGTATTGATGATATGAATGACTGGTATGTAGCTGAGGCCTGGTTAAAAAAAAATCTACTTTGAAAGTTGTGTTGATTGGTTACGGGTCAATTGGAAGAAGACATGTCAACAATCTAATATCATTAGGGATAAATGAAATTACTCTTTTTAGAAGAAAAAAAAAGGGAAATCATCATGGAATAAACGAAATAAACAATATTGACCAAATTTTAGAAGTCAACCCAGATTTTGTAATTGTTTCTAATCCAACGGCTCTCCATTATAAGTATCTGAAGTTTTTAATCAAAAGTAAGTTAAATATACTTTGTGAAAAACCACTTTTAAATAAACCAAGTGAGCTCGTCTCATTAAACAGATTATTAAAAGATTACGATGGAATAGCTAGAATTGCTTTTAATCTTAGACACCACCCCTGTATTGTAAAAGTAAAAGAAATAATAAAAAAATCATTATTGGGGAGATTACACTCAGCCCGTTTTTTTGTTGGCCAATATCTTCCTGATTGGAAACCTAAAACAAATCATCTTGAGAATTATTCAGCCAAAAGTTCATTGGGAGGAGGAGTAATATTCGACCTAGTTCATGAAATTGATATTGCGGAATATTTAATAAATAAACCTAAAGATAAAGTGTATTCAATTGCACGTAAAATTTCAAATGTTACTATAGACTCTGAGGATATTGCAGAAATAATATACAATACATCAGAAAATGTACTCGTTAATATTCATCTAGATTATTTGTATCGGGGATATTCTCGAAACTTTTATATTGGGGGCAGTAAATGTAATCTTTACTGCGACCTTTTTAATAATTCTATCACTATTAAGGGAGAGAAAAATCAATTGATCGAAAGCTATAATTTTAAAGATTTTCAGATTAATGACATGTATATTGATTTATTGAATGACTATATCAATATTATTAAAAAAAAAGATTCAGTATCTATCTTATCTTCATTTAACGAAAATCAATCGGTAATGGAAACATGTTTTAAAATAAAAAAAAACCAAGTCTAGTGGATATTAAAAATAAAAATATAGCAATTGTTGGATCAACTGGAATCCTTGGAACAGAATATGTAAATTTTTTGTCATCTAAAGGAGCCAATGTTATAATTGGAGATATTGATTTTAAAAAATGTGAAGTATATGCTAATGAGATGAAAGCAAAATTTAAAACTAACCCCTTGGCTCTTTATATAGATTTATACGACGAAAAATCTATTGAATTCTATTTTAAGGATTTAATCTCTTATTATGGAAAACTAGATGTACTGATTAATAATTCACAAGTAAAACCAGAGGGTTTTTATAATTCTTTTGAAGATTATTCAAAAGAGACTTTAATGAAAGTAATAGAGGGTAATACAGTTGGAATGGCACTATCATGCAGAGAAGCTAGTAAAATATTTTTAAAACAAGGCTATGGAAATATTATCAATGTGTCATCAATATATGGCATAACTGGTGCTGATCAAAGAATTTATGACGGTGTAAAAAATATTTACAACCCAGATGAAAAATTATCCTCTCCAATTTCATATGCAATATCTAAAGCGGGAATTTTAAATATGACTAAGTATCTTGCTTCTTATTATAGAGAGAAAGGAATTAGGATCAATTGTCTTACACCCGGTGGAGTTTTAGATAATCATGATAAAGTTTTTATTGAAAATTATTCGTACAGAACCTTATTAGGCAGGATGGCCAACAGAGATGAATTTAATGGGTCAATATTATTTCTTGTATCTGATGCATCTAGTTACATGACTGGAGCAAATATAGTTGTTGATGGAGGGTGGTCAGCAATTTAATTTTAACTTAATTTTCAAATATTACTAAATAAAATACATGAATTTATTAGACTTATTTCCAGATAATTTTAATTATGAAAAATATTTAATTGATAATAAATTAGAGGACCTTATTGGAATTAAGAACCTCCAAGATAAAATTTCAAAGAAATATAATATTGACCCATTTCACAATGTAAATCCAGAAATTAAAGAGCCATTCAGCCCTGAATTTGATGATTTGATTAGACTTCATTATCTAATTAAAAGTAGAAAGGCAACTACCGTTTTAGAATTTGGTGTTGGATATAGCACCCTTGTTATGGGTGATGCAATACTTCAAAATAGTTTAAATCATTCATTTAATGATATCCGATGCTCCAACCTATTTGAATTACATTCAATTGACACTTCGGAAGAGTTTATTAAAATCACTAGCGAAAAAATTCCTAATCAATTAAAATCAATCATAAATCTACATTTTTCAGATGTTATTATGTCGGAGTTTAATGGTCGAATCTCCACACTATTTGACATTAATCCCAATATCTCACCAGATATTATTTATGTTGATGGGCCAGATCAGTTCTCATCAAAAGGCGAAATAAGAGGTTTATCAACTAGACACCCGGATAGAATGCCTATGATTGCTGATATTTTATCTATGGAACATTTTCTTTGCCCAGGAACTTTAATAGTTTTTGACGGTCGAACTGCCAATGCACGTTTCATTAAATCAAATTTACAAAGAGATTGGAGTTATTTATATATTGAAAAGTTTGATCAGCACTTTTTTGAATTACTTGAAAATCCACTGGGAATCCATAACAAGAAGAAAATTGACTATTGCCTTGGAAAAGATTTTTACAAAAGATTAAACACAAAACAACAAAGTAGGATTTGAAAAAAAATTTACGCCTAATATCAAGAATAGATGTAAAAAATAATTTTGTAATAAAAGGGATTCAATTAGAGGGACTAAGGAAAGTTGGAGACCCTCTATTGACTGCAAAAAAATATTATGAAGAAGGTATCGACGAGATTCTTTTTATCGATGCAGTTGCAAGTTTATACGAGAGGAATAATCTTTTTAAAATTATTGAAAATGCATCAAAGCATATTTTTGTTCCTCTAACAATCGGAGGCGGTATAAGAACACTTGATGACATTGAGCACTCCCTAGATTCTGGAGCTGATAAGATAGCAATAAATACCCAAGCAATTAAAAATCCAGATTTTATAACTGAAGCATCAAGAGTTTATGGTTCTCAAGCAATCATTGGTTCAATCGAGGCAAAAAAAAGGGGGAATAGTTGGGAGGCGTATATTGATAGCGGAAGGGAGGAAACCGGAATCGATGCCATTAATTGGGCTAAAAAATTAGAATTTTTAGGGGCAGGTGAATTACTGATAACATCAATTGATAGGGATGGAACCAAAAAAGGATATGATATAGAATTAATTCAATTGATTTCGAATTCAGTTTCAATTCCTGTTATTTCATCTGGAGGAGCGGGTTGTCCCGAGGATATTATTTCTTTGTCAAGTGAAACAGACACTTCTGGAGTAGCGGTTGGATCTATTCTTCATTACGATGATTATTCTATAAGACAAATAAAAGCGAAAATGATAAACAATAATTTTAATGTCAGGAAATGAAAAAAGTCTGTGTATTAGATTATGGAATTGGAAATCTAAAAAGCCTTTACAATGCATTTAAAATACTTGACACAACTCCTGTATTGACAAGTGATCATAAAAAAATTAAAGACTCAGATTTCCTTATATTACCTGGAGTTGGTGCTTTTGCAAATGCAATGGAAAAGTTAAAGAAGATTCACTTAGATGAAGCGATCTATCACTTTATTGATCAAGGGAAACCTTTCATGGGAATATGTCTCGGGATGCAAATGCTTTTTGAATATAGTGAGGAATTTGGTGTTACTGATGGATTAGGGTTAATTAAGGGTAATGTCATTAAAATTCCCTCTAAAAATAAAAAAATTAGATTACCTAATATTGGATGGAATAAAATCATAAAGTCCAATACTGAATTATCTAATAATTCTATTTTAAGAAATATTAGATCTGAAGATTATGTTTATTTCATTCATTCATACTGTTGTAAACCTCAAACTAATGAAAATGTAATTGCAAATACAGTATATGAGGGTGTTAAATTATGCGCATCAGTTCAGAAGAATAATATTGTAGGCTTACAATTTCACCCTGAAAAAAGTGGAAAAGTTGGTTTTGAAATATTAAAAAATTTTATAAAAAACTAATTCTATGAAACATAATAAAGTACTGTACGGTTTGCCCGAAAAAGTCATTTTTTGTAAAAAATGTGTCATTTCCAATCAAAGACCAAGCTCTACTATTGAGTTTAAACATGATAAAAATGAAAAAAAAGAAGTAATTAACTTTGATGAAGAAGGTGTTTGTGCGGCGTGCAATTATAATGACCAAAAACAAAAAAACATAAACTGGGAGAAAAGGGAGTTATTACTTCAAAGGCTCTGTGACAAGTACAGGAAAAATGATGGAAGCTATGATGTTTTAATCCCAGGAAGTGGGGGAAAGGATAGTGGCTTCCAATCACACATTCTTAAATATAAATATGGGATGAATCCCCTAACTGTAACATGGGCTCCACACCTTTACACCGAAATTGGTTGGAAAAATTTCACAAATTGGGTACACGTTGGCGGTTTTGATAATATTTTATACACTCCCAATGGTAGACTTCATCGTCTATTAACAAAACTAGCTTTCAAAAACTTATTACATCCTTTTCAACCTTTCATATTGGGTCAAAAACAAATAGGGGCATCAATGGCTGAGAAATTTGGAATTAATTTAGTAATGTACGGAGAAAATCAAGCAGAATACGGTAATGAAATTGACGAAAACAAAATCCCTAATCTTGACCCAAAATATTTTTCTCAAAAATCTAGCCCATTAGATCTAATTTTAGGAGGTGTCAAAGTAAAGGATATTATTGATCAATACGATTATAAATTAAATGACTTTATTCCTTATTTTCCATTTCCATATGAAAAAATAAAATCTTCAAAAATCAATGTTCAATTCTTGGGATATTATTTAAAATGGGATCCCCAAGAGGCTTATTATTATTCATCTGAACATAACGGATTTTCTGCAAACACTGAGCGAACAGAGGGAACATATTCAAAATACAGTAGTATTGATGACAAAATTGATAATTTTCATTATTATACTACATTGATTAAGTTTGGCATTGGCAGAGCCACCTATGATGCCGCCCAGGAAATTAGAAATGGTAAAATAACTAGGGATGAGGGGGTAGCACTGGTTAGAAAATTTGATCAGGAATTCCCAAAAAAATATTTCCATGAATTTTTAGAATACATTGAAATTAGTGAAAATGAATTTCAAGAAACTGTTGACAAATTTAGATCTCCTCACATATGGGGCAAAGATCAAAAGGGTGAGTGGAAGTTAAAACACAATGTAACTAATTCAGGCTTAAATGATTAATTTTTCAAATTATAAAAAATTAATTTTTTTAGATAAGTTTGAAAAAGAGTTTTGTCAAAAAGGAATTTTTAGTCCTAACCCCATAGGAAAACCGATCCTTATTCAATGTGTGAACGATATTTTTTATTTAAAATTATTTTCACTTGTTATTGAAAATGAACATGAAAACGTAAACAAAATTTATGGTGTAATTTGTAGTCCTTTAAATCTAAAATTTAAAGATATAATTCTTCTTATTCCTATGATTATAAAACTTTTTGTCAATCATTTGAATAAGAAAAAATTAAAAAAAATGTATTCTTCTATAGGTGTTACTCAGTTCTATGATCAAGCAAACCTTTCTTTTCGTTTAAAAATCATAAATATATTTAAGGCAGTAAAAATATTTTTTGAAATTAAAAATAAAAAACAGCTTATATCATTTTCATATAAAGGCATTAGGTGTGGTGATTTAATTTACGATACAGTTGTTAGGTTTTCTAAAAAAATCCCAACGCTTAACCTTAAAAGTTTTTCATACTTTTTATCACTTCATAGATCAATTAATCAAATTACTTACTTTTTAAATCTTCCAAATATTCCAAACTTTCAAAAAGTATTTTTCTCGCAGGCTGTTTATACATACCACGGAATTCCCCTAAGGGTTTTTTTAAAAAAATCATCAAAGGTATTTACCTCAGGTAATTTCACCCAGATGTTTAAACTTCACTCATTTGATGATATTTATATGATGGAAACCACAAAGTCTTATAAAAATATTTTGAAAAAAATTGATTTTAATAATAAAATAATTCAAAATAGTTTGAAAGTCTTTAGCTCAAGATTTGAGGGTAAAGACGATACCGGATATATTAAATTAATGAAAAGTAATCCATATGTTGATTATAATGTTCAATTTGATAATTATCAATCAATTGATGGAGTTCTTTTTCTACATGATTTTTATGACGCACATAAGTTATATGGGGAGGTAATATTTAATGACTTTTACGAATGGGCAATTTTTACACTTGATATAATAAGAGAATACAATCTAAAAATAGCAATTAAACCTCATCCATATCAGATTCCAGAGAGCTTAAGGTTCCAAGAAAAAATCAAGGAAATTTATAAAGATCTCATTTGGCTAAATCCATTAATTTCAAATATCTCTCTTTTTAAAAGGAATATTAAGTTTGGTATTAGTCATCATGGCACGGTGATTCCTGAATTGGCTTTTTTTGGGATCAAATGTATATATTGTGCTGAGAATCCTGTATCAGCATTCAATATTGGATTTTTTGCAAAGAACAGAAATCAGTATAAGGATCTTATTTTAAATGTCAATAGTTTAAAAAACTGTAATAATCTTAAGACAGAGGTAGCCAAGTATTACTACATCCATTATATCCACAAGTCAAGCGACTACATGATCAAGAGAAAAGTAATTGATGGAATTAATATAAAAAATATCAACAGAATGAATATGAAAACAAAAGAGTTATTGAATTAACATGCTTTTAATTTTTTTTCATATTTATTATGATCAAAAGTTATTTTCACTAATTTTTAAAAAAACTTAAATCATTTTAAAACTTTAGGTTCTGACATTAATCCACAGACTAATTAGTTTTTTTTATTGGGTACTAATAAAGAAAAGAAATTTTTCCCAAGGAAATGAGGAAAAAATAATCCAAGAAATATTTAAAAATATTTCCAATGGTTTTTATGTCGATGTGGGAGCTCACCATCCATTTAGATTTTCAAATACTGCAATATTGTACAAAAAGGGCTGGAATGGCATAAACATAGATGCTGACAAAAAAAATCTATGGATTTTTGAGACTTTTAGAAAAAGGGATATTAATTTAAATTACATAATTTCTAACAGCACCAAATTAGTTAATTTTTATTTTTTCAATGATAGCGCACTTAATGGAATATTGAGTAAAGATCGTTTAAAAAAACTTAATGAAATTGGCTTCACACCAACTAAAAAAAAGAAAATGATGCCAATCACATTAAGTAAAGTTTTTGAGCTTTACCTCCCAGAGGGTCAGAAAATTGATTTACTTACCTTAGACGTTGAGGGCCACGATTTTCAAGTTCTTAAATCATTGGACTTGGCAAAATATAATATCAAAATAATTTTAACTGAGGCAAATGAAAACAAAATTTCTTTAAATCAATACTTAGTAAAAAACGGGTATCATCTTTTTAAAACGGAAGACAGGAATTTATTTTATATTAAAGGAAAATTATGAAAAATCAAAAAAAAGCGCTCATCACAGGAATAACTGGTCAAGATGGGGCTTATCTTTCAGAGCTTTTATTAAGTAAAGGATATATTGTCCATGGTGTAAAAAGAAGATCTTCCTCGTTTAATACACAAAGGATAGATCATTTATATCAAGACCCACATATCGAAAATAAAAATTTTTTCCTTCACTACGGTGATTTAACTGACAGTTTAAATATTATTCGAATTCTTAAAGAGGTTCAACCCGATGAGATATATAATCTTGCTGCAATGAGCCATGTAAAAGTTTCATTTGAAATTCCTGAATATACTGCAAATGTAGATGCCTTAGGAACACTAAGAATACTTGAGGCAATTCGTTTATTGGGAATGGAAAAGAAAGTCAGAATATATCAAGCTTCAACCTCAGAGTTATTTGGAAAAGTTAAAGAAATTCCACAAACTGAATCAACCCCTTTCTATCCTCGAAGTCCATATGGTGTAGCTAAGATGTATGCTTATTGGATAACAGTAAACTATAGAGAGGCCTATGATTTTTTTGCCTGTAACGGAATTTTATTCAATCATGAATCGCCCGTTAGAGGGGAAACCTTTGTGACCAGAAAAATCACTAGAGCTGTATCTAAAATAGCTTATGGAATTCAGGATATATTATATCTCGGGAATTTGGATGCAAAAAGGGATTGGGGGCACGCTAAAGACTATGTCAGGATGATGTGGATGATTCTTCAAGCAGATATCCCTGAAGATTGGGTTATTGCTACTGGAAAAACCACTACTGTTCGCGATTTTGTCAAAATGAGTTTTGCCCATATAGGAGTTACATTAAAGTTTGTTGGAAAAGGTATAGATGAAGTTGCAATTGTAGCAGATTGCTCTTCTTCAAAATATAAATTAAAAAAAGGTCAGCAGGTGCTGGCGATTGACTCAAGTTACTATAGGCCCACAGAGGTAGATGTTTTGGTTGGCAATGCGACAAAAGCAAAAGAAAAATTGGGATGGGTTCCTGAAACAACATTGGGTGAGTTGGTAAGGGACATGATGGATTCAGATTTGAAGCAGATTCACAAATTAAAATATTTAGAAAAAGGGGGATATGATTCTTTAAACCATTTTGAATAATGTCTATATCTAAATCATCAAAAATATACATTGCTGGCCATAATGGAATGGTTGGTTCAGCTTGTATCCGAATGTTAAAAAGCAAAGGCTACAATAACTTAATATTTTTAGGATCTAAAGAATTAGACCTCAGGAATCAAAAAAAAGTTGAAAGTTTTATTTCTAATGAAAAACCAGATATCATAATTGATTCAGCCGCTATTGTTGGAGGTATATGGGCAAACAATGAATACCCCTATAGATTTTTAATGGATAACATGTTAATTCAAAACAATTTGATTAGATCAGCAGTTGATAATAAAGTAAAAAAATTTATTTTTTTAGGTAGCTCATGTATATATCCAAAATTAGCCCCTCAACCCCTAAAAGAAGAATACTTACTGTCAAGTGCCTTGGAACCTTCTAATCAATGGTATGCAATTGCCAAAATTTCTGGAGTAAAGCTGATTCAGGCAATTAAAAAAGAGTTTGGTTATGATTATGTTTCCTTAATGCCCACAAACTTATATGGCCCCAATGATAATTATGATTTAAAAACATCTCATGTTTTACCCGCACTTATCAAAAAGTTTCACGAGGGTAAAGTGAATAATCTTGACAGTGTAAGTTTATGGGGTTCAGGAACTCCTTTAAGGGAATTCCTTCACGTTGATGACCTCTCTTCAGCAGTATTATTTACTATTGAAAACGAGCTTGATGAAAGCATTTACAATATTGGCTCCAAGGAGGAACTTACCATACTAGAACTCGCAGAATTAATAAAAAAAGAAATAGGTTTCAAAGGAAAAATACTTTGGGACAGCTCAAAGCCCGACGGAACTCCAAGGAAATTATTGGATTGCAGTAAATTTCATAAGTTGGGATGGAAATCTAAAATAAATTTGAACGTAGGTATTTCTCTAACCTATTACGACTTTTTAAATCATTCTTGAATTGAAGTCAGTATATTACTTCACAAATATCTTTCCTAAATATAGAGAGTCCATCTGGAAATCACTTATTGAGGAGACACGCTACGATTTTAATATTTTTTTTTCTAGTCAAGAACTTAATGGAATAAAATCCAGTAATTCTTTGAAGAGTAAAAAATTTCATAGTTTAAAAAACTATATTTTTAAATCCAGACTAATATGGCAAACTAACGTGATCAAAACAGTTTGCAAAAAAAAAATTGATATTGTTATTTTTATGGGGGAAATGAA
Source organism: uncultured Bacteroidota bacterium (assembly GCA_902590705.1). Classification (GTDB taxonomy): domain Bacteria; phylum Bacteroidota; class Bacteroidia; order Flavobacteriales; family Flavobacteriaceae; genus UBA8316. The sequence continues at coordinate 28,735 of CACIXU010000015.1, read as the reverse complement.
TGTCATTTCTACGTGGTTGGCAATCATTATATGCAAAATCAGAGCTATTGAAATTTGGTTTTGGGGTCATGGAATTTATGGCAATGAATCCGAATTTAAAAAATTCTTTAGGCTATTTTTTTTAAAATTAGCAGACAAACACTTGCTTTATGAAAAAAGGGCAGAACAGATTCTTATTAAAAATGGTTTTCAAAAAGAAAATTTAGAAATAATTTATAACTCTCTGGACTACGAACTTCAAAAAAAACTATTTGAAAAACTGGAGAGCGAAAAACCTTCTGGCATTGAACATTTTAAAAATGATTACCCTACGCTTTTGTTTATTGGCAGACTAACTCAACAAAAAAAACTTGAAATTCTAATTCGTGCTGTTAAAGAATTGGACAAATCAAACTACAAAGTAAACCTTCTAATTATTGGAGATGGTAATCAAAAAGAATTTTTAGTTAAGCTTTCAACCAAACTTCGTTTAAATAATTTTTATTTTTATGGGTCATTATATGATGAAAACGAGATTAGTAGTTTGATTTATAACTCAGACCTTTGTATTTCTCCTGGAAATATTGGTTTAACCGCCATTCATTCTTTGAGTTATGGAACTGCTGTTGCTTCTCATAGTAACTTCAACAATCAAATGCCTGAAGTGGAAACCATCATCCAAGGAGTTAATGGTTTCCTTTTTAAGGAGGGCGACTCAATTGATTTGGCAATTAAAATTAAGTCGTTTTTAGAGTTCAAGCCAGACAAAAAAAAAGTAAGGCAAATTATAGACGAAAAATATAACTTTCATTACCAAAAAATAATTTTTGATCAACTAATTCTCAATGACTAAAATAATCCAATTCGTAACTCATAGCGACCCAAGAGGTTCCTTAACTGTAATTGAAAAAAAAGTTCCTTTTGAGATTAAACGTGTCTTCTATATTTACAACGTAGATGATTCAAAAAGAGGCTTTCATAGACATAAAAAAACTAGGCAGCTAGCGATTTGTATAAAAGGAAGTTGTGATATAATAATAGAAAATGAAAAAATGAAAAAATTCAGTTTAAAAAACCCTGAAACTGGTTTATTGATTGAACCTGAAGATTACCACTGGATGGATAACTTTACTGAGGGAACGGTTCTTCTTATTCTGGCCTCTGAATATTATGATTATAATGACTACATTTTTGAAAACAAATGAAAGCAAAAAATTATTATGGAAATGAGTATTTTAATAATTATCAAAGAGAAATAGGTGAGTTCGGAGGTAAAGCCAATATTTTTAAGTTTAAAAAGTATATTTCAAGGAATCATAGTGTTTTAGATTTTGGGTGTGGAGGGGGGTTCCTTTTAAATAATCTTGATTGTAAAGACAAGATTGGAATCGAGATTAATCCAATCGCTAGGGATTATTGTAAGTCTAATTTTGGGATAGATTGTTTTGAAAATTTGGATCATATTCAAGATAAAAGTATTGATGTTATAATAAGTAATCATGCTTTAGAGCATTGTGAAAACCCATTATTTATTATTAAAAATCTTTATTCAAAACTTAAAAAACAAGGGAAAATAATAATTGTAGTTCCACTAGACAGCTTTTTATATAAATTCAAAAAAGACGATGTGAATAAACATTTATTCAGTTTTAGCCCCATGAACCTTGGTAACCTCCTAACTAGTGCTGGCTTTAAGCAAATCAAAACAGGTAATATATATCATAAATGGCCTCCCTTTTGGAAAGTAATTAAAACAATTTTTGGTTGGAAAGCATTTCATTTAATCTCAAGAGTTTATGGAACTCTAAATTTATTTTGGACTCAAACAATTGGAATAGGGGTCAAATGAAAATTAAAAACTATACGATTCATGATAAAAAAATTTCAAAAAACTGGAATAAACTAAGAAATTCTATAGACTATCAATCATATTTCATTCCGAAAAATAAAAAAGAATTTCTAAACAAATTAGAGTCTTATAAACCAACACCAAGAATTATATCTGATTTTGAGAAGATGAAAAATAATTTTTCTTTCAATAAATTAGTTTCTTTTTGTAGTGGGTCCTGTATGTTGGAATATTATTTAATGAAAAAATTTAATTTGGATTGTGAAGTTTCTGATAATACAGACTCTATAAAAAGAATAAATAAATTTAAAATATTTAATAAATCTTCAAAAATTGATATTACAAAAAACTTTAAAATTAATTCCACATCAAACACAATAGTATTACTTTCTAGAATTGATACAGAGTTTGATGATGATCAATTAAATGAATTGTTTAGGAAACTATATGAATCAAAAGTATGTTTAATTTATTTTATTCCTGCAGAAATCATTAGTTTAAAAACTATCCTTGTTAAAATAAAAATTTTTTTTATTTGTTTATTTGATTTAAGATTTCCAGTTTCGTGGGGATATGTCCGATCAAAAAAAGGGTTTGAAAAAAACTGGAAGATATATTATAGAACTAAATCTTTTCATTCTAAAGGTGCAATATTAAAAATAAAATGATACCCTTTATTTCTTTTAATACACAATTGGAAACTCACTCAGAAGAGCTTATTTTAGCCGTAGAATCCGTAATAAAGTCAAAATGGTATGTTCTTGGTAAAAATCTTACTGAATTTGAAAAAAATTACGCAAAATTAAATTGCACCAAGTTTGCTGTAGGAGTCGGATCAGGACTCGATGCATTGATCATATCATTAAAAGCTCTTAAAATTACAAAAGAAGATGAGGTAATCGTCGCATCCAATTCCTACATAGCGTCTTGGCTTTCTATAACTAATGTTGGAGCAACAATTATACCTGTAGAACCTGATCCACAAACTTTTAATTTAGATGCCAACAAAATCGAAGAGAAAATCACTAATAAAACAAAGGCAATTATGCCTGTACATTTATATGGTCAGCCTTGTGAAATGGATAAAATAATGGGAATAGCAAAAAAACATAATTTGTATGTTGTGGAGGATAATGCTCAATCACATTTGGCTAAATATAACAATCAAATAACTGGTAGTTTTGGAGATATCAATGCTACTAGTTTTTATCCTACCAAGAATATTGGAGCTTTTGGAGAAGCAGGGTGTATAACTACTATGAATAAAAAACTTTCTGATTATGTAATTAAGTATAGAAATTATGGGTCTTCTGAAAAGTATTTTTGTGATATCATTGGTTCAAATTCCAGATTAGATGAATTACAAGCAGCCATTTTAAATATCAAATTAAAATATATTGAAAAGTGGACATTAGAGAGACAAAGGTTAGCAAAAAAATATGATCAACTCCTATCAAAAAATTATAGAATTACAGTACCATACATAGATCCAAGAGCCCAACACGTATATCATTTATATGTCATCAAAGTCGATAAAAGAGATCAACTTCAACAATTCTTAAAGGAGAAAGGAATTGGAACAGCTATTCATTATCCCATCCCACCATACCTCCAAAAAGCCTATGTTCATTTGGGATATAATAAAGGTGATTTTCCAATTACTGAGAGACTAGCAGAAACATCGTTAAGCCTTCCTTTATATCCAGGATTAAATACTGAGAGTGTAAATTATATTTGTAATTCTATTAACGAATTTTATAAGAATTGAATTTCTGTACTCATTTTGACAGCAATTATCTGCCACATGCGCTAACTTTAGCCTCATCACTTGAAAGGAATACCAAAAGTTATAAATTATTCATGATTTGTATGGATGACAAGTCCTATAAATACTTAAATGATAATCCATTAAATAATGTTCAAATTTTACAAATCAAAGAATTAGAAAAAAAATTCCCTTTACTTAAAATCGCTAAATTAAATAGAAATCGCATCGAATATTTTTTTACCTGCAGCCCCGCTGTATGTAATTATGTGATGGGTCAATTTGATTTTATTGATTCCATAACCTATCTCGATGCAGATCTTTATTTTTTTTCTGACCCTAAAAAAGTTTTTGACGAAATTGAAAATAAATCTATCGCTATCATAGAACATCGCTTTCACTGGACAACAAAGAGACAATTAAAATATGGAAGATTTAATGTAGGCTGGGTAACTTTTAAAAATGACAGTGAGGGTAAAAAATGTTTAACACAATGGATGCAAAATTGCTTAGATTGGTGTTATCAGAAAGTAGAAAAAGATAGGTTTGGGGATCAAAAATATCTTAATAGATGGCCTAGTCTCTACAAGAACCTTTATGTAATTCAAAATAAAGGTGCAAATGTAGCAATTTGGAATATCCCAAACTATCATTTAAGCTGTAAAGGAGATAAGATCTTTATTGATAATCAACAATTGATTTTTTATCATTTTGCTAATATTGATCAAATCAGCAAATCAACTTTTAATACCAATCTAAGTAGAGTTTTTGTAAATCTAAAAGGAATATTGTTAAATAAGATTTACATACCTTACCTAAGAGAGTTAAAGTCAAATATGGTTTTTAATGATAAATTCATTTCTAAAAAAGATAACCACATATCAGGCTTTAAATATTCTTTTATCAATTTGTCTCGTAAAATTAGATCCTTCTTTTTTAAAGATTTAGTAGAATTATAAAAATGAAAAAATTAATAAAAAAAATATTAATTATCAGAAGATTACTGGATTTTATGAATGCAACAAGGTATTTCAACAAAAAATATTTTCAAATTTTAAAATGGACATTTTCATCTAGAGAGGACACTAACTTTACTTACGATCTTACTGATAAAAATAATTTGGAGCTTTTAAAAATCATTGAATCTTGTGTAGAAGTTCCATTTGAAAAACTCCAAAAGTATTTAAATGAAATACTAAATGACGATCAGCTTAAAATTTATTTAAAGAAAAAAACTGAGGAATCGGAATTTAAAAGTTTTGCAGATCGCAATATTAGTTTTTCGCGTAGGGTAGGTTGGTACGTAATTGTAAGATCAATAAAGCCCAAGATAATTATGGAAACAGGAGTGGATAAAGGGCTCGGAGCAGTTGTACTTTGTTCAGCTATATTAAAAAATAAAGAGGAAGGTTTTCCTGGAAAATACTATGGAACTGATATTAACGATCAAGCAGGGTATTTGCTGGATGATAAATATAAGTCTGTGGGGAAGATTATTTATGGGGACTCCATTATATCTCTAAAAAATTTTGAAAAAACGATAGATATTTTCATTAACGATTCAGATCATTCTGGGAATTATGAATATCAGGAGTACTTGACTATTAAGAATAAGCTAAGTACTAAAGCAATAATTTTGGGGGATAATTCTCATGCCACTGATAAACTATTGAAATTTTCAATTGAGAATGAAAGAAATTTTATTCTTTTTAGAGAAGAACCTAAAGACCACTGGTACCCTGGAGCAGGTATTGGAATTTCATTCCCAAATAAAAAATGAAAATTTCAGTAATTACAATTTCGTATAATTCATCAGCAACCATAAAACAAACCTTAAAATCTGTTCAAAAACAAACCTATAATAATATAGAACATATCGTTGTAGATGGTAAATCTAATGACAACACACTTCAGATTTGTAATAATTTTAACCATATTTCCAAAATTATTTCCGAGTCTGACATGGGGGTATATGATGCATTTAATAAAGGACTTAAATTAGCCAGTGGAGAAATTATTGGGTTTTTAAATTCTGATGATGTTTTTTATGACAAACATAGCATAGAAAAAATATCAGAGAAATTTGATGAGCAAACCGATTGTATCTTTGCCAATCTTGATTATGTTAATAAAAAAGGGAAAGTTGTCAGAAAATGGCGATCAAAACCCTATCAAAGGAATGCTTTTTCCAAAGGATGGATGCCTGCCCATCCAACTTTCTATTGTCGTAAGTCGATCTATGATGAATTAGGTGGATATGATGATTCCTTTGAAATTGCTGGTGATTTTGAACTAATGCTTCGTTTTTTGGAGAAAAACAATATTCGCTCCAAGTTTATCGATCTAACCTTGGTAAAAATGATGGCAGGCGGAATAAGTAACAACGGTATTGCAAGCAAAGCAAAAATTATAAAAGAAGAACAGAGGGCGTTTAAGCAAAATAAAATTGGTTTTAGCTTTTTTCAATACTTTTTCAATAAAGTATTTAAGATCAAAGAATTTTTTTGATTCCCTTATCTTTACGAAAAATAACTTATGAAAGGCATCGTTCTTGCAGGTGGTTATGGGACACGATTAAATCCCGTAACCAAAGGGGTTTCCAAACAACTAATCCCTGTCTATGACAAACCTATGATTTATTACCCCCTTTCGGTTTTGATGTTGGCCGGGATCAAGGAGGTTTTATTGATCAGCACCCCCACTGATTTACCTGGCTATCAAAGACTTTTGGACGATGGGAGCCAATTCGGGATCCATATACAATATGCCGAACAAAAGGCCCCTAAGGGTCTGGCAGAGGCTTTTTTGATTGGAGAGGAATTTATAGCAAATGATTCCGTTTGTCTTATTTTAGGGGATAATATTTTTTATGGTGATGGATTAGTTTCGCTTTTACAGGAAGCTATAAATAATTTAAATAAAGCTACAATCTTTGGCTACACTGTAAAAGACCCTCAAAGATATGGTGTTGTTGAGTTTGATTCAGATGAAAAAGTTTTATCAATTGAGGAAAAGCCTGAGCTACCTAAAAGTGATAAAGCTGTTGTTGGATTATATTTTTATCCTAATGAGGTTAAAGAAATTGCAAAAGAGATAAAACCTAGTGAAAGAGGCGAATTAGAGATTACGGCAGTAAATCAACATTTTTTAAAACTTGGAAAATTAAAACTTAAAATTTTAGGCCGTGGATTTGCATGGCTTGATACTGGAACTCACGAGTCTCTTATTCAAGCAGGACAATTTATTCATACTGTGGAGAAAAGACAGGGTCTTAAAGTTGGATGCCTTGAGGAAATAGCATTTGAAAAGGATTGGATTACTCATGACCAATTAATAAAAGCTGCTGAGGAATATATTCAAACTGATTACGGAAAATATCTATTTGAAAGATTTAAAACTTAATTGATGACCTTTAATCCAACCAGTCTTCCCGAAGTACTAATTTCAAAAACATTAATATCCTCTGATGCTAGAGGATGGTTTGTTGAAAGTTTTAGAAAGGATTTATTAGAGAAGGCCGTAGGCCATCAGATTAATTTTTGTCAAGAAAATCGAGCACAATCCTGCTACGGAGTTATTAGGGGGCTTCACTATCAAATGCCACCAGCGGCTCAATCCAAATTAATATCCGTTGTCGAGGGAAAAGTTTTAGACGTGGTGGTAGATATCAGAAAAGGATCTCCTAATTTTGGAAAACACATCACAGTTGAATTAAGCAGTAAAAATCAAAAACATCTTTTCATTCCTCGTGGTTTTGCTCATGGATATGCCTGTTCAAGTAAAATAGCTACTGTAATTTATCATGTCGATAATTACTATAACCAATCGAGTGAAGCTAGTATCGCCTTTGACGACCCAGAACTTAATATAGATTGGCAGTTGCCAGCAAATAAAATTATTTTATCTGAAAAAGATAAATCCCTTCCGAGATTTAATGCAGCCCAATTTTTTGATTATAATCAATCGCTTTATGACTAACATTCTTGTTACTGGCGCAAATGGTCAATTGGGTAAATCTTTCAAGTTAGTTGCAAAGCAGTTTATAAATTTTAAGTTTTTTTTTATCGATTTACCTGAAGTTGATTTACGCGTTAAAGAACAGTTGTACCCCTTTTTTGAAGCTAATTTTGTTGATTTTGTAATTAATTGTGCAGCATATACTGAGGTTGATCAAGCTGAAGATGAAGTTGAATTGACTTTAGAAACAAACTTAAATATAGTGAGTAATTTATGTGAACTCTCCAAAATATACGAATTCAAAATCATTCAGCTGTCTACTGATTATGTTTTTGATGGAAATGCATCAAAACCCTATGAGACTGATGAACCGGTTAACCCAATTGGAGTCTACGGCAAATCCAAAGCAGCAGCAGAGCAGGCAATTTTAAACGCTAATATCGATGCATGGATTGTAAGAACTTCTTGGCTATTTAGTCCCTTTGGAAAGAACTTTGTAAAAACCATCTTTGAATTATTACAAAAAAAAAGTGAAATTAGTGTGGTAGCTGATCAAAGTGGTTCTCCGACTTATGCCCTAAACCTTGCCCAATTTGTAATGCTTGCTATTTCACAAAAACCTAACTTTGAGGGATTTGAGATATATCATTTCACTAATACTGGAGCCACTACTTGGTTTGATTTTGCTTGTGCCATTAAAAATGAATTGAACACCGATTGTGTAATTAATCCGATTCGGACCGAAGATTCCTCCTCTAAGGCAAAACGACCAAAATATTCTGTTTTAAGTTGTGAAAAGACAATAAACGAATTTAACTTAAAGCCTAATTCTTGGGAATTAGCATTAAAAGATTGTCTCATTAATTTAAAGAATTAGATGAAAGGGAAAAATATTTTAATAACAGGCGGGGCTGGATTTATTGGTTCTCATTTGGTCAGATTCATGGTCAATCAATATCCTGATACCCATTTCGTTAATTTCGATGTACTAACATACGCGGGAAATACTAAAAAATTAAAAGATATCGAGAATACCCCGAACTACTGTTTCCTTAAGGGGGATATCACTGATGCTAAGTTTCTAAAAAGACTCTTTACCAAATTTGAATTTGATGGTGTTATTCACTTAGCAGCCGAGTCTCATGTAGATCAATCCATAAAAAAACCCTTTGGTTTTGCGCAGACCAATGTAATGGGTACATTAACACTATTAGAGACTACTCGTAGAGCATGGGAGGGTAATTACGAGAATAAATTATTTTACCATATCTCCACTGATGAAGTTTATGGAAGTTTGGGGGATAAAGGTAAGTTTTTGGAAACCACCTCTTATGATCCCCGATCTCCTTATTCTGCATCAAAAGCCGCAGCCGACCATTTTGTTAGAACTTATTTTTATACCTATGGCTTGCCCGTGATATTGTCAAATTGTTCTAATAATTATGGACCAGACCAATACCCTGAAAAATTAATTCCACTAATTATACAAAATATTGTACAAGAAAAACCACTGCCTGTTTACGGCAATGGTAAAAATATTCGCGATTGGATTTATGTAGAGGACCATGTAGAGGCAATCGACTTGATATTTAATCAAGGAAAAGCAGGAACGACTTACAACGTAGGCGGAAATAATGAAATACGTAATATTGATATCATTAATACATTAATAGCTCTAGTCGATAGTAAACTTGGCAGACCTGAGGGATATTCTAAAAAGTTTATAACTTATGTTACTGATAGGCTTGGTCACGATTACCGTTATGCTATCGATTCTACTAAAATCCAAAAAGAGTTGGGTTGGACTCCCAAAACTGCTTTTCAAAAAGGGCTTGAAAAAACTGTTATTTCCTATCTAAATGTGATTAAAAGCAAATAGTTAAATATATATACTACCACCCTACTGATTTATTTAAATTAAGTTTTTGTGGATTGTTTTTGAAGGTAAAATAATTATATTTGCAATCCAAAAATAACCAATATGTACGCAATTGTCGAGATAGCAGGACAGCAGTTTAAAGTTGCTAAAGACCAAAAGCTTTTTGTACATCGTTTACAAGACAAAGAAGGGAGTAGGGTTTCTTTCGGCAAAGTCTATTTGTTAGATGATGGAAAAAAAGTTACTGTAGGTGCTCCAGCTATAACAGGCGCTTCAGTAAAAGCTAAGGTAGTAGGCCATCTCAAAGGGGATAAAGTAATCGTATTTAAGAAAAAACGAAGAAAAGGATACCGTGTTAAAAATGGACATCGGCAGGCTTTATCCGAGTTAATAATTGAAAACATTGTTGTTTCTGGATCTAAATCCGCTTCAAAATCTACTGCGGAAAAAGTAGTTGCAGTAAAACCTGTTGTAAAAAAGAAGTCACCAGATAAAGTTGCTGTAAAAAAAACCACTTCTAAAAAAGCTACTTCAGATGATTATTCTAAAATGACCGTTAAGGAACTTAAATCCAAGGCAAAAGAAAAAGGAATTGTAAGATATAACACTTTAAAGAAGTCAGAATTGATTTCAGCCTTAAGCAAATAAATAATTTTGATAAAACAACAATAAAATGGCACACAAAAAAGGAGTAGGTAGTTCCAAAAATGGAAGAGAATCACAGTCGAAACGCCTAGGCGTAAAGATATTTGGTGGCCAACCTGCCAGGGCAGGAAATATTATCATCCGCCAACGTGGAACCGCTCACAATCCAGGGGATAATGTTTATCTTGGTAAAGACCATACCCTTCACGCCAAGGTGGATGGATTAGTTAAATTTACTAAAAAGAAAGATAATAAATCTTACGTCTCTATAGTCCCATTTGAGGCTTAGATCCCCTTTCAAACCTAGACACTAAAAAAATTATTCAATGTCTGTGATCGCACTATAGACTTTTTTTTTGAGTATTTGATGATACCCCTCATAGGATAAATTTGGGAGTTTCTGCGTCATCCAGATTGCTACAATATTTTTCTTAAGATCTATAAAAAACCTTGTGTTGAAATAGCCTCCCCAATAAAGTGATTGAGTCTTTTCCTCCACTTTAAATGATGAATCGTACTCTATGGCAAATCCATAACTAAAACCTTGGTTTTTCCTTGAATAGATTGAACCAACTTGGTTGATCTTCAATAGGTCCACAGTTTTCTTTTTCAAAACACGCTTCCCATTTAATTTACCTCCATTCATTATCATATGGCAGAATTTCAAATAATCCAGTGCAGTAGAATAAAGTCCATGGGTACCTCCATATAGTGATGTTCCCCTTCGAGGGGGCTGGTTTTTACTAATTACAATTTTTTTGTTGTTATTTGTATTGTGAAGTAGCATTACTCTTTCTATTGCTTCTCTATCTACATTATAAGACGTATCATACATACCCAAAGGATTAAAAATATTTTCTTTCAAATAAGAGAAAACCGTTTGCTTCGTTATTTTTTCAATTATTACGGCTAGTAAGTCACCACCGGCACTGTAGCACCAATTTGTCCCAGGTTGAAACATTAATGGAGCACTAAGCAAAGCTTTAGCTCTACTTTCAACTGTTTGGTGCAAGGAGTAATCAGTAAAAAAGGGATGATTCACCCCATAGATCAACTTACCGATATCCAGGTCTAATTTATTTTTCAAGAGTCCATGTGAAAGTCCAGAGGTGTGGGAGAGTAATTGACCAATGGTTATAGGTCTCCTTATTTCTTCAGTGGGGCTATTAATTCCCTTTGACCAATCAAGTGCAACTTTTAGACGAGCGACTTCAGGAATATATTTCGATACCTCATCATCAAAATCAATTAAGCCTCTTTCATATAGTTGCATAATTGCAACGCTTATAATTGGCTTTGTCATAGATTGTATAAAGTAAATGCTGTTCTTATCTAGTTTTTTTTTTGTTTCTAGATTTGAAAACCCGCGTGAGCTATGCATAACTATTTTATTATTTCTGGCTATGAGAAATTCTGCACCGGCTAATTTTTCAGCTTTAACTTGTTTTTCAATATAATCGTTTAGCTTGGATAGTTTTGTTAAATCTAATCCTTCGCTCAATTGGCCAAATAAAGTTTTTGGTAAAAAGAGTAATATTAATAGTTGAAGAATTAATGATTTGGTATTTCTAGCCATTATTTTATGACGAATTTTCTCAAATATGTAAAAAAGCCAGGTTAACAGTCTTAATTAAAATAGATGCTAAAATCGTTAGTAGCGATAGTATTCAGGCTTAAAGGGCCCTTCTGTAGTGACTCCAATATAACTTGCCTGGTCCTTGGATAAGTTATCCAGCTCAACACCTAAATGTTCCAAATGAAGCAAAGCTACTTTTTCATCTAAATGCTTAGGAAGCATATAGACTTTATTTTCATATTTTTCTGAATATTTCCATAATTCTATCTGAGCCAATGTTTGATTGGTAAAAGAATTACTCATCACAAAGCTTGGATGGCCCGTAGCACAACCTAGATTAACTAATCTTCCTTCGGCTAGAACAATCAATTCTTTCCCTTCCTCTAATGAGTAAAGATCAACTTGAGGTTTAATTTCAACTTTAGTGTGGCCATAGTTGTCATTTAGCCAAGCCATATCAATTTCATTATCAAAATGTCCAATATTACATACAATAGCTTTGTCCTTTAGGGCTAGAAAAGATTCTTTTTTGATGATATCTTTATTTCCTGTGGCTGTGATTATTATATCAGCATTACCAATCACAGAGGATATTTTTTTTACCTCAAAACCATCCATTGCAGCTTGTAAAGCGCAGATTGGATCAATTTCAGTTACTGTCACAATTGCTCCTGCGCCTTTAAAAGAGGCAGCGGTTCCTTTACCAACGTCTCCGTATCCAGCAACTACTACACGCTTTCCTGCGAGCATTATATCTGTCGATCTTCTAATTGCATCAACTGCACTTTCCTTACAACCATATTTATTATCAAACTTAGATTTGGTTACTGAGTCGTTCACGTTAATTGCAGGCATTGGCAAAGTACCCTTTTTCATTCTCTCGTACAATCGGTGAACACCAGTAGTTGTTTCTTCGGATAAGCCTTTGATTCCTTCCACTAATTCAGGATAATTATCCAAAACTAAATTTGTCAAATCCCCACCGTCATCTAAAATCATATTTAGTGGTTTACGTTCTTCACCAAAAAATACAGTCTGTTCAATGCACCAATCAAATTCTTCGTCATTCATTCCTTTCCAGGCGTAAACTGGTATCCCAGCTGCAGCAATAGCAGCAGCAGCATGATCTTGAGTAGAAAATATATTACAAGAACTCCAAGTAACTTCAGCACCCAATGCTGTTAAGGTTTCAATTAATACAGCTGTTTGAATTGTCATGTGCAAACAACCAGCAATTCGTGCTCCCTTTAGGGGAAGGGTTTCGCCATATTCCTTTCTTAACGCCATCAATCCAGGCATCTCAGCTTCAGCCAATTGAATTTCTCTTCTTCCATATTCAGCTAAAGACATATCTTTGACCTTGTAAGGTAAATAGGTAGCTGCCGTTTTAGTTCCCATAATTTTATTTTATTGGATATTTTTAACAAAAGTACGTACTTTAATTTCAATATCAAATGCCTTTAATTAATAGCATTGTTTTATCAGATGACCTTCAAATTTTAATTTGGCATATTGAAGAAACCCTTGAGGAACTTTTTGAAAATATAAAACTGACATCTGAGGATTTAAAAAGGTTAAAAAAACGTAAAAAAGTAATTAATCAAAAAGGATTTTTAGCGATTCGAAATCTTTTTTTGTCTGCAGATATTAACACGGAGAAATTATTTTATAATTCAATGGGTGCGCCAGTTTTAAAATCTGGAAAAAAACTCTCTATTTCCCACTCCCAAACTTTCGCTGGAATTGCGTATGGATCAAAACCTGTTGGATTTGATTTGGAATGCTATCAAAAAAAAATTTTAAATATTGCACCGCGTTTTTTGCATCCGAAGGAAGATTTTGTTTGGCAAGGATCTAATGTAATTGAAAAAATCACTTTAGTTTGGACCGCGAAGGAAGCCCTGTATAAAGTAATCCAAAAAGAAGGGATTAATTTTTCTGAGCAACTGCTGATTTCCCCCTTTGAGTGGGGGGTAAAATATGGTTGTGCAAAAGTTTTTGTTTCCGATCAAATATTTCATTTTTCCTTAAAATTTATTGTAGAAAAAACCTACTGCGGTACCTTAGCAATAAATAAAAAACTTTAAAAAGTAATTATGAAAGTATCAATAGAGTTGACCTTGACCCCCCTTAGCGATGATTTTGAACCTTCAATAAAAAACTTTATAAAAAAAATTAGAAATCTAGATTTTGAGGTCATAGAAAATCCTTTAAGTACACAAATTTTCGGAGAATACGATACATTAATGACTTGCATTCAGAAGACTATAAAAGAAACTTTTGAAGAAGAGTCGTTTGTAATGTTAAATATGAAAATAGTAAAGGGAGACCGAAGCAAATATGAACCAAGTTTTTGATTTTCTATTTGGTCAGTATAGTGAGTATCTCCCTCAAGATATTATTCTAGAAATTACCGGGGTAATCATGGGATTACTTAGCGTTGTTTACGCTAAAAAAAACAACGTATTGGTTTATCCAACAGGTATGGTTTCCACCGCTATTTTTGTCTATCTATTGTTGAAGTGGTCCCTATTGGGTGATATGATCATCAATGCTTATTACTTTATCATGAGTGGATATGGCTACTACTATTGGTCACAAAAAAAAGGAGCCATTTACATTCACCAGGTTGATTTTATAAACGCTAAGGAACGCAGAATCTCGATATTTTTATTCATATTGAGTTTATTTTTTATTTATTGTCTATATAAAGTATTTGATCGATGGAATGATTGGACAGCTTATATTGATACGCTAACTACTGCAATTTTCTTTGTCGGCATGTGGTTGATGGCGAGGCGTAAAGTTGAAAACTGGGTTTTCTGGATTGTTGGGGACCTAATCTCAATTCCACTTTATTTTTACAAAGGGCTAACCCTTACTAGTTTGCAATACCTTATATTTACCATAATTGCTATTTTAGGATACCTTTCATGGAAAAAGATTTTAAACAAGTCCCTTCCAACCTATTAAAGGTAGTCATTTACGGACCGGAATCTACAGGAAAGACTACTTTGGCTAGGCAACTGGCATCCCATTACCGGACAACATGGGTAGAAGAATTTGCTAGAGATTACCTTCAAAAAAAATGGGATCAAAAAAAGGAGGTTTGTTCTAGAGCCGATTTACCAATTATAGTTGCGGGACAAATACAATCAGAGAATGAAGCCATAATTAAGGCCAAAAAAATACTTATTTGTGACACCAATGTAGTGGTGACTAGGGTATGGTCAGAAACTCATTTTAAAGGATATTGTGACCCTCAAATCGCCGCCTGCTGCACGAAATTTAATTACGACCATTATTTACTCACAGGAATTGATGTACCGTGGCAAAAAGATGATCTAAGAGACCGTCCAAACAATCGACAATTGATGTTTGATTATTTTAAGAACACATTAGATCAACTGAGAGAAAACTACTCTATTTTGGAGGGCAATCAACAACAAAGACTACAAAAGGCTGTTGCTATAATTGATAAGTTATTAAAAAAAACATAGACAAGTTTTTCAGTTTTTAATCTTAAACCTATCTTTGTAGTATCTCAAAGGGGTGCCCATAAAAATTGGGCTGAGATCAAACCCATTGAACCTGGGCAGGTAATGCTGCTAAGGGATTTTATTTCATAAATTAAAAACTAATAATAATCACCCCTTTTATTTGAATAAATAATATTCAGATGAAAACGATTTACTTGGGATTTTTAGCGACTATCCTTTTTAATCAATCGCTAGCACAAAAAATATCTGTTACAGATACAATTCCTACTATCGAATTGGAAGAGGTAAAAATTGCAGGACTAAGAGTAGATGAAAGTCAGCCTTTTGCCTACTCAAACGTCGACAAGGAAGAACTTGCTTCAAGAAATTTAGGACAGGATCTGCCCATTATGTTGAATTACCTTCCAGGAGTTGTCACAACCAGTGACGCAGGAGCAGGAATTGGCTACACTGGAATTAGAGTAAGAGGGAGCGATGCTACCAGGGTAAACGTTACTATCAACGGTATTCCCTACAATGACTCAGAGAGTCAAGGGGTGTTTTGGGTGGATTTACCCGACTTTACTTCCTCTGTTTCCAGCCTTCAAATGCAAAGAGGGGTTGGTACTTCTACCAACGGATCAGGTGCTTTTGGAGCTAGTATTAATCTTTTAACGGGTGCTGTATCCGAGAATGCCTTTGCAGAAATCGCCAATTCCGTTGGGAGCTTTAATTCTCTCAAACATACTTTGATGTTCTCTACGGGCTTGCTAAACAACAATATTGAAATCTCAGGACGGTTGTCTAAGATTACTTCTGATGGGTATATCGATAGAGCGACTTCGGATCTGAGTTCTTACTTCCTACAAGGAGCTTTCCAAGATGAAAATACGCTAATCAAAGCCATTATTTTTGGAGGTCACGAAATCACTTACCAATCATGGTTTGGAATTGACATAACTACTTTAAATAAAAACAGAACTTATAACCCCGCGGGGGAGATTTATGACGATAATGGTAACTTAGAAGGCCACTATGATAGGCAAGTAGATGAATACCTTCAGGACCATTATCAATTTCACTGGAATCAAAAGTTGAATGCTTACACCAACTTATCGCTTGGATTGAATTATACGTGGGGCCGAGGAGCATACGAGGAGTATAAGGACTTATGGTTTGAGCAAAATATCAATTTTTCCAATGACATAAACTTTAGTTATCTAGGACTACAGCCTATCACAATTGGGGGTGCCACTGTTGACACTTCAGAAAATATCATCAAAAAATGGCTGGACAATGACTACTATGTCGCAACTTTTTCCCTCAATACTAAAAAGGGAAATACCGCTTTAAACTTTGGTGCTATGTTTAGCAGCTATATAGGGGATCACTATGGAGAATTAATCTTTGCCGCTAATGCCTCTAAAGGATTGCCCAGGGATCGTTTTTATGAAAATCAAGGAAAAAAAACGGAAGGCAACCTATACGCCAAGTTAAATTACCAGTTTAATGATCTTTTTTCTTCTTATTTGGACATTCAATATAGGAGTATCAGTTACACTGCCCGCGGAACCGTAAGAGGACCGGAAAATATCGACATAGACGAAAATTATGGTTTCTTTAATCCAAAGGTAGGGGTGGTATATAATTTCAACTCTAAAAATAAACTTTACCTATCCTTTGCCCGAGCTCATAGGGAACCCATCCGTGACGACTTTGAACAAGGCAACCCTGAACCAGAGGAATTGAATGACTTTGAATTGGGGTGGCGTTTTACCAGCGAAAAGTCCACATTTCTTGCCAACGTTTATTATATGGATTATACCAATCAGTTGGTGTTGACTGGTGCGATAAATGATGTTGGTGCCCCCCTAAGAGAAAATGTTGGAAAGAGTAGTAGATTAGGGATCGAGCTTGACGGGAATTTTGCCCTCGGGAATCACTGGTCATGGCAGCCAAATATTACCCTCAGTAGCAACCGAAACCACGATTACTATTTTGAACGAGATGGAAAATTGACAGATTTAGGAAATACACACTTATCCTTTTCTCCAGCTGTTGTTGCTGGAAATATAATTACCTATCAACCCAAATCTAATTGGAAGTTAGCGCTTTTGACTAAGCATGTTGGAGAACAGTATATGGGGAATATAGATTCATATAATTCAAAATTATCAGCATATACCATTTCAGATCTAAATATCGCTTACCAGTTTGTTCAAATGGGATTATTTAAATCAATTGATATTTCTCTTCTTGTCAATAATGTATTGGACGTAAAGTATATTTCTAATGGGTATTTCTACACTTTCGATGATGATTATTCAGATCCAGGTAAAATAACAACTATCGAGGGATCAGGCTTTTACCCTCAGGCTGGAATTAATTTTCTACTTGGTTTAAATGTTAAGTTTTAGAAAAAATTAATATTTAAAAACTTAGAACACTTGATCTAAAAATCATAACGTATGGTGTTTTTGTTTTAAGAATTTTTCACTAGTTTTCACTAGTTTAGTACGACTTTAAACCAAAACAATTATGAAATACGCAAAAAAATTTATTTTTTTTATTATCGCTACACTTATCAGTGTTAACTCACTGTTGGCTCAGGTAAGTGTTTCGGGTAATGTTATTGACCAAGATGGTCAGCCAATCCCTGGAGTTACGATTTTAGATTTAGAGGATAATACTAATGGAACCGTAACGGACTTTGATGGGAACTTCACTATTAATATTCCATACGATGGAACTTTAAGCGTCAGTTTTATTGGATATGTAACACAAAATATTTTGGTTTCTGGGCAAACAAATATAAATGTAACCCTTGAGGAAAATATTTCAGCCCTAGATGAAATTGTTATTACAGGTTATGGGTCACAAGTAAAAAAGAGTGACTTAACGGGTTCAATTTCTTCTATAAGTTCCGAAGATTTTGAGAGTCAACCTCTAATTAGGGTAGACCAAGCTTTACAAGCTAGAGCTGCTGGTGTTGCAGTTACTCAGACCAGTGGTGCTCCTGGTGCTGGCTACAAAATAAGAATACGAGGTGCAAATTCAATCACCGGGAATAACACTCCCCTATATGTTGTTGATGGCCTTGTTGTAGGTAATATTAATAATATAAATGCAAGTGATATTAGCTCAATGGAAGTATTAAAGGATGCATCTGCTACTGCCATTTATGGAAATAGAGGTGCAAATGGAGTAGTTTTAATTACTACTAAATCTGGATCTAAAGGAAAAGCTAAAGTCCAGGTCGATTCTTTTTTTGGAACTTCTGAAGTTGTTCAGAGAATTCCAGTTATGACTCCTGCTCAATACGCTGAGGGAGTAAATCTCAGAGATGGCGTAGAAACTATTTCTCAGTCAAGAATATCTGAATTGAGAGCTGGTGGAGGAGCTGATTGGCAAGACTATTTTTTCAGAAGTGCTCCTTTTTCTAATATTGTTGTGTCTGCTAATGGAGGTTCTGACGATGTTGATTACTATATTTCAGCTAATAGCTACAAAGCTCAGGCAACAATTGTAAATCAAGATTTTAACAGATTAAATTTAAGAACTAATTTAAATGCCCAGTTAAATGATAAATTAAAGATTGGAATTAATAATTTTATTAGTCGTTCTGAGAATACTGGTGCTAGAGCTAACTTAGCTACTGGTATTGCCTGGGATATGAACACTCCACCAAGAGACTCAAATGGTAATTACAACTCTGCACCTCTTATTTCTGGAGTTGGTAACGGGTCTCCAATGCCTCTTTTGGGTCCCGAAAACAATAGGGTTGAAAATATTTCGGATCAATTAATTTCGAGTGTTTATGCCAACTATAACATTACTGATAATATTACACTTAATATTTCAGCTGGTATTGAAAAAATTGATTTAACAAATAGTAGGTACACTTCATCAGAAGTAAATGGAGTAACAGAGGCAGTTGTACGTGATCAACAAGGTGTTCGTTTTCAGAATACTAATCGCTTGACATATAAGAATGATAATCCTGATCACGCATTTCAGGCAGACATTGTTCATGAACAGCAGTCTTTTGAAATGAATTTTAGAGAAGCAACTGCAAGTTCCTTTTTTTCAAATTCTACTAACTTCAAGGAACTCTCTCTTGCTGGTATTCAGAATACTGATAGTGGTAACTCAAATGAAAAACTTGAATCTTTTTTAGCAAGGATAAATTATTCCCTTTACAATAAATATTTATTTACAGCCTCTGTTAGAGCTGATGGGTCTAGTAAATTTAATAAAGACAATCGGTGGGGAACATTCCCCTCTGGATCTTTGGCATGGAGAATTTCTCAGGAAGACTTCCTTAAAGATCACGCTACAATAAGCTCATTAAAAGCAAGAGCAAGTTTTGGAATAACTGGTAGCCAAGCTGTAAGCCCTTTTTCTACAATTTCAATACCTGGAATTTCGGCTAGTAATAATTATCCTTTTTCAGGAGGTGTAGCTAGTATTGGTGTTGCTCCATCAAACAGAATGGCAAATCCAGACCTGACATGGGAAACCACTACCCAATTTAATGTTGGATTTGATTTGGGTCTTTGGAATTCTAGAGTCTTTTTATCAATTGACTATTACAATAAGAAAACTGAGGACATCCTACTTACTAGGGTATTACCTGAATTCGTTGGTCCTACACTTATAACTCAAAATGCGGGTGAGGTTGAAAATAATGGCATTGATATTTCTTTGAATACTGTTTTATATGAAAAAAATGACCTTTCAATTAATTCAAATTTTAATTTATCAGCTAATAAAAATAAAGTTGTTAAGCTAGTAGATGGAATTGATAGTATGGTCTTAGGAAATCAATATTATGGAAATACATTTCCTGTAAACCCAACAAGAGTTGAAGTAGGAAAACCTATTAGTACTTTTAGAGGTTATCATTTTGATGGGGTATATCAATTAGGAGCATCAGATGGTACTCCTGGACATGCCAAGTATAAAGATCTTAACGATGATAGCAAAATTACATCTGAGGATATTGGTAACGTTGGTGATGGAAATCCTGACTTCACTTGGGGTTGGAACCTAAATTTTGATTATAAGGATTTCAATTTAAATATGGTTTTTGAGGGAGCACAAGGGAATGACATTTATAATTTCCAAAGAATGAGAATGATGGGGCTTGGCTCAGCTCAGTTTCATGCAGTTCATGCAGATTACATTAATAGTTGGTCTGCAACAAATCCAAGTAATACTATTCATTCTGGTACTCAAGCAGCTCGAGATTCAAACCAGTGGTTGTCTTCTCAATTTCTAGAGGATGGTTCCTATACCACTCTTAGAAGTGCCTCTCTAACCTATAACTTAAAAAATATATTAAGTGATATAGGAATAGACCAACTAAAGGTCTTTGTAAATGCTGAAAATTTATTCATTATAACAGATTACTCTGGTTTTGATCCGGTTTCAACTGCATCAGGTAATTCAGATCTTGATCTAGGGATTGATTTAAACGCTTTCCCCATATCAAGATCATTCTCAGTTGGATTTAACCTTACATTTTAAAATATTTAATCATGAAAAACATATATAAAATATTTACACTTATTACTTCTGTTTTATTCGTTTTCTCTTGTAGCGACTTAGAGGAAGACAGAAGTGGAATACTATCATTAGAAAACTTACAATCAGAGGGAGACTTAGTTGCTGCTCTTGTACCAGTTTATAAAAGACTTCAATACTCATACAGAAATCCTCACTTCATGCGAACTAATACATTTGGATCTGATGATATCACTACATGGTGGGGAGGTAATAAGGCTCCTCTAAGAGTTTTTGATTCATTCAATTATGGAAATGGAGAAAATGGCGATATTAATTGGTTAGATTATGATTGGAAAGGGTTTTGGAAACTCATCTATCACGCCAATTCTCTGGTTGAGGGATTAAAAACATCCACTGCTCCTGACCAGTTAAAGGCAGTTGCTGATGGAGAGGCTAGGTTTTTAAGAGCATTTGCTTATTTACAACTTGTGAGAGAACATGGAAATATGCCTATTATTTTAGATGGGATGACTCCTACTGGTGAAGAAGAACGTGCTACTGTTCTAGAAAACTATAAACATATTGAAGCAGATCTTTTAATTGCTGAAGCTAGTTTACCTCCCCCTGGTTCTACTTCTAGTGTTGGAAGAGCATCATCTGCTGCAGCCAAAACACTCCTTGCTGATCTTTATCTTACATGGGCAGGATGGCCTGTAAAAGACGTCACTAAAAACACCCTTGCTGCAAGCAAAGCAAAAGAGGTTATTGATATGGGTTACCACTCATTATTACCGATAGATGAGCTTTGGTTATTGAAAAATGCCAATAGCAGAGAAAGCATTTTCTCTGTTCAATTTTCTAAAGAAGAAGACCAAAGAAATGGTCATCCTGCTGCTACAAGTTTTCACATGGCAAGAGGTTGGTCTGATATGTATCCTGAATTACAATTCTTTAAGGACTTTCCTGAAGGTCCAAGAAAAGACGCAACATTTGTAACTGATATCCCCAATCGAGGTTTTTCAGGAGGAGTAATAATTACTAAAAATCCTCCAACAATTGAATGGAGTGTTTCTCAAAGATTCCATCCTATGTATGGGAAATTTACAGCATCTGAGGACCTCACAGTTGTTGGTAGAACAATGGGTTACAGGGCTATTGAAATTTATCGTTATGCTGAAGTACTTTTAATATATGCAGAGGCAAAAGCTGCATCAAGTGGACTTGATGCAACTGCTTTAAACGCTTTAAATCAAGTTAAGAGAAGAGCAGCTGGTTTAGACCCAAATACTCCTAATGCTGCAGTTGACGTAACTACTGCAACAGTTCAGGATATAATTGATGAGAAAGGGTGGGAGTTAGCTGCTGAACACAAAAGGTGGTTTGACCTGGTAAGGACAGAAACTCTTGAGAGTGCTATTTTGAAAAGAGATCCTAATGAGCAAGTACCATTGGTTAGACAACCAGGTAAGGCGCAGTATATTTCACCTATACCTGCTGAGGCCATAGCAACCAGTAAATTGGTTCAAAATCCGAAAGGATTCAAAATTCAATAAAGAATTAAATAAATATTGATAATAATTAAATAGAGGGTGGTAAATTCACTATCTACTTTTATATATTGATTTCTGAGCTTAAATCCTTTAAATAGGGTAGCTTAAAAGTACTAAGACTTATCAAAGTATACCTTTGTTTTAATAAAAAGCTTATTGGGAGGTATTTAAATTTGTTTAATCCCTCCTACTTAGATAGAGTTTTGCTTGATTCCAAAAATTGAAACTTGTAAATATGCATCCTGATACATGCATTGTTTTTAGATTTGAAATTTTGAAGCCATTTTGATTTATTAAAGATGATACGGCAGGATTTATATTACCTTCAATTGTTAAAGATTCTTTTGGTTTTTTATTAATTAAAGATAAAAAATAAGAAACCTATGTTTTGTATGATTGACTGGATGACAAAAAAATGAATTTTATTTTTTCTTAATTACAAAATCGTCTAGAAATAAACTTGGTAAAATAGGGTTTGTTTGAGATTTGTAAAATAGGAGCCTAGCAACATTAACTCCATCTGGGACTGTAAATTCAATATCATAATCAACCCAATCAGTTGATTCAAAAATTTCGTATTCAAGAAATACGGCTTTATTTCCCTCCTCATTTTTTAATTTAACAGAAATTCTTCTGTCTGGGGTGTCTTTCCACTTAGCTGAAAACTTTAACTGGTATACTTCTCCTGGTTGAAGGTAAATGATTTGATAAAGAGACCCATCGCCCGGCTCAATTCTAGCAAGGTATTGCCCTGTATTCGGTTGTTGAATTGATGATGATAATACTGCGTTTTTAAAACCTCCCCAAGGAGATATACTTCCGGTTTCGAAAGTTCCATTTTTAATTAGATTACCTGAGACTTCTTTTACCTGTTCTTGGGAGGAGTTCGTTCCAGAGGTAGAATTACTTTCTGAACCACTATCAGTAGAATTAGTTTTAAAGGTATTTACAGCAGAAAAACTACTATTTGTGCCATCAAATGATTTGATTCTCCAAAAATAAGTAGTTCCATTTTCCAAGGTAACATCTATTGTCTTAGCTGTAAGGTCAGTGTGCTCGGATGATGGGGTCTGTTTTCCATCAATTTTATCTAAGTATAAAGTATATTTCATGGAATTATTATTTTGTGAGTTTTCACTCCATGAAAAGGAGACTTTTCCTCCTTCACTTAATATAACATTTGAACCCTGATCTGGATGGGTTAGCGAAACAGGTACAGGGGCGTTGGTAACTGATTCAAATCCACCTACATAAAAATTGTTAACGTCACTAGTTCCTACGTCGTTAACAAGATCGCTTTTTGAGCTGACACTCCAGGAATAAGGTTTACCTTTTTCTAAAACGACTGTAGCTCCAGTATTTTCAATATTAGTTATATTTATAACCTCATTTGAAATCAAATTAGTGATTCTAAGATTATAATAATCAGTATTTCTTGAAGGAGACCATCTAAATATTACCTCAATTTCACTTTCTGAAACAGAATCACCAGTTAAGCAGGGGTAATTTTCGGCGGGTGATATCAATAATGCTTTTTCTGGAATAAGAGCAGTGGTTTCGTCACTTGAGCAGTTTGAAATTAAAAAGCAGACAATAATTAAACTAAGGTATCTATTAATTTTCATTATTCCTTTACAATTTTAAATACTTTTCTCACAGTTTCGCCATCCAGGGTTACCATATACGTACCAGTTATTTGTGATTCTAAATCAATCTCTGTTAATCTAGAAAAATCCTCAATTTCCTGCTCTCTAGAATATATTAATTCACCTTTTATACTATAAACGCTAACTTTAACTTTTTTATCCTTTCCAGATACATGGACATTAACATCATTTATAGTCGGATTTGGGTAATACTGAATTTCTTCAGAAAGAAATACTTGTTTTTCGACTAGCCCTTGACAATTTTTATCAGTCGAAACTTTGATATTATTTATTCCTGTTCTAAGAGCAGCAGTGAAATTATTTCCTCTAAAATCATGTTTAGTTCCATTTATCTCAATGTTATAACTATTAGATCCTTCTAGTTCAATATTAGTAGTTAAACTGGATTCGTTTATTCCAATAAATGCAGATAGTGGTTGAGGCTGTTCAATTAAGACCTCGAAACATTGCTCGTAACCAGGTTGACCATTTACTAAGAAGCAAGCAGAATATAGCCCTTCAGAAAGTCCGGTTACAGATAAGGAGTTACTAGCGCCAATTATTTCATGGTTACTTATTCCTTGGTTTTGTGATCTTAAACCAATTAATCTAACTGTATAATCAAATGAAGTATCAGTTACACTAAACTTTAAAGATCCGTCGTTCGATCCAACGCAAGATGCGCTTGTTATTTCAATTTTATTATTGTTCTCAGGTAATTTAAATACTGGGCAACCTGTTATATCAACAGCTGTACCAGCCACGGTATCTGGGCAAATATCATCTACATTTAAAACTCCATCGTTATCAGTATCATTACTTGTAACGGTAATAGTTACTGAGGCAGTTGAACTATCATCCATACCATCGTTTACTTTGAAAGTAAAAGAATCAGAACCGAAAAAACCTGAATTAGGAGTATATATGGTTTTTCCATCTCCAATTACGCTAACTACTCCATTTGAGGGGTTATCAACCAGAGTATAAAACAAGCTATCACTGTTAGCGTCAGATCCAGATAAATTAATATCTACTGGGATTTCTTGAGTTGTCGAGACACTCATGGGATTAGCTACTGGGATAGTATTTTCCTCAACAGTAACATATAAAACACCATTGGACTGATCAGTTCCATCTGTAATGGTGTAAATAATTGTCTCAGAACCACTGAATTCTGGGGCTGGAATATAAACTATTGTACCTTTATTGACATTAACATCAATAATTCCGTTACCTTGATTTGATGAAGCGTTTAAAAGTGATATCTCGTCTCCATCCAAATCAGTATCATTTTTTAGAACTTCAATAGGATCAGAATACTTGTTTTTCACTACTGTTACATAATCTACTCCCGCACTAGGAGGTTCATTACCTGCAGCTGGGGGTGCAGGGCAACCACCAGTTCCAGAAAGCTGTCCATTTTCATTAATCGTAACTTCAGTACATCCATTGTAAGTTATTTGAGCTAGCTGATCGTTTGTTAGCCCACTTGCATCCGTACCAAAGGAGACCTCATTGTCTGCTAAACCTGTTATTGCGATTGTTCCTGTTGCCCAGGTCTGAGCAGAATTATCAGCAAAAGCAATAGAGGTTACACTGGGATCAGCAGATAAATTAATACCACCTGTTCCCATAGTAATATTTTTTATAGATGATTGATTTTTATTTATGATAAGACTGACAGTATTGTTTCCTGTATTTATATTCCCCTTTAAAGTATTTGCCCCATTAACAGTAATTGATGCTCCTTGGTTTGAAATAGTTAAAGTCCTACCATTATTTAAAAATGTTCCATTATCGGAAACATTAGATATTATAGTTACGTTATTAGGTGAAGTACCTCCTCCAACATTAAATGCACCGGTATGGGATGCACCGCTGTATGTTGATCCGAAATTAACATTTGATTTAGCTCCTATTTTGAGTTGACCAGCACCTGCAATTGTTCCATTAAAATTTAGTTGACTAGATAAGCTGCTAGCGGTGAAAAGTAAATTAGTATTTATTGTTAAAGTGTGGCCAGCGCCAAAGTTTATAGTTTGATTGTTATTATTTGTTCGCCAAATTTTTTCTCCTCCTCCTGAGGTAACCACAACAGGAAGATTCATGTTTACAGTTAGACCCCCTTTGTTTGCTTGATATATCTGATTAACACCGTCACCTACCATTGTAATTTTATTATTACCCGTTCGGGTAAATGTTACTGTACTAGGGGTATTTCCAGTAAATTTTAGTTGAGCTAAT
Organism: uncultured Bacteroidota bacterium; assembly: GCA_902590705.1. Taxonomy (GTDB): domain Bacteria; phylum Bacteroidota; class Bacteroidia; order Flavobacteriales; family Flavobacteriaceae; genus UBA8316. Next base: position 2,658 of record CACIXU010000015.1, on the reverse strand, counting down.
GAAACATCAGCATCTACTATTACAGAAGCTGCCTCTATAGTCGCTTTTGCTTGGGCGTGATTAGGAACACCATTGCTCCAGTTATTCGCGTTTGACCATAAATTATCTCCACCCCCATTATTGAAAGTACTAGCTACATTACCACCTCCTCCTCCGCCAGCAGTGTATAATTGTCCTTGGGGATTGATAAGTGCTGCAGCTCCGTTAAGAGTGATTTGAGATAACTGCTGGGCTGTTAGCCCATTGGCATTTGTACCGAAGGATACTTCATTATTTGAAACACCAGTTATGTTAATAGTTCCTGTATTCCAATTTGATCCGGAATTATCAGCAAAGGCAATGGATGTTACATCCGCGTGGGCAGATAAGTTAATACTTCCACTTCCCATAGTTATTAATCCAGCTGCCGACTGATTTTTATTAATAACAAGGCCAACCGTATTATTATTTACACTAATATTTCCTTTAAATGTATTCGCTCCATTAACTGTAATTGTTACTCCTGCATTTGTTACATCAATAACACCACCGGCTTTTAAAAAGGTACCGCCATCAGCTACGTTGGAAACTAAAGCTACCGCAGCAGCTCCTGCTCCTCCACCAATCTCCATAATACCGTTATAACCAGCACCATTATAATTCGCTCCAAATTTAGGTCTAGTGGATGTACCAAATTTGATTTTTCCAGCACCCGCTAATGAATGGTTGAAATTAATTTGGCTTGAATTATTTAAGGCAGTAAAAATGAGTGGATCCTTGACAGTAAATGCTTGAGCAAATACCAAATTTTGTTGCCCTTGAGCCTGTCTAAATGTATTATTTGCAGCACCATTTGAGTCGAAAATAACTGGAATATTAAAAGTAGCAGCCTGTTGAAATTTATTCATCTGAAGAGGCTGATTTACTCCATTACCAGTTATAGTTAACACTCCGTTCCCATTAGCACTATTAAGTTGATTTGCATTAATTCCTCCAGCTTGAGCGTTAACAAAATTAAGTTGACCCACAGTGTAGGGTCCAGGAAGGTCTACAATCTTTGCAATTTGTGCTTTAGCACCTGCTCCGTTTGGTATCCCATTAGTCCAATTCGTAGCAGTTGCCCAACTTCCATCACCAGTGTTACTATTATTCGTAAACTTACTTGTTTGACCTAATACAAAGGAAGAGCTTGCCAAAAGGCATAGAAAAAAGATATTACCAAAAAAAGTAAATTTACTATTCAAGTTTTTTTTATTTCTATCTAATTGTTTGATTGCTAAAATTAGTTTGATCAACCTTAAATTTTTATAACAAATAATTCAAAAATTAAAACAACTAGTTCATACAAGTGTGAACTTCAGTATTTTACAACTTTATGATGGAAACATCATCTAAAAAGAATGTTGGTAAAAGTGGATTTAGCTGAGGCTTATAAAAAGCTAGTCTTGCCGAAGTTACCTCACTGGGGACAGTAAACTCTATTTTGTTTTCTGTCCATACATCAGTTTTTAAAATTTCAAATTCTAAAAATTTAGCTTCGTTTCCTTTTTCATTTCTTAATACTGCTTTGAAAGTATTTTCAGGAATATCTTTCCATCTATGATAAAATTTTAACTCGTATTTCTCCCCTGGCTCTAGATCAATTACTTGATAAATTGAACCATCATGGGGCTCAATTCTTGCAAGATAATTACCTGAATTAGGGGGTTGAGCTGCTGAGGAAATCACAGCATTTTTAAAACCTCCCCAAGGATATATATCACCGGTTTCAAAAGTTCCATTTTTAATAATATTACCATCAATCTCCTTGATTACCTCAGGTAAAGTACCTGGTCCACTTTCAGGGTTGAATCTAAATTGAGAATAGTAATTTCCAAGAATAGTTAAGTTATCAAATTCATCATATAAAATTGAAGAAACTAATCTAGGATAATTAGGGGAATTAGTGGTCCCAGAAAACCACGCAAATCTATGGACGAATTTTCTTTCATAAAATCCACTTAGGATTGATTTCATTGTTGGTAAAGCTTGAGCGAGGGAAATTTTATTTTCAGAAACCGTTTTGGCGTCGTTATCTACAATCGACATTTCTGTAACCCAAATAGGTTTTCTGTATTTATCATATATATCATCAACCGCTTGAAAAAATAAACCTGAATTATTTCCCTTATATATGTGAATACATACAAAGTCGACTCTAAGGTTTTTACTTTCTGCTTCACTCATAAATTGTTCAAGCCAAACACTGTTAACAGAAGATGGAACTGGACTCCCTAGAGGCACTCCAAGTTCCTCGAGTTTTGGCCATAATTCAATAGCTTCCTCTACTGTCATATTTGCCTGCGAGGTAAGATCAGGCTCATTAAACCCTAGGACATTCTTGACAATTCCTGAATCAACTAATCCCTTTATTCTTTGAATCTCAGAGTCTGTTACATTAGCAGCTCCCCAAAACATGGGAACAAATTCAACTCCATCGGGAATAGCCTCTCTGTAATCTCTATTCCATGAATATGACCAAAAAGGTTTTAAAGCGCCAATTCTTGTTGACCAGGTCCTTTGCCTATATGACATTCCAATCCCCTTTTTATCAAGGGTTTGCAGTGTGGGCTCGGTAACTGGGTTTGAATTAATTAGACCATTATCTGGATTTTGAATATTAGGCTGTGTAGGATTTTC
>CACIXU010000014.1 GCA_902590705.1 uncultured Bacteroidota bacterium | reverse complement strand
CTATGGATTCTATTTCAAGGAATGATTGGCATCATATTACATTTACAACAGATGGTAGCGGGGAGTCTGAGGGAGTGAGTCTTTATAGAAATGGTGAACAAATTGAAAAAGTTATTTTGATAAATAATCTATACAAATCAATTCTTCCAACTAAGCGAGATAAAGAAAAAGGGTTTGTAGATAATAAAAAATCCAAATTGCAGATTGGTAGATCAAACGAGGGTTCAACAGGTGATTATGGATTATTTACTGGAAAAATGGATGAGTTTAGGTTTTACAATGAAGAACTAACAGAATTTGAAGTTAAAACCATTTATCAAAAAACATTAGGAAATGATAATCCTATTGAATGGCAATTAGTTAAAAACCATTTAATTAAAAAAGATCCAAAAATCAGGATTTTAAATAAAAGATTAAGAGCAAATCGAGAGAAATACCTTGAAACATATGATACTGTAAGAGAAATAATGGTCATGTCAGAAATGAAAAACCCCAGACCAACATATCTTTATAATCGTGGAAGTTATACAGAACCTATGTACACTGTAGAGCCAAAGGTTCCCGATATATTGCCTCAAATGAACTCAGATTTGCCAAAAAGTCGGTTAGGATTAAGTCATTGGCTATTTGATAAAAGAAATCCATTGACGGCGAGAGTTGCAGTTAATCGTTATTGGCAAATGATTTTTGGAAGGGGACTAGTAAGTACTCCAAATGATTTTGGAGTCCAGGGTCAATTACCATCTCATCCAGAGCTATTAGACTGGTTAGCATTAGATTTCAGCGAGGATTGGAATGTTAAAAGATTATTAAAGCAAATGGTAATGTCAAAAACTTATCAGCAAAAATCTCTGGTCACAGAGAAATTGTTAAAAAAAGACCCTAATAATATACTATTGGCAAGATCTAATAGCTATCGTTTACCTGCAGAAATAATTAGAGATAATGCATTAAAACTAAGTGGGCTATTAAATACAAAATTTGGAGGACCAAGTGTTAAACCATACCAGCCAAAAGGCCTTTGGAAAGAAAAAAATAATTTTTCGGTTCCCCTACTTGAATATGAGGAATCTAAAGGTGAGGATCTTTATCGACGGGGTATTTATACATTCATAAAAAGAACTTCTCCACCCCCAAATATGCTTACTTTCGATGCTACATCTAGAGAAGTGTGCACTGTAAAAAGAAATATTACCTCAACACCACTTCAGGCATTAGTATTAATGAATGATCCCCAATTTTTTGAAGCATCTAGAATTTTTGCTGAGAAAATCATTAAAAATAGAGTTACGTTGAAAGATCAAATTACATTTGGTTTTAGATTATCAACGGGTAGATTCCCAAAAGATGAGGAAATTAATGTTTTAGTTGAACTATTTGAAAATCAATATCAATATTTTTTACAAAACAGAAATAAAGCTTATCAAATTTTAAGTGTTGGGGAAAAGCCGCGTGATGAAAATATTTTTAGTGTTAAAGCTGCTGCGATGACTATGGTCGCAAACACCCTAATTAACCATAACGAAACTTTTACAAGAAGATAGATGAATTGTAATCACAACCATGATAATAAAAATTATAGCAGAAGAGATTTTCTGACAAGGACCTCTTTAGGCCTAGGTGCACTTTCACTTGGTGGTCTAATCAGCCCCGTAGATGCATACGGGAACAGTAACTTTCTAAACCTACTGGAAAGTGAAAAAAAGCGATTACCACATTTTATTCCGAAAGCCAAGAGGGTGATTTACCTTTTTCAAAGCGGAGCACCTTCTCAATTAGATTTGTTTGATTACAAGCCGAAACTTAATGAAATGTTTGGACAAGAAGTCCCTAGCAGTATTATTGGAGAACAAAGATTAACGGGAATGTCATCTGGCCAAAATACTTTTCCCATTGCTGGAAGTCTGTTTAACTTTAAGCAACACGGAAATTGTGGGGCATGGATGAGCGATTTAATGCCTTACACATCAAAAATTGTAGATGAATTGTGCTTTATTAAATCGATGTATACTGAGGCTATTAATCATGATCCAGCAATGACCATGATACAAACTGGATCAGAACTACCTGGAAGACCTTCTATTGGCTCCTGGTTGAGCTATGGATTGGGAACAGATAATAAAAATCTTCCTGAGTTTGTAGTTCTAATTACAAAAGGAAAATCAGGTCAACCTATTTACTCACGTTTATGGGGTAATGGCTTTTTACCATCAAAACACCAAGGAGTTCAATTTCGTTCTGGCAAAGACCCAGTCCTCTATTTAGATAATCCACCAGGGGTAACCAGCACTATCCGACAGGAACAGTTAAGTTCCTTAAAAAAGCTACAAAAAATTAACCATGCAGATATTGGTGATCCCGAAATATTGACTAAAATTTCAAATTATGAGATGGCTTACCGAATGCAAACCTCGGTTCCAGAAGTAATGAAAATTTCTGACGAGCCAGATTATATTTTTGACCTTTATGGGGAGGACAGTAAAAATCCTGGAACTTTTGCTGCAAACTGCATACTTGCAAGAAAATTGGCTGAAAAGGATGTTAAATTCATTCAACTGTACCACAGAGGATGGGATCAACACAGTAATTTACCAAGAGATATCAAAAAGCAAGCAAAAGAAACAGATCAAGCTTCAGCAGCTCTAATAAAAGATCTCAAACAAAGAGGGTTGCTTGAAGATACATTAGTGATATGGGGAGGTGAATTTGGAAGAACTAATTATTCGCAAGGAATGCTAGAGATGGACAATTATGGTCGAGATCATCACCCTCGCTGCTTTACTATTTTTATGGCAGGAGCAGGTGTAAAAAAAGGGATTACTTTGGGCGCAACAGATGATTTTGGTTATAACATTACTGAAAGGCCAGTGCATATTCACGACTTTCAGGCTACTTTAATGCACTTACTTGGAGTTGACCATGAAAAACTAACCTTTAAATTTCAAGGGAGAAGATATAGGTTAACTGATGTTCATGGAAATGTAGTTCAAGAGATATTATCATAAAAAATGGTTTTAGAAATCTTTGAATTTTTAGGAAGTCTTCATCCTCTGATAGTACACCTGCCGATCGGGTTTATAATACTTACACTTTTGGTAAGTATTTTAATTAAGTCAAAAAATAATTCTGTAAAGCGCATAATAACAATCGGTTGGTTTTTCACTTTTATCAGTGGAGGTATTGCTGCTCTTTTTGGATGGTTTCTTAGCGATAACAACTATTATTTAGAATCTCAAATCAATATTCATAAATGGTCTGGGATTGCTTTTGTAATTCTAACTTTTTTAGTCTGGATACTGAGAGCTTTAAACTTCAATTTAAATAAATCATTTAATAGAATATCTAATTTTGCTATTTTAATCTTAATTCTAATCACAGGACACTATGGTGGTGAGATGACTCATGGAAAAGGATACCTGATTAAAGGCTTACCATTTATAAAACAAAAGAAAATACCAACTGTTTTTTTGTCCATAAAAGAAAATTCCCCTGATTCAATATATGTTTTTGAGGATTTAATTTATCCTGTTTTTGAGGAAAAATGTATTGCCTGTCATAATAAGAATCAAGAATATGGAGGGCTTAACATGAGTAAATACGAAAATATCATAAAAGGAGGAAACAGCGGTTTAGGAATTCAAAAAGGTAATCCTTATAAGAGTTTAATTTACAAAAGGGTTAGTATTTCTCAAAATGAGTCTAATTTCATGCCTCCTGCAGGAACCCCTCTGAGTTTTGATCAAGTTGCGGTTTTAAAATGGTGGATTGATAATGGCGCAAAATTAAAAACTCCCTTGACCAAACTTAGAAATGACAAAAACATCCGAAGTCTGGTTGAAGAAAAATATAAATTAAACCTTAGAGAAAAATCTTACATTGAAACTTTAAACCTTACTCCCATTGATGAAAATAAATTGGAAGTTTTTAGAGATGAAAAATATCATTGGCGTTTTTTAGATAGCAAAAAAAGTCTTTTGGATGTAAAATTTATAGGTAAAAAAATAACAAGAAATGACATTGAATTGTTGACTCAACTTAAAGATCATGTAATATGGCTTAATTTATCTAACTGCCAACTAAAGGATGAATTATTGTCTTTTCTTTCTCAGTTCCCCAATTTAACTAGACTAAGGATTCAAAACAATAAGCTTACAGATAAATGTATAATCTATACAAAGGATATTAAAAATTTAAGAGAATTGAATATATATGGCACAGAAGTCACTGATGCCTCTTTCAATATTTTTTCAAAAATGAAGAACTTGGAAAAAATATTCCTTTGGAATAGTAAAGTGACTCCAATAGGAATTCAGAAATTTAAAACTCAAAATCCAACAATTGAAATAATTGGCGGACTTTAAGTTTATTGTAATTTAAAAGTATCTTCTTCTTCCAAATCTTTTTTTGGTTTCGAAATATCTATCTGTTCAACTTTTTTGAGTTTAGAAAGCATCATTCTAGTACGGGTAGTAACCATTTTTTCAATTTCATTGTCAGCCTCCTTGATCTTTTTCTGAGCCTTCTCTAATACATTTCCAAAGGCAGAAAATTCTTTTTTTACGTTAGCTAATATTTCCCAAACCTCACTACTACGTTTTTGAATCGCCAATGTTTTAAATCCCATTTGTAAGCTATTTAGCATAGCCGCAAGAGTAGTTGGACCTGTAATAATAATTTTATTTTCACGCTGTAATGAAGAAATAATTTCTGGATGACGAGTGACTTCTGCATAAAGACCTTCAAATGGCAGAAACATTATACCAAAATCAGTAGTATGAGGCGGATCTAGGTATCGCTCAGAAATATCTCGAGCAAACTTTTTAATAGAGTTCAATAGTGCTCGTAATGAGTTTTCAATTATAGCACTATCTCCTGATTCATATGCTGATTGAAGGCGAGCATAATCTTCTTGTGGAAACTTTGCATCAACTGGAAGATAAACAGGCCCACTGCTATGACTTTTACCAGGAAGTTTAATTGCAAATTCTACTAAAGCATCAGATTCTTTTTTTGTTTTAACATTGGCGTCATATTGTTCAGGAGCAAGGATTTGCTCTAAAATATTTCCTAATTGTATCTCACCTAATACACCACTGGTTTTAACATTACTTAATACCTTTTTTAGATCGCCTACCCCAGATGCAAGTGTTTGCATCTCAACTAATCCTTTTTGTACCTTTAATAATTGCTGAGTTACAACTTCAAATGATTTACCTAATCGATCTTCAAGTGTCTTATGTAACTTTTCGTCAACGGTCTCTCGCATCTTTTCTAACTTGATCTCCGTTGATTTTATCAACTCATCCTGCTTTTTATTAAGGCGTTCAAAGTTTTGTTTTTGTAATTCGTTAAAAGCAGTAACATTTTTGGAAAAAGATTCTTGAAAGTCTTTCAGTGTATTTCTTAATTCATCTCGATCCTCTTTAGCTTTTTTAGATAGGACTTCATTTAACCTATCTATACTCTGGGTAATTTCCAAACGCGTTTCTCTTAAGTTTTTATTCAATTCCTCACGGTTTTGATAAAACTCCCCTTTAATTAATTCCCTTAACTGCCCTGAAAGATTTGCTTTATCTTGTTTTTTAAACAATAAAAAGAATAATAATGCTAAACTTAAAACAGATATTAGTAATAAAATAATTTCCATTGAGTGATCTTAATTATTGCAAATTATAAAGAAAAGAGACAGTTAGAACAGCAGTCTTAAAAAAGTAATAAACACCCATTTAAAATCAAAATAATATCGAAAATTAGGGCCATAACTTATTTTAATAATAAATAATTTTATTTTTTCCTAAAATTAGAGGCCTCTATTATCAACTTATCCAAAATATTTTCCAGTTCGATTGATAAATTACCATTCATTAAATTATTTTTTTCAAATGGGTCATTTTTTAGATCATAAAACCTATATGAATTATTATCTAACACAATCAACTTATAGCGTTCATTTCGAATAGTAAAACCTGATTTAGCGGGTTTGTCATTATCAAGGATCTCAGAATAATTGTAGACTCTTGCTGAAAGTGTAGAATTAGATAATGTATTATAAAAGCTTTGACTATTAAAATATTTTGATTCGCTAATTCCTGCTGCTTCTGCGATCGTTGAAAAAATGTCAGCAGTATGAATCAAACTTTGATCACGTTCTCCCTTTCTAGTAACCAATGGTCCTGAAATTACCAATGGCACATGAATGCCACCTTGGTGAAGTGAGCCTTTAGATCGATTAATCTCATAAGGTCCTTGGATTACCTTTCCAGGAGTTCCATTATCTCCTAAAAAAATAATCAAGGTATTTTCTTTTTGATCACTGGGAATAGTTCTCAACAGCCTGCCCATTTCATAATCAATACTTTCAATCATCGCAATATAATAAGGGAAAGGGTTGTTATCAATAATGCCTTGGCTTGATGAAATTTCACCTTGGGAATGCATTTCATTCGGGGGTAAATGAAAAGGGGAATGAGGTGCAGTATAGGCTAACCAGCAAAACCAAGGTTGGTCTTTTCCCCTAATCCAATTAATAGCCAAGTCGGTAAATTTTGAAGTAATGTAATCAGAATTGGTCTGAGTCTGACCATTGATTGTTAAATCCCAGAGGTTATAATCTGAGACAGTACCTGGAATCAAGCCTGCAAAGTAATCTATACCCATTTGGTTAGGACGGCTAGGTTCCTGATTAGACAAATGCCATTTTCCTATAACAGCATGTGCATAAACTTTACCTAATTTTTCATCTAAATATGCTTGAATGGTTTTTTCGGATTCTTTTATTGTTCCTGCACCAGATGTATTAAGAACCCCATTATGAATTCCATATTTACCAGTAATTATAGATGCCCTTGTAGGTGCACATATTGGAGCTGACCAAACATTATCATAAATAATACCTTCAGCTTGAAGTTGAGATAAATTTGGCATAATTGGCTTTATATCTCCCACATTATAACCAGGAGTAAAATCAATACCCATATCATCTGCAATAATTAATAAAATATTAGGTGGATTAGTTAAGTTTTTATCTTCTGATGATCTTTCATGATCAGATGATTTTGTGCAAAATTGAAAAAATAAAATCCCAATAATGCAAATCAGAATATTTATAAACTTACTCATATTTTTAATTGTTCAATAATTGTTTAACTGAAGCAAAACCATACTTTATTATATTATGTTCATGTAATAATCTGTCTTATTAATCCTTCCTGTGCTGAAGAGGCAATCAAAAATCCACTCTGATCGTATATGGATCCCCTGGCAAACCCTCTAGCGTTTGATGCACTTGGGCTATCAGTTGAGTAGAGTAACCACTTATCGAAGCTGAAGTCTCTATGAAACCATAGTGCGTGATCTAAACTCGCAAAAAAGGTATTTCCCGAACTTAATTCATTTCGATGAGGTAAGGTAGCTGTTCGCAATAAGCCATAATCTGAAATATAGGCTAAAAGCTGGTGCTGGATTGGCATTTCAAAAGGAGTTTTCTCCTTGGAACGCAACCAAAAATTACTTTCCGCCGGCTCATCTACTGCGTTATTTAGATTAAGTTTTTCTATGGGCCGGAACTCAATTACCTCAGGCTTAATTTTTTTAAATCGATTGTATACTTTCGGAGCAATTTTTTGAACCTCTAATTGTTCCAAGTCGCTTAAAAGTTTTTCTGGAGGAATCAAATTGGGCATGGCAAATTGATGATTTACACCTTCTTGACGCAATTGAAATGAAGCCGACATGTTAAAAATAGCTCTACCTTCCTGGAAAGCTACTACCCTTCGAGTTGTAAAACTTTTACCATCTCGAATAATATCTACCTCATATGTAATTGGTATATCAAGATTACCACCTAAAATAAAATATCCATGCATAGAATGAGCATACCGATCATCGGGGACGGTCGCATAGGCTGCATTTAGGGATTGAGCTAATACTTGCCCTCCAAAAACTCTACCCCATGGCGTTTGGAAATTTTTCCCTTGAAAAATATTTTCTCCAACCTTTTCCAAGTTTATTAAGTCAATTAAATCCTTTATTTGTTTCATAAAAAAGAAATAAAATATTAAATATTTGTAAGGTAGTACTTAATTCAATATTCTAATCCCATATTGCTTTTTTGAACGGAATAATGCCACTTTTGATAAAAATTTGAAAGTGATTTAAACTTTTTAGGATATTGGGTTGAAACATCGACTTGCTCTGTAGGATCTGTAACTAAATTATAGAGTCTACAGTTTTCTTTTGCACCTCCCATGAACTTGAATTCATTATCAATCAAAGCATATTTTTTTTTAAATTGAAAAGCAAGTGGTTTGTCTCTTTTATCTTTTTGTTCAGACCAATAGGGTTGAAGGTCCTGACCATCATAGGATCTCTTAAATTTGTCTATATCAATACCTAAAATTTTAGCAATAGTTGGAAAATAGTCAGAGGTAAAGCACGGAACATTTATAACTGTTCCTGATTTGATCTTTCTTGGCCACTCCACGATTCCTGGAACCCTAATCCCCCCTTCGTAAAGGCTTCTCTTTCTTCCTCGTAGACCATTTGTCCTCCCACGCGTTCTTCCGAAAGGAATCTTGCCCTCCCTTACCTCTTTTTGGGTTTCAGGGCCATTATCAGAGGTATAAAATACTAAGGTATTATCGTAAATATTTAAACTTTTTAACTTTTTTCTTAACCTACCCACTTGTTCATCTAGAGCGGTTATTACACCATAATACTCTTGCTCATCTTCGCTTAATCCTGAATAAAGTGATTTGTACTTTTCACCTGTAAGTACTGGTAAGTGAGGAGCATGAAACCATATAATAGATAAAAACGGAAGGCGATCTGAAACAGCTTTTTCAATAAATGGAATGACCCTATCCATTATTATACGTGAATCATCTCCCTCAAGATTTTCTATCACTCGTATTCCAGACTCAGACCAATAGTAGGTGCCAAATGGCTCTCCCTCAATTAAAGAGCCATTGACATCACCTGAATTTTTAGGGGGTGTAATCATTGGGTCCCAAGTTGGTACTTTGGACTCTGTTACAAAACTCACATCAAAACCGTGATTTTTGGGGGGTGCATAATGAATATCGTTTTGTTGTCTTCCACCACGGTTTGCATCTAAAATATCTTTAGTGAGCGTCCCCAAATGCCACTTTCCAAAATGTCCTGTACGATATCCTTTTTGTTTTACTAATTCAGCTAGTGTAATTTCTTCAGTTAAAATGTGACCACAGTTTGCTCCGCAAATACCCATTCTTTCAGGATGTCTTCCAGTCATTACACTTGCCCGGGTAGGAGAACATACAGAACCTGCCGCGTAAAATCTTGTAAAAACAGCCCCATTTTTAACCATTGAATCTAAATTGGGGGTTTTTAAGTGTGGATGCCCATTGTAACCCACATCTCCCCAGCCCTGATCATCAGCCATAATTAAAATAATATTTGGAGGCAACTCAATTTGAGAGCAACCAAAAATTATAATTAGCAATAACCAACCACAAATCGATTTCATTTGAATTTATGTTTTAAAAAAACCCTTTTCAAAGTATTTTTAAAAAGGGTCAATGAATGGCTATTTAGATTTACCCTTGTCGTCTTTTTTTCCTATGGCTAAGATAGTTCTCAATATGCATTTGGTCCAATTCGTCTGAATCACCGTACTTTTCGCGCATTTCTTCAAATCTTTTATGCATCATTTTTTGAACCTCCGTATAGTTGGGATCATTATAAATATTTTTCATCTCAGCTGGATCTTTTTCCAAATCATACATCTCCCAAACATCAATATCATAATAAAAGTGCATAAGTTTGTAACGATCGGTTCTAACACCATTATGACGTTTAACCATATGAACTGAAGGATACTCATAATAAGTGTAGTAAATTGCATCGCGCCATTCACTGGTCTCTTTACTTACAACTTTTCTAAATGACTCCCCCTGCATGTCTTGGGGAATTTCAGCTCCAGCATAGTCCAAAAAGGTAGGAGCAAAATCTAGGTTTTGAATCAATTCGTCAATTTGAGTGCCCGGTTTGATTTCTTTTGGATATCTCATCAATATGGGTGTTCTAAATGACTCTTCATACATAAATCTCTTATCAAACCAGCCATGTTCACCAAGATAAAAACCTTGATCAGATGTATATACTACAATAGTATTTTCAGCTAAACCATTTTCATCAAGATAATCTAAAACTTCTCCAACACCATCGTCAACTGATTGAATGGTCCTTAAATAATCTTTTAGATATCTGTTAAATTTCCAATGAGCCAAATCTTTACCCTCTAAATTAGCTGCTCTCATTTTGTCGTTTTTTGGAGTGTAAGCTTTAAGCCATGCTTGTTTTTGTTCGGGAGTAAAACGATCTAATTCTTTATTAAATCGGGTGTTCCTTCCAAAGGGATCTTCAAGTAATTTAAAATCATGACCCCACCTTCCATGACCTCCAGCACCGTTTGTTACTGCTAGCTGCTCCTCAGTGGCAGAAATCATCATTTCTTGAGCTGCAGCGGCTGGACGACCTTCATAATTGTCAAAAAAGTTTTCAGGGAAATCAAAAGTCTTATCATCAAAAAGGGATAAGTACTTCTCTTCTGACTGCCAGTTTCTATGAGGAGCTTTTTGTTGATAAAGCATCAAGAAGGGTTTTGTTTTGTCTCTTTTATTTTTAAGCCAGTCTAATCCCAGCTCAGTAGTAATAGTAGTTACATAACCATTAATTCTCTTCTTTACTCCATTAATTATAAAGTCTGGATTATAATAGTGTCCTTGACCAGGCAAGACAGCTGAATAATCAAATCCTTGGGGTAAGCCATTCAAATGAATTTTACCAATTAAAGCAGTTTGGTAACCAATAGCTTGTAGATCTTTAGCAAAATTAGGTTGATTCCAATCAAAAGCTTGAATATTATCAACTTTCCCATTAATGAAACTATGCTTACCAGTTAAAACAACCGCTCTGCTTGGCGCACAAATTGAATTGGTTACAAAACCCTTGTTAAAAATAGCTCCCTCATTGGCAATGCGGTCTATATTTGGTGTATTATTCAGTCCGTGTCCATAGGCGCTAACAGCCTGAAAAGCGTGATCATCAGACATAATGAATAAAATATTGGGTTTTTGTTGTTGATGGCAAGCATATAATAATGGAAACATCAAAACTATTAAAGCTACTTTTTTCATTTAGTTTTTTTTTAAATTATTTTGAGCAAAATAAAAAAAATCCAGCATATAAAGAGTTTTGCTTAACAATTAAATAATGTGATTTTTATAAATTGAAAAAAAATGGATAGAAAAGTTAAATGGGGAATTGCTGGTTTAGGTAATATAGCAAATAAGTTTGCTGCAGATCTAATTAAAAATTCAGAATCAGATTTGGTTGCTGTTGCCTCATCAAATTTTAATAGGGCAATAAAGTTCAAGAATAGTTATGGAGCAAAAAGGGCCTATAAATCTTATAATCAGTTATTTGAAGATGAAGATGTTGAAGTAGTCTATATCGCTAGTTTAAATAATCATCACAAAAAAATGACATTTGATGCTCTTAATTCAAGAAAAGCAGTTTTGTGCGAAAAACCTTTAGGGTTAAATACCACTGAAATCAAACAAATGATTGCCAAGGCTAAAAATAAAAATTGTTTTTTGATGGAGGGACTTTGGTCAAGATTCAATCCAGCAATAAATAGAGCAAAAAAATGGATTAAAGAGGGAAAAATAGGAATCCCGAAATTCATTTATGCAGAATTCTCCTTTTACAGATTGGATGCCGATAACTCTCATCGTTTAATGGACCCAAAAAAGGGTGGGGGAGCTCTTTTAGATATAGGAATTTATCCGCTCTTTTTTGCTTATTACATACTCGGTTTACCAAAAAATATTAAGGCTCAAAGTCTGATGGGCCCTACGGGGGTTGACATTCAAACCTCAATGATATTAGAATATGAAAATGCCCTTGCTATGCTCTATTGTGGAATCGCTAATCCTTCTGAGAATAACGCTAAAATATGCGGAACAAAAGGTCAAATTATCTTACCTGGAAGATGGCATGACACACAATCAATTAAATTGATAAATAATTCAAACTTGTTAGAAGATATAATTCCTAATGTAGGTAACGGATTTACTTATCAGATAAAAGAAGTTAATCGATGTATGACTGATGGTAAGAAAGAAGGAAAGTGGAGTCACAAGAATAGCCTAGAATTAGCTTCACTATTGGAAAAAGTGAAAAAATTTTCAGATGAAATTATATCTATTTAACTAAAAAAGATCTGCTATATATTTTATCATTATTTACACGAATCTTATAGAAATATTGCCCAAGAGGAAGACGTGTTTCTTTGATTGAACGGAGGGGTAAAGTATGTCTTCCCGAACTTAGTTGTTTACTATATGCAGATCCTACCTTCCTTCCCAAAATATCAAAAATAGCAACCTCTACATTGCTTGGTTCGTTTATCGATATATATAAACTTGCTCCTTGGTCGTCATTAACTGCAGCGTGAAGCGGAAGAATAGGGTCATCGGTCAACTCTAAATTTTCAACTCCATTACATCCTAATCCTAGTCCTAAAAGATTGAATTCAGCTCCAATTACAGAATTATTGATGTAATTGGTATCTGCACAAAGCCAATCGGATAAAAT
This sequence comes from uncultured Bacteroidota bacterium, assembly GCA_902590705.1. Classification (GTDB taxonomy): domain Bacteria; phylum Bacteroidota; class Bacteroidia; order Flavobacteriales; family Flavobacteriaceae; genus UBA8316. Next base: position 32,775 of record CACIXU010000014.1, on the reverse strand, counting down.
AGTTGCATAAACAGACCTAAAGTCTGTAGTATTTGCCATGTTTCCTTTCTTATCTAGATTAGTTAACTCAGGGTGTTTTCCAATAAAACCACTCCCCCTAAGTGCAGGACCAAATAACATGATAGGTGCAGCGGATCCGTGATCTGTTCCACTTGAACCATTTTCAGCAACGCGACGACCAAACTCAGAAAAAGTCATTGATAACACCTTATCAGCAACACCATGCTTTTGAAGATCATCATAAAATGTTTTAATTGCTCTTGATAGTCTGCTCATTAAATTTTGATGTCTAGTCGGTTGATTATTATGAGTATCGAACCCACCCAATGTAACCATATAAACTTTTGTGCCTAATCCACCCTTAATAAATCTAGAAACTAAACTCATTTGAAGATCGAAGTTATTATTATCATATTCTTGATAATCACTCGAGTTATTGTAGGAATCATTAATAATTGACGCGTATCTAAAGGTAGTATTAGCCGCCTCTCTTAAGAAATTTACCTGATCTGCATGAAGTCCTATTTCCGAACTTTTTACATCAAATAAGGTTCCGTTTTGAGCAACTCTCTTTAATCTTTGAGGACTAGAAACTGAAAAAGAATAGGTTGTTAAATCACCATTAAAAATCATATCGCCACCACTTCCTATTTGGATAGCTAAAGGTTTTTCAGGAGGATTAATCATATAATCCATATATTTCTCTTCATAATATCTTCCCAGCCAACCACTAGTCACATAACTATCATTAGTAGTAGTAGCCCAAATTTCAGAAGATTTAAAATGTGAAAGATTTTGGTTTTCATATCCTACTCCATTGATTACTTTCATTGAACCATCTTTCCAAATTGGATCTAGATCCTCCATATATTTTGGAATACCAAATTCATCATTTAATTTAATAAGACTATTTTCAGGAATATGAATCTTTGGTCTTTTATTCACATAAAGATCATAGTCATAAAGGGGGATAATTGTGTTCAAGCCATCATTCCCACCTTTTAATCTTATCAAAACTAAAATCCGCTCTGAATCAGCCTCTGATAGAGCATTTGTTAAAAAATGAGAATTTACAACTGATAGCGAGCTGCCTGCAAAAGAGATTGAACCTGCCCCAGCAATTCCAAGAGTCTTTAAAAAACCTCTGCGATCCCAATGTGCATGTTCCCTGTCATGATTTTTATTACTTCTTTCATTTAGCTTGTTATTCTTCATTTTTATTTCAATTGAAATTCAGGAAGTCCAACTAAAAATCTTAACAAGTCATATACTTGTCTTGGGACAGAATCATCATTAATTGTCCAAGTTCCATCCTCAAAATAACTTTCTGGAACCTCTCCAATAAAAATTTTAATAGCTTCATCCATTTCCTCATTTTTCATCTGATATGGGCAGAAAATAAAGTTTTTTAATTTATTCACAATCACCTCTAAATCATTTTCATTGTTTCCAACCAAGTTTTTGATGAGCTTTTTAAATTGATTTTTATTTTTTTTCCAGTATCTGATAAGTAGATAATCGGCAAACTCCCATCTTTTAGGAAGAGTTTCTGAATTAATCCAATCATGATTGCCTTGCCAGCCTGCAACATCAACAGGAGAGAAAATATTTTGTCCCATATCTCTACACTTATTTCTGAGTTGTAGAGGTAAGTCAAGATTTTCATCATAACTAAGAGATAGTTGAAGATGTAACCCTATCATCATATCAATCGGGCTTTTGATCAAGACATTACTATTATTTGTGTTAAAAAAATACTCACTTTTAAAAAGTTGCTTAAAAACTGGCTCTAACTCAAAATTATTTTGCTTAAGTGTGCTAGCCATAGAGGCAATAATATTTTGATTTGCCTGGGGACTAACAAAATAACGATAAATTTTACTACATATAAAATCAGCAATTAAATCCCTCTTTTCCTCAAACAAAATATTTACAACGTCATCATATCCCCATTTTCCGGTCCTTCCAAAAATTGTTTTTGTTCCTTTGTCAAATGTGTTTTCATTAAACTCAATTTCGCCCATGTAAGTTTTTGTTCTATTAAATCCTGTAAGGGCTCTTGCAGTTTCTACAATGTCTTGTTGAGTGTATCCATTTCCTTCACCTAAAGTAAAAAGTTCATATAATTCACGAGCGTAATTTTCATTTGGACTATTCTTTTTATTTTGATATCCATTTAGGTACATAAGCATTGCAGGAGCAAGTCCCATTTTACGAACAAATGTTTGAAAATTTCCAAGACAATTCTCTTGAATTAATTTATAATACTTATATAAGTATGCAGGTTGGTTAACATCTAAATACTCTACTACAAAATGATTACTCCAAAATAAACTTAGCCTTTCTCTGAATCCATTGTTGATCATATCACTCAAAGCCTGTTTTTGAAGTATCGTATGATAATAAGCCTTGTTATTACCTGAGGAATTAAAAGTCTTATTATCCCAATCAGCCCACTCTGGTGCTGCTGTAAAATCTGTTAATTTAGCGTTTTCAACTATATCATCAATGGTCTGCTCTGGTGTATAATTTGAATATTTATTTATATCTGATAAGGAACAACCAAAACCCAATCTTCTACAAACAAATTGAATTTTATCGGAGTCCCAAGGATTTGAATTTGAAGGTATGTAAGTATTCAATTGGTATTTTAAAAATTATTCGACTATTTGCAAAATACAACTATTAATTTAGATAAAAGAATCAACAAATTTATATGCCTCTATAACTGCAAGTTCACCTGCCTTGTCCGGTCTGGAATTTCCGTGCTCCATGCCTAGAATTCCATTAAAATTCCTTTTGTGTATGTATTTAAAGATATTCTTATAATTTATTTCTCCTGTAGTCGGTTCCTTTCTACCTGGATTATCCCCAATTTGAAAATATCCTATCTCATCCCAACATTTTTCAATATTAGGAATGAGATTTCCTTCCTGAATTTGTTGATGGTAAATATCAAAAAGTATTTTACATGAAGATGAGTTTACTGCACTACAAATATTGAAGGCTTGGGGACTCTCTCTGAGAAATAACCCTGGATGGTTCCTGTACCAATTAAGTGGCTCCAGTACCATAACTAACCCGTGCGGTTCAAGTATAGACGAAGCCTGTTTTAAACTTTCAACCACATTCACAGTCTGATAACCCTCTGGTAGTCTTAAGTCAACAGCACCAGGAACTACGGTAAACCATTTTGCATTAACTCGTTTAGCAACTTCGACAGATGCTTTAATTTGCTTTAAAAAATCACTACGAGCTTCGTCTTTGCCTCCAGCTAAAGTTGGATTTTTAAAATCTTTGTAGCCAACAAATACACCCATTTCCAAACCTCTTTTTTGCATAATTGCAGACATTTTTTCTTGTAATGAAATAGGTCTGGTTCCCATATTATTATCCTCAAAAGCAGTAAATCCTTGATCTGCCATAAAGTTTAGCTGATCAATTGGGTCATCACCTGCCAAATTCTTGAACATTCCAATATGAGGGGCATATTTTAAATTAAATTGATGTTTCCTAAAAATATTTTGACTAGCCATTATACTGGGGGCAGCAGCCAATCCCAGGGAAGCGAAAATTGAGGACCTCGTAAAAGTTCTTCTATTCATTTTCTAATTAAAAAGTTGTAATTCCTGGAGTTGGAATTGAATATAGTCCATTTACATCAGGCATTGTTGGTGGGTTACTATTCCAATCAACATTTTCTGGCATTAGCTGTAAATTTGAATTCAGAGCTTGTTCCCAGGTAATTTCTTTTCCAGAATACGTAGCCATCCTTCCCATTATAGCTGTCAAGGTACTTTTAGCTCCATTCTCAGCATCTGCAATTACTCCACCGTTCCTGATCGAGGCAAACAATTTATCATGTTCAACCTGATAGGGATTGGGTTCACTAAAAGGATTAGCTTCTGAGCGACTTGGTTTAGAGCTTTTGGTTTTATAACCACTTTTGTAAGTGAAAATTTCATTTCCCTCTAAGTCGATGAGTTCTCCATTACGCATATTGACACTGCCTTTAGTTCCTTGAAAACTTTCATCTACCCTACTCATACATCCTGGTTGATGTCTACACTGACTTGATATAACTGCTCCTGTATTGTAGGTGAACTCAACAAAATGATGGTCGAAAATTTCTCCATGGTCTTTTCCATTTCGAACCTGTCTTCCTCCCATTCCTTGTGCCTTTTCAGGGTAATCACCTACAAACCAGTTTGCAACATCTATGTTATGAATGTGCTGTTCTAGAATATGATCACCGCATAACCAATTAAAATAGTACCAATTTCTCATTTGATACTCCATTTCAGTTTGATTAGACTCTCTCGCTCTTACCCATACACCTCGACTATTCCAATATACTTGACCCCCTGTGATTTTTCCAATTTGACCATCATTAACTCTTTTTAGTACATCAATATACTTTTTTTGATAATGCCTTTGCAATCCAACAACAACATTTAGCTTTTTTTCTTTTGCCATTCTGGCAACATCTAAAACTTTCCTTACACCAACAGGGTCAGTGGCAACTGGTTTTTCCATGAATACATGCTTTCCATTTTCAATTGCATACTCAAAATGATAGGGTCTAAATCCTGGAGGTGTTGTAAGAATAACAACATCAGCCAGGTCAATCGCTTTCTTGTATGCGTCAAATCCAGAAAAAAGATTTTTCGGTTTAATTTTGATTTTCATAACACCATCAAAATGCTCATGAACTGCTTTTAAGCTTTTTTCAACTCGGTCTTGGAAAGCGTCAGCCATTGCAACAAGTTCTGTATTCTCGTCAGCTTGTAAAGCTTGAACTATTGCTCCTGTTCCTCGTCCGCCACATCCAACAAGGGCAATTTTTAGCTTTTTATCTCCATTTACATTTGCCATTGCACCGACTGGAATACTTGCCGATAATAAACCGGTTGTAGCCAAAGTAGTACTCTTGACAAAATTTCTTCTACTTAGTAAATTGTTTTGATTAGATTTCATTGATTTATTTTTAGTTCCAATATGTTTTTTGTTCCTCTTCGGTAGGTGTGTCCAGTGGTCTTACAATCCTAAAGCCAACAAATGGTGCATCTGTATGCCACCATAGGCTTTTCGGGATTTGGGGATCTCTTTTTTTCCACTGTTTCGAGGAAGGTCTTCTAGAAGCACTTCTTAGCCTACTAGGCTTGTCTGTCCACGCTCCTCCTCTAACGGCTCTAGGATATGTTTTTGTAGGAATTACTCTAGGATTAGACAATGTCTTTCTTTTTCTTTTATTGTAGATAGTTGGAATGTATTGATCCAATGTCCACTCTGAAACATTACCGTGCATATCATAAAGTCCCCAAGGGTTAGGGTTTTTTTGACCTACCTTATGATAAGTACCATCACTATTTCCCTCATACCAAGCATAAATATCTAAATCTGCTGGGTCATCTCCAAATGAATAAGCAGTTTTTGTTCCTGCCCGGCAAGCAAATTCCCATTCTGCTTCGGTCGGTAAACGATAAAAATTACCTGTCATTGCAGAGAGCCATTGGCAAAATTTTACAGCGGAGAGCTGCGTCATACAAATAGCAGGATACCCGTCAACGCCCATACCAAAGCTCATGTCAGTATATGGCTGGGTAGCACCAGTTACGGCATCTACTTCAATACTAACCTCATCGCCAAGTGCTTTAGTTGGTTTTTTTGAATCAATTTCTCGAGCCATAAATAATTCATAAATGTCCCAAGTTATCTCATATTTACCCATCCAAAAAGAAGCAATTTCAATCTCGTGTTGTGGTCCCTCATCACCAAAATGATTTTTTTCAGACTTTGGGCTGCCCATGGAAAATGTGCCTCCAGGAATGTAAACCATATCTACTTTTTGATTTGTTCCAGGAATAGATTGCAAATAGTCTTCATTGATACTTTCATTTGTAGAACCCAAAAAAAGGATTAAAAAAAATATGTTTAAAATTAAAATCTTCATTTTGAGATAAAAATTATTTAAAATCTTTATTTATTATTGGTTTTTTTGCATTTATTTCTTCACTCCACACATTTAATAATTTCTTCATTTCTTCGAACTTTTCAGGATAAATCGCTGCTAAATTATTTCGTTCACCAATATCATTATCCAAATTATAAAGTTCGTAAATATGGTTTTCAAAAAAATAAATCAACTTCCAGGGACCTTTTCTTATAGCCCTACCTGGTGTCCAGCCGCTTCCATGATAATGGGGAAAGTCCCAAATAAGTTGTTTGTGAGTAACACTAGTTTCTCCATCCAAGAGGGGCTTTAGACTAATCCCGTCCATGTGTTGATCTGGATTTAATCCAATACCTGTATAATCTAAAACTGTTGGATAATAGTCCATGCTATTGGCGGGAGCATCAATTATTTTAGCCTGAATGTTATTTGGAGGTTTAATGATTAGAGGGACTCTAATTCCTCCCTCATAAGCCCAGCCTTTTCCTGCTCTTAATGGTAAAACACTTGTTGGTGCACTCCTCCCGTAAACTGTTTTACCAGTTAATGTTGATAATCCGCCATTGTCTGAGGTGAAAATAATAAGTGTATTTTCTAAAAGGTTTAAGGTTTTAAGTTTATTAATTAACCTCCCCACATTTTGATCCAAGGCATAAACCATTGATGCATAAGATGCGTTGTATTGATTTAAAACTGTATAGCCTTTCTGCTCTTTAACCTTAATTGGTAGACTGTCCTTAAGAATCATCCTTTTCTGTTTAAATTTCTCTAGGTATTTTAAATTTGCCTGAATAGGAGTATGAACAGTATAAAAGGCAAGGTAAAGAAAGAAGGGGTTTTCTTTATTATGCTCCATAAAGGTTATTGATTCATCAGTGAGTCGATCTGTCAAATATTCCCCTTTTGGTCCATCTTCAAGCTGAGGATTATTGTAAGGGGTATAATAACCTCCAGGAGGAGAACCCTTGATGTGTCCCCCTTTATTAATTTCAAAACCTTGATCTTGAGGCAAAAATCCTTCATCTCCCAAGTGCCATTTTCCAGCATAAAAAGTTGTGTAACCAGCCGTCTGAAGTGCCTCGGCCATGGTAAATTCCTCGAGAGGTAAAGCATGTTTGTTTTTGGGCTGTATAAGCTTTTGATTTTTACGTAGTTTATTCCAAAGCTCACTGGGAGGGTTTTCGGATGTAATCCAATCAGTTATTCCAATCCTAGAGGGATGCTTTCCCGTCATAATTGATGCTCGTGTTGGGGAGCATACCGGATTCGAGGAATAGGCATTTGTAAATCGATAACTCTGAGATGCTAAAAGATCAATATTTGGTGTTTCATAAAATGAACTACCATAACAGCCCAAATCTTTCCAACCAAGATCATCTACTAGAATAAAAAGTACATTAGGTTTCCTAGGGGAATGTTGAACACCTTTAACACAGGATATGATGACCAAATACAATAAAAGGTAAAATCTTTTAGTTCTCATTTACTTATAGTTTTACTTTAACAGGCCACCCTGGGAATTGTTTTTGTCTGACCTTTGTTAAATCTGTATCTCTAGGCCAACATTCAAAAACGACTTCATTTGACGTGGTGTTAAAGCGAATAAATCCAAAACCTGCACCATTTGATTTTGAATCGGGGTTGGCATAAGCCTGCATATTAATTTTATTATTAAATCCATCTAGGTAGCGACCAGTCCAAGGCAATTTATCATTCGAATTTTCTCCTTTTTTTTCATTCTCTGGCCACCACCAACGGCTATAATAATTATTTACAATTGCTGGAACGACAAAAGCCCAGGGTCCGTCATCAAACTCATCAATACCATGATGAATAACTGTTGGCAGGTGTTGATCCCCTGCAATATGTACAGCTCCAGCATCTCGAATAAGCGCCAAAGCAGTATTTCTCCCATGTTGCGGCCATCCGTTAGAATCCAAGTCTGCGTGCAATCGATTACTTTGTCTTCCATGAAGATGTGCTCCTCCACAAAATCCGGTTGCAGAAAGAACAGCTTTCATTTTAGTTTCTTTCTTTTTCCCCCATTTGGATAAAAACTCGTGTTGAAGATCTCCTAATAAAACTAGGTCAGGAAGATTTATAGATTCTGGATTATAATTAGGGTCATTTATATGGTCAGCCCTTGGTCCTTGTTTTGGTATCTTGCCATTAGGACCTGATTTAAATTTACGATCTTCAATAATAGCAAAATCAACATCACCAATTTTTAAATTGGTAAAGTAGGCAGTAATACCTTGATTTAGCGCTTCTTTGTGATAAGGATCTGGCAGATGAGCAGTTTGTGCTCGCTCCACCATTTTAACATATTCAGGGTGGAAAAAATACCCCCCATCATTTCCATCCTTGCGCAAAGATTTTTTACCACCTTCGCCCCAGAGGTTTCCCTGTCCAATATCGTGGTCATCGGGAATAGTAATACAAGGACGACCCCTAAAAAGTTCTCTAAATTGCAACCCAAATTTTAACCAAGCTGCAGTGTGTTCTTTGTGATCATATGATTGATCTCCTGCAAAGAAAATTAAATCGGGATTTAAAGTGTTAATATTTCTGACGTACCCGTCTCTATCCCCTCGGTCCTTATTACTATTACAAGATAATGCCGCCAATGTTATTTGGGCTTTATTAATCGGATCTTTTCGAATTAAGCCTTCAAAAGAAGCTGTTTCACCATGCATTATCTTATACCTTACATCGTTATTCATATCAAAATTTTCGATTCTAAAAAGCACAGACCATCCAATTTCATTAACCTGCTCCGTTTGTACTACCCTCCATATGTTGTTTTGATAAAAGGCTAATTTTACTTCACGAGACTCCTCAGGGTAAAGAGGAAATAATTGAGCGGATAATTTAAGGGTATTATTTGAAGTCGTATAGATTCCAAATGCAATAACTTGATCTCTTGGTACTTTCATATCAATAATTGGGCTGGTTTCTCTATTCCACCAATCATTGGTTGAAAGGGTATCTAAATTTGAAAAAGGTGCTGATATGTATTTTGGAGTTTTTTTAGACTGACATGAACTACTTAGTAAAATGATCAAAAGAAATAACCAGTTATAAATTTTAAAGTAATGATTCATTGTTAGTTTTTTTCAAATATAAAAATCTATTTAAAACTTTATTTAAAATTACAACCCAACAAAATAGCCAATTGTAAAAGTATAAAATGAAGTATTACTAATATTAGTTTCGCTATTAAGTGGATTGGGGGAATTGATTTTGTAAGACAGTTCAAAATCCCATTGACCGAAATCAAGTTCAAATGGAAATTCAAACTGAGTGTTGATTAACTCAAAAACATCTTGATCGATTAGTTGAGTTGAAAAACCTGATGAAATTTGTTCACTAACCGTTTGCTGACTGAACAAAAAACCGAGGACGGGACTAAAGGTTAAATCCCAATTATCCTTACTAATCAATTTAAGGTCATAACTTCCACTAGGGGCTAAATAAAATGAAGAAGAACCTCCAAAAAGGTATCCTCCGGATAATCTTGTTCTTAAGTTTTTTTTGTGGTAAACCAATGAAATTGCTAATCGATTTGGGTTGAGTTCATCCGCATCAGCAGAAAAAAATATTCGACTATATATTCCTGTCAAGTTGAATAGCTTAGAATTATCTAAAAAGATAGAATATCCTGAACTTAGAGAAATAAAGTCCCAATTGGGGTTAAGTTCACTAAAATAAGCTGAACCCAAACTCAAAAAAAAGTTTTTACCTCTCATGTAGCTAATATTTGGGGTAAAACTATATTGATTGATTCCAAAATCCCTTCCAGCAAAATAAACTTTATCGTCAAAAGAGAAGGTAGTATAAAGGTAATCTGACCGATCAAAATCAACTAGAGAACTGTCCATATCAAAAAGTTCATCTAAGACGTCATTTAAATTAACATCTTCGTCATTGGTCTGAGAGAATGCGACATAAGAAAAAAGAAAAAAGCCAATGAAAATTATTTTTTTCATTAGCTAAATATAGTAAAAGGCTTGAATTTTTAACTCCCTAATTTTCTATTCGGTTGAAGGTTGTTTTTTTGTTTTTTGGAGCGATCCTTGAAATTCTGTTGTTTTTGCTTTAATTTATCTCTACGCTCATTTGAACCTGACTTATAGTCTTTTAACTTTTCTCTTTTATCCCTTAGATCATCTCTTCTTCTTTTTAAAACCATTTTTTGTTTGTTGGTCAAAGATTTAGAAAATGACTCCTTAAGTTTTCTAACAGACTCACGGTTACCTTTTAAAACTTGTTTTTGATTTTCAGACAAGGATTTCATCAATGCTGATTGCCTCTCGGTTATAGAAAGTTTATTGTTTTTGAGGATAGATTTTTGCTCATCGGAGAGTGAATTTCTAAAAATTTCCCTGTTTTTTTTCACCATATCTCTTTGAGCTTTTATCATTTCTAACTGATTTGGGGTATAAATCTTTTCAGGTGTTGGAAGAACATCTTGGGCCAATGTCAATAGGCAATTGAAAAAAGCTATTGAAAAAAGAAAAATTAAGGATGTATTTTTTCCCATCAGCATTAATTTAATGTGTTTAATACATAACGTTCCTCAAACCAATCATCAAATTCACTATCCTCAACAAAAAGGGATTCAATCATCTTCTCGTCAGCTAAAAGCTCATCTTCAGGTAAACTCAATTCAACAAAGTCTGTTCTAGCTTGCATTTCATCAAGAGGTTTTAGGTAGATTGTAAAAGCAATTATAACAGCTATAGAAGCAGCAATACCATATTGCCAATTAAAGTTAAACCAAGAGATTTTAAGCGGCTGAGGTTTATTTTCATGAGCAATCAACGAATTAAATTTTTCAGTCCAAATAAGCTCCTTATCTTTTTTTAAGGGAACATCGGCCTTTGAAAGAAAATCATTTATATTTTGATCAGAAAATTTAGGTTGTTTTTTCATAAGTCATTTAAGTTATTCTTCAATTTGCTTAACGCCTGACTAATTCTTTTCTCTATTGCCTTCTTAGACAAATTTAAGCTTTCTGCAATTTCTTTATAGGTAAGCCCTTCCATTTTATTCATCAGCAATGCTACTCTTTGTTTGTCGGTAAGAGTCATTAGAGCTTTTTCAAATTTTTGTTTCTTTTCAGCAAAATCATTTTGATCATTAGTTTCATAAACTAATTTAAAATCCTGAGTGTTTACATAATCTCTTTCTATTTTTGATCTTCTGTAGTTCGAGATAAATTCATCTGTACCCATTTTAAAAAGTAAACTCTTGATATTTCCCTTAGAAATATCAATTTTTTTCTTCCATATTTTCATAAAAACATTTTGAGCAATATCTGCTGATAAATCTTGATCTCCAGATCGATAATAGAGATATCGTCTAAGGTTATCAAAGTGATTGTGATATATCATTTTAAAATCTTCTGAAGTCAATTTATTTAATTAAATACAATTCCCAAGATAAAATTATCCAAGGAATTGTAAGAGAAATATAATATTTTATCAAAAAACTTATTTCTTTTTATTTTTACTTTTAAGTATATTTTTAAAACGGTCCCCCCTTTTTATATCTTTCAGATCGACTGTCTCTATCTCTCCATCTTTGGTTATCTCAACCAAAGAGTCACAAGTACCATCGCCAAAGTCTGTAATTATTGTGCTATCACCGTCAGTAGTTACCTTGATTCCCTCAACAGGAACTTTACCTTTTTTCATTTTACCATCCATAGTGCAATCGTAAGAAAATTTAATTGGCGTAGTAATTTGCATACTAAAATCAATCCCTTCAGTACTAACTCCTGATGAAGATCCAATTAAAGTGCTGTAGACTTTTTTATTGTCCTCCCTGTAAGTAAAACGAATCATTTCAGAGTTTTTAGTTTTAAATGTTCCATCTTCATAAATCATCTTCCCGTCAGACAATGTAGTTTTCATTGTTTTATTTCCATTTTCGTCTACAGATATCACCTCAGTTCTTCTAGTACCCTCTATCTTAATATCATTCATATAAAAGTCTGAATATTCCACTTGACGGAAACTCCCAGCCTCATTGCGAACATCAGAATAGCTAATTATCATTGTTCCACTTCTACTTTGACCTCTTTTACCATAACAGGTTCCAGAAAATGTAACAGTTTTAACATTATTTTCTTCATCCACTTCAACAGTTGCACAGTCGCCATATTTATTTCCGTCAAACTTTTTGGGACCTTTATCCGAAGATTCTAAATTTCTTGCTGATGAAGAGCTTGAACGGAGTTCAAGTGTTTCAGAAACTAATTCCTCCATATCCTCTTCAAATGATATTGCATTTATGGTCTCTAAAACAGTTGTTGTGTTTAAATTTTCTGAAAAGCCACTAGTATTGTCCTCTGAACAGGAGAAAAAAAGTCCAACAGACATTATAATAATTGTTAATTTTTTAATTTTCATAATTTCAAATTTTAGATTACACTCATAACCCGATCTAAAGATACAATACCCTACCTTTACATTAATTTTATTTTAAAAATTTTTATGAATTTTAGATTTCAAGAATTCATAGCCCTATTCTACAGGATTTTTCTAGTCTATATATGTTATACTATTTGTAGAATTCTCTTTGTTTATTTCAATAACGATATTACTCAAATTGAAAGTTTTTCAGAACTAGCTGATTTGTGTTACCTCGGAATTCGGTTTGACAACGTTGCAATTGTATACTCTAACTTGATTTTTATACTTATGTCAATTGCACCCTGGAAGGGAACAACTTTCGCTACTTATCAGAAAATAGTTTTCACGATTTTTCTGAGTTGTAATACTTTTTTTCTGAGTTTAAATTTTATTGATATGGCGTATTACAGATTTAATAACAATAGGTTGATGAGTAATTTCCTTGAAGTAATAGAATTTGAAACTAACAAATTGGTCTTATTTTTCCACTTTATTGAAGTCTATTTCTACCTATTTGTATTCTTTTTTACTATGATTTTTGTTCTCGGTTGGGCTTATAAAAAAGTTAAGATTTATCCAATAATAATTGACAATTACTTCCGTTACTCATTAAGTTCTGTCATTTTTTTTCTCGGGACTATTGCTCTATTTGTTTTAGCAGCTCGAGGAGGAGATTTTAAAAAAAGTACACGACCTATCACTATTATTGACGCAATGAATGATGTTAAAACCCCACAGCACTCCGATGTAGTTCTTAATAGTGCTTTTACTGTGATAAAAACCCTTGGCATCAACAAGGTAAAAAAAACAGATCGGTTCAGTGAGGAGGAAATTAATGCAGTCCTAAATCCCGTTAAGCAATATAATGAAAATAACCGCTTTGGAAAAAAGCCCAATGTCATTATTTTCATCCTTGAGAGTATGGCAAGAGAATACTGGGGTTCAATGAATGCATCATATGATATCCCGGGCTTTAAAAGTTACACCCCTTTTTTGGACTCATTGGCGCAGCACAGTTTAATCTTCCCAAATCATTTTGCAACTAGCAGAAAAACGATTCACGGGATGCCATCAATTTTAGCGGGAATTCCCTCTTTTGAGACTTCCTATAGCTCATCAATGTATTCAAGGCAAAAAGTTGAATCAGTTGTTTCAGTAGCCAAAGCACTAGATTATGATACTTCATTTTTTCACGGAGCTGCCAATGGCTCAATGGGCCTATCTGGATTTGCTAATACTTTAGGTTATGAAGAGTATTACGGAAGGACAGAATTTAATAATGATAATGAATTTGACGGATTTTGGGGGATCTGGGATGAACCCTTTTTTTTGTTTACTAAATCTGTCTTAGACAAGAAAAAAACACCATTCTTAAGTACAATTTTCTCTATCACCTCTCATGAACCCTATATCATTCCAAAAAAGTATGAAGGTATGTTTGATAAAGGTGATCTAGAGATGCATCAGTGTGTTGGATATACAGATTTTGCACTTAAGAAATTCTTTGAATCATGTAAAAAAAGTGATTGGTTTGATGATACTATTTTTATTTTTACTGCTGATCATGGAAATCAAACCTATTATCCTTTTTATAAAAAAATGGTAAATAGGTTTGCAAATCCTTTGATGATTTACAAACCCAATAGCAATTTAGTAGGAGTAGACAAACGATTGGCCAGTCACATGGATATTTTTCCTACAGTTGCAGATTTAATAGATTATCCAAAGCCATTTAGAAGTTGGGGTAGAAGCTTGATTTCTGACAATACAACTGAGCCATTTGTTATTAATTATTTTAGTGGTGGTTATTATATAATGGATGAAAACTATATCTGTGTTCACAATGGTTTTGAAGCTATTGGTTTTTATGAATTAAATGACAAGAATTTCGAAGACAATATAATTGACCAAAAAAATCAACTAATGGTTGACTTGGAAAAAAAATGTAGTCTTTTCCTTGAAAATTATTTCAATACTTTAATGACTAGTAGAAACTAGGCCTTTGGTAATGAGAAAAAAAATATACTTTATAGTTAATCTTACTAGTCAAAAAAGATTTATAAGACTGAAAAAGGAAATATCGAATCAGGCTAGTAAGCATAATGTTGACTTTGAAATATTAAGATCCACTTACAGAGGACATGCCCTTGTACTGGCAAGAAAAGCTATCGATGAAAAAGCTTATGCAGTTGTTGCCTGCGGAGGAGATGGGACAATAAATGAAATTGCAAGAATTTTAATTGATAAAAAAACTCCTTTGGGAATTATTCCAATGGGCTCAGGAAATGGAATTGCTGGTCATTTTGGTATACCATCAAATTTGTCAGATGCTATCAATATAATATTTAGTGATTACAGAATAAAAATGGATGTTGGGTTTTTTGATGAAAAAATTTTTTTAGGAAACCTTGGTTTTGGACTAGAATCAATCTTTATTAAACATTACAATGAAAAAGGATTACACGGATTTTTTGCCTACTGTATTGCGTTATTTAAATCAATAAAGAGCTTCATTTATCCAAAATTTAAAATTGAATGGCAATTAAATGAAATGGTGTTGAGACCTCTTGTATTATTGATTTCAAATATAAATCAACAGGGTTACAATTTAACTTTGACTCCAAATGCAAAAAGTAATGATGGAAATCTAGATATGGTTTACATTAAGAAGGTAAATATTTTTCAAATTTTGAAGTTATTAATTTTTGTAATTCAAAGGAAAGAGATTTCCATTAATGAGGTCCACAGGAAGTCATTTTCTAAAATGAGAATAACTAATTTGAAAGGGGGATCAATTGAATACGAAATTGATGGAGAATTTTTTGAGACTAATAAAAAATCATTAGAAATCAAACTATTTAATGAAAAACTAAGCCTTATTGTTTCAAAAAGTTAAATTTTAAAATTTTCCTTAAATACAAAAAGCTCTCCGATAAACTGGAAAGCTTCTCAAAGGTTGCTATTTCATTGGTTTCCCAAGACTAACAACACACAACGTCTTTATAATTGAAGGTTATTAAACCATTTTTTATTAATTAATGCTAAGTTAACTAATTTTAATTTCACACAATTGCAATCTAAAATTATCTTGTGAATTTTTACTTACATGAGTAAAGTATAATATGTAATTTTGAAGATGATGAGACAAAAAATTGTTTTGGCAGGCGCCACTGGATTCATTGGAAGGTGGATAATTGAGGTGTTCCAAAATGATTTTCAAATCATAGCATTAAGTAGGAAAAAAGTAAAAAATAATCCAAACCAAAATATCCTTTGGAAAGAGGTTGATTTGTATTCCATGTCGAGTACCGAGCTTGCACTAGAAGGTGCCGACATTGCGATTTATCTTGTTCACTCAATGTTGCCTTCAACTAGGTTAAATCAGGGAAAATTTGAAGACACCGATCTACTTCTAGCCGATAACTTTTCTCGTGCTGCTCAAAAAAATAATTTAAAGCAGATTATTTACATAGGTGGAATTCTACCAAAAGACAAACATAAAATTTCAAACCATCTTTTGTCTCGATATGAAGTTGAAAAAACATTAGGATCAAGAGACACCCCTCTTACAGCAATTAGAGCTGGGATTATAATTGGACCTGGTGGATCCTCATTCAAAATAGTCAAGAACCTTGTAAAAAACCTTCCAGTGATGGCATGTCCCCAATGGACAAAATCAAAAAACCAACCCATTGACGTATTTGATATTTTATCATTATTAAAACAGTGTATGGGTAATCCCAAAACCTATAGTAAAAACATTGAAATTGGGGGCGATCAGGTAATGAGTTATATGGATTTACTTAAAATGACTGCAAAACAAATGAATAAAAAGAGGTGGATCTTTTCTATTCCATTTTTCACCGTTGGATTGTCTAAATGGTGGGTGAGTATTTTTACGGGAACGAATATAGACTTTGTATCTCCTCTTGTGGAAAGCCTTAAGCACAGAATGACTCCAAATAGCGATTGTAGTCAATTATATAATATCCAATTTACTCCCATCGAAAAAAGTATTAAAAGAGCTCTAAATGAAAAACCACCTAGTTTGCCTTCTTTTTACTATTCAAATACTGAAAAAAATACCGTGAGAAGCGTACAACGGATTTTAAACCCAAAAAAACAAAATGCCCAATGGGTAGCTAAATATTACCCTGTTTGGCTTAGTAAAAAATTTGCAGGAATAATTAATCCAGTATTTGACGGAAGTTTTTTAAGATTTAATTTACTTGGAATTAATTTATTAGAGCTTAAATTAATTGAAGATAGAAGCACACCTAATCGTCAGCTTTTTTACATTACTGGGGGAGTATTAACAAAGAGAAAAGACCTAGGATGGTTAGAATTTAGATCGATTTTAAAAAATGAATATATAATTACCGCAATACATGAGTATGTGCCAAAATTACCATGGATGATCTACAGGCTAACCCAAGCAAAAATGCACCTGTATGTAATGCATAGATTTGAAAAGGAACTCAAAAGTTTAAAATAGATTTTTTGAAAAATGAACTCAAAAATTTTATTATGTATTATTATAATTACAGGTTTTATAAGTTGTTATGATAATAATTTTGAAAATAATCGCCCAAATATCATAATTATTATGGCAGACGACCTTGGGTATGGTGACTTGTCGATTTACGACAACAAAACCATACAAACTCCAAATATTGATTTTCTTGGAAAAAATGGATTATTATTAACGGATTTTCATTCTAATGGCACCGTTTGCAGTCCTACCCGTGCTGCTTTACTAACTGGTAAATACCAACACAGAGTTGGAGTAAAAGGCGTTATTACTGCAAAAAATCACCGTCATATTGGTCTTCCTTTGGAGGAAAAAACTTTTGCAGAAACCGCAAAAGAAGTTGGGTATAAAACAGCCATATTTGGAAAGTGGCATTTAGGATATGACCCAAAGTTTAATCCAATTGAGCAAGGGTTTGACGAATACATAGGATTTGTGTCCGGGAACATAGACTATCACTCACATGTGGATCAAGAGGGCTTTGAAGATTGGTGGTCGCAAGGCAAGCTAAAAAAAGAATCCGGATACAGCACAGATTTAATTAATCAACACGCAATTAATTTTATAGAAAAAAACAAGAATGAAAGCTTCTTGTTATATATTGCTCATGAAGCTCCTCACTACCCTATTCAAGGTAGAGCCTCTCCTGCAGATAGAGAAATTGGCAGCAAAAAATTTATAGCCCATGGCTCTGAAAAAAATAAACCTAAGATTTACAAAGAAATGGTTGAGGTAATGGATGATGGAATAGGTGAAATTATTAAAACTATTACTGAATTGAATTTAGATAAAAAAACCATCGTATTTTTCTTTTCTGACAATGGGGGAACAAAGCTGGGGAATAATGGTAAACTACGGGCGTATAAAGGAAGTGTTTATGAGGGTGGCCATAGAGTTTCAGCTTTGGTTTGGTCTCCTGAATTAATCGAAGCTGGAAGAATTAGTAACGAAACTATTATGACAATGGATATTTATCCTACAGTTAGCGATTTAATTGGAGCAGTTCCACCCGAGGACATAGATGGGTTGAGTTTTAAAAATCACTTGCTTAAGGAAGAAAAGGTTAGAGAAAGATCGCTTTTCTGGGAATTTAATTCCAATTTTGCCATGAGAAAGAATCAATGGAAAATGGTAATTGGAAGAAAAAATAAAATTCCCGAACTTTATGATCTTCAAGATGACCTGGGAGAAACTTCTGACATGGCAGAAGAAAAACCTGAATTAATTAAGGAAATGTTGAAGGAAATGGAGAGCTGGAAAAAACATGTTGATTTTAACCTATTAAAGGAGTAAAATCAACGTAATATTAGTAAATTAGATTTATAAAGAACCTATTTCACAATTTTTTTAAGTGTTAATCCTTGAACTAAAATTGTAAACAATACTACGATGTAAGTTATAAATAGTATGAGTCCTTTCCCTTCTCCAATGGAATCGGGTAGGTTCAATGCAAGGGCAACACTTAGTCCACCCCTTAAACCT
Organism: uncultured Bacteroidota bacterium; assembly: GCA_902590705.1. Lineage (GTDB taxonomy): Bacteria > Bacteroidota > Bacteroidia > Flavobacteriales > Flavobacteriaceae > UBA8316. The sequence goes on along the minus strand of CACIXU010000014.1, from coordinate 14,390 downwards.
CCCCAGGTGATTATTAAAGCTGTTTTCCTCTCAAATTTTTTAAAAATTGAAAGGATTGCAATTGGAATAGAAACTCCTACTCCCCTAGAGAGAACTACTAAAATAATTACTAAAATTGATACAGTTATAAATTGAAATTGAAAGGATTCAAAAACAACAATGATCTCTAAACCTATTAATATAAATAAGATAGCATTTAAAGTTTCATCGAGAAGATGCCAAAATTTATAAACATAATCGCCCATCGCCTTTTGAACTCCATCTTCTTTTTTATCCACATCAAGGTTTTGATTCAAAAATAACCCCATCATAACAACTCCAAGAACAGCTGAAAAGTGAAAGTAATGGGAAATTATAGGTAGGATTAAAACCATTGAAATGGTAATTAATACTTCTAATTCCGTGTGCTCGTTTTCAATATATTTGAGTAGTTTAAGTCCAAAATAACCCATTAATGAGCCTAGTGCTATACCACCTATAACTTCAGTTACAAAGAGGGAGGCTACTGCAGCAGCTGTGACATTTTCTACACCGTCTTGCTTTATCGCAAGAAGGGTTAAAAAAACAACTACTCCTATTCCATCATTAAATAATGATTCCCCTGCAATCCTAGTTTCTGTTACAGTGGATAAATTCATTTTTTTGATCATTGCTAGTACAGCTATAGGATCGGTTGGCGCAATTAATGCTCCAAATAAAAGACAATCTATATATGAAAGGCCCATTTGGGAAAGACCAAAAAATGGTAGATTAATAATCCAAAAAACTCCAGAACCTACTGCAAAAGTTGAAAAGAGCACTCCAAAACTAGCTAAAAGTAAAATGGTAAGCCTATCCTTTAATAGCTCATGAACATTAACACTCATGGCCCCAGCAAATAAAAGGAAAGGTAGCATAACATTAACAAGTAATTCACTAAAATCAAATTTCTTAGTAATCTCAATTACACTCTGAAGAAAATTTGGAAAAATAGCTCCTAAAATAGTTGTTACAACTGACAAGCAAAGGGCTAAAATCATTAGGCCTATAGTTTGTGGTAATTTTAAAATTCTAATATTAATTAATGAAAAGATTGATGCAAGTGTCAATAATATGGTTGATAGTTCTAGAATACCCATTTATATAATTTTAAAATATAATTTAAGTCTTAAAAATAATTAAAAGTCTAGTTACATATTACTAAAATAGATAATTAGGATTTTTAATTAATTATGTTTATCAATGTAATAAAAAAAAGTATAGTAATGAACCGCTGAAAAAATAGTTCATGAAATATATTAGAAAAACATTTATTGAATGTAGCAAAATGTTTTTATTACATTAGTGTAAAATAGTTTGATGCCAGTTTTAATTTATCTTATTGTAATTTTAAACATAGTGATCATTTCTAAGGTGAATGCTCAAATAAAACTTCATAAGGTGAGCGAAAAAATGGTATATGTATCTCCTCCATTTAAAGAATGCCATGCATCTACAATTGTTGAAGTAGAAAAAAATAGATTTCTAATCGCTGCATTTGGTGGTTCTAGAGAGGGGAAAAAAGACGTTTCGATATGGCTTTCTAAAAACCATGATAATAATTGGTTAAAACCAAAAAATATAGATACAGGTATTTTTTCAGATGGAAGAGATTATCCCTGTTGGAATCCAGTTTTATTCAAGTCTAGATCTGGGAAATTAACTCTTTTTTACAAGGTTGGCCCTAGCCCTAGAGAATGGTGGGGAATGTATAAAACATCAACTGATAATGGAAAAAACTGGAGTTCAAGTACTAGATTACCAAATGGAATATTAGGACCTATTAAAAATAAACCTATCCAGCTTGAAAATGGAACAATAATTTCCCCCTCAAGTACTGAAATTAAAAATGAAGAAGGGCTTTCATGGAAAATTCATGTCGAAATGAGTGATGATGATGGAGCTAATTGGAAGAAGATTCCAATAGATCAAAAAACAAAATTTGATGTAATTCAGCCAAGTGTATTAATTCATGATGAGGGAAAATTACAATTATTATGCCGGAGTAGAAATAATTCATTGATGCAAGCATATTCAGATGACAATGGTCATAAATGGGGTAAAGTGACGAGAACTAAACTTCCAAATCCAAATTCTGGAACAGATGCAATTACACTTAAAAACGGTTACCACCTTTTAGTATATAACCCTCTTAAAAATGGTGGTGATGACAGGAAAAAGTTATCAGTAGCGGTATCAAAAAACGGTATAGATTGGGAAGACCAGATTATTTTAGAAGAAAAAAAAGGATTTGAATTTAGCTATCCTGCAGTAATAGAATCCCTTGACGGTAAAATTCATATCTCATACACCTACGATAGAAAAAACATTAAGCACGTTATTCTAACTTATTAACTCAATCAAATTATGGAGTCAATTGATTTGATTGTCTTTTTAGCATACTTAATCTTTATTCTTCTATTGAGCTTCTTCTTTTACATAAAAAAACCTACTGCAAAGTCATTTATACTTGGTAATGGGAACATTCCTAACTGGGTTGTTTCAATGTCAATTTTTGCAACTTTTGTTAGTAGTATCAGCTACTTGGCTCTTCCTGGAAGCTCATTCAATAATAATTGGAATCCTTTTGTATTTAGCTTATCTATTCCTCTTGCTTCGATAATGGCAATTAAATTTTTTGTTCCTATTTATCGTAGAATGAAAAGCACATCGGCTTACTTCTATCTAGAAAAAAGATTTGGTTTGTGGGCAAGAATTTATGCCTCTTTATGCTATATATTAACTCAGATTATTAGGGTTGGGACAATTTTATATTTACTTGCAATTTCCCTTAATTTTATTTTGGGGTGGAAAATAAACATGGTAATAATATTGACTGGGGTTTTTGTTCTAATCTATTCACTTTTAGGAGGAATTACTGCAGTTTTATGGACAGATGCAATCCAAGGTATAATTTTAATTTTTGGAGCTATTATATGTTTAATATTAATTCATTTAAAAATGCCTAACGGCCCCTATCAAATTTATGATATTGCATTTAATGATGATAAGTTTAGCCTTGGAAGCTTTTCTTCCTCATTAACCGAATCAACATTTTGGGTTGTTCTTATCTATGGAGTTTTTATTAATCTTCAAAACTATGGAATTGATCAAAATTACATTCAACGCTATCTAATTTCAAAATCTGACAAAAAAGCAAAAGCTTCTGCTCTAGCAGGAGGGCTTCTATATATTCCTGTATCAGCATTTTTTTTACTAATTGGGACATCTTTATACGCTTTCTTTAGTATTCAGGGCGGGTTACCCGATGAATATAAAGTAATGAGCGATAAGGTTTTTCCTTTTTTTATTATTAATTATATTCCAGTAGGAGTTTCTGGACTACTCATAGCGTCTATTTTTGCCGCTGGAATGAGCACAATTTCTACAAGCTTTAATAGCTCTTCAACGATTCTACTGGAAGATTACTACAATCGCTTGTTTAGAAAAAAAAAATCAGAGAGAAATAGTATGATTTTTTTGTATTTAAGTTCTATAATAATTGCAATATTGAGTGTATTTGTTGCGCTTGCTATGGTTAATGCTAAAAGTGTCTTAGATATATGGTGGAAATACGCTTCAATTTTAAGTGGTGGTATGTTAGGTTTATTCTTACTAGGAGTTTTTACAAAAACTGATAACAGATCAGGAGTTGTAGGTCTATTTTCAGGAATCATTATGATTGTATTTTTAACAATATATCCTGTAATTAATGAAACTGAACAAGTCTTGGCGCATCCTTATTTAACTATTGTCCTTGGAACAATAATGATTTTCTTAACGGGTTATATTTTTCAATTAATTATTTACTTAAATAAAAACCATAATTAAATCAATAATTTATCATTATTGAAAGTTAGATTATTCTCAGTTATAAGTTTACTCAAAGAAATTAAAAATTTAAAATATCGAAGTTGATTCATTTTAATAAATTATAAATTAGTATTTATTTAGAACCGCTTAAAATGACGAAAACCCTACTATTTTCAACGAAAATTTTATTTTTTTTAGCCGCATTGTTTTTTTTATCTCACGTAAAAATGCGAACAATTATAATTTGAAGTTGCTTATACCTACATTTATCCCTATTTGTAAAAACAAAACCCCTAAAGTATTGACTTATAGGGGTTTAATCTTTATTTTAGCGGTCTGGACGGGAACTAAACCGGTGAAACCCAACCTCGTAATCCATTCAGGACCAATATTTTACATTCTCGATTTATTTTTCTTATCCCTACCATAGGGATAAAAGTTATCCCCTTACTGGGGACAAACGATTTAACAAAACCGATGAACCAAATGTATAAAAACCTACAAAATGGAATTATTGCATCATTACTTGTCCTATTCAACAGCAATTCGATTTAGGATTACAGCTTAAACCATCTGCAGTAAGACGTACCCGAGGCTTTTCCTGCAATATACCGCATTGTTCTTGAGCAAGGCAAGTCGTTTGGGTATAAATAAGTTGAAACACAGAGCCGTCAAAGGCCAATTTAAAACGACCAATAGTGCTTTGTTGGTATTCTACTTCCACATCTATATTTGAAAATTCAAACTGTTTTTCAGCTAATTTCAGTATATCTATCACTTTACCAGGCTTTAGTCTATGGTCTTTATCCGAGGCCACCCAAAGCTGGATGTTTAGTTTGTTTTCTTGACGTAGAGTACCACCACAATCTATATAGTTACGTGTTACATTTCCTACTTCAGTAATATGAAAATGTGGAGGCACAAAATGACCGTCGGGAAGTTGGAACTTTAGGATATCTAATTCACTAAGTATTTTTTTAAAAGTTGAAAGTCTCATACTTAATTCCTACTTAAATTTTATTATAAGATTTTAAAAAGTGTAAAATCTTGATAAACCTGATATATAAAACTCTACGAGATGGAATTAAATGGACCCTCCTTTAGGTAAATGAGGGTCCAAAACCAAACAATAATGAATTAATTTATGGTTAATAAATCAGTACAATATTAAATTATAAACCAAACAGTTGTGTTATTTTAACTTTAAATAAATATTAAATAAGAGTAGATTAAATTTTGAATAAAAAAGTCGTTTCAATTTACTTTCACTAGGGAATCTTGATCAAATTTTTGCTTGATGAAATCAAGAGCTACTTGGTCTATCAATCCCGATAGTTCATTTTCAAATTTAATTTTGATACTTTGTGGATTTTTTAACCACTCATCAATCTCGTCTAATTGTTTTAAAGAGAATTTTTTTAAGACTTTAACTCCCATTTTGTTTAGGGAAAAAGCGTTATAGATCTGTTCAATATGATCCTTCATTGGGATTACTAACAAAGGTTTATTCAAAAACAACGACTCAGAGGTTGTAGTAAATCCAGCATTTGTAATTACTCCATCCGCACCTGATAAAAGTTTTAAAAAAATATCTTCATTTATTGGGTATAAGTGAGTACAACCAATTGTCTTTTTTTGTGATACATTTCTTGAAAAAATATGCCACTGTCGGTAGGGTAGCTGATTAGTAATCTCAAGGATAGATTTGTCTTCATAAGCAGGTAAATAAACGACAATACCGTTACCATTGAAGGTTTTTAACTTCTTCACTTTTGATCGAATGATAGGATGATAAATTTTTTTGTTGAATTTTTGATAATGTAAGCCATATCCTATTTTAACTGGTGCAAAATATTTTAGAAAACGAATTGTAAATCTAAACCGTTTTTTAGGTTTTGTAATACCTTTTTTCCAAAGAGATAGTTGGTTACTTATTCCAAAACAGAGAACCCCTTTTAATTTACATGACCATGCTGAGATTGGCTCAAAATCATTAATAACCAGGTCGTAATCTTGAACTCTTAGAGAGATTACGTCCCGAAAAAACAAAAATAAATTATTCTTAAATAGGATTTTCGTCCAATCCATACCTCCTTTTTTGTTATGGTATAATGTTAATCCCTTAAGGTGTTTTTTGATTGGATAACCTAAATCTAATTGAGGTTTTGGTCCACTGATAATAACATCAAACTGAAAACGACGACTCATGTGGGGAATAAGTTCTTTAGCACGACAAATATGCCCATTCCCAGTAGATTGAATTGCATATAGTACCTTCATTATTTCTTTAGAATATTAAATTCAGTCATCATTTCTTCAAATAATTCCTTATTTGATTTTTCTTCATCAATCATTTCGAATTTTTCAAAATGTGATTGATCATGTTTATAAATTGACCATTTAGTATTATTATACTCTAATGCTGTTAAATTCTCTACCCAATCTCCTGAATTCAAGTAGGTAACAGTATTTTTTACTGTTTTAAATTTTTCGATTTTGGGGTGGTGTATGTGTCCACAAACCACATATTTGAAATTATTAGATGAGGCAATTTCAACAGCAATTTTTTCAAATCGATTGATATATTTTACAGCACCCTTTACGCTGTTTTTAATTTTTTTGGAAAATGACATTTTATTACGTCCTGTTTTTTCCAAAATAAAATTGATGGAACTGTTTATTAAGATCAGAAAGTCATAACCAACTCCACCAAGTTTAGCAATCCATTTTGAATATTGCATAGTGACATCAAAAACGTCTCCATGGAAAAACCAAGCTTTTTGTCCATCGAGATTTAAAATTACTTTATTGACAATGACAAATTTTCCCATTTTAAATCCTTTAAATTTCCGGAGCATTTCATCATGATTTCCAGTAACATAATAAATTTCCTTTCCATTAGTAATCCACTTAAGTATGTATTTGATTACTTTCATGTGAGATTTGGGCCAATATCGTTTCTTGAACTGCCAAATATCAATTATATCACCATTTAAAATAATTATTTTAGGATCAATTGATTTCAAATAGAGAAGTAATTCTCTTGCATTACATCCGTAGGTTCCTAGATGTACATCAGATATTACTAAAAGATCTATAGGCCGAACTTTTGTCATAAATATTTTATTAAAATAAAAGAAAACATGATTTACATAAATTAATTTAAAGTTAAAACTTAGATAAGTTTATGTAAATCAATTCACGGATGAATGTAAAAATAACGACTAAAAAAAATGAAACATATGAAAAAGAACTTAATATATCGGTCCTGGATTAGGTTTTACTTTTACAAAAAATATATTTGAAAATGTAAAGAGTGATTATAGAAAAAAGGCTCTCTTTCATAGGCCCGAATAAAAATTAATTGAAAAGACCGGACTCGCAAGAAAATCAAATTAATTAATTTGATAGAATTAAAAAGTTTTTTATCTTAAAATCCAAATTTTAAGCAATTGGAATTCGAAGAAAAAGAAATTACCTATCAATTAAACAAGTCAAAACTTCTTTATGCAATTTCAATAGTTGATAAACTGATATCTTCTAAAGATTCGAAAAAAATCAATAATGATCTTCATCTTGTTTGGAAAATTTCTGGATTTAAGAGCAAGAAAATGTTTGAAAATTCATTCAAATTGCATAAAGGTATTTCCCTATATGATTATTGTGAGAAATTGAATCCTAATTGTGATTGTAATAATAGGATATAAAGTTCTCTACTGGAAAATTTATGTAAATCAATTCACTGGTTAATGCAAAATATTGTGGAACTGAAAAGCGGGTGGGAGAATAATTCAGATAAATTGATATCCCATTAAAATCAATAGGGATAAAGACTGTTGAATCATATATATCAATTAGATTTCTTTAAATTGAATATTTAAAAAATTAATAGTTTTTTTACAATTTAAAGACTTTTGTTCGCGCGAACATAAGTTAAAACCGAAGTAATCCTAGTGAGATGATTCATAAAAGAATGGTATAAACCGATGAAAAACTTGAGATGATTATTTATCATAAAAGTTCGTGCGAACAATTAAAATTTAAAGTCGCTTATACCTAAATTTGTCCCCCTATTTATCCCTTTTTGAAAAAACAAAACCCCTAAAGTGTTGAACCTTAAGGGTTTAATCTTTTTAGCGGTCTGGACGGGACTCGAACCCGCGACCCCATGCGTGACAGGCATGTATTCTAACCAACTGAACTACCAGACCTTGTGATAAACGATTGCAAATATACATTGCATTTTATGTTTCACAAATTTATAATTAATAAAAGGAAAAATTCAGTGTCAATTGATAAATAGAAGAATTCAATATGGAAAAATTATATGTTATTCTTTATATAAATAATAATTAACTAGGGCACAAAAACCAAGAAATAACATGAGAAAGAGATCTGTTCTAAGGGAAAAAATTTCTTTAGGAAACAAGTTCAAATTTGATGAAATAAAAATCAAGAGTCCAATAGAAGAGAGAAATATCATTGTAAAGCCTTGAGGTTTTTGAGAAAAAATCCCCAGTAAAATCATTGGGCCCATAAGGGCAGTGCCAGAAAAACTTAATCGCGCTAAAAGTACTAACTCGTCTGAACTTAATAGAGAAAAAATTAATGCTGATATTGCAAACAAAAGTATTACTAATCTTATGGGACGTAAATTATCATTTTCCTCTAACCTTAAAAGTCCCTTAATTTCATTTCCCATAGCAAATAATTGTGAGTCAGAAGTTGACATAGCGGCAGCAAAAAGTCCAATAATTATCAGCGCAGCAATCATTTCATGTTGCTCATTTAACAATACACCACCTAAAAATTCTGCTGTACTTACCTCAGCATAAAAAATTGCTCCATACATTCCAATTATAATCGTAGGTAGTATAACAAGAATAGCAAAAAAACCAACAGAGGTAGCCATCTTTTTTAAAGCATTGTAATTTTTCATTATTACCAAACGGGTTGATAATTGAGGTTGAGTTACTGGAATCATGAGAATAGCCAAAGCAGAGGCAATTAAAAATTGGGGACTTAACAATCCAGTCGGTCCTGGAGTAGAAAGTAATTTTTTGTCTACAGAAGCCACTTTATCAAAAAGTGCACTCCACCCACCTACCTCATTCAAACAATTAAATGCTACAATCCAAACCACAATTAATAAAAGTGTTCCCTGTAAAGAGTCAGCATAAATAATTGCTTTCAAGCCACCTAATTCTGAATAAATTAACATTATCAAAACTATACCAATCGACCATCCCCAGACAGGAATAAAATTAGGGAAGGCAGAAACTAAAAAGATCGCTACACCCCTAATTTGTATTGCTATATAAGGGGTAAGAAATAAAAATACTGCTGTAAAGTAAAGATAGCCTGCCAAACGATTTTGATAACAGTTTTGAAGTAATGCAGACATTCCTTGATAGGGTGAATTCCCGACTCTTTTCCTCAAATAAAAACCGAACCATAAAATTAAAAAAACCATAACCGCATCCGAAAAAGCAAGAAATATCCAAGCGCCAACACCATGAACTCTTGAAAAGTCTGGCATCCCCAAAAGGGTAAATGTGCTAAATAATGTTGCTGCGAAAGTCATTAAACCAATTGCAACTCCAATCTTACTTCCACCAAGCATAAAATCCGTAGAGTTTTTAATATTTTTTTTAGTTCTCCATGAAAAAAACATTAAAACTAATATGTAAGCTGTTCCAATTATAAGAAGATAATTCAGCATACTAATCATCTTTTAGTTCTTCAGATTTAAGTCTTGAAAAAACATACCCTCCTATTGCCGTTAAAATAATAATTAATAGAGTAATTAAAATTCCAAACCATAAAGTAAAGGGCATCCCAAGAAAATATGGTACGATTTTATTTTCATTCATAACCAAGGGCGAAAATTGAATAGCTGCACACAAAAAGACTACCATAACAATAATTCTCCATATATATTTTGAATTCATAATTAGAGAGTTTGTATGGTCATTCCACCATCAGTTTTTATGATTTGGCCTGTAGCATAGGCAATCATTCCAGAAGCTAGGGCAACAACCGTCTTTCCAATATCTTCAGGGTTTCCCCATCGCTTTTGAACTGTAAGTCCATCGGCTATTAATTTATCGTATTTTTCAATCACTCCAGCTGTCATATCTGTTCGGATAACACCCGGTTGAATTTCATAAACAGGGATATCATATTCACCTAATCTAGCAGCCCAAAGTTTTGTAGACATACTCATACCAGCCTTAGAAATACAATAGTCTCCCCTATTAACTGATGCTACAGTTGCTGAGACAGAGGATATATTAATGATAGAAAATAGATTTTTAGGATTTTTAATTTTTTGTTTTATCATCCAATTTGCAATCTGCTGAGTAAGAAAATAAGAGCCTTTAAGATTAACATTAATTAATCTATCAAAACTTTTTTCATCAGCTTCCAAAATATCTTTTCTCTCATGTGGAGCAATACCAGCATTGTTAACTAAAACATGAAGATGACCCCATTGATTTTTAATTTCTTCTACAATTTTTTTACGCTCATCAGAGTTTCCTATATCACCTTGACAGTATATCACTTCCCCACCATCTGCTTTAAGGTCATTTAGGGTTTCTGTAATCTGTTGAATTGGCCTTACTCCATTTATTGCTAAGCGATAACCTTCCTTTACAAGTGCTTTGGCAATTCCTAAACCTATACCTCTGGAACCACCAGTAATTAGTGCTACATATTTCATTTTAAATCCGGTAAATTAATCCATGTCTTTTTCTTCCAACTCTCGATTCCACACTCGGCTAACTGAACTCCTTTGGCGCCCTCCATAAGGTTCCAGGGAAATGGAGTATCCAGTACAACGTGTTTTAGGAAAAGTTCCCACTGAGCCTTAAAGGCATTGTCAAATTCCTCCTCCTCGGATACCTTTATCCATCCCTCTTTAAAATCTATTGGATTAGGTATGTCCGGATTCCATACTGGCTTTGGGGTGTTGTCATAGTCTTGGATCCAACAGTCCCTTAAACCAACTACCGCAGATCCTTTAGTTCCGTCTACATGTAAAGTTAAAAGATCGTCTCTTCTTACCCGAGTCGTCCAAGAAGAATTAAATTGTGCAATAATTCCTCCCTCAAGCTCAAAAATTGAATAGGCAGCATCATCGGCAGTACAATCGTAAGGTTTTCCATTTTCATCGATACGCTCTGAAATATGGGTAGCACCTAGACAGAAAACTCCTTTGACTTGACCAAAAATATTATCCAATACATATCTCCAGTGACAAAGCATATCAACAATTATACCCCCATCATCTTCTTTTCTGTAGTTCCAACTAGGTCTTTGAGCAGGAATTGTATGCCCTTCGAAAACCCAATAGCCAAAATCTCCCTTGACTGATAAAATATTTCCAAAAAAATCATCTTCAATTAAACCCTTCAACTTTAGCATTCCAGGTAACCAAAGCTTATCCTGCACAACACCGTGCTTAACTCCGGCTTTTTCACACTCTCGATATAGTTCAAGTGCAATTTCAGTTGAAGTAGCAATAGGCTTTTCACAATAGATATGCTTTTCTGCAGCAACTGCTTTTTTTATTGAATCAGCTCTTCTACCAGTGGTTTGAGCATCGAAATAGATTTGATAATTTTTATCTGCTAAAACCTCCTCCAAATTGGTAGTCCAGTTTTCTATTTGAACTCTTTTTGCTAATTTTTCTAGTTTATTTTTGTTACGGCCCACTAGAACCAAATCAGGTAAAATGATATCTTTTTCGTTAGCTTTTAAACCCCCTTCGGCAATAATAGCTGCGAGAGAACGAATTAAATGTTGATTGGTTCCCATTCTACCGGTAACCCCATTCATGATAATTCCTATTTTATGTGTTTTCATCAAGATATTAACAGTAATTTATGTATGATTTTTTTATCTCTTTTAAATATTGTTTTTGGTCTCTACTCCACAATCGTTCTGAAAAAACTTCAACTTCATTGTAGCCATCAAAACCAGCTGCCTCAATCCATTCTCTAATTTTTTTAATATCGATACATCCTTCACCCATTAGCCCTCTATCGGTTAAAAAATCAATCGTATTTACACGCCAGTCACAAATATGAAAAGCTAAAATATTTTTATTTTTTCCACACCTAATGATTTCATTTTTTAGCTGATCATCCCACCATAAGTGGTATACATCAATTGCGATGCCAACCCAAGGCGAATCAATCAACTCACACATCTCATTCGCCTGACCAAGAGTCAAAATAGCAGATTTTTCTGCACCATACATTGGGTGAAGAGGCTCAATGGCTAATTTTACCTTTCTCTTTTCAGCTAAAGGAATTAATGCGGTTATACCCTCTTTAATTTGTTGACGAGATGACTCTAAAGATTGTTTAGGCTCAGCACCACAAACTAGGACTACTAAGGGAGCCCCTAGTGCAGAGGCCTGTTCAATTGCCAATTGATTATCTTCAATGGCCGATAATCTTTTTTTAGGATCTACTGAAGGGAAAAATCCTCCTCTAACAAGAGAGACCACATCCATTTGATTTGAATCCAATAATAACTTTATTTTATCAAGATCTTTTCCCTCTAAAAGATGTCTCCATATTGAGATGCCCTTAACTCCGGCTGATGCAAAATTTATTATGCACTCTTCTAAAGTCCATGGTTTTGTAGTTTGAGTATGAATACAAAGTTTAGAGAAGTCTTTATTTGAATGTATAATCACAATTTAATTTTTGATACAATTTGTGAATTGGTAGTATGATTCATTATTAATAATTTTTTCAACATAAATAGCCAATTCCCTAAAATGATAGTCTCCCCACATGCAGGACTCTCCATTTGCAATTTTACTTCCCTTTGGTATATGATCCCAACCGTTAGGCTGGTGATATATTGTATGTAATAACAAACCATGATGTGAGATATCAGTGCTAAGATAAGGTTCTTTTAAAAGAGAATTGAAAACAGTCAGTCCTGCTTGCCAGTATTTTTTTGCTTGTTCCTTTTGGCCCCTATTAGTGAGATAGTTCCCCAACCGTAATAATCCCTGTGCACCAATTGCAGCTGCAGAACTATCTACAGGCTCCCAGTCATTAAATGGATCAGCAGGCTTATTAAGATAATCTCCTAATTTATGGAGATTGGGTGCTCCTGTATCCCAGTATGTCACACCACAAGTTGGGGTCTGTTCTATATAAAAATCACAAGTAGCTTTAGCACCTTCAAGCATTATTTTGGTAATTTTTTCAACTCCTCCAAGGTGTTTTAATTCTTCATCATCGATTAGTTCAAAAGCCTCTAATTCCTCAGCAAAACCAAGCATAGCCCAAGCTAATCCACGGGTCCATGTGGTAAATCCTGTATAACCCTGCTGTGAGTTAGGACATCTGTACTGACCATTATTTACATTGAATATGCTCTCATGGGCAGTTCTTCCCCTAATATCGTATTGATCCCTGCCTTCTCCATAATAAATGGAATATTTTGCAGTAGCCTTTATGTGATCAATGGCGCGATCCAAAAGAGATATTTTTTTGTCTCCTTCACCATGGAAAGTATGTCCTAAAAGATGACTTACAACTAAAATCCTACAAGATCTAATAGTATCAACAAATAAGGAATGAGGGCCATTAAAAGAACTAATAAAACCCCCTACAGGTAAATCTGTCCATCGAGAAGATTGAACTGCTCCTGAAATTTTTATTGCCAGCTTGTAAAAATCAGCTTCCCACTTATTATATTCTATTTTTTCCTCATACATCAAGCGTAATAAATTTCCATAGGTACTTAAATTATTAAAACCATGGTCATGAACTCCTGTATGACTAACATGAGTAGCCATTTTATCAACAATTTGTTCTTTAGCTAGATCTAAAAAGAGAGATTCTCCTGTAGCGTCAAACTGCAAAATAGCCGAGCCAAATTGAAAACCATGAGTCCACTCAGTCCATCCGCGTGTGGCATACTTTCCATTTACAGTAAAAACAGGAGCCCCTTTTGACTCATCATAATCCGAAACTATTTTGTGAATTTTTTCTCCCGATAAACTCCAAAGTAATTTGATTTTACTCTTAAAGTCATCAATCTTAAGGTTCTCATTTATCTCAATCATAAGTTTAATTACTGAAATTTCAAAAAAGTATATTTCACTAATCTAAAATAAAATTCTTAGTTAAAATAAGTTTAATAAAATTAAAGGCAGTGAAAAAGTCTCAGAATAAAATAAGATTATTTATTGTTGGGTTTGGTGTTATAAGTTTAGCCGCTAGGCAATTACATTATTTTTTTTCAAATTTTATGTGGTGAACTATTGGAGAAGGTTACAAAACTGCATCTATAGCATCAGAGTAAGCTTTTTTTGGAGCAACTCCAACTTGTCTTCCAACCAACTCACCTTTATCAAAAAGTAAAACAGTAGGAATATTTCTAACGCCAAACTTGGCTGCGTAGTCCTGATGAGCATCTACATCAAGTTTACCAACAATGGCTTTACCATCATAATCATTGCTGATTTCGTCAATGATTGGACCAACCATTCTGCAAGGGCCGCACCAAGCTGCCCAAAAATCAAC
>CACIXU010000013.1 GCA_902590705.1 uncultured Bacteroidota bacterium | reverse complement strand
AATAGGACCCTTTAAAGTTGTAAATGCACTTACGCCAAAGGAATTCATTGAAAAACTGGAATTATAAAGTTGCTCTGATGTTTTCAGAGTCCTTGTTTTTTAATAATTTTACTTAAAGTTATAGGAAATGCATTTAACACAAGATCAAGTAAATGAAAGATTGAAAAACAAGGGCTTTCTTGCGCTAGATGTACCTCAAGATTTGGATCTGGCCAATGAAATCAAGCGTTTAAAAAAGGAAAAAAATGCTGTATTATTAGCGCATTATTACCAAGGAGCTGCTATCCAAGAATTGGCAGATTATCTGGGCGACAGTTTATACCTAGCTCAAGCAGCACAGAAAGTATCGGCTGAAATAATAGTTTTTTCCGGTGTTCACTTTATGGCAGAGACAGCTAAAATCATAAATCCCAATAAAAAGGTTATATTACCAGATCTAAAAGCTGGATGTTCATTAGCTGACTCTTGCCCTCCCTCTGATTTTAAAAAATTTATTGACCAATATCCTGGAGCTCATGTGGTCACCTACATAAATTGTTCTGCTGAGATAAAAGGATTAAGCACCATCGTCTGTACTTCAAGTAATGCCAAACGGGTCATCGAATCAATTCCAGAGGGTGAAACAATAATTTTTGCCCCAGATAAAAATCTAGGGCACTATTTAATCAAGGAGACAGGAAGGGATATGATTTTGTGGGAGGGATCATGTATTGTTCACGAAGCCTTTTCTTTCGAGCGTATTGTCAATCTATCCAAAACATATCCAAAGGCTAAATTCATAGCCCATCCGGAAAGTGAATCTCAGATCCTAGAAATCGCTGATTATATTGGCAGCACTTCAGGTTTATTGAAGTTTGTTCAAGAAAATTCTGCTACTGAGTTCATCGTAGCCACCGAAGCAGGAATTCTTTATGAAATGGAAAAACGCTGCCCTGATAAAACATTCATTCCTGCTCCAGTAGAGGACGAAACTTGTGCCTGTAGTGAATGTGCTTATATGAAGCTAAATACTTTGGAAAAATTATATTTATGTTTAAAATATGAAACCCCGGAAATTAAGCTTTCTGATTCACTAATTGAAAAAGCAAAACTCCCAATTGTCAAGATGTTAGATCTAGGATAGTTATGATTACTGATATTCTTGTTATAGGAAGTGGTATTTCGGGCCTAACCTACGCCATAAAGATTGGAGAGCAAAATCCTGAATTACAACTTACCATTATTTCTAAAAATAATCTTTTAGAGAGCAACACACGCTATGCTCAAGGGGGAATAGCTGTAGTTTCCAATTTCCAAAAAGATTCCTATGACAAACACATCGAAGATACTCTAATTGCGGGTGCAGGAAAATGCGATAAAGAAGTAGTTAAGTTTGTAGTTGAAGAGGGACATGAGCGATTACAGGAATTAATGGATTGGGGAACACAATTTGATAAAAAAGAAAAAGGGCTGCATCTAACCAAAGAAGGTGGACACTCTGAAAATAGAATTGTTCATCACAAGGACAGCACAGGACTTGAAATTCAAGAATCTCTAATTCGCAAAATCAAAACATTTACAAATATTTCACTTTTAGAAAATCATACATTGGTAGATTTAATTACAGATCACCATACGGGAAGTCTAAATAAACGTTGCTACGGTGCATATGTCATCCAAAACTTAGAACAAGAGATTATTAGGATTTCATCAAAAATAACGGTTTTGAGTACTGGTGGAGCTGGACAGCTTTTTTCTCACACTACCAATCCACTTAATGCAACTGGTGATGGACTTGGTGCTGCTTACCGAGCTAAGGTGCTTATGAAAGCATTGCCTTTCGTTCAATTCCATCCAACTGCCTTACATCCAAAAATTGAAGGCAATACCTTCCTAATATCCGAGGCAGTTCGGGGTGAAGGGGGTATTCTTGTAAATTCTCAAGGAGAACGTTTTATGCTTAAATATGATCCTCACGGTGAGTTAGCACCACGAGATATTGTAGCTCGTTCTATTGCGAATGAAATACTAAAATCCGATCAAGAATATGTTTATTTGGACTGTAGAAATATTAATAAACAGGACTTCATTAATCAATTCCCTACTATTTTAAAAAATTGTAAAAAAATAGATTTAAATCCGCTGATTAATCTAATTCCTGTTATTCCAGCTGCTCACTATTTTTGTGGTGGCATACAAGTTAATCCTTTTGGAGAAACAATGTTAAAAGGCCTCTATGCTATTGGAGAATGTAGTTATACAGGATTACATGGTGCTAATCGATTAGCGTCAAACTCCTTACTTGAATCTTTAGTTTTTTCTCACCGAGCTGCCTTGAATTCTTTAAAAGAAATTAATCGGAACTTACCTACAAAAGAATTTTATTTAAATATTCCTGAATGGAATGGAGCCCAATACATTTATGATGAAAAAATTTCTGCTATAAAAAAGTTAAAAAAAGATCTTCAAGGAATCATGACTTCCAAGGTAGGAATCTTTAAAACATCTGATGGGCTGGTAAAAGCAGAAAGTGAACTTAAAGAGATATTTATTAAAACAAAGGAAATCTACAATGAAAACAAACTTACACTAGAGGTTTGTGAATTGAGAAATATGGTTAGTGTCGCCTACTTGATGATTAAACAATCACAGGGGCTAAAAGAAAATATCGGGGTATTTTATAACCATGATAATGTCGCATAGTTTTTATAAAAAATACCATCTAGCAATCAATCGATTTATCGATAATGCTTTAACTGAAGATATCGAAATGGGAGATCATAGCGGTCAAGCTTGTTTTAACAATCAACTAGAAAAATCGACCGTTTTAAAAGTGAAAGAGGACTGTATCATTGCTGGAATTGATTTAGCCGAAAAAATCTTCCAGCGGTTTGATCACCTCATAAAATTAACTCGCAATTTTGAGGATGGCGAATCTCTAACAAAGGGAACAGTTGCTTATACTGTAAAAGGACCTGCTAAGTCATTACTATCATCTGAAAGGTTAGTTCTAAATTGTATGCAAAGAATGAGTGGAATTGCAACTTTTACCCACCAATTAAATCAAAAAATAAAACATACAAATTGTAAAATTCTCGATACACGAAAAACAACCCCAGGCTTCCGCTACCCTGAAAAATGGGCTGTTACAATTGGAGGAGGTTACAATCATAGAATGGGACTATTTGACGCCATTATGATTAAGGATAACCATGTAGATTTTTGTGGAGGTATGCAAAATACATTACTAAAAATTAAAGATTATTTGGAAAGAAGTCAATTAAAAATTGATGTAGTTGTCGAGGTTAGAAACCAAATTGAAATTGAGGCTGTAATGGAATTTCCATGGGTTAAAAGAATACTTCTCGACAATATGGAGCCTAGTCAAATTCAGGAAAAAGTGTCTTGGATAAATAATAGTATTGAAACAGAAGCATCGGGAAATATTAATGAGAACAACTTAATTCAATATGCAGAGACAGGAGTAGATTTTTTATCCATTGGTGCACTTACACACTCTGCAAAGAATATAGACTTGAGTTTAAAAGCCCTGTAAGGTTCCCTCTATAATTGCTATATTTGATAGATTTTTTAAGTATGAAATATAAAAGAGTACTATTAAAACTTAGCGGTGAAGCTCTCATGGGTGAATATAATCACGGAATTGACCCAACAAGATTAAACGACTACGCCATTGAGATTAAAGAAATTCATGAAAAAGGAACAGAGATAGCAATTGTTATTGGAGGGGGAAATATTTTTCGGGGTGTTTCAGGTGCTAGTAAAGGTATGGATCGTGTTCAAGCTGACTATATGGGGATGCTTGCTACTGTAATTAATGGACTCGCTTTACAAAGTGCTCTTGAAAATATTGATATTCCAACGAGGTTGCAATCTGCTATAAATATGGAAGCCATAGCCGAACCTTTCATAAAGAGGAGAGCCACACGCCATTTAGAAAAAGGACGTGTGGTGATTTTTGGGTCTGGGACCGGTAATCCTTTTTTCACCACTGATTCTGCAGCTGTACTTAGAGCAGTTGAAATCAATGCAGACGTTATCCTAAAAGGAACTAGAGTAGATGGAATTTACAATAAAGACCCCGAAAAAAATAAAGAAGCAACCAAGTTTGACTCTCTTTCTTTTGAAGAGGTATTAAAAAAGGGGCTTAAAGTAATGGACACTACTGCTTTTACCTTAAGTCAAGAAAACAATTTACCAATTATTGTTTTTGATATGAACATTAAAGGAAATCTAAGTAAAATTATCAATGGAGATAAAATTGGTACTCGTGTTGATTTATAAACCAATTACAAAATGAATGAAGAAATAGGCTTTATAATTGAAACTGCCAATGAAAGCATGCGGTTTTCAATTGAACATTTAGAAAGAGAGTTGGTCAATATTAGAGCTGGGAGAGCTAATCCAGTTATGCTTAAAGGTGTAATGATAGAATACTATGGTGTGCCTACCCCCCTAAGTCAAGTCTCAAATATTAATACCCCAGATGGAAGAACCATTACTGTTCAACCCTGGGAAAAACCCTTACTTGATGAAATTGAGAAAGGGATTTTAAATGCTAACTTAGGTTTTAACCCCACGAATAACGGTGAATCTGTTATAATAAATGTTCCTCCGTTGACTGAAGAAAGAAGAATGGAACTTGTAAAATTAGCAAAGGCCGAAACTGAAAATACCAAAGTTAGTATTAGAAATGCCAGGAAAGATGCCAACAACGAAATAAAGAAATCTGACATTTCTAAAGATATACAAAAAAATGCTGAGATTGATGTTCAAGAATTAACGGATAATTATATTAAAAAAGTTGATGAAATTTTTCTATCAAAAGAAAAAGATATTCTAACCGTATAGTTTTTGAATAATGGGTGACTAAATTATGAATAAGAGTACAAAAAGTAATTTTTGGGGTACTGTTGCTAATTTAATTTTACGAAATCGCCCTCTGATTTTAATCACCATAAGCGTGATGACACTTTATCTTGCTTCCCAATGGCAAAATATGCGCTTTACGTATACTGAGGCAAATCTTCTTCCCGATACACATCCAGAAAATATTCAATATGAAGATTTTATAAAGACTTTTGGAGAAGAGGGAAATCTAATTGTTATTGCATTAAAAGATGATAATTTCTTCACTGAAGAAATCTTCAATGAGTGGGTTAAGTTGAATAATGAAATAAATAAATTCTCAGAAATTGACTTTACCATTTCGACTAATAATGTTCAAGAACTCATAAAAGACGAAAATCAAAAAAAATTCATTCTAAGAAACCTTCTCCCCAATAAAAAAATTGATACTGTTGCATTGGAAAAGTTTAAACAGAATTTACTAATAGAATTACCTTTCTATAAAAATATCCTTTACAGTAACGATGGAAAATCTATCCGATCTGCCATCTACATGAATAAAGATATTGTCAATACTTCAAGAAGAAAAGATTTTATTTTTGAAAATTTCATACCCTTAATTAATTCATTTGAGGAACGTTCCGGACTTGATGTAAGGATATCTGGAATGCCTTACATCCGTACACTAAATGCACAAAATATAGTAGATGAAATTGGGATTTTTGTTATTTCAGCAATGCTAGTCACTACCATTATTTTTTTCCTATTTTTCCGATCTTTTCGTGCAACATTTATTTCAATGTTTGTTGTTGTAATTGGCGTCATGTGGGCCTTTGGGATTTTGGGCTGGATGGGATATGAAATCACTATACTTACTGCATTAATTCCCCCTCTTATCATTGTCATTGGAATTCCTAACTGTATTTTCCTGATTAATAAATATCAACAAGAGGTTGCAAAACACGGAAACAAAGCAAAATCACTACGACGCGTAATCATGAAAATTGGGAATGCAACATTGATGACAAACTTGACTACCGCCTCTGGATTTGCAACTTTTATTCTAACTGATAGTAAAGTACTAAAAGAATTTGGAACGGTTGCTTCAATCAACATTCTAGCGATATTTCTACTTTCATTATTGATAATACCCATCATTTATAGTTTCATGAATCTTCCAAATAAAAAGCACCTGCAACATCTCAATAACAGCTTTATAAATAGATTTGTAAAATGGATGGAAGATAAGGTAAGATATAAACGAATTAATGTTTTCATTATCTCTATTCTCAGTTTAATTTTTGGAATAATTGGGATTTATCAAATTAATATATCAGGAAGCATTATTGAAGACATGCCAAAAAAATCAGCCTTTTTCAAAGATATTTTATTCTTTGATGAAGAGTTTAATGGTATAGTACCCATTGAAATAATCATTGATACAAAGCGAGAGGGGGGCGCTAATCGATTATCAACCTTAAAAAGAATAGATAAGCTTGAAAAATATATAAGAGACACCCCTGAACTTTCACCTGCTTTGTCAATGGTAGGTGGAATGAAGTTTATCAAACAAGCCTATTATAATGGAAACCCGAATTATTTCAAATTACCAAGTTCCCAAGAAAATAGCTTTATAGCGCGGTATTTAAAAAATTCAAATGACTCAGGTGATCTGTTGCAAAATTATCAAGATAGTACTGCCCAATTTAGTCGGGTCACAACTTTTATGAAAGACATTAAAACGGAACGTATAGAGGAAATCGAAATTGACCTTCTCAAAGAGATAGACAAGATTTTCCCTGATGAAAGGTACAATGTGAAGTTAACGGGCAAACCTCTCCTATATCTTAAAGGAACTCATTATTTAATCCGAAACTTAATCATCTCATTGTCACTTGCCATACTTCTGATAGCAATCTTTATGGCTTATATGTTTAGATCTTTTAAGATGATTATGATTTCACTAATCCCTAACCTACTACCGCTTATCATAACAGCCGGAGTGATGGGTTTTACAGGTATACCACTTAAGCCCTCAACCATCTTAGTTTTCAGTATAGCATTTGGAATTTCTGTTGATGATACGATTCATTTTCTAGCAAAATATCGGCAAGAATTAATAGAAAATAACTGGAAGATAAAATCTGCTGTCTACAGCTCCTTGAGAGAAACTGCGATTAGTATGTTTTACACGTCAGTTGTACTATTTTTTGGTTTTGCAGTATTTATGTCTTCCAATTTTGGAGGTACTGTTGCATTGGGTGGCTTAGTATCGGTTACACTATTATTTGCGATGCTCGCTAACCTTATCCTACTACCCTCTATACTTATTTCTCTTGAAGATGGAGTAGGTAACGAGAAGGTGTTTAAAGAACCTAAAATCAAAATTATTTCTTCTGAGGATAATAGAAAAGCTTAAACAAATTTTGTAAATAAGCCTATCTTTGCAAAGAAAATGCAACACAATGATAAGCTATCGAATAGTTGACGTTCTAAGTAAACCCAATGATTATGAGAAAGTAATTGTTAAGGGTTGGGTGAAAACCTTTAGAGCCAACAGATTTATCGCTTTAAACGACGGCTCTTCAATTGAAAACCTTCAGTGTGTGGTTGATTATAAGCAAACAGATGAATCTCTTCTCAAGAAAATAAACACTGGAGCAGCGTTAGAAATTGAAGGAGAGCTAATTAAGAGTATGGGAAAAGGTCAATCAGTAGAAGTATTGGTAAAGTCCATATTCGTTCATGGTGAAGCAGATCCTGATACCTATCCAATACAAGCAAAAAAACACAGCTTCGAATTTTTAAGAGAAAAAGCACACCTAAGAATTAGAACCAAAACATTCAGCTCAGTGATGAGAATTCGATCTATTCTTTCGTTTGCCATTCATCAATTTTTTAATGAGAAAGGGTTTTGTTATATCCATACTCCGATAATAACTGGTAGTGATGCTGAGGGAGCAGGTGAAATGTTTCGTGTAACTGTTTTAGATCCAAAAAATCCTAAATTAAATGACCAAGGAAATGTAGATTTTAAAAATGACTTTTTTGGAAAGGAAACTAATCTAACAGTATCAGGCCAGCTTGAAGCTGAAACTTATTCTCAAGGTCTAGGAAATGTATATACTTTTGGTCCTACTTTTCGTGCAGAAAAGTCTAATACTACTAGACATCTTGCTGAATTTTGGATGATTGAACCAGAGATGGCTTTTTTTGATTTAAATCAGAATATGGATCTAGCAGAGGAGTTTATAAAATACACTCTAAATCATATTTTAGAAAAGTGTATAAAAGATTTAACTTTTTTGGATCAGAGACTCATTAATGAGGAAAAGTCAAAACCTCAAAATGAGAGAAGCCCCATGGGTTTAATCGAAAAAATAAATTTTGTTGTTAAAAATGATTTCATTAGAATTTCCTACACTGATGCAATCGATATCTTAAAAAAATCTAAACCTAATAAAAAGAAAAAGTTTGAATATCTTATTGAAAATTGGGGAACAGACCTTCAAAGTGAACATGAAAGGTTTCTAGTTGAAAAGCATTTCAATGCACCGGTTATATTGTACGATTACCCAGCTAAGATAAAAGCTTTTTATATGAGAATGAATGATGATAAAAAGACAGTAAGAGCAATGGATATTCTTTTTCCAGGTATTGGAGAAATTGTGGGAGGCTCGCAGAGGGAAGAGAGACTGGAAGTACTAGAGAGTAGAATTGAAAAAATGGGAATTGATAAAAAGGAACTATGGTGGTATATCGAGTTGAGAAAATTCGGAAGTACCCCTCATAGTGGATTTGGACTTGGTTTTGAACGCCTTGTTCAATTCGCTACTGGTATGAGTAATATTAGAGATGTAATCCCATTTCCACGGACCCCTCAAAACGCATCATTCTAATCAAATTTGCTGAATTAACTTTTTCATATCTTTATATAAGTATATTTTTTTATGTTAAAACAACAGCTCCAATTAAAACTTTCTCAGAAACTCTCTCCACAGCAGATTCAATTGATGAAGCTTATTCAGTTATCTACCTTAGACCTTGAACAGCGGATTCAGTCTGAAATTGGAGAAAATCCAGCATTAGAAAAAGGAAAGGAAATTGAAGTTGATAGTATCCCATCGGATGAATATGATGACAGTCAACAAGATCAAAATATAAATACTGAAGATATCAATATTGATTCTTACCTCAGCGATGACGAAATACCTAGTTATAGAGTTTCAGCTAATAATCAGTCCAATGACGAGGATGAGAAAATGATTCCTTTTTCTGGAAGAGTAAGCTTTCACGAATATTTAGGATCTCAGTTACAAAGTTTAATTTTAGATGATTTTGAGCGACCTATTGCCGAGTTTTTGATTGGTAGCATTGATAATAGTGGTTATCTTAGAAGGACAGAAGAAGATCTGATAGATGATTTGGCCTTTACCCAAAATATAGTTGTTAATGAATCTCAATTAAAGTCTGTATTAAGTAAAATTCAGTCCTTAGATCCTCCTGGTGTTGGAGCAAGATCACTTCAAGAGTGCCTTTCCATCCAGCTGTCAAGAAAAGAACGAGACAGACCCTTGATTAGTTTATCAAAGAATATAATCGATAATGCATTTAATGAGTTTTCAAGAAAACACTATAAAAAACTTCAAGATAGATTTAATATTAATGAAGAAGAGCTTAGATCTGTATTTGATGAAATTGCTAAATTAAACCCAAAACCAGGGGGGGCTCTTTCAGAAGGCAGTCAAAATAACCATATTGTCCCAGACTTTTTACTTTGCATTGATAATGGAAAGCTTAAGGTTACACTAAACAAAAGAAATATTCCTGATTTAAGAATTTCAAATAGTTACAAGGAAATGTTGTCTGGTTATGTTGTCGCACCTGAAAAGAATAAGTCAATGCAAGAGGCAGTCCTATTTATCAAACAAAAATTAGATGCTGCAAAATGGTTTATAGATGCTATTGAACAACGTTATCAAACTTTATATTTAACCATTAGCGCAATCGTAGAGTATCAAAGTAACTATTTTCTGACGGGAGATGAGCAAAATTTAAAACCAATGATTTTAAAAGATATTGCAGACAAAATCGAAATGGATATTTCGACAGTTTCGCGTGTAGCAAATAGTAAATATATCGACACACCATATGGAGTCAAGTTGTTGAAAAGTTTTTTTTCAGAAGGAATGAAAAAAGATGACGGAGAAGATGTGTCAACCATTGAAATTAAAAAAATTCTAAAGGATTTAATTGCCCATGAAAATAAGAAAAAGCCACTCACGGATCAAGTAATTTCAATCCTTCTAAAAGAAAAAGGTTATAATGTTGCTCGAAGAACAGTAGCAAAGTATAGAGAACAAATGGATATTCCAGTAGCAAGACTTCGTAAATCCATCTAACTATAAAATATAAAAAATTAACCCAATTTTTATCGTACTAATCTCTGGACTCAATCCCTCGAGAAGAAAAATATCTCTATTGTAAATACTATTTAAATCATATTCAAATAATAAATTCCAAGTATTATAACCAAGTGAAACATAAATTGCTGTGTTTTGTTTTCTAATGAAGTCTACCCTAGAGTTTCCACCTGCAGAATAATTGAATTGGGAATTTAGATTAATTTTATACTTGAATCCCCCATATAATCTCCAAAACTCAGTTTTATTTATTGTTGATGTTCGCCATCTAAATTCCAGAGGTAAAATAACACTAGATATCTTTTGACTATTTTGCACATTATCTAAAATAGAGAAACTAAGATTATTTTGCTCATCGTTGTTTAAAGTTAGATTGGAAACGAGCTTATCAAAGCTATAACCCAAGCCTAATGCCATACCTAAATTTCCCTTTATATTAAAAGGAATATCTCTTAAAAATCCTATTTGGAAGTTATTAGAAAAGCCATTTTGTTTAAACCCATTTATTGACTCTTTCTGAAAAATCATTGAGAAACTAACGAAGAATTGATCTTCACGGTATTTCAACAAATGTTTTTCGTTCTGTCCCTGTGCTTTGTGACAGAGCCAGAGAATCGATAAAAAAAGGAGAAACCTTAATTTCATATTACTTCATACTCTAAGTATAATTTTAAAATAAGGATATAAAAAAGTGCCTAATAAAGGCACTAATTTAAAATATTATCAAAAAAATTAATCAATATTTTGAGTATAACCTCCAATACGAGTGGTATAATTAATTTTCAAAGCATTTACCTTTCTTAGCTCTTGCTTTATATCACTGATCAAGCCCATTTTAGTATCACCATCAACTTTAAGAGCTGTTGTTAAAACGTTCTGTAACTCTTGACGTTTGGAAGCCCGCTCAGCTAAAACAAATGCAGCAACCTCTCCTACTGAGGCAAACTTATCATTCAATTGTATTCTAGGTTGTGAACCATATTTGTCTGTATAACGGGAGGAGGGTTCTCCAGCATATATATACATGACACGATCTTTTTTATCCAATTTTTGAACTTGATCTGCAGCAGGTAATTGGTTTTTTACCATCAAAGTACTATCTCTCATAACTGTAGCTACCATAAAAAAGAATAATAGCATAAAGACAATATCAGGTAGAGATGCTGTTGAAATCGCTGGTAATTCACCTCCTTTTTTCTTTTTAAACTTTGACATCTTTTCAGGATTTAGTTTTACTTGGTTCAGCCTCAGAAAGCTTCTGTGGAAACATAATTTTTACTTCACTTAGCAGGGGCCTAAGACGTGCCTTTTCTTCGGGTGAAGTTCTTGGATCAGAATATTTCTTATTAGCTTCAACGAAACTCATATATTCATTTGGAAACAATCGTAAAAATTCACGGTCTCTTAATTCATTATAAGCGGCAACTAATTCATTTTGAACAGAAATATAAACCTTGTAAGACGTTTCTCTGTCATTTTTTAGGGAAATAATCGCTTTTTCTGGATTATCAGAAGATTTTGGATCTCTTGAACCCTGACAATAATTGCAAGATTCCTCATCTATTCCACCACCATTATCAAGAAACTCAACAGCGAGTGGACGTAGATCTGAAATATCTGTTAATTCTTCTTCAACTAGGAGCTGATTGTTTTTATTCACTACAACAGTAAAAATATTCTTTTGTTTAATAATTGGTGGATCTTCTAGTTCTTCATTGGGTGGAAGTTTTCTGTTGATACCACTATCAGTCTCAATTGTAGTAGTAACCAAGAAGAAAATCAATAGCAAGAATGCGATGTCTGCCATTGATCCTGCATTAACTTCGGGTGCTGATCTTTTGGCCATAATTAAATTATTTTTTTAATATTTTGATTAATCCAGAATAAATCATCAAGCCCAAAGCAATAATAGTTAATAAATAAAAAGTTCTAATTCCAGTTTCAACCCATTTAGAACCTGTAGCCGAAAGAAATTCACCATCTTTCATAGGAGTCTCAACTCCTTCAGATAAAAAAAAAGAAATCATTATAACAATAAAGAATAAACCTATTGAAATACCAGCTTTTTTTAATTTTTTGATATCGGAAAACAATCCTCTTAGAGAGAAAATCAGTGTAACAGCCACAGATAGTAAAAGGACAATTCTTGCCAATTCAACTAATGCTGACACCTTTCCATACTCACCCATTGAAGCAGCCATTTTGATATCTTCGTCACCAGCCAAAATAATTCTAATTAGGAATAAAGCTGCTAGTAAGCCAATAACGGCGCTAATGCTTTTAATTATATTTTGAATTTTCATGAGATTGATGATTTATTTTTTTTGGGCTACAAGTATGTCTATTAAAGTAATAGAGGCGTCTTCCATGTCATTTACAATACTGTCGATTTTGGCAATAATATAGTTATAAAAAACTTGCAGAATAATTGCAACAATAAGTCCAAATACTGTTGTCAAAAGTGCCACTTTTATACCACCAGCTACAAGTGAGGGCTGCATGTCTCCAGCTGCTTCAATTTTATCAAAAGCTTGAATCATACCAATTACTGTACCCATGAATCCAAGCATCGGAGCGAGAGCAATGAACAAAGAAATCCAAGAAACATTTTTTTCCAATTGTCCCATTTGAACTCCTCCATAAGCTACAACGGCCTTTTCAGCACTTTCTACGCCCTCATTAACTCGGTCAAGGCCTTGATAAAATATTGAGGCAACGGGCCCTTTAGTATTTCTACAAAGTTCCTTAGCAGCCTCAACTCCTCCTGAAGAAATTGCTTCTTCAACACCAGTTGTTAGTTTTTGTGTATTAGTAGTTGATAGATTAAGGTAAATAATCCGTTCAATGGCAATGGCAAGTCCAAGAATCAAACAAATCAAAACAATTCCCATAAAGCCAGGGCCTCCTTCAATAAATCTCTTCTTTAGCTCTTGAGTAAATGAAGCTTCTACAGGTGGTGCCTCCTCCTCAACTTCTTCGGAAACCTGTCCAAAGGTAGCCGTCTCATCAACTTGGAGAGAGTCAGATTCAGCTTCTTCTTGCATCTCTGCTTCTTGAGAAGTTAATAATAGGGTATTAGCATATGATAATGATTGGGTCATTAAAATCGCAAAAAAGGTTAGGGCAAAAAATAATTTTCTCATTTTGATTGAAGTTTTGTTTCTGTGTTTTTTAATTTTTTAAAGATAAAAAAAAATACATACCAAATCATCTTTTTTAAACTATCTCAATCTTTCTCATTTTTTGTAAGAATTTCTAAATTTAAAAAAAAAAAAAATTAAATAATCGAATCAAAAATCCATCATGAAAAGAAGAAATTTTATAAAAAATACTATAGTTGGAACTATGATTCCACATGAATACATAAAATTATTTTCAGGTAGAAATGGTGAAAATTTTCCTGAGCTTAAAAAACACAAAATTACTAGAGCTGAAAGATTGAAGTTTAACTATAATTGGCCAAGACATGTAGGGAAAAATGCCAGGAAAGGAAATCACGGTCAATACCACTCTGATGATGCTTTCAAACTATATACTGACCAGGGAGCAACTGGTTGGGGACTGGGACGAAAAGATTTAAGAGATGATGAATTACTTCAACTTGAAGGAAAGTTCGTTTCAGAATTGATTTCCCCAGAATTTGGTATCAGTGAGGGGCTAAATATTTATTTGGATTTGGCCCTTCACGATTTAATGGGTGTAATACTTAATAAACCGGTTTATGAATTAATTGGTCAAAATGCTGTTAAAGAAACATCAATCTACAGTGGTATGATCTACTTTGATGAACTAGAGCACCATGGAAAGATAGGTGGTATTGATAAAATTCTAGAAAACTGTAGTTGGGATATTGAATATGGTTATCAACAATTAAAAATTAAAATTGGGCGAAGTGGAAAATGGTATTCACATGCAGATGGGATGAAAATGGATATTGAAGTCATTAAAGAAATTAATAATGCTTTCCCTAATATTACACTATTGGTAGATTCAAATGATAAATACACCCTTCAAGACACTATTGATTTTTTAATTGGAATTGGAGATATTCCATTACTTTGGGTTGAAGAACCTTTCAGGGAGAATTATGAAGAAGGTAAAAAACTTAGAAAATGGATGGACGAGAACGGGTTTAGAAATACTCTTTATGCTGACGGTGAAGCAAACAGAAATCATGAGTTATGTTTGAGAATGGGTAAAGAAGATATTATGAACGTCTATTTAGCGGACATTCGTTCGTTTGGATTTACACGTTGGAGAAAGTTGATGGGTGAATTAAAGTCATACGGAATGCTAGCAAGCCCTCATGCTTTTGGAAGTAAGTTAAAAACCCATTATACCACTCATCTTGCAGCAGCATTTGAAAATATTGTCACCATTGAAGGTGTAACCTGTTTTTCTGAGGATATTGATTTTGGAAATTACAAAATTATTAATGGGAAAATTAGTGTTTCAGATGAACCGGGTTTTGGAATGAAACTTTTAAAATAAATCAATCTGACTTACACTTTGAAAACGGCCTAAAAAAGACTCTACACTAATGCCTAATAAATATTTCAATGATTACAAACTAAGTCCAATAGTAAAATACTGGAGGGATTAGAATATGTGTTGTGACATCTATGTTGATATTATATTTTTTTGTAAAAAAATACTAATATTTGAAAATGATTTTAAATAAATAGTTTAACTAAATGCAAAAAAAATATCAAGTAGCAGGGTTTGGAGAAGTACTATGGGATATTTATCCTGAGGCTAAAACTCTTGGAGGAGCTCCTTCAAATTTTGCTATTCATTCTCAAGAATTGGGAGCAAATAGTTTTTTGATTAGCTGTATTGGAGACGATTCATTAGGAAAAGACGCACAAACATTATTAAATGATTTTGATTTAAATACTTCTGGTATTCAGGTCAATAAATTTTTTCCTACTGGAAGGGTTGTGGTTAATCTAGACCAAATGGGGAATGCTTCTTATAAAATTGACGAAGAATCTGCATGGGATCATATTATATTCGACGATAATATTAGAAATATTTGTCAGTTGCTTGATGCCGTGTGTTTCGGAACCTTAGCACAGAGAAGCTCTAATTCAAAAAAAGCATTAAAAAAAATACTTGATTCAACTCCCCTGAATTGTCTAAAGGTCTTTGACGTTAATTTTAGACAAGAATTTTATAATATAGAAATAATAAAGTTATCTCTTGAGCGAGCAGATATTGTAAAGATGAATCAATTTGAATTTTATCAAATTGCCAATATAGTTTTTATTTCTCAAGAATGGAAAAAAGGAGCTCTTTCCTTAATCCACGAATTTGATTTAAAACTAGTGATCATCACATTGGGAGAAAATGGATCAATAATGGCTACAAAAAACGATTATATTGTTCATACCCCCAAAAATAAGGTCAATGTAATCAGCACTGTTGGAGCAGGCGACGCCTACACTGCTTCAGTTGTATTTGGATGGCTTAATAAAAAGCCACTAAATGAAATCGTTACAGAAGCTAGTAATTTGGCTAGCCATGTCTGTGGTTTTATGGGAGCAATTCCTTTTAAAGGATAATTAAAGTAAGTCAGACTAGCTCTATTACTTTATCTAAAATGAGATTATTTATTTCTACAACTTTATGAAGTAATTTTTTTTATCTGAGATTGATAATCGTAAATATACTATAGCTTGATGTAAATCTTTCTTTTAAATAAAAATAAAGTTGGAAGCCAGATAATCATTACATAAAAAAATGCATAAATAAAAGATAATAGCTTTAAAGATATTCCTAACTCTCCAAAATTATCCATGAATAACTTATTTAGTCCAATACCCCATAATTTATCACTGTAAAATATCAATGTTAACATACCTGCTAGAACATAACTAAATATGGAGTTTACTCCAAATGAATGAGGAAACTTTAATTTATTTCCGAGATTTAGATAGTCACATATGTATATACAAAAAAATAAGGAAAAAGAGGAAATTCCTCCAACTAATAACATAAATGAAGTGCTCCATATGTTTTTATTTAAAGGGAATATATATTGAAAAATATCTCCAAAAAATAGCAGAATAAAACTAAAAACTCCGACATACAGCATTTTCTTCTCAATATTATTTTTTTTGATTAATAAATTTCCGGCAATAAGACCAAGTATCCCAGTTCCAATAGACGGTATTGTGCCTAAAATACCTTCAGGATCCCATGTTTCCCTCCACATTACTCCAGGCAGTAAAATGCTATCGATATAATGTGCCCAATTTTTTTCAGGTACAGACAAATCGGGATAACCTATACCAGGAATTGGAGTAAAACACATTAGGGAGGTATATCCAATTATGATAATAAATAGTAAAATTATTTGTGACCTAAAATTAGAGTATATGAAAATTAAAGCGGTAAATAAATACACTAATGAAATTCTTTGTAAAACCCCAGTCCATCTTATATTTTCAAAATCGAAATTAGGCCAAAGCCACAAGAAAAGTCCTACTAAATATATCTTTAAAGATCTCCAGAAAATTTTTCTTAAAATTGTTTTTTTAGAAATTTTATTTTCAACTTTCTCAGATAGAGAAAGTACAATAGAAACACCAACGATAAATAGAAAGGTAGGAAAAATATAATCAGTTGGTGTTATTCCATTCCACTTAGCATGTAATAGTGGAGAATACACATGAGACCATGATCCAGGATCATTTACAATAATCATAAAAATAATTGTAAAACCTCTTAATATGTCAATTGAGAGTAATCTTTTATTAGTAATTTCCATCTTTTTCAATTTTAATTGATAACCCACCTCGGCCCGATTCATCAAAAGATCTAGCATAGATATCGCTATTCTTTTTTACAACTACAGGTTTTGAATAAACTTTTGAGTTGATATTTGGTATAGAACCGTCACAAGTGTATCTAATTTTTAAACCTGGAAATAGGGTTTTTAAAAATAATTTTTTTCTAATTAATTTTCCTCCTGGCTTTGGTAAATGATATTTTATTTGAAAGTTTTCAGTTATGAAAGGAAGAAAACTACCTCCAATAAATGAAGTAAATTTTTCCCAATCTAAAATCATTTTACTTTTCTGATCTTCAAAATTTTTAGATAAAATCCATTCGGGTCTTTTCCCCCACGCTCTTTCTGAAAAAAAAATAATATTAGGCATAAATAATTCATCAAAAACTTGATTATCGATTACTGTTTCAGTCCACAATTGGCTTTGTATGCCTAAAAAATTATCTATATTTTCCGATTTTATTTTCTCAGTTTTATCTATATATTTTTGATGTATTCCATGTTTTGCATTTAAAACTTTATTGGAAAATATATCCAAAGGATCAATCGCCCAAGTATCAAAGTAATCTACATAGCCTGACCAATTTAGGCCATAATTTTCAAAATCTTTGTTGTCTGACATGTCAAAATAAAAAGCTGAGGAATTACTCATAACTGTTTTAAAGCCAAGATTAGCAAATTTATATATCATATCCTCTCTACCTTCCCCCCAAGTATTATTCCAAACATATGGAATCGGTTGGTAATCAAAATGTTCTAATCTTATATTTTTCTCATTTTGACTTTTAGAAGACTGAACCAATAAAATGTCCTCCCACCCTGTCATAGTTACCCCACGCTCTTTTATCATAGTAAATAATCTTTTTAGATTAGATAAATACAAATCATCTACATCGAAGTCTACTCCATATTTTTCTTTGCAAATTTTTGATTTTATCCATGCACCGTAAGGAACTTCATCAGCTCCAATACTAAACTTCCCCATCTTAATATTAGCCTCATCGTACATAGCTTTTACTTCACTAAATACCTTATGATAAAATTTATATGAACTTTCAAAACATATACAAATGATGTTATCATTATAACCCTGGGCAGATCTGTACTTACTTTTATCATTAAAATCTGTTAATAGATACTCATTAGCTTTGTCTATATCACCAGACTCCATATAATTAAAATATCTGGTCTCCATTGCTTTAATAGCAGATCTAGCATGACTTGGAAAACTGATTTGAGGAATAACCTTTATTCCCAATTTATTAGCAGAGAGGAAGGGATTCGAACCCTCGATTCCGCGATAACGGAATACACGCTTTCCAAGCGTGCGCCTTCGACCACTCGGCCACCTCTCTAAGGGGATACAATTTAAAACAAAAATAGATATTAAATGATCAAAAAATATTGTGTGTAATTGAGGATTATTCTCTTTATGCTTTTAATCAGTTTTTAAAAACGGATATTGCATTTTCAGTTGTAATCTTAGCTATTTGCCCTTGCGTCATACAATGTATTTCCGATACTTTTTGATTCACAAGGGTCAGGTATCCGCTTTCGTTTCGCTTTCCTCGGTGTGGAACTGGAGCTAAAAATGGAGAATCTGTTTCTAAAACAATATTTTCTAATGGTATTTTATTTAAAAATTGATCAATTTTCCCATTTTTAAATGTGACTACTCCACCAATTCCAAGCTTTAGATTGAAATCAATAGCACGTTTAGCATGTTCATAAGTACCTGTAAAACAATGAAAAACTCCATTTAGATCACTACCTTTATGATCTTCAAGCACATCAAATACCTCATCAAAAGCATTTCTACAATGAATTACAATGGGCAAATCATATTTTTTAGCTAATACAATTTGATAATTAAAGGATTCTTGTTGTTGTTTAAGAAAAGTTTTATCCCAATACAAGTCTATTCCTATTTCACCTACAGCAATAAAATCTCTTTTGGATAAGTTTTCACTTACATGGTTTAGCTCCTCCAAGTAATTTTCCTTTACATGCGTTGGATGTAAACCTGCCATTAGTCTAATATGTTCAGGATATCGCTTTTCAAGCTCATACATCTTATTAGTATAGGAGCTATCAATAGCAGGTAAATAAAAACGATGTATACCTTCTTTAATTGCTTTTTTAATTACTTCATTTCTATCAGCGTCGAAAGCTTCCAGGTAAAGATGAGTATGGGTATCAATCATTTTCATTATTAGTAAAATTAATATTTCGTTTTTTACTTTTACTAAAATTTGAATCATTGTTTAGAGAAATGAATACACGAAAAGTTAAAATTAAAATAACACTCACCCATCACCTTAGTTGTAAAGCAAGAATTAATGGGGTTAGAGCAAATCTATTAATTGATACTGGGGCTTCAAATAGCTGTATCGCTTTATCCCAAAAAAATTATTTTGGAATTAGAGAAAAAGGTAACCCCTTTGAGGCTGCTGGTGCTGGTGAGGATAAAATGAAAGCAATTTTGGCCCAAAGATGCAATTTAATTCTAGGAAGACATCTTATAGGTCAACAATCTTTTGTGCTTCTCGATATGCAATACATTAATGCAACATTAGTTAAGGAAGGGGGTAAGACTATTGATGGAATTTTAGGAAATGATTTTCTACGAAATCACAGAGTCATTATTAACTATAGAGAAAAAAAAATGATGTTTTGAGGATTATTTTTAAAGATTTAAAGCCTTTTTAATATCTCCATCCATTAATATTTCCTCAGGGTTTTCCAAGGCCTCTTTAATTGCAACTAAGAAACCAACTGACTCTTTACCATCAATAACACGATGATCGTATGATAATGCCAAATACATCATAGGCCTAATTTCAACTTTTCCATTAACTGCTATAGGTCGTTCAATGATGTTATGCATCCCAAGAATTCCAGATTGAGGAGGATTGATGATAGGGGTAGAAAGCATGGAACCAAAAACTCCGCCGTTTGATATGGTAAAAGTACCCCCAGTCATATCATCAACCGTAATTTGTCCGTCTCTAGCTCTAATAGCTAATCTTTTTATTTCCTGCTCGATTTCCATAAATGATAGTTTTTCAGCACTTCTTACAACCGGAACCATCAGACCTTTTGGCCCAGAAACAGCTACACTTATGTCACAATAATCATATGATATCTTATAGTCACCATCAATCATAGAGTTAACATCAGGAAATATTTTAAGTGCTCTAACAACGGCTTTGGTAAAGAAACTCATAAATCCAAGCCCAACACCATGCTTTTCGGAAAACAACTCCTTATACTCTTTCCTTAATGCAAAAATAGGCGCCATATTTACCTCATTAAAGGTTGTCAACATTGCTGTTTCATTTTTAACGGCAACAAGCCTCTCGGCTACTTTACGCCTAAGCATAGATAATTTTTTGCGCTCTTCACCTCGGTTAGCTCCCTTGGGAGCTGATCCCATTGCTGCAACAGCTTTTACAGCATCATCTTTAGTTATTCTTCCATCTCTTCCAGAACCAATCAAGCTATCTATATCAATACCTTTTTCACTAATGATTTTTTTAGCTGCAATGGAGGCTGTTCCAGTTGCGTAACTTGACTTAACTATTGGAGTAGGTTGGGTATTTACAACGGGGTTTTTCTCTACCTGTGTAGAAGAAGAAGATTCACCTCCTAGAGGTTTTCCCTCGGTATCTATTAAACAAACAACTGAACCAACTGCTACTGCATCACCTTCTTCAGCCTTTAGTGAAATCGTTCCACTGGTCTCTGCAGGAAGCTCAAGGGTTGCCTTATCTGAGTCTACCTCAGCAATCGCCTGATCCTTCTGTATATAATCCCCTTCAGCAACAAGCCACTGGGCAATTTCAACCTCAGTTATTGATTCTCCAGGGGATGGTACTTTCATCTCTAAAATCATAATAATAGATTTTTACTTTTTCTTTTTTCTTATAAAATTATCTTGTGATGCATCAAAAACATAATCAATTACTTGTTGATGCCTATTTCTAAACCTGGCAGCACTTCCCGCAGCAGGAGATCCATAATATCTTCTTGTAGCTGGTCGCATTTTATTTGCTTGGGGTAACTGGAGTAATAAATAACTCCAAGCTCCCATATTTCTTGGTTCTTCTTGTGCCCAGACAATCTCATCTAAATTTTCATAGCGATTTATTTCCAATTGAATCTCTTCGTAAGGTAAAGGAAATAATTGTTCTATTCTTACAATTGAGACATCTTTAATATTTTTTTCTGCTCGAGCATCAACTAAATCAAAATAAAATTTACCCGAGCAAAAAACCAATTTTTTTACTTGTTTATTGTCTATTTCAGTGTCAGGTATCACCCTTTGAAAAAACCCTTCTGTGAGATCTTCAACTGGAGAAACTGCCATTGGATGTCTCAAAAGACTTTT
Organism: uncultured Bacteroidota bacterium; assembly: GCA_902590705.1. Taxonomy (GTDB): domain Bacteria; phylum Bacteroidota; class Bacteroidia; order Flavobacteriales; family Flavobacteriaceae; genus UBA8316. The sequence continues at coordinate 25,292 of CACIXU010000013.1, read as the reverse complement.
GGGTGTAAATACAATTAATGGTTTTCTAAAATTTCCTTTCATCTGTCTTCTTAGCAGATGAAATAAATTCGCAGGTGTTGTGCAATTAGCAACAAACATGTTGTCTTTAGCACAAAGTTGAAGATAACGTTCCATTCTGGCTGATGAATGTTCTGCACCTTGTCCTTCATATCCATGAGGTAATAATAGAACAATACCATTTTGAGTTTTCCATTTATCTTCAGCTGCAGATATATATTGATCGATCATTATTTGAGCGCCATTAGAGAAATCTCCAAACTGGGCTTCCCAAATGGTAAGGGTATTAGGACTTGCCATTGCGTAGCCGTAATCAAACCCTAAAACACCATACTCTGACAAAAGCGAATTGTAGACACTATATTTTCCTTGATTAGAAGGGTTAATTTGGTTTAATAATATTAATTCTTCCTCAGATGTTTCAGCTTTAAGAACTGCATGTCGGTGAGAAAAAGTTCCTCTTTCTACATCCTGTCCAGATAAACGTACATTGAAGCCTTCCTGCAGTAATGTTCCATAAGCAAGAAGCTCACCCATTGACCAATCAAGTTTATTAGTTTCAAAAAACATTTTTTTTCGATCAGAAATCAAACGTTCAATCTTTCTTAAGAATTTCTTTCCTTTGGGAAGAGTTGCAATAGCATTAGCCACTAACTTAAGCTTTTTTGAATCAACAGCAGTTAAGATTTCAGGGTGCATCCCAGATTCATCTACCCTCTTATAGCCTTGCCACTCGTCATCCATAAATGGGGTAACTATGGTAGTTTGTTCTTTTTTAGAAACTAGAAGATTTTTCTCTAAGCCCGATTTATATTCTTCCTCTATCTTTTTTACATAATTCTCATCAATGATACCCTGAGAAATCAATTTTTCAGCGTAAATATCCCTAGGATTTTTATGAGCTGCAATAAATTTGTATAACTGAGGTTGGGTAAAGCGTGGCTCATCACCTTCATTGTGTCCAAACTTTCTATATCCTAATAAATCGATAAAAACATCAGCTTCAAATTTCATTCTAAAGTCCAAGGCAAAAAGAACAGCATGAACTACTGCCTCCGCGTCATCAGCGTTCACGTGCATAACAGGAGACAAGGTAACTTTTCCTACATCTGTACAATAGGTACTAGACCTTCCATCAAGATAGTTTGTGGTAAAACCGATTTGATTATTAACAACAATATGGATAGTTCCTCCTGTAGAATATCCCTTAAGCCTTGACATTTGAGCTATTTCATAAGCAATACCTTGTCCTGCAATGGCTGCATCTCCATGAACAATAATTGGCAAGACTTTTGACGAATCCCCATTAAATTTGTTGTCAATTTTAGCTCTTGAAATTCCCTCTACAACTGCCCCGACAGTTTCTAGGTGAGAGGGATTAGGAGCCAAATTAATATTAATATTTTTTCCATCCTTGTTGGGATCAATTTTAGATGTCCATCCCATATGGTACTTAACATCTCCATCAAAAACTAGCTCATCGTAATCTTTACCTTCAAATTCACTAAAAATATCCTTAGGAGATTTTCCAAAGATATTGGTTAGAGTGTTTAATCTACCCCTGTGGGCCATTCCCATTACAAATTCTTCAATACCTTTTTCATCTGCTGATAAAACTAGAGCGTCAAGAGCAGGTATAAGTGATTCTCCTCCCTCAAGGGAGAAGCGCTTTTGACCTACATATTTAGTATGAAGAAAATTTTCAAAACTAACTGCTTGATTTAGCTTGTTTAGAATATGCTTTTTTTGTTCTGAGTTAAAATTTGGATGATTTTCATTTTGATGTAATCGCCCCTTTATCCATTCTTTTTTTTCTACATTTCTAATATACATGTATTCAACTCCTATTGACTCGCAATAAGTTTTTTGAAGATGCTCAATTATTGTCTCTAATGTACTTGGGCCTATACCAACTATTGAACCGGCATTAAATACAGTGGATAAGTCTGCTTGTGTCAAACCAAAATTTTCAACGTCAAGATTAGGACTGTACACTCTCCTGTTACGAACAGGATTAGTTTTGGTAAACAAGTGCCCTCTTGTCCGATATCCTTCAATCAATCTTACTACTTGGAATTCTTTTTTAACGGACTCAGGGACCTCAACATCGCCTGTAATCGCGTGGCTCCCTCCATTTTCAACCCCAAAATCAAATCCTTGAAAAAAAGCTCTCCAACTAGGTTCTACTATATCGGGATCTTCTAAGTATTGCTCATACAATTCGGCAAAGTATGCAGTATGTGCCGAATTTAAAAATGAATATTTATCCATCAAATCATATTACAACTGGTCCTACTAACAAAATTACAATTTTTGACTAAAGAGGTTAAGTTTTAATAATAAAACAATATAATTCTTGTTAAATTTGTATTGAAAAAGTGCTGATAATAGACTCGTAATTAAATTCAAAATCAAAACAGATTCTAATCACTTTTATTTTCAAAAATCTAATTTTTGTCCATGTTCGCATTAATTGACTGCAACAACTTTTACGCTTCTTGCGAGCGGGTTTTTCAACCTCAATACGAGGGTAAAGCATTAGTGATATTATCTAATAACGATGGCTGTGTAATTGCGCGAAGTAATGAAGCTAAAGCCTTAGCTATCCCAATGGGTGCACCTGCCTTCAAATTCCGAAGTGAATTCAAAAAGTATAATATCAAAGTTTTTTCTTCCAACTACCCCCTATATGGAGATATGAGTCATCGAGTGATGACAATCCTAGAAGAATATACTCCCAATGTAGAAATTTACAGTATTGATGAGGCTTTTTTAAAATTTGAAGGATTTGAATATTTCGATTTAAGAGAAACGGGGTTAAAAATAAGAAAACAAGTAGGTCAGTGGACCGGAATTCCAGTATCTATTGGGATTGCGCCATCAAAGGCTCTAGCAAAAATCGCTAATAAAATAGCTAAAAAATTTGCAAATAAAACCGGTGGTGTTTATTGTATAGACAATGACGAAAAAAGGCTAAAAGCTCTAAAATGGACTGCGATAAGTGATGTTTGGGGTGTTGGGATAAGACACGAGAAAAGGCTGAGAGGTTTGGGCGTGAAATCGGCTTTGGACTTTGTTAATCTACCGGACAGTTGGGTAAAAAAAAACTTAAGTATTATAGGCTTAAGGTTGAAAAGAGATCTACAAGGAGCTCCCACTATCCAATTAGAAGAGACTGTACCTGCAAAAAAGTCCATTGCTACAACAAGAAGTTTTAAAAGTACGATTAGTACATTTAGTAATCTCGAAGAACGCATTACCACTTACACCCTTTTGGGAGCAGAAAAACTTAGAAAACAAAGAAGCTGTGCCTCTGCAATTTATGTTTTTGTAAGGAGTAACCCTTTCCAAAAAGAAGCCGAACAATACAGAAATGGCTGTACAGTTACACTTCCCTACAGCACAGATTCTAGCCTTATTTTAAACCAATACGCTCTCAAGGGTTTAAAAAGTATTTTCAGATCAGGTATTGAATACAAAAAAGCAGGGATATTACTACTTGGGCTAACCCCATCAACATCAAGACAAATGAGTTTGTTTGAAAAAGACAGTGCCAAACACTCAGTATTAATGCAAACTCTGGATAAAATTCACCGTCGTTTTGGCCCACATCGGATGAAATTAGCAAGCCAAGATTTAAAACAAACCTGGAAAATGAGAAGGGATCATCTTTCAAGCCGTTTTACTACAGAAATCGATGAAGTAATCAAAGTCAAATGAGTAAAGGAAATAAAGTTATTTTTTTTCATCCAAATCAGGAGTCAGGAAAAGGCTTGTTTTTGGCCCAAGAAGGGATTTCGGCAGGATTTCCCTCCCCAGCGGATGACTTTAAAGAACTGAGAATAAGTATTGATCGAGAGGTAGTCAAAAATGAAACGGCTACTTTTTACGCTAGGGTTACAGGCGAATCTATGCAAGGAGCAGGATTGGACGATGGAGACCTTCTAGTCATTGACCGAAGCTTAGAACCAGAAGATAACAAAATCGCTGTTTGTTTTATAGATGGGGAGTTTACTGTGAAACGCTTAAAGGTTGAAAAGGACTGTGTTTATTTAATGCCTGAAAACAATAAATATGAACCAATAAAAGTCACGGAAGATAATGAATTAATTATTTGGGGAGTAGTAACTTATGTGGTAAAAAAAGTCTAGTATCTTATAATCGTTCAAAAATCCCTGCAATTCCCTGACCTCCACCAACACAAGCAGTAACCATACCATACTTTTGATTACGACGTCTCATCTCATTGAGCAGCTGAATTGTGAGTTTGGCCCCTGTACAGCCTAGTGGATGGCCTAAGGCTACAGCACCTCCATTAACATTGACCGTTGAAGGGTCTAAACCACTTTCTTGAATAACTGCCAATGATTGGGCAGCGAAGGCTTCATTGAGCTCTGTTTGTTCAATATCATTGAGCCTTAGACCAGCTTGGTTTAATGCCTTAGGAATTGCTTCACATGGTCCAATACCCATGTAAATTGGATCTACCCCACCAACAGAACAAGCAGCCATTCGAGCTGTAGGAGATAATCCTAATTCTTTGACTTTTGCCTCACTCATCACTAGTGTAAAAGCAGCCCCATCAGAAGTTTGAGAGGAGTTGCCAGCGGTGATTATTCCTCCTTGTTTAAAAGCAGCTCGTAAGCGACTCAATCCCTCTATACTGGTATCTCTTCTTACACCCTCATCAACTGCAACAGTATGAGAACTGGACACTTTCTTACCCTCTCTGACAAAGACCTCTTCTACTTCAATTGGAACAATTTCTTCTTTAAAATATTCTTTATCAATTGCATTTGCTGCTTTTTGATGGGATGCTAAAGAAAAATTATCTGCTGCTTCACGTGTTATATTATATTTATCTGCCACAGCTTCTGCTGTTGCTCCCATGCTAACGTGATAATTGATGTTTTCCATGTTAGCTTGATAGCTAGGGGATAGTTTATATCCTGTCATAGGAATTAAACTCATACTTTCTGTTCCCCCTGCAACGAAGATATCACCCATACCTGCTTTAATCTTTGCAACCGCTAATGAAATCGCCTCTAAACCAGAAGCACAATAACGATTTATGGTAATTCCAGGAACTTCAATTCCCAGAGCTCTAGCTGAAATCAGTCTACCTACTTGTAAGCCTTGCTCTCCCTCAGGATTTGCACAGCCAACAATTACATCGTTGACAGTTTTTGGATCAAGCTCAGGTACGTTTTTGACCAAATGTTTTATAACTTGAACAGCCATATCATCGGAACGATAATTTTTGAACCCTCCCTTTTTGGCTTTTCCTACCGCAGTTCTATAACCTTTAATTATATATGCTTCCATACTCTTTAATTTCTTAGGGGCTTATTATTCATTAATAAATACTGAATTCTATCGAGTGTTTTTTGATTCCCTAATAAACTCATAAATCCTTCTCGCTCAATATCCAAAAGGTATCGCTCACTAACTATTTGAGCGCTGGTTAGATCTCCGCCACAAATTACATATGCTACTTTCTTTGCTATTTCAACATCGTATTCCGACATATAACCGCCTAAGTAAAATTCATTAATGGCCGAATAAAGTGCTCCAAGCCCACCTCTTCCTAATACCTCAATGTCTTTTCTCTCTGAAGGTGGCACATAATTTTTTGCTAATTCTAGAACTTTATCTTTTGCTTGGCCAATATTTCTTTGAACATTATAGCAAATAAAATCCCTACCCTCCTTAAGGTAATGTAAATCATATGCTTCTGACGCAGATGTTGAAACTGCAGCAGTTGCAATACTTTTAAAATGATCTATCAACATAGGGATCTTGACATCTCCTTCATAAAAACCATCTGAAGCTCGCAATGCTAATTCTTTGGTTCCACCACCGCCTGGAAGTAGCCCCACTCCTACCTCTACAAGACCTATGTATGTTTCAGCAGCATAAATACCCACATCACAGTGCATTGCAATTTCACACCCTCCTCCAAAAACATAGCCCTGAGCTGCTGTTACAACTGGTATTTTTGAGGTTCTCATTCTCATGTTAACCCTTTGGAAATCATCTACCATTTTTTCAAGTGGGTCAAATTGTTTTTGCATCGCCATCATCCCTATATTCATCAGATTGGCTCCAACGCTAAATTGTTTTGCATTATTTCCTATAACAACTCCAGTCCAGTTTTCATTTTCCGCCAGCTCAATTGCCTCAGCTATAGCCCTTCCGATTCCATCTCCAATTGCATTACTTTTACTCTGAAATTCAAGACATAAAACTCCATCACCAATATCATGGACTGAACATTCAGTATTTTTTATAATTGGGGAATTCTCTCTGTAACTGTCTAAAATAATAAAGGCATCGGACCCAGGAATTTTTTTATACGAATGTGAAAAAAGGTCATAATATTTCTTTTCACCGTTTTCATATTTATAAAAGCAATTTGCACCAGAAGATTTCATGTCTTTTATCCATTGTGGAACATCTTCACCTAATTCATTAATTAATGAAATTCCATTATCAAATCCAATTAAATCCCAGTATTCAAAAGGACCATAATCCCAAACATATCCTGCTCGCATAGCATCATCGACTTGATAGCAGGTGTCAGATATTTCAGGAATACGCTGAGCGGAATATGATAAAATTGCTGCAAAATATTCTTTTAAAAATAAACTCTCTTTTTCATTTTTTGAAATTAGTAGCTGAAACCGCTTATCGATCTTTTCAATACCTTTCGCTTCTTTTATCAAGGTAATTTTTGGACGAATACTTTTTCGGTATTCTAATGATTTCAAATCTAGAGCATTAATGATCGTTCTCCCATTTTCATCTTTCACTTTGGTTTTTTCGTAAAATCCTTTCCCAGTTTTATCTCCTAAAAAATTATTTTCCAAAAGAAAATTGAAAAACTTAGGGGTGGCTGTTTTAGTTAATTTTTCAAAAAAACTATCTCCTTTTACATTTTGGACAACAAAATTGGTCACTTTATCCCCGGTATCAATACCTACTAAATCTTGAAGCCTGAAAGACCCTGTTTTAGGTCTACCCAAAATCGGCCCTGTAAGCAAATCTACCTCCTCGATTGTTAGATCAAATTTTTCGGTTAATTCAAATACTTTAGCCCCGGACATAACACCAATTCTATTTGCAATAAATGCGGGAGTATCTTTACAAAGAACGGTTTGTTTACCAAGGTTGATCTCCCCATAATTCATAAAAAAATCTATAAGCTCAGTTAGTGAGTCCTTCGTTGGAATTATTTCTAACAGTCTTAAATATCTCGGTGGATTAAAAAAATGTGTCCCACAGAAATATTTTCTAAAATTTTCAGACCGACCTTCGGCTAAAAGCTTAATGGGGATACTAGATGTATTTGAGCTTACAATACTTCCTGGTGATCTATATTCTTCAATCTTTTCAAATATTTGACGTTTTATATCGAGTCTTTCAACCACTACCTCAATTATCCAATCTACCTCTTTAATTTTATGAAAATCGTCTTCAAAGTTACCTACAGTGATTCGACTGGAATATTTCTTATTATAAAGGGGTGCAGGCTTTGATTTTATTGCTCTATCCAGAGCATTTTTAGCAACTTGATTTCTTGTTAATTTATTATTTTTTTCATCATCTGAAAGTTTACTAGGCAATATATCAAGCATGAGTACCTCTAAACCTACATTTGCTAACTGACAGGAAATCCCAGATCCCATGACTCCAGATCCAAGGACAGCAACTTTCTTAATTCTGAATTGCATTGATACGTTTTTAACAAATCTATTAAAAAACTTTCAGGTTACATTTTTTTATACATTTGTTCTAATCTAAAGATTTATTATGAGCCATCAACAAGTATTCGAACAATTTAAAAAAAGAGCAGAAAACTCATCTCCGCTTGGAGGAAAACTAAAATTTTTGGTAGACGAAAATCCTGTTTTAATTGATGGGTCTGGAGAAGAAAATATTGTTTCCATGTCTGACGAAGAATCCGATTGTACCATTGAGGTATCAACGGAGGTTTTGGAAAAATTACGAGATGGAGAGATTAATCCTATGATGGCTGTGATGGGGGGTCAAATCAAAATCTCAGGTGATATGGGTCTGGCAATGAAAGTCCAGTCTTTAATTGGATAATATTTTTTTTATATTTTTATATTAGTATATAAATATTAACCAATTGAATCTCGGAGAAAAAAAAATTATTGCCCAAATAAACAAATCAAAACTTGTTTATGCATTCTCACTAATTGATAACATAGTAAATTCAAAAGATCCTAAAAAAATCAAAAATGATCTTCACAAGGTTTGGAAAATTTCTGGATTTAAGAGCAAGAAAGGGTTTGAAGATTTATTCAAATTGCATAAAGGGATTTCCCTGTATAATTATTGTAAGAAATTGAATCCAAATTGTGATTGTTAAATTAAGGTATAAAGTTCTCAACTGGGAATTTTATGAATTAAGCGGTCAAAATAACACTCTTAATATTTGATTTAGTAATTTTTTTATAAATTTTTTTTGGCTGACTCTTTTATAATAAAACCACATAGCACTATGTGAAAATAAAATTAAGTCTAATGCATGGATTGGCTTAAATAGAATATCTTTATAGAACTAAGCGTTATCAAATTAACTTGACAATAAATACGTTAAAATCATGAAGATTTTAGTATGTATAAGTAATGTTCCAGACACTACTTCAAAAATAAATTTTGTAGATGAGAACACCTTATTTGACACTAATGGGGTTCAATTTATAATTAATCCAAATGATGAATTTGGACTTACCAGAGCGATATGGATGAAACAACAACAAAGTGCTGAGGTAACAGTTGTTACCGTTGGTGATAACTCCTGTGAGTCGACTTTGAGAAAATGTCTTGCAATAGGCGCTGATAATGCAATTCGAATCGATCTAAAGCCAACTGATGGATTTCAAGTTGCAAAACAATTGGCAAGAATCTGCCAAGAAACTATTTATGATATTATCATTGCAGGTAGAGAATCAATCGATTATAATGGGGCTATGGTTCCTGGAATGCTAGCTGCTTTATTGGACTATAATTTTGTTACAAATTGCGTTGCTCTAGATGTTGAAGGGGAAAATGCTCAGGCCTCAAGGGAAATAGACGGTGGAATTGAAATAATCTCATGTCAACTCCCTTTAATTATTGGAGCTCAAAAAGGCTTAGTCGAGGAAAAGGATTTAATCATTCCAAACATGCGAGGGATAATGCAAGCACGGCAAAAACCACTCAAGGTAATCGAACCTACTGAAGATGAAATAAAATCTTCAATTCTAAAATTTGAAAAACCAATTCCAAAAGGAGAGGTTAAATTAGTTCCCGCTGATGATATCGACCAATTAATAGACTTGTTACACAACGAGGCAAATGTTATTTAAAAAAATACTATTATGTCAGTAATAATATATGCCGAGTCAGAAAATGGGAAAATCAAAAAATCTGCTTTTGAACTTGCCTCTTATGGCTATGAAATTGCAAGTGAAATGAATGTTCCATTGATTGCAGTAACATTTAACCAAGATGAAGTAGAGTCACTTGGAACATATGGAATAGAAAAAGTGATCAAATTCAAAGGGCCGTCAATTTCAAATTTTACTGCTTTACAATACGCTGAAAATATTGCATTAATAGCAAAAGAAAATGAGGCCAAGATTATTATTTTAAGTTCTAGCGCAAATGCTAAATATTTGGCACCTAAATTATCAATTACTTTGTCTGCAGGTTACGCATCAAATGTTATAGCACTTCCAGAAAAACTTCAACCTCTTACCGTGAAAAGGACATGTTTTACAAATAAGGCATTTAATTTTTGTTCTCTGAGCAATGAGGTTAATATTGTCGGACTGTCTAATAACTCGTATGAAATTAAGGAGAATCCAAAATCCATTGAGATAATTGAAAAAGATTCAAGCTCAACCGAAACAACACTAAAAGTAGAAAAATTAGAAAAATCATCAGGTAAGGTGACAATTGCAGATGCCGATGTAGTTGTTTCAGGGGGAAGAGGGTTAAAGGGCCCCGAAAATTGGCATCTTATAGAAGATTTAGCAGATACTCTTGGGGGTGCTACTGCGTGTTCAAAACCTGTTTCTGATATGGGTTGGAGACCTCATAGTGAACACGTCGGACAAACAGGAAAGCCAGTTGCCTCTAACCTTTATATTGCCATTGGTGTGTCTGGTGCAATTCAACATCTAGCAGGTGTTAATTCATCAAAAGTTAAGGTTGTAATCAATAATGATCCTGAGGCCCCATTCTTCAAAGCAGCAGATTACGGAATAGTTGGTGATGCATTTGAAGTAATTCCTAAACTAACAAAAAAACTTAAAGAGTTTAAAAGTAAATAAACCCTAATTTTTTATTGATAACACCTTTCACAAACTAATTTCGTGACTGAGAAATATTATCTTCGATAAGCTAGATTTTAATAAATTAAATAAATGATGACAAAAAAAATTTTGAATTTAATGTTGATTTTTTATTCCTTTAATTTGATAGGGCAAGAAATCATTACACTACCATATGACAATACTGGACTTGACTATCAAGGTCCTGAGCTACAAAAAAAGGGGTATTTAACTGACAAGAATAATTTTCAAAATATTTCTATACCAACTATTCAAGTGTTTTTACCAAGAGGTGATCTTAACACAAAAACAGCAATGATCGTTTGCCCTGGAGGCGGAATGCGGGCAAATGCAATTCATCATGAAGGTTTTGATGTGGCAAAAGCTCTAAATGATAGAGGAATTGCCGCCTTTGTTTTAAAGTATCGCTTGGTACCTATTCATCTAATTGGGAAAAATGAAGGTTTAGACCATCCTTATTCTAAAGAAAAAAAGCAACTGGCTTATAGCCACTTAGATGCATTAAATGCAATCGCTCATGTTAGAGAAAATGCTTTAAAATATGAAATTAGTCCTGATAAAATTGGAATTATGGGATTCTCTGCAGGTGGAGCTGTTACAATGGAGGCCACCTATAAGTCATCTGAAAAAAACAGGCCTAATTTCATCGCTCCAATTTATCCATGGATGAAAATCGTTGATGACCAAGAACCTCCAGCATACGGGCCTCCTATTTTTATTGTTTGTACAACTGAGGATGCTCTTAAACTTGCTATACCAAGTGCTGAAATTTATAAAGATTGGGCTAAAAAGAATTATGTTAGTGAATTACACCTTTACCACCACGGGAAACATGGGTTCGGAATGAGAAAAACCAACTACCCGGTCGATAATTGGTTTGACAATATGGTAGACTGGATTGATGCTATAGGAATGCTAAACTAATTACTTCTTACTTTTACCAGAGCCTCCTCCTGCAAAAGTTGTCAAATCATATGTGATTTTAAAGACCACATACCTTGGCTGTATAATATATGAATTAGTAGTTACAGAAAATTGATTAAAACTATCTCGGTTAATTTCTGTATCATTTAGAATATTTGTAGCTGCTACACCAAACTCCCATTTAGATCCTTTTTTAGTGTGGGATAGTTCAGCTTCTAAAAATCTATATTCATTAAGGGTCTGAGTCTCATTTCGGTAATAATTATAAGTGTACTTAGCCTCAAAAATAAAACCGTCTAGAAAATAGGCGTCAAATCTGGCATAGGGGGAATTTGTAAAAAATTTACTTTTAAAATTGCCATTAGTATAATCTCTTACGTTATATGTGTAACCTACCTCTAAGTTGGGTTTATCCCTAAAATTAGTTGCTATATTAGCTGAATATCTTTGATTAAAGTTTACAGACTCAGTAGGGTTATCATTGATAACATTATTAAAATCACTGTAATTGAAATTAATGTTAAGACCTCCCTTAAAGTTTTTAAACCTTTTATCTATCCTTCCGGATGCAGTATATATATATCTTGGAAAGTCTGAATTTGTTGCAGATCTGACGCTATTGATTCCTTGAACAGCAGTAGTATTTTGAATAGCATTGTCCCTTCTGGAATAACTTAGGTTAGCAAATATATTGGTGAAGTTAAATATATTGATACTTTGGTAATTCAAATTAACAACATTGAAAAAAGCCGCTTCTAAATTAGGGTTACCCCGAAAAAAAGAATTATAATTTCTGAAAATAAAACCCTCTGCTAAATTATTGATATCCGTAAATTGTCTCGTTGACCTGAAAATAAGTCTCAAAGTCTCTGATTCTTTTAATTTCATCAGTACTCTAAAACCTGGACGAAAAAAGGAATAAGAATCACTAACAATTCCATTTACTTGATCTGTGGTTGTCTTATAGTAGTGCAACGTAACCCCAGGGTCAAATGTAAAAATACCCTTTATAAAACGGTAGTGAAGAGCTGTGTAAGCATCTTGAAATCGAAAATTAACACGATTAATTAGGTTGTTCTCATTAAATCTTTCGGTGGTATTATTATCTAATATTTGAAAAATTGACGAATCAAAATCTTGTCTTACATCAGTCACGCCCAATGTCAGATTCAAGTTAGACTTTGGAGAAAAAATAAAATAATAGTCTAATTTAGCTTCAACTTTATCGGTTTTAACATTGCGATCTTGGTTGATATTAAAATTCTCTTGATCTTGATTAAGGTCAAGGACTCTTCCGAATGGTTGAAACTGTTTTATTGCTCTGTAAAAAGGGTCCTCTTGCTGTGCAAGGTGTTGTAATTCAAGAGAAAAAATATGGTTTTCACGGTGAGTATAATAAAATCTTAATTCTTGATTTAATGAAAATGGGGTTTGCTGTCTTAATTGGATAATTTGTTCAGGTACTCTCAAACCATTTCTAGTTGATATAGTTGTTAAGTTAGAAATTTCTTCTTGACTAGAAGTTTTATATAAGAGATTATATTCTGATTGAAGTGTCTCATTGGGATTAAATTCTACTGAAAACTTATATAATTCTTGCTCTGTATCTTGGACAGAAAATTCCGAGGTCTCTTCAACTTCATTGGAAACATTATAAGTCCTAGTGTTTTTTTCTTCTAAATGATTTTCTGCTCTAGAGTAGATAGCAAACCCGCTAAATTCAAGAGACTCGGTTGGCGAATAACTAAAATTATAAGCGCCAAATTTAGCATCTATTGATTTAGCCCTATTATTTTGTAATTCCGTAATTCCTGCGTCATCCGAAGTAATGTTTATTGATGTCCCTGTTCTTGCATTAAGATTATTAAACCCTCCCCCAAAGCGATAAAAATCTCTTCTGCTTAGAGGAGGATCACCAATATTATTTGAATTAAATAAAAGATTCATACTCAATTCTTTGGAATAATAAAAAACTTTTGGGGCAGCGATAAATCTATCATTATTTCCCGCCCCTCCTCCAATTTCACCAAACCAAAACTTATCTTTTCCACTTTTTAGACTAATATTTATGGCAACATTATCCTCATTGTTAGAAACGCTTCTTAATTGATTTACTTCTGAAAAATTGCGAAGTACCTCAACTTTTCCAACTGCATTTGCAGGAAGATTTTGAGTAGCTAGCTTGGAGTCTCCATCAAAGAAATCTTTTCCTTCAACAGTAATCTTAGCAACCTCCTTACCTTCTACCTCAATCCTTCCCTCATCATTAACCTCTATCCCAGGTAGATTTTTTAAGACATCCTCTAATTTCCTTTCAGAACCCGTATTGAAAGAGTCGGCATTATAAACAATAGTATCCCCTTTTATTGTTACAGGCATTTCGTAAACTAATTCAACCTCATCTAGAGTTTCTGCTTGTTCTTCTAAAACAATATTTCTCTCTACATTTTCTTTTTCATTGAAAATAAAAGAAATCTCTTTAAAACCAATGAAAGAAATTTTTAAATCATAGTCTGTATCACTCTTTAGGATCAATTTAAAGTAACCATCTTCATTTGAAATTCCAAAGCCATCTAAAATTTGGGTTTCTTTTTCAATGGCAACAATGTTAGCACCCATAATTTTATTCCCCATGGCGTCGGTAATAAAGCCCCCAAAATCAATATTTTGTGCCAATAAAAAATTTGAAGTAAATAGTAAAAATCCTAAAAAGAGTATTTTTTTCAAATTATTAAGATTTTAACTGCGCCCTCCAGGACGACCTCCACCTTGTTGTCTTCTTTTTCGAAACTGCTCCCTCATCTCAATAGTCTTTTTTGTTCGAATATCAACATATTCTTTTAAGTTTACTTCAGTTCCTTTTTTTGGGGTTTTAATCCTTAACTTTTCCTTAGGGTTCATCACTAATTTTGTGCAAAGCATTGTGGTGGTATCATCACTTACCTCTAAGATTAGTCCTGGTAAACCACCATGTTTATAGGGACCAGTAGCTACTGGAATCTGAGGGGTAAACCAAGCCTCTATGTTAACTTTTTTCATTTTAGGTTTACTATCATCATTGTTTTCACTTTGTCTTCCAAACCCAAAAACTCTTTGAGGCACCTCTCTTGTTAATATAGCTTTGTAACACGTATATGCTCCTATTTTTTTTGATTCTGCAGTCATCACCCACTTACTCGTTGGTAAAGTATCTTTAATTAAAAAGAATTTTCCAAATAGCTCTACTCTGTTGATAAAAATTTTTGATGAATAGTCTCTATGCAGTATTCCTTGTATAGGATTCATATGTGACATCCAATTAAATCTTCCACCACTAGAGCCAGAAACATCGAGACGTTGTTCTTCGTAAAATAGAGATGAGGTATTATTGAAATCTAGTTGATAGTTTTTCTTAGAATTACTCTTTATTCTATTAATCACATATTGTCTTCGTTCAATTGGAATATTTTTTGTAAAATCTGTATTCACATTAGTCTTTGCAGTGTAGAATGCACTGCCTTGAAACTCTTGTGCACCAATATTAGCAGTTATTAAAAACAGCAATATATATATATATTGAATTGATTTTTTCATAACATTTTAATTAACGACTTTTAGACTGTAGATTTCTAATTTAGTTTAATTGAAAAAAAAATTGCAAATTTAATTTCACGAAAGTATACATTAAATTTTTAAGTGTAATAACTTAATTTTCCAAAAATAATCAAGCATGGGAAAAAAACATACAGTAGCTAATAAGGATAGAAGAGATTTTATTAAAAAAACAGGGGTTTCATTAGGCTCATTATTTGTTCTTCCAAGCCACGTTTTATTTGGTAAGAAAGAGATTAAAGACGTGACTGGTAAAGTGATACAAAAAGCAGTAACTCTTCCAAATGACAAAATAAATTTAGCTTGTTGTGGTATAGGCAATAGGGGTGCAAGTGTCATAAGGGATTTTTATTCTACAGGTGCTGCAAATGTGATTTCTCTGTGTGATGTTAATTTAGGAGCTAAAAAAACTATTAGATCTATGCAAATGCACCCAAATGCAAGCCAACACAACGATTTTAGAAAAATGTTTGATAAAATGGGTGATAAAATTGATGCTGTTAGTGTAGCAACTCCAGACTTTTCTCATTTCCCTATAACTATTTTAGCCATGTCATTGGGAAAACATGTATATGTTGAAAAACCACTTACACGAACCTTTAATGAATCTGAAATACTAATTAGGGCTGCAAAGAAATTTAATGTTGCAACCCAAATGGGAAATCAAGGTCATTGTCAAGACAATTACTATCAATTTAGAACCTTAGTTGAAAAAGGTATTATTAAAGATGTAAAAAAAATAACTGTCCATATGAATGGTGGCAGACGATGGCACGGATGGGACACCAATATTAAAAGTTTTCCAATTGGTAAATCTATCCCCAAAACACTTGATTGGGATACTTGGTTGATGTCTTATCCTAAACGCGCTTTCCATGATGATTTCATTGATGGTCAGTGGAGGTGCTGGTATGACTTTGGGAACGGTGCACTTGGAGATTGGGGCGCACATTTGATGGATGGCTTTCATCAATTTCTTGATTTAGGCTTACCAACAAAGATTCAGCCAACCAAAATTACAGGTCATAATAACTTTTTTTATCCACAATCAAGTACCTTAAAATTTAGTTTTCCAACAAGAGGACTAATGCCTAAAGTACAAGTGACTTGGTACGACGGTGTAGATAATCTTCCAGAGTTGCCTATGGAATATGAAGGTTTAGAAATTGATACCTCTGCAAAAGCCAGTAAAGGAATGGTTATACCTAAGCCTAATACGTTGAGACCTGGAAAAGTTATTTATGCAAAAGACTTAACCCTTAAAGGTGGTTCACACCACAGAACTTTAAGTGCTATTCCAAATAGTAATGGAAAGGATGTTCACTCCAACCTAACTGAATACTTCAAGAGCGATACAAATCATTTTATGAATTTCCTCAATGCCGCTCGAGGTAAAGAAAAAACTTTGTCTCCATTTGAAATCTCAGCTCCCTTAAGCCAAGTTTTTTGTTTAGGAACTATCGCTCAACAATTGAATAGGACAATTAAGTTTGATAGGAAAACAAAAACGATTACCAATGATGACTTTGCCAATAGACTTTTAAAAGGGCATCAACCCAGAAAAGGTTGGGAAGAATTTTATAAAATGGCTTAATGCAAAAAAACAGCTCAATAATTAATTTATTACAGCTTAATTTTGCTGTATTGCTTATTAGTACCTCCGGAGCTTTAGGAAGATTCATAGAGCTTCCCGTTCCATTAATTATTGCTTTAAGGGCCTGCCTGGGGTCTGTGCCTTTGATTATGTTTTGTAAGTTTAAGGGGTTTAGCTTTAAAATCCAAAAAAAAGACCGCACTACTATAATTATCAGTAGTATTCTTATGGGAACTCATTGGATAACTTATTTTATATCATTAAAATTATCCAATGTAGCAATCGGGATGTTATCAGTTTTTACTTATCCAGTTATTACTGCATTTTTAGAGCCTATTTTATTAGGGAATAAATTCAAAAAGTCAAATCTAATTTTAGGATTAATGGTCTTGGTAGGAATTTATTTTTTAGTTCCAGAGTTTAGTTTAGAAAACGATTATTTCAAAGCAATTGGCTTTGGCGTATTTTCTGCTCTATGTTATTCAATAAGAAATATTTTCATGAAACAAAAGGCTTCAGAGTACGAAGGTTCAATTTTAATGGTATATCAACTCATTATTATATCCATTTTATTAGCTCCTGTCTTTTTCATTTATGATATGACAGGTCTAAAAGCATCAATACCTGAGCTATTAATTCTTGCCTTTTTAACAACAGCAACAGGACACACTTTATTCATTTATAGTTTTAGAAACTTTACAATTAGCACGGCCAGTATTATAAGCAGTATCCAACCTGTATACGGAATAATTATTGGAATGATAATTTTGGGTGAGTATCCTCTTTTAAATACAATATTTGGAGGTATACTTATATTGGGTACCGTGATGATAGAAAGTATTCGCTCATTTAAAAATTAAATTTATCAAAATGAAAAAAATCTTTTTATGTACTTTTTTAATATTATTTACATATTGTGAAAAGTCCGATTTAAAACCTAACTTTTTGTTCATTGTTGTTGATGATTTGGGATACTATGACTTAGGTGTGATGGGTAGTGTTTTTTATGAAACTCCTAATATTGACAGAATTGCAAATGAAGGAACACTATTTACTGAAGGTTATGCCAATGCATCAGTATGCAGCCCATCAAGGGCAAGTTTATTGACTGGTTTTTATCCCACTATTCATGGTATTACAGACTGGATTGGTGCTAAAAATGGAATAGATTGGCGGACAATGGGACGTAAAACAAAACTTCTACCCAGCAATTATGTAAATCATCTTCCATTTGAGATGACTACATTACCTGAGGTTTTTCAATCAGCTGGCTATAAAACTTTTTTTGCTGGAAAATGGCATTTAGGGTCTTTAAAAGAAAAATCTCTACCAACAGATCACGGATTTGACATTAATAAGGGAGGTTACAGAATGGGTGGACCGTATTCTGGAGGTTTCTTCTCTCCTTTTAATAACCCATTTCTAGAAGATAAGCCTGAGGAAAAAGGTCTTTCACTTTCTATGAAATTGGCACAAGAAACAACCGCTTTCATAAAAGAAAATGCTAAAAATCAGTTTTTTGCATACCTAAGTTTTTACGCGGTCCATGCACCAGTTCAAACCTCTAAAGATAAGTGGAAAAGATACCGAGAAAAAGCTGAATCACAGGGGATAATAGAGGAAGGGTTTTTTATGGAAAAAAGACTTCCAATGAGAATTAAACAAGATAATCCTGTATACGCAGGCTTGGTAGAACAAACGGATGATGCGGTTGGTCATGTCCTGAAAACTTTAGATTCTTTGAATTTAGATAAAAACACCGTTGTGGTATTTGTGTCTGATAATGGTGGTGTTTCATCGGGAGATGCATTTGCAACTAGTAACCTCCCTCTTAGAGGTGGAAAAGGCTATCAATGGGAGGCGGGGACAAAAACACCTTTCTTCCTAAAAACTCCTCACCTAAATATCAAAGGGAAAAAAATCGAAACTCCAGTTATGGGTGCTGATTTATTCCCTACTTTGTTGGAATTAGCAGGATTAGAAAATCCTGTCAAGGTTGATGGAAAAAGTTTAGTGCCACTACTAAAAGATCAATCATTTGATGAACGCCCAATTTTTTGGCATTATCCTCACTATGGTAATCAAGGTGGAGACCCTAGTGCAATCGTTAGAAAAGGAGACTGGAAATTAATTAAGTATTTTGAGGATGGAAAAAATGAATTGTATAACCTAAAAAATGATATTGGGGAAAAGTTAGATGTCTTCGATCAGAATCCTGAAGTAGGTGCAATGTTAAAGAATACACTTGAGGAGTGGCTTATTTCAACCAATGCAAAGATACCAGAGGTTGATCCAATTCACGACGAGGATAAAGAAAAAGAGTGGTTAAATCAACATAAAATTAAAGTAAAGGAAAAGGTAGAAAATAGGCGTAGGGTTGAGCTTCAAACTAATTATGAACCAAACATTGATTGGTGGGGAAGTTTAGTCGAATAAGTCTAGTTTAAATGCATATTGGCAAATTTTATGTATTGTGTCCAGTCATAAATAGTTACATCATGTTTCCCATCACGAAGATGATATCCAATTCTTTGATGAATTGGATCATTTACTTTTGGATAATCATAAAGTTCTATTCCCTGCATCCCATATAATTTATAGACTTTAGATGCCTGTTTTGCACTTATAAACTCTCCACGAGGATCAGCCCAATAATCTTTACTAGCACTTGCTACATAAACTGGTCTTGGAGCTATAAGTGCTATTAACATGTGCTGGTCAATAGGTAACGAAGATTCATTTTCACTGTATTTTTGAAAGTTTTTTGCGAACCAATGCGACCAATTCGTTGTAATATCAGATACTTTTTCTCCAAATCTTCTCCGAGAAAGTGCTGCTCCTCCGCAACCTGAGTTATTAGATATTACAATAGAAAACCTTTGATCAAGTGCACCTGCCCACAAGGAAGTTTTTCCCAGCCTTGAGTGACCAAATAAAATTACCTTATTTTCATCTATCAAGGTCTCTGTCTCAAGATAATCCATTACTCTAGACATACCCCAGGCCCAGGCTGAAATTGAACCCCATTGATCATCTTCAGGTTTAATTTGATGAGAATTATAGAGAAGTGAATGAATTCCATCAGAAAAATCATTTTTATCTGGATCAACATCATTATAATTAAGGGTTACCAGTCCATAACCTGATTCAATGATCTTTTCAATAGCCCACCTAGAGTTCCTTTCACCCCTTTTTTGGGTTTTGAACTTTTCAAAAGAATCTCCACTAAGCTCATTTTCTTTTTTACCATCAATTAAGATAAATGGGTCATTATGAAGTAGATAATTACCCTCAAAATTATAACCCAAAAAAACTGGTGCCATTAATTTTTTATTAGGAGTGTAAATCAAAATATTCATACAAATAGAGTCAGCTTCATTTTTAAAAGCTAATTGTACCTGCTTTCTAGTAGCCTTACCATCAATAGCTAAAGTAGCTTTCTCTAAAATTCTAACTTCGGGTAAAGGTAAAGTTCCAGGAATTTTGCCATATATCTGACCAGCAAAATGCTCCAAAATCTCTGGTCTTCTAATCCGCTCCCATTCTATTCGAGTCTCAATCTTTTTACCACTGTCAGATTTTAAAAGTTCTGGTAGAATATATTTTGGAACTTTTGACTCATCATTAATAGTTATGGTAGTTCTTTGAGCAGTCAAAGAAAAAAGAGAAAATATAAGCCCAAAGAGTATGAATTTTATTCTCATATAAAAGATTTAAATTGATTTTTTCAAATTATTTTTTAAAGATTAATTTAATAAAATCCAGTATTCCCAGGGTTTCATTACATATTCGTAACTATCAGATAATTTTTTAAACTTTCCATCAGAAAAATTTTTAAAGTTTCCATTTAAATTCAATGAAAACTGAGCATAATTTTTACTCATATTAGCAATAAAAATCACAGTATTTTTTGGACCAGTTCTTTTAAATGCAAAGATTTGATTTTCCTTTCCATGATTCATATTCACCAATCCTGTTAAAGATTGATAAGCTGCTCTCCCTACACCCGTAGTTAGGGCGTCATTTGTGTTTTTTAAGTTTCCTAATTTTTGAAGAAATTTCATAGTTTGTCCTCTTTTTTTTATGAAATCATCTTTTTCAAAAAACAATAAACGCTTATTTAAATCATACTCCTGACCACTATACAGTAATGGCATTCCAGGGAAAATATATGTAAAAGCAGTTAACATTTTATATGCATCCCCATAAAGTTCTATTGAGGTTCCTTGCCAGGAATTCACATCGTGCGTAGATGTATAATTGAGAAGAATATTTTCATCTTTATGTTTTTCCATAACAGATTTAAAATGGCTTTCTAATTCGGTTACTGTCATGTTCCCTTGAGCTATTTGCTTTAAGAAATAATTTCCAGAGTGATAAGACGCATCAAACTTACTTACTAACTCAATCCCACCAGGATGCTCTATATCAGTTTCTGCTAAAAGAAAGATTGGTTTCAGGGCCCTAAGCGATTTGAAGGTTTTATCAAAAAATGACTGAGGCACTGCATAAGCCTGATCAATACGGAAACCATCGATATCAAATTCTTCTATCCAATACTTCATTGCATTAGTCATAGCTTTTTGCATCTTTTTATTATTGTAGTCAAGGTCAGCCACATCAGTCCAACCCCATGATTTTCCTGTTTGATGGTTAATAGGATCTGTTATTTCTCCCTTGTCGTTTTTTAGATAAAATTCGGGATGTTCTTTTATCCAATTGTGATCCCAACCAGTATGACCTGGTACCCAATCTAATATTATATAAATCCCTAAATCATGAGCTTTTTCAACCAAATCGCGGAAGTCTTCCTCAGTGCCAAACTCAGGATTTACTTTTTTATAATCGGAGACAGCGTAATAGCTTCCTAATGGCCCTTTACTTTTAGTGGTTGAAATAGGATTAACAGGCATCAACCAAATAATCTTTATCCCTAAATCTCTTAGTACAGGAATATCACGGGTAAAAGCATTAAAGGTTCCTTCTTTTGAATACTGCCTAATATTAGCTTCATAAATCACCCCACTAGCAATATCTGAATTTAAAATATGGGATTCTTGAGCCAATAAATTATTATAATGAAAAATTAATGTCAGTAAAAAAAGTTTAAAAATAATCTTCATTTTCATGGGTTTAGTTCAATTATCATAGATGATTTACCATCCATCAATATTCCTTTTTTAAGTTCAATATTTCGGTCGGTAAGAACTTCATAGCCAAATTTGTAATTCTCGATTAGCTCTCTGTAACGTTCCATATCAACTTGAATGGTATGATTCCCCCTATTGAATAAAACCCAAACTTTCTTTTTGTTATGGATCCGGAAATAACTGTATACCTCGTCCCAGCCACCAGTCATTGGGGCAAATTGAATAAGTTTACCAAAATGTATAACTTCATTAGATTTTCTCCAGTTCAATATTTTCTTAAAAAAATCGAGTGTTTTGATTTGATCTACATTAAGCCCCTTCCGGGTAAAAGCATTGATCTTATCTCCTGGAAATCCACCTGGAAAATTAGAACGGATTAAACCGTGGTTACCAGGACTTTTATTACTGTTCATTAAAATCTCTGTTCCATAAAAGAATTGAGGTATGCCCCTCATCGTGGCAAAATAAACAATCCCCATATTGAATAAGTCCAGATCATTGTTGACCTGAGTATAAAACCGAGTCATATCATGGTTGTCAGGGAATATTACAAGATTGTAAGGGTCGGGGTAGAGAAAATCATTAGCTAGCATTTGATAAGCTTTTATAAAGCCTTTTCCCCAACCAAAATCATCATTTAATGCCTCGACAAAAGCAATTTGAAGTGGAAAATCCATCAAGCTAGGCAAAAAAGAAATATAGCCATCGTGATTTTGTTTTCCCATTTGCCAATATGAGGTTATTGCAGGGTTGGGTGACCATTCCTCACCTACAATATTGAATTTTGGGTACTCTGCCATTAAATCACGTGTCCAATCTCCCATAAAATCTCTATCTGCATAAGGATAAGTATCTACCCTCAAACCAGATAAGCCTGCAAACTCAATCCACCAAATTGCATTTTGAATTAGATACTTTGAAACCAATGGGTTTTTTTGATTAAGATCTGGCATTGTCTCTACAAACCAACCATTAGAATGACCTCTTTTATCAAATTCTGAGGCGTGTATATCTTGAATAGATTGTCTTATGTGCGTCGTGTTAGTGTAATTGTCTTGGTTGTTGAACCAATTATTCGTTGGAGGATCATGAAAAAACCAGTGTTCACTTCCACAGTGATTGGGTATGACATCCATGATGATTTTTATCCCTTTTTCCTTTGCCTTAAGAGCCAACTCCCTAAATTTTTCATTACTACCGAATCTAGGGTCAATTTTATAATAATCTGTAGTTGAGTATCCATGATAAGAGGCTTTTTCCATATTATTTTCCAACGCAGGGTTTAACCATATTGCTGTAAAACCTAGATCATGTATATAATCTAAATGATTGATTATTCCCTGTAAATCTCCGCCATGTCTGTCATAATGGCCATCCCCTAATTTTTCTTGCATTGAGCTTATCTCGTCATTCTTAGTATCTCCATTAGCAAATCTATCTGGGGTTATTAGGTACATAACGTCTTTAGGGGTAAAACCTTCAATGTTTGAAGCATTTTCTTTTCTTGGCAAAAGTTGATATTCGTGAGATATTTTTACTTTTTTACCTTTATAAAAAGATATGTCAATATTTTGAGGCATAGCATTTTTAGAAATTTCAAGAGTTAAAAAAATATAATTTTCATTCTCTACTCTATCAACAGCAATAAGTTTAACTCCTTCAGAAATAATTTTGGGGTCTAATACTGCTAATTTATCTCCATACATCATAATCTGTAATTCAGACATTTGCATTCCTACCCACCAATTTGGGGGCTCTACTCTTTCAATTTTTTGAGCGTCCAAATAATTGAAAATAAATAAAAGGAGGATTAAAAACTTTTTCATTCTAAATAATTAGGGATTTTATGTGATTATCATTAAAGTATTTCTTTTGATGTCTGTATTTTTTAAATCAATTATAAATTTATTTCGAAATTAACTCAAGAATAATTGCAGATTTGGCTGGAACAGATATATTTTCCGAAAGCTTTATTTCAACATCATTAATTACATCATACGCGTAATTGCTATTACCCAATATCTCATTAAATTTTTCTAAATTAATTTTAGAATCTTTTTTGTTATTATTTAACATTACCATGACTGTTTCCTCATCATTGTATCTAAAGTAAGTATAAACACCATAGTCATCTGGATTTGGTATATTTTGATTATATGAAGGCAATGTAGGGGCAAATTGCATTAACTTACCGAAGTGAATGACTTTTTTGTTTTTTCTCCAGTTTAATAATTTTTTTATAAATAATTGGGCTTCTTTCTGCATACTAGATAATCCAACACCAGTAAATCCATTAACCTCGTCTCCAGGCCAACCTCCAGGGAAATCTGACCTAATCCCAGTTGGGTATTTATTTGACATTAATATCTCACTCCCATAATAAAAATGTGGAATCCCCCTCATAGTGGAGAAAAATACCATTGCCATTTTAAATTTATTTAAATCCTCATTTAATTTTGAGAAGATTCTTGCACCGTCATGATTATCTGGAAAAGTGACCAAATTAAATGGATCTGCATAGAGATAATCATTTGATATTGTGTAATAAAGTTTTTGCCAAGGTTTCCATTTATTTTTTTCATCAAAATCTTGAATTGACTCAACGAAAGCGCTCGTTAAAGCAAAATCGAGCATACTTGGTAAACATGACTCATATCCGTCATGATTTATTTTTCCTTCCTGCCAATATGAAATATTAGTAGGGTTTGCAAATTTTGTAGCTTCTTCGCCTACCGATGTAAAATAGGGGTATTCTTTTTTGACAGCGCAAGACCAATCTGTCATATATTTTTTGTCATTATATGGATAAGTATCCATTCTAATTCCAGATATACCTGAGTATTCTATCCACCAAAGAGTATTTTGAGTTAGATATTTCGCCATGATTTCATTTCTATGATTTAAATCAGGCATTGTCTTTACAAACCATCCATCAACAAAAGCTTTTTTATCATACTCAGAGGCATAGGGATCCTGAACTGTATAGTGAGAGTGATTTGTCTGACGATATTCTCCTCCATAATTAATCCAATCCCTTGTTGGAGGATCTTTTACAAACCAATGTTCTGAACCTGAATGATTGGTGATCATATCCATAACAATTTTAATTCCTTTTGATTTTGCTATCCTACACAAATCCCTATAGAGTTCGTTTGTCCCGAATCGAGAGTCCACTTTGTAGTAGTCTGTTGTTGAATAGCCATGATAAGAGTGATCAGCCATATCATTTTCAAGAACGGGATTAATCCAAATTGCAGTGTAACCCATATCAGAAATATAGTCCAAATTATCAATCATGCCTTGAATATCTCCTCCATGTCTTCCTCTTCTTTCCTTTCGGTTAGGTTTTTCTTTTAAATTGGGATCATAATCATTAGATGGGTCGCCATTTGCAAATCTATCTGGTGTTATTAAATATAAAACATCTGTTTTATCAAAGCCTAGTCTTCCATTTGTGTCTTTCTGAAATAATTCAAATAGTACCGTTTGAATTTTTTTACCATTTTCAAGAAAATCAATCTTTAAAGTTTGAGGTTTAATGTTTTTCTCAATTGTCAGATCAACAAACAAATAATTTTGATTTTCCGTACGAGTTATTTTTGAAATAAAAACCTCTGAAGAATTTACATTTCTCAATTTAGGAAAAAA
>CACIXU010000012.1 GCA_902590705.1 uncultured Bacteroidota bacterium | reverse complement strand
GAAAGGATGGCTCTATATTTGGTGCTGAAATCACTATTACCCCAAATTTCGCAAATGGAAAAGATAAACCTCAAACTGGTTATTGTGGAATTACAAAGGAGCTTGAGGATAGAGTTAAAATCCCAATTAAACTTACCACAAAAATAATTAAGGGAATAGCAATTACTAGAGGAGGATTTACACTCGCCTCTATTCTTCCGATGATAATTGTGGCTTACATTCTATCATTCTATAATATTCTGAATCTAGTGAATGCATTTATATCGATTTTTGGTGTCATTTGCTTACATATTTTTTCAAACCTCTATAATGATTTTTTTGATGTTAGTTATGGTTCTGATGAAGAAAATAAAGAGTATTTCAATGTAGGGTCAAAATCCCTAATTTTAAGAGGTGCCCAAATTTCAGGTGGAAGTAGGGCAATTGAACTGGGTCTGACAACTTTAAAAAAAACTAGTTCGCTAGGAAATGTCATGCTTCTTTTGTCTATAACTTGTTTAATTATATTATGTTTGAATAGTTACATTGTTACTGGATCTTCGTCTAACGTTTTTATGATGTCTCTAATCGGTGCTTTAGGAGTTTTTCTTGGGTTTTTTTATACTGCAAAACCACTAAGGCTATCAGCAAGGAAAGGTTTAGGTGAATTAACGATATTTCTAGCATTTGGTCCTTTACTAACTTTAGGAAGTATGTTTTCAATGTCAAATATCAGTATTGATTTAAATTCTTCAATAATTCAAACTATCATTTTTATTGGAATTCCACTTGGATTGTTAACCACTAATATTTTATTTATAAATCAATTTCCAGATTACGAGTCAGATAAAAAAACTGGGAAAACCAATTTAGTTGTCATTTTTGGAAAAAAGATATCGAGATGGATTTATCTAATTAGTAACGCGTTAATTTTTGTAACTCTAATTTCATTTATTAAAATTATGCCCTCCGAATTCCCTTTTTTTAACAAACCCTTTTTTTATGGAGGAATTTTCTGTTTATTAGTTTATGCTCTATACATTTCTGTCGGATTAATTAAAAAATATAATTCCAGGGATCTTGTTTTTTATAACATCCAAACAATTTATTTTCAAATTATTTTTTGTGTTGTTTTAATAATCTCTTTTTATTTATGATAATTTAATATGTTTTTGGAGATAATTGATTCAAATAAAAATCCATTTATCAAATATGTTAAGGGAATATTAATTGTAATTTTTTTTCATTTTATTGGTCAAATTCCACTGTCATTATACTTAATTTTCAATAAGTTAAATTTTGAAAATAGTGAAAATCAGATCTATGTACTTTCATTGATTCCACCAAATCTCAGTTTATTTTTAATTCTCATTCCATTTTTAATTACATTACCTGCTATATGGTTTGTGGTTACTAAACTTCATATACAACCCTTCAAAACAATTATTACAGCCAAAAACAAAATAGATTATCAAAAAATTACTTTTGCCTTTTTACTATGGGGAAGTTTTTCAACCTTTTTGGTTATTTTTTATTATTTAATAAGTCCTGAACATTATGAAACCAACTTTAAACCTTTACCATTTTTGATATTGTTTTTAATAGCTTCCATAATGATTCCAATTCAGACCTCAGTTGAAGAACTAATTTTCAGAGGTTATTTAATGCAAGGTTTTGGTACTCTTTTTAAAAACCGATGGGGACCTTTGTTTTCTACCTCAATAATATTTGGTTTACTTCATTTATGGAATCCAGAGATTGATAAACTAGGTCTTGAACTTATATGGTACTATATTGGAACGGGATTATTCTTGGGGATAATAACATTGATGGATGACGGCATAGAATTAGCTTTAGGTTTTCATGCAGCAAACAATCTGGTCACAGCACTTCTTGTGACAGCTTCTTGGACTGCTTTTCAAACTGAGTCTATCCTAATAGATAATTCTGAGCCATCTTTGGGTAAAGAGCTTTTAATTACGCTTTTGCTTATTTATCCCATTATAACTATAATATTTGCAAAAAAATATCAATGGAAGGATTGGAAAAAACAACTAACCGCTAAATTTGAATGAATATACCTCATTACACAAAAATCCACAATCGCTTTAAGTTAAACGGTTTTCATTTCTCGGCAGAGGAGTTAAAAGAAATTGGATATGATTTTATTAAAGAGGGTATACACTATGAAATGGCAATTGGAGATTTTATAATGGACTGGATGAATAAGTATGACTATATCAATGTAAAAACATCTGGTTCTAGGGGTGATTCAAAAATCATTAAAATTTCTAAACAGGCAATGGTCAGCTCAGCTATAAGAACCGGAGATTTTTTTAATGTTAAAATTGGGGATTCAGCTCTTCATTGTTTACCAGCTGATTTTATTGCTGGAAAAATGATGCTTGTTAGGGCAATGATTCTTGGACTTTCACTTGAATTGGTTGAGCCTAGTTCCAGTCCAATGGAAAATCTTTATAAAACTTATGATTTTGTTGCCATGACCCCTATGCAAGCCAATAATTCATTGAACCAGTTAGATCAAATTAAGACCCTTATTATTGGAGGTGCTCCTATTTTTCCAGATTTGAATAAAAAATTAGTGGAAAGACATCATCGCTGCTTTGAGACTTATGGTATGACCGAGACCATTACTCATATTGCGGCATCAAAACTTACTGTTCCTAAAAAGCCTTTTAAAGCTTTGGATGGCATTCGCCTTGAGGTTGATAAGGAAGGATGCTTGGTTGTAGATGCCCCTTTTATTACAGATAAACTTATCCATACCAATGATATTGTACATTTGCACGATGCGGAAAACTTTACTTATTTGGGAAGACGCGAAAATGTAATTAATTCAGGAGGGGTAAAAATTTTTCCTGAAGTTGTTGAGCGAAAATTAGCTAATCACATTGATCTTCCATTTTTTGTATACGGAATCCCCGATAAAGTTTTGGGAGAAAAAATAGTTTTAGTTGTTGAGGGAGAAGAGAGTCAATTCCAAGAATTTAAATTTGATCAAACTTTATTAAAAGGTTTAGATAAATTTGAAGTGCCCAAAGAAATCCGATATGTATCAGAAATATTCAGAAACAATGGGAAGTATTTAAGAGAAAAGACAATAAATACACTACTAATTAACTAAACCTGAATAAGTCCCATATTAAATTTTTTTTCAAGTGGAGCATTGTTAGCTGCTTCAATTCCAATACTAATCCACTTTCGTGTTTCCAATGGATCGATGATCGCATCAGTCCATAATCTAGCTGCTGCGTAATATGCATTTGTCTGTTTTTCATATTTGGATTTGATTTTATTCAACAAAGCTCTTTCTTTTTTAGGGTTTATTTTTTCTCTTTCTTTATTTCTTCGCTTTGACTTTTCAATTTGTAGTAAAACCTGTGCTGCTTGTTTTCCACCCATCACCGCAATTTTTGAGCCAGGCCAAGAAAAAATCAATCTTGGGTCGAAGGCCTTACCACACATAGCGTAATTTCCAGCTCCATTTGAATTCCCTATGATAACAGTAAACTTTGGAACAATACTATTTGACATTGCATTGACCATTTTTGCACCATCTTTAATAATTCCATTATGCTCTGCCTTGCTTCCTACCATAAAGCCAGTTACGTCTTGAAGAAAAACCAATGGTATTTTTCTTTGATTGCAATTGGCAATAAATCGAGTTGCCTTATCAGCTGAATCCCCATAAATTACGCCACCAAATTGTAATTCTCCCTTCTTATTTTTAACCACTTTTCTTTGGTTTGCAACAATACCAACTGCCCAACCGTCAATTCGGGCGTATGTCGTAATAAGTGTTTTCCCATATGCAGCTTTATATTCATCAATACTTCCTTTATCCACTATTCTTTCAATTATTTCGTAAGTGTCATAGGGTTGAGATTTATCATTAGGAAGTATTTCAAAGATCTCCTCTGCATTTTTGACAGGTGGTATTGAATCTACTCGATTAAACCCTGATTTTGTGTTTTCACCAATTTTATCTATCATGGCTCTAATACGACAGAGCGCATCTTGATCATCTTTAGCTTTATAATCAGCTATACCACTAACTTCTGAATGCGTAGTGGCACCTCCAAGGGTTTCATTATCGATATCTTCACCTATTGCTGCTTTCACCAAATAGCTACCAGCCAAAAATATACTTGCAGTTTTATCGACTATTATCGCCTCATCAGACATTATTGGAAGATAAGCACCTCCAGCAACACAGCTCCCCATAACAGCTGCGATTTGAATAATTCCCTCACTGCTCATTTGTGCATTATTTCTGAAAATACGTCCAAAGTGGTCTTTGTCCGGGAAGATTTCGTCTTGTCGGGGAAGAAATACACCTGAACTATCTACTAGATAGATTATTGGAATTTTATTAACTAAGGCAATTTCCTGAGCTCTAAGGTTTTTTTTGGCACTGATAGGAAACCAAGCTCCTGCTTTTACAGAAGCATCATTTGCAACAACAACACAAAGTTTTTTTGAGATGTATCCCATAACCACCACGACACCTCCTGAAGGACATCCGCCATCATCTTTATACATTTCATGTCCCGCAAGAGCTCCTATTTCAATAAAGTCAGAATTTTTATCTAGAAGACAACTTATTCGTTCTCTTGCTGGCATCTTACCTTGCGAGCGAATTTTTTCTAACTTCGATTTTCCACCTCCAAGCTTCATTTGGGCAATCTTTTTATTTAGGTCAGCGATCAATAGTTTATTTTGATCTTTATTTCTCTCTAATTCTATACTCATAATAAATTTAAAAGTTTGTAAAAAGTGTTAATTATTTCCTCTTTACACTACGAAACTAAATACATTTTTTTTGAAATCGTATTAAAAAAAATAGATATTTGTTATTATGGCAGATGATAAAAAAGTAATTTTCTCAATGTCCGGAGTATCAAAGACTTACCCTTCGGCTAACCAACCGGTTATAAAAAATATTTATCTCAGTTTTTTCTACGGTGCTAAAATTGGAATCTTGGGACTCAATGGATCTGGCAAGTCCACCTTATTAAAAATTATTGCTGGGATTGATAAAAATTATCAGGGCGATGTAGTTTTTTCCTCTGGGTTTTCTGTTGGCTACTTGGAGCAAGAACCTGAAATTGACTCTACTAAAACTGTTAGTGAGGTGGTTAGAGAAGGAGTGGCAGAAACTGTAGCCGTTTTAGAAGAATATAATAAAATCAACAATCAATTTGCCATACCAGAAATTTATGAAAATGCTGAAAAGATGGAGCAATTAATGAATAAACAAGCTAGGCTTCAGGACCAAATAGATTCCCTTAATGCATGGGATTTGGATAGTCAATTAGAATTGGCAATGGATGCATTAAGAACTCCTCCAGGAGATCAAAAGATAGAATTCCTTTCTGGAGGTGAGCGTAGAAGAGTAGCACTATGCAGATTGCTACTACAAAAACCAGATGTTTTATTACTTGATGAACCTACTAATCATTTAGATGCTGAGTCTGTCCATTGGTTAGAGCACCATTTAGCTAAATACGATGGGACTGTAATTGCTGTAACGCACGACCGTTACTTTTTGGATAATGTAGCTGGGTGGATTTTAGAATTAGATAAAGGGGAAGGTATTCCCTGGAAAGGAAACTATTCATCTTGGTTAGAACAAAAAGCTAAGAGATTGTCTCAAGAACAAAAACAGGCGTCAAAACGTCAAAAAACTTTAGAAAGAGAGTTAGAATGGGTTCGTATGGCTCCGAAAGGAAGGCAATCCAAACAAAAAGCTCGATTAAGTAATTACGAACGTTTAGTGAGTCAAGATCAAAAAGTAATCGATGAAAAATTAGAAATATATGTCCCCAATGGACCACGTTTAGGTACTAATGTAATTGAGGCAATAGGAATTAGAAAAGCTTTCGGTGATAAGTTGTTGTATGAAAACTTAAATTTCACCCTACCCCAAGCCGGAATTGTAGGTGTCATTGGTCCAAACGGAGCAGGAAAAACAACTTTATTTAGGATGATTTTAGGCGAAGAAATCCCAGATAGTGGGAGTTTTTCTCTAGGAGATACCGCCAAGATAGCCTATGTTGACCAATCTCACAGTAACATTGATTCCGAAAAATCAATTTGGTCGAATTTTAGTGATGAGCTGGATTTGATTATGATGGGAGGAAGGCAGGTAAATTCTAGAGCTTACTTAAGTAGATTCAATTTCAGTGGAAATGAACAAAACAAAAAAGTTAAAACCCTATCAGGTGGTGAGCGAAATCGTCTTCATTTAGCAATGACCCTTAAGGAGGAGGGAAATGTCCTACTACTAGATGAACCTACTAATGATCTAGATGTCAATACTTTGAGGGCACTAGAGGAGGGGTTGGAAAATTTTGCTGGATGTGCAGTTGTAATTTCTCATGATCGTTGGTTTTTAGACCGCATATGTACTCATATACTTGCATTTGAGGGTGATTCACAAGTTTATTTTTTTGAAGGCTCATTTAGCGACTATGAAGAAAATAAAAGAAATCGTTTGGGTGATGATTTGATTCCTAAACGAATTCAATACAAGCGACTGACTAGAGATTGAATTTAAATTTTACCTGTCATATTTTCGGGTTTAACCCACTGGTCAAATTCTTTTTCGGTTAAATATCCAAGAGCTAATGCGGCGGCTTTTAACGTTATCCCTTCATCGTGAGCTTTATTGGCGATTTCTGCAGCCTTGTAGTAACCAATCTTTGTATTTAATGAAGTAACTAACATAAGGGAATTATTAACCAACTCTTTAATTCTTTTGTGATTAGGTTTGATTCCCACAACACAATTAATAGTGAAACTAACACATGCATCACCAATCAGTTGAGCTGATTCCAGAATATTTGCTGCCATAACTGGTTTAAAAACATTTAATTCATAATGTCCTTGTAATCCACCTACTCCGATGGCAACATCATTCCCCATTACTTGAGCACAAACCATTGTTAATGCCTCACATTGAGTTGGATTCACCTTTCCAGGCATAATAGAACTTCCTGGTTCATTAGCAGGGATTGTAATTTCTCCAATACCAGAGCGAGGGCCAGATGCCATTAAACGTATATCATTTGCGATTTTATTTAACGCTACAGCAAGCTGTTTTAGAGCGCCATGAGTCTCAACAACAGCGTCGTGTGATGCAAGCGACTCAAACTTATTTTTAGCAGTTATAAACGGAAGTTCTGTAAATTTTGAGATATATAACGCAACTTTATCAGAATAACCATCTGGCGTATTAATTCCTGTTCCTACTGCAGTACCTCCCAATGCTAATTCAGATAGATGATTTAAGGTGTTTTTTAAAGCTTTGATGCCATGATCTAATTGAGAAACATAACCTGAAAACTCTTGACCTAATGTCAATGGAGTTGCATCCATGAGGTGGGTTCTTCCAATTTTAACGATAGATTTAAAAGAATTAGACTTTTTTTCTAATTCTTTTTTAAGTTTTTGAATACCAGGAATAGTGTTCTCCGCAATTTTTTTGTAAGATGCAATATGCATCGCAGTTGGAAAAGTATCATTGGATGACTGAGATTTATTTACATCATCGTTAGGTGCAAGAGTTTTTTGTCCCTCTCCAAGTATATTACCTTCCAAAACATGAGCTCTATTGGAGATTACCTCATTTATATTCATATTAGTTTGAGTTCCTGACCCTGTTTGCCATATTACTAATGGAAATTGGTCGTCAAGTTTTCCAGATAAGATCTCATCACACACATTTGAAATTAAATCTCTTTTACTTTTTTTTAAAACTCCAGCATCACAATTTGCAAATGCTGCAGCTTTTTTTAAGTATGCGAAGCCATGAACAATTTCTAATGGCATGGAGGCTGGTGTACCAATTTTAAAATTACTTCTAGAGCGCTCAGTCTGTGCACCCCAATAAACATCTGATGGTACTTTTACTTCTCCTAATGTGTCTTTTTCGATACGGTAATTCATATTGAAATATTTAACTCACTACAAAAGTACGGTCTTTTGGTTTATAGTATTAAAATAAATTTACTAATAGACTCAGAGAGAGTTAGAAAAAAGCTAAATTTGTGAATAACTTTACAATATGTTTGAATTTGACCAGTATTTAGGGTTTCTTGCTTTTTTAACTATTTTAACTATTGGTTTTTGGTTAATGATTTTTCTTTTAACATTTGTCATTCCTTATTGGTTATTTGGGAATTTAATGGAGTTTTTAAAAGAAAAGAGAAAACAAAAATCTAGTAGCAGTTAAAAGCCTACATCCTCTCTTAACTCTCTTTGTCTTGGTTTGTTTTGAACTTTCATTTGTCTTATTCGATATGTGAATGAAGCTGTAATGGAGGGAATTGCTCTTCTCAAGGTTGTAAACTGATTAAACGTTCCACTTCTGGTAGTTAGTTCTCTTTGCTGAGTATTAAATATATCT
Organism: uncultured Bacteroidota bacterium; assembly: GCA_902590705.1. Taxonomy (GTDB): domain Bacteria; phylum Bacteroidota; class Bacteroidia; order Flavobacteriales; family Flavobacteriaceae; genus UBA8316. The sequence goes on along the minus strand of CACIXU010000012.1, from coordinate 40,770 downwards.
CTAGCTCTGACGGATAAGGTACCATTATTATTTAAAATATCCTTGCTTAAAGCACCGGATACCAAAAGCAAAGGTTTAAAGCTTACTAAAGAGGTATTTCTTGGACCAAAATAAGTACTTTGTAATTGAAAGTCTATTTGTCCTGGTAATGAGGTTTTTGCATTTAGCCGTGATGACCAGCTGAAATTTGATCTGTCTAAATTTATACCTTGAAAATTGCCTGTGTTTTCAGAATTAAAAAGATTAGTATTTAAAAAAAATCTTGATTTTTTTGATGGGGAGTAACTCAAAGTGAATTCTGCTCCAATTCTTTTATTTTCTAATAAATTAATTGGACTTTTTTTAATAATTGGTACAGTTTTCTCATCATTATTTTTATTACTTATTGAGATTCTTTGACCAGTATCAAAGGGAAAAATGGTAAAAACATCAACAGATTTTTGAAAATAAATTGAGGAGTTTAGTGTTAATTGTTTCCATTTTTTTAAAAAACCAAGATCAATTGCATTTGAATAGCTAGGGATTAGGTTCGGATTTCCTTGAAAAAAATTAGCAATACCAGATCTCTGTAAAAATGGATTTAGAAATCTGGCTCGAGGTCTAGAAATACGACGATTAAATCCAAGTAAAATACTTTCAGAATTATTAAACTTATAGGAAATATTAAGTGTTGGGAAAAATTTAAAATAATCTTGATCATTACGTTCATTTGTAATTAATTGATTTACAATTATCTTTGAATCTTCTGCTCTAAGTCCAATTAAAAATGAGAAATCTTTAATTGATTTTCCAAATTGAATATATCCAGAATTAATATTCTCATTGTAAATAAGAATATTAGATAGGCTATCCCTCACTTTTTCATTATAATCGTATACTTTAAAATCTGTCTCTTGATCTAAAAAATTTCCCCGATACCCTAACTCGAGTTCAGTGGTTTCATTAATTTTAAGCACATAATCTCCCTGGAGTAAAAGTCTTTTTTGGTCTCGATACTCCAATACTTTTTCATTTAAATTTGGATTGGTATTTTTAATGTCAGACGATTCATTTTCCGAGTTTATTTCATATTGAAAAACAGCAGTTATTTTACTACCATCGTTAAATTCTGTATCAAGGTTTGTACTAAACTGATATGCATTATCGTCATCGTTACTTTGCTCCTTTAATTTTGTAGACTCAATTAAATCTCTATTTGAGTTAAATTGATCCAATTGAGTATTAAACTCATCATTACCTTTTTCGGTTCTAATGAAGCTGTTAAAAATTAAAGAAGTTTTTTCTTTTAGGTAAAACTCAATACCAAGACTTGAGAATATTGTTTTATCGCCAAACTCCATTTTTTTTTCCTCATATCCAAAAGTACTGGGATTATTAATATTGAAAAACTCTGTATCATTAATTATCTTTCCAATATCGACGTTGTTTAAAAAAGAGTTTGTGGAAAAAACATTTAAACTATTTGTTCGATAATTAATATTTATTGATCCGCTATTTCTCTCTGGAATACCTGCATTAGCTATAAAATTACCATTAAATCCGTTCGCGTTGTCTTTTCTTAAAATCACATTTATTATTCCTGCAGTCCCCTCAGCTCCATATCTTGCCGAAGGAGAAGTAATTACTTCAACTTTATCTATCGACTCAGCTGGAAGATTTTGAAGTCCCTGTGGCCCAGATATACCAACAAGTCCAGAGGGTTTCCCATTAATAAGAATTCTAACATTTTCATTTCCTCTAAGGGATACATTACCCTCTAAATCAACGGAAACTGATGGAACATTACCCAAAACATCGGCCACATTACCTCCTCTAACTGTAAGATCTTTTCCTACATTATAAATTCTTTTATCTAAACGAATTTCCACTTCTGTTTTTTCTGCAATTAATTCTATTTCGTTTAGTAGATTTTGAGAGATTTTTAACCTAATTTCACCAAAATCTTTCGTTTCTTTAATATCTAAGTTTTCAATTGAAAAAGGTTCAAATCCGATAAATTCGGCTTTAAAATTATAAGTACCAGGGTTTAATTGAATATTAAAAAATCCTGAGTTATCAGTGATAACACCTTGAATTTGACTTGGATTGTCCTTTTTTACAAGACTAATAGTTGCGTATTCTAATGGTTGAAGGGTCTTTTGATCAACTATATAACCTTTAACTTCATAAGTTTGTAGATTCAAAGAAGGCCTTTGAGCTTGGCTTGCAAATAAAAATAAAAGGTAGGTAATAATTAAGTAGATCTTATTCATCAAGTTTATTTAATTTGATTAATTAAATGAATAAGGGTTTAATTATTATTATTGATAAAGTCTATTAATTTTTCTAGGGGTCTTGCTATAACACCCTTATTTCCATATACAACGATTGGCCTTTCTATCAATTTAGGATATTGAATCATTAGCTCCAGTATTTCGTCTTCACTTAAATTTTTACTATTAAGTTGTTTTTTCCAAATTTCTTCATTTTTTCTAAGAGCATCCGAAGGTTTTTTGCCAATTATATCAAGTAATTTTCTAAGTGATTGTTTATCAAAATTTTGATCTAAATACTTGACAACTTTAAATTTTATATTTTTTTCCTCAAGTAATTGGGATGCCTCTCTAGATTTTCTGCACTTAGGATTATGATATATGGTAAATCTCATTTTAGAAAATTTAGATTTGTTTCATTGAATTTTATCTGATTTTACTTGCTGTCAGTTGATTTTCAATATAATTATTTATCGATTGATAATTATTAAATACTATAATTATGAATGGATTATAGAATTTTATTTTGAAGTTATTATTTCAATTGATCAACAATAGCTTTGAATGCATCAGGATTATTAGTAGCTAGGTCAGCCAAAACTTTTCTATTTAACTCAATTTTATTAGCTTTAATTTTCCCCATAAATTGGCTGTATGACATACCATGTAATCTTGCTCCTGCATTAATTCTTGCAATCCAAAGTGATCTGAAATTTCGTTTTTTAGTCTTACGATCTCGATAGGCATAAAGCATTGCTTTTTCTACAGCATTCTTAGCAACGGTCCAAACGTTTTTTCTTCTACCAAAGTAACCCTTGGCTAGTTTTAAAATTTTCTTTCTTCTGGCTCTTGAAGCCACTGAATTTACTGATCTTGGCATTTTTTTAAATTTTTGATAAGGGCGGTTTTACAACACTTTAAAGCCTCTTATCAGGGTTATACAATATTTACCGTTTTTTATTTTAATCTAAGTTGTTCTTTTACACTATTGATATCACTATCATGAACCAGTCCAGAGTGAGTTAACTTTAATTTACGCTTCTTTGATTTTTTAGTCAATATGTGGCTCTTAAACGCGTGCTTTCTTTTTATTTTACCTGAGCCAGTTACGTTAAAACGTTTTTTGGCACTGGATTTTGTTTTCATTTTCGGCATAAATATTCATTTATTTATTTAAATCTTTATTTCTTTTTAGGTGTAATAAACATAATCATTCGCTTTCCTTCAAGCTGAGGCATTTGTTCTACTTTTCCAATTTCTTCGAGGTCTTGTGCTAATCGTAATAACAATATCTGTCCTTGTTCTTTGAAAACTATTGAACGACCTTTAAAAAACACGAAAGCTTTGAGTTTTGCACCATCTTTTAAAAACTTCTCCGCGTGTTTTTTTTTAAACTCATAGTCGTGTTCATCAGTTTGAGGACCAAAACGTATTTCTTTTATTACAACCTTAGTTGCTTTTGATTTTAGGGCTTTTTCTCGCTTTTTTTGCTCGTATAAGAATTTTTTATAATCCAATATTTTGCAAACCGGCGGTGATGCCTTTGGAGAAATTTCTACTAAATCTAACCCAAGTTCCTCAGAAATAGCAAGTGCTTTTGGAAGCTGGTAAACCCCTACATCAATGTTATCACCCACCAATCTGATTTCATGCGCGGTGATTTTTTCATTGATTTTATGAGGATTTTCTTTGATAATCCTCACAGGTTTATTCGATCTTCTTCGGCGAATTGCTATGACTTGATAATTTTAATTTAGCTTCCAAATTTAGAGATACTTTTTGATATCTCTTCTTTTATGAGATTAACGAAGTTTTCGGCACCCATTAATCCGATATCACCAACGCGGTGTTTTCTTACTGAAACATTATCCATTTTTGTCTCTTTTTCTCCTATAATTAACATGAAAGGAACCTTGCTTTTTTCAGCTTCTCGGATTTTTTTCCCAATAGTTTCATTTCTGTTATCCAGGAAGGCGCGAATTTCGTGATTTTCTAAGTAATTTAAAACTTTTTTGGAGTATTTTTCATGCTTTTCGCTTACACATAGTAAGTTTACCTGAGTAGGTGCTAACCATATTGGTAAATTTCCAGCAGTATGTTCCAAAAGAATTGCTACAAATCTTTCCAGGCTTCCGAATGGAGCTCGGTGAATCATCACAGGACGGTGAAATAAATTATCACTGCCTTTATAAATCAAATCAAATCTTTCAGGAAGGTTGTAATCTACCTGAATTGTGCCAAGCTGCCATTTCCTTCCTATTGCATCTTTGACCATGAAATCAAGCTTTGGACCGTAAAATGCTGCTTCTCCCTCTTCAATTTTAAATTCAAGATTTTTCTCTTTAGCTGCACTGATAATTGATTGTTCTGCTTTTTCCCAGTTTTTAACATCACCAATATATTTTCCTGGATTTTTTCGATCACGAATCGAAACTTGCGACTCAAAATTATTAAATCCCAATGAGTTAAAAACGTACAAGACCAGGTCAATCACATCCTTAAACTCTTGATCCAACTGGTCTGGTGTACAAAAAATGTGTGCATCATCTTGTGTGAACCCCCTTACACGAGTTAGTCCGTGCAATTCACCACTTTGTTCATATCTGTATACTGTTCCAAATTCTGCATATCTTTTTGGGAGTTCTTTATAGCTCCAAGGTTTGGTCTTATATATTTCACAGTGGTGTGGACAGTTCATCGGTTTTAGTAAAAAAGTCTCTCCTTCAGCAGGCGTTTCAATAGGCTGAAAGCTGTCATCCCCATATTTTTCGTAATGGCCAGATGTCATATAAAGGTCTTTATTCCCAATATGAGGTGAAATCACTTGTTCATATCCAGCTTTTTTTTGTGCTTCTTTTAAAAACCCTTCTAAACGCTCTCTTAGGGCGGCACCTTTGGGAAGCCATAAAGGCAATCCTTGACCAACTCTTTGGGAAAAGGTGAACAATTCTAATTCTTTACCAAGTTTTCTGTGATCTCTTTTTTTTGCTTCTTCTAAAAACTCTATGTATTCGGTAAGTTCCTTTTGTTTGGGGAAAGAGATCCCATATATACGTGTAAGTTGTTTGTTTTTTTCATCACCTCGCCAATATGCACCAGCGACTTTTAATAATTTAACTGCCTTGATAAAGCCAGTATTTGGAATATGACCTCCACGACATAAATCGGTAAAATCAGCGTGATCACAAAAGCTAATTGAACCATCCTCTAAGTCTTCGATCAATTCAAGTTTATATGGATTTTTGTCTTTTTTGTAAAAATCAAGCGCATCTTTTTTGGAGACACTCCGCATTTTAAATTCAAATTTTTGTCGAGCGAATTCTAAAAACTTTTTTTCAAGATCCTTTAATTCTTTTTCTGAAATGGAATGGTCTCCAAAATCTACATCATAATAAAATCCTTTCTCAATAGGAGGGCCAATTGTTAGCTTAGCTTCTGGGTAAAGAGCCAGAATAGCCTGTGCTAATACATGAGCTGAAGAATGCCAAAATGCAGTCTTTCCTTGCTTATTATTCCAAGTGAAGAGTTGAAGATTTCCGTTTTCCAGTAGAGGAGTGGCTGTTTCGACAATATGATCGTTGAATTTTGCGGAAAGGATATTTCTTGCAAGGCCCTCACTAATGCTTTGAGCGACCTCAAGCACCGTTGTTCCGGTTTTAAAACTTCGTAGAGAGTTATCTGGAAATTTTATTTCAATCATAAACTATAAATCACGGCAAATATAGTTTACTAGTTTCAGTGTTACAATTTTATGAGGATTTTGTTTTTTTCTCACCAAGCAGTCCATTAATTAGTGATCTTATTGCCCAAAACCCGTAAAAGATTGCAGTAATACATAAGCCAATTCCAATTACCAAGACTATATAAAAAAGCTTATGGTCTTGGTTTTTGAATGCTTGATATACAATAACGGGTGAAATAAAACAGAGTAAAATAAATATCCCCATTTTAAGTAATCCTTTTTTAAGCTTTTCAGTATTCACAAATGTTTTTTAATTGCTTTTCTTACACTTTGATATTTTTCCAATAAGTTAACAGCAGTTTTATAATCAACGGATAACTCTTCCATTAGAATTCTTGCAGCTCGATCAGACAGTTTGTTGTTTGTAGTTTGAATATCAATCATTTTGTTCCCTTTTACCCTACCTAATTTTATCATTGTTGAAGTGGTGATCATATTGAGTATTAATTTTTGTGCAGTTCCTGCCTTCATTCGAGAACTTCCAGTAACAAATTCAGGGCCCACTATAACTTCTACGGGAAATTTACTTGCCCGTGCAAGTGGGCTGTTAGGGTTGCAGGTGATGCTACCTGTACTGATGTTATTTTCTCTACAAACATTTATTGCCCCTACCACATAGGGTGTAGTGCCTGATGCGGCAATTCCAATCACAAAGTCATTTTCATTTACCTGGTGTTGGAGTAAATCTATCCAGCCTTGATTTGGATCATCTTCAGCATTTTCAATTGATCGTTGCAATGCCTCAGATCCACCTGCAATCAAACCGATAACCATCTCAGGGTCTGTTCCAAAGGTAGGAGGGCATTCCGAAGCATCTAATACTCCTAATCGGCCGCTGGTTCCAGCTCCTATATATAATAATCTTCCCCCTTCTTTAAGCTTAGAAACTATTTCAGCTATCATTACTTCAATTTTTTGCAATTGCTTTCCTACAGCTTCAACAGCTTTTTGATCTTCATTATGAATTCCCATTAAAAGCTCTTTTATGGATCTAGTCTCCAATGCGTCGTAATGAGATGTTTTTTCAGTTATTTTTTCAAACTTCATATTGTTAATCAATATTTATAAAATTAAGCAATGCTGGTTGATAATAAAAACTAATTATTAAGTCATAAATTTTTGAATATTAATATAATTAGGTCCAAAATACTAATGGTAATAAATTTAAGTTTAAAGAATATTTTCAGTTCTTAAACGGGTTAAAAGGTTTGATGAAAGGAGAAATTAATTTTTACCTGTAGTAATTATATCTTTAATTGAAAAGTGAATTAAATTCTCTATACTAGTTTTTTGTCTAAGTTTTCTTTTAAAACAGCCAGGAAATTTTGAGTAGTCAAATAGTGAGTTTCGTTAAGGTTTTCCTTATGAATAAGTAAAGCTAAATCTTTAGTCATTTTACCACTTTCAACAGTTTCAATACATACCGATTCAAGGGTTTGGCAAAAATCAATTAATTCTTGATTGTTGTCTAATTTTCCTCTGTGAGCTAATCCTCTTGTCCATGCAAATATAGATGCCAATGGGTTGGTAGATGTCTCTTTTCCTTTTTGGTGTTGGCGAAAATGACGCGTTACAGTTCCATGGGCAGCTTCCGCTTCCATAATCTCTCCATCTGGAGTGACTAGTGTAGAGGTCATCAATCCAAGAGAACCAAATCCTTGTGCTACAGTATCTGATTGAACATCCCCATCATAGTTTTTACAAGCCCAAACAAAGCCACCACTCCATTTCATTGCTGCTGCGACCATATCATCAATAAGACGATGCTCATAGATGAGTCCAGCATTTTCAAATTTATTTTTAAATTCATTTTCAAAAACTTCTTGAAAAATATCTTTAAAACGTCCATCATAAGCTTTCATGATAGTATTTTTTGTGGAAAAGTATAATGGCCAACCTTTATCCAAAGCTCTATTCATACATGATCTGGCAAATCCGTAAATAGAAGAGTCAATATTGTACATACTCATTGCTACACCATTTTCTTGAAAATTATAAACCTCCCAGGATTGAGATTCACTACCGTCTTCAGGAGTAAAAGTCATCGTTAACCTTCCTTTGCCAGAGATGACGGAATCAGTTGCTTTATATTGGTCTCCAAAAGCATGCCTTCCAATACAAATTGGCTTGGTCCATCCTTGAACATAACGCGGAACATTTTTCATAATAATAGGCTCCCTAAAAACTGTACCTCCCACAATATTTCTGATCGTCCCATTAGGAGAACGATACATTTTTTTCAAATTAAACTCGACCATGCGATCTTCATCTGGAGTAATCGTCGCACATTTGATACCTACTTTATATTTGTTAATTGCATTAGCCGCATCAATTGTAATTTGATCTTCGGTTTTATCTCTAGATTCTATTCCAAGGTCATAGTAAAATAGCTCAACATCAATGTATGGGAGAATTAGTTGTTCTTTAATAAATTTCCATATAATTCGGGTCATTTCATCTCCGTCGATTTCTACGACAGGGTTTCTGACTAAAATTTTAGACATTTAAATATGAATTAAGGTTTTGCAAATATAGTGAAGCACCTTTTTATTTTTACTAAAGGTTTCTTTTTTTATAAAAAGAAAAAACCGCTAAAAAGCGGTTTTATTTTTTATTTTTCTTTAATACGAGCTTTCTTGCCTCGCAAATCTTTAAAATAATATATTTTAGAACGTCTTACTTTCCCTTTTTTATTTACCTCAATTTTCTGGATTGTAGGTAAATTTAGTGGAAAAATTCTTTCAACACCAACTGTACCTGACATTTTTCTTATAGTGAACGATTTTGAAAGCCCTTCACCTTTAATTTGAATCACTACACCACGAAAAAACTGGGTTCTTACTTTTTCTCCTTCACGAATTTCGTAATAAACAGTGATAGTATCACCAGATGAGAAATCCGGAAAATCTTTTTTCTCAATATACTCTTGTTGAACATGCTTAATTAGCGCTTCCATAGTTTGGTTTCAGAACATTTACAAAGAATAATATATGTAAAGTAGTTTTTTTGAAATGCAAATTTAATACTAATTTTAACTTATACAACTGATAACTTTAGAAATTGAAATGTTAAATAATTATCTTTTTAGAAGGTCTGGACGCAGTTTTTTTGTTTTTTTAATAGCCATAGTTTCCCTCCATTCATCAATTTTAGGTGTGTTGCCAGAAGTTAATACTTTAGGGACTTCCCAGCCATTGTAATCTGACGGCCTGGTATAAACAGGTGGTGCTAATAAGTCATCTTGATAACTATCGGTTAAAGCCGAGGATTCATCACCCAGTACACCAGGTATCAATCTTATGATACTATCACATAAAACAGCTGCAGCAATTTCACCTCCGGAAAGAACAAAATCACCAATTGAAATTTCTTTTGTAATCAAGTGGTCTCTTACTCTCTGGTCAACCCCCTTATAATGACCGCAAATAATCACAAGGTTTTGTTTAGTAGATAAGTTATTAGAAATTTTTTGATTTAATTGTTCACCATCAGGAGTTAGATAAATGACCTCATTGTAAACCTTACTTTTTTTTAGGTGATTAAGGCAGTTGTCTATTGGTTCTATTTTCATCACCATTCCTGCACCTCCACCAAAGGGGTAATCGTCTACATTTTTTTGTTTATCTACAGCATAGTTTCTCAAGTTATGAAAACACACTTTAACTTTTTTTGCTAAGATTGCTCTTTTAAGAATTGATGCTTCAAAAGGGCTGGTCAACAGTTCTGGAAAAAGTGTTATGATATCTATTTGCATTACTTTAAATATTTTGAAATAAAATATGATATCAAATTTTAGTAAATTTAGAATTATAGTGTCTACTTATAAAATATTTCTTTAAAAGCCCCCCCACACAATAAGGAGATCCTTTTTTACTTGACTAGTTTTTTATTCAAAGACAATCCGCTCTTTTTCCCCATTCGGTTTTAAGAAAAGCATACTTGAAAGAGAGTTAAGCGTTACTGAATCGACATCAGCAATGTCGTTTACTTTCTTGTTGTTAATTTCTAAAAGGATGTAACCCTCTTGGATTCCATATCGATATAATCTACTGTTATATAAGTTCTTAATTATTACTCCATTATCAATATTATAGATATCTTTTTCATTTTCATTTAAATTTTTAATTTCCATTCCAATAAACTGGGTAATATTTTTTTTCTTAAGATTAACAATTAGATTTTGATTAACTCCACCTCTGGTAAAGTTTAATTTAACTTTCTCTCCCGGTCTTTTAGTAGATAAATACCCAGTAAGATCAGAAAAAGAATTGATTACTACATCATCAACTTTTTTAATTATATCACCAGTCTTTAGACCAGCTTCCTCTGCACCCATCCCCTCAATGACTTCGCCAATTAGGAAACCTTGTGTATCATCAATTTCAAATTTTTCTGCAATTTCAGTATTGAGTGCATTTCCAGAAACACCTAAAAGCCCTTTCTGCACATTACCGAATTCAATTAGGTCTTCGAATACTTTTCTCACTATATTGCTTGGAACGGCAAAAGAATAGCCTACAAAGCCTCCTGTAATTGAGCTAATCGCTGTATTAATTCCAATTAATTCTCCACTTGTGTTAACAAGTGCACCACCACTATTACCCATATTTACTGCCGCATCAGTTTGAATAAATGATTGATTCTTACTATCTCGATCATTCAGATCTCTTGATTTTGCACTTATTATGCCCGCTGTAACTGTAGAATTCAAGTTAAATGGGTTTCCAACAGCTAAGACCCATTCTCCAATTCTTGAATTATCAGAGTCACCAAAAGGAATAAAGGGAAGATTTTCATCCGGATTTATTTTCAATACTGCGAGATCAGTATTGGGGTCACTTCCAATGATTTCAGCTTTGTAAGTTTTGTTTTTATTTGAGGTAATTTCGATTTCGGTTGCATCTTCTATAACATGATAATTGGTTATTATAAGTCCATCCGGGGAAATTATTACACCTGAACCAGTACCAATTCTCTTATTCATTTCCTCATCATCATCTCCATAAAAATTTCGATACCACCACGGGATATCGTTTTTTTGAATACTTGTGTTTTTGACATGTACAACACCGTTTACTGTTTTTTCAGCTGCAATTGTGAAATCAGTCATTTCAGCAGCAACCTTATTGGTGTTAAAACTGTAGGTAGTGGGAAGAAGATTAGTTGATTTCGATACATTTTCTAAAACATCATTATTGCTGGAGGTCAAATAATCATAAGTAACAATAATAATAAAGGCACTCAACATAGAGATTAAAACAGTTTTCAATATAGATTTCATTTACAATTTTTTAATTATGCAAATTTATAAAAATCTATATTTATCAGTATTCCTTTTAACTACAATTTAACAAAAGGGAAGTAGGTCAAAATTTCCCTAAATTTGTTTTAATGAAATTTAATTTTGATAAATATCAAGGTGCTGGAAATGACTTTATAATTATCGATGATAGGTCATCAAGTTTTCCGAAAGACAATGCATCAATAATTAACCAAATGTGTAATCGGCATATGGGAATAGGTGCAGATGGACTAATATTAGTACAGAACTCAACGGAAGGAGATTTTAAAATGATCTATTTCAATTCTGATGGTAACCAAGGAAGTCTGTGTGGGAACGGTGGTCGTTGTGTATTCGCTTTTGCTAGATCTTTAAATATAGTCAAAAATAAAGGAATTTTTGAAGCCTCTGATGGACTGCATTTTGCATCTATGGAAAAAGATAATCTCGTTTCTCTTGACATGAATGATATTGTAAATATTACCAAAAATAGAGGTTCACTTTTCATAAATACTGGATCTCCTCACCACTTGGAACTGGTTGATGATATTTCCAAAATAAATGTTAATGACCAAGGGGCAGCTATACGTTACGGAGAACCTTATTTAGATTTAGGCACAAATGTAAATTACATTGAAATGCTTAATAAAGATACTTTTAAAATCAGAACTTATGAGAGAGGTGTTGAGAAAGAAACCTTGTCATGTGGAACGGGTGCGGTAGCTGCTGGGGTTGGTGTTCATTTCATGGGCGTGACCAAATCCACTAATATCAATATTCATGCTTTGGGAGGAATACTTAAAATAGTATTTAAATCATCATTAGGTCGATACAGTGAAATTAAATTAATTGGTCCAGCTGAATTTATTTTTTCGGGTAATTTTGAAATAAAATGATTAATTATCAAAATGATTTTGTAACCTTAAGGGCGCTGGAGCCTGACGATTTAGATTTTTTATTTGATACTGAAAATGATACTAAATTATGGAAGTACTCTAATCGTTTCCATCCTTACTCAAAAAGTTTACTTAATAGCTATATTGCAAATGCAAATAAAGATATTTTTGAAACTCGACAAATAAAGTTTACAATTACTAATAAGCAAAAACATGCAATTGGTTTTATAGACTTATTTGATTTTGAGCCACTTCATCATAGGGCCGCTATTGGTCTAATTATTAGTGCTCCTTATCGAGGAAGGGGATATGGTAATGCTTCACTTGAATTGATTGAAACTTATGCAAAGGAAAGGCTACAGCTACATCAACTTTATGCCCACGTTGCCGCAGAAAATCAATATAGTATTCAACTTTTTGAATCTCAAAATTTTTTTTTAGTTGGCAAAAAAAAAGATTGGAATTTTTATGAAGGACAGTTTCATGATGAATTAATTTATCAGAAAATAGTTTAAAGATGTATCGAAGGAAATTATTATTTATCATTGTTATGATAGGTTTGGTATTTGGGCTCTACTTTTTTTATTTGTTTAATAAAACTTTTTTTTGGGACAACACTAAATTTGTAAACGAGGTTAAGTATATATATATCAAGGACGGAGAAACTTTTGAATCCTTATGCGCTCAGTTATCACCTTATTTAAACTCTATCTCAGATTTTACCGTTGCAGCCAAAAAAAAAGGATATTTTAATCGTATTAAACCTGGAAAGTATGCCATTTATAAAGGTAGTAACAATAATGAAATTATCAATTCTCTCAGATCTAAAAATCTAACCGTTAAGGTAACCTTTAATAATCAGGAGCGTTTAGAAAATTTAGCTGGTCGAGTTGCAGAACAAATTGCGCCAGACAGTATAACATTAATAAGAGCATTCCGTGATACAATTTTTTTAAAGCAAAATGGATTTTCAAAGTATAATGCATTAAGCATGTATTTACCTAATACTTATGAGTTTTTTTGGAATACTTCAGCATTAAAGTTTAGAGAAAAAATGTGGAAATCATACAAAAACTTTTGGACCAAGGCTAGGGTTAAAAAAGCAAATGAAATTGGATTAAATCCAAAGAATGTAATCAACTTAGCTTCTGTAGTTCAAAAAGAAAGCCAAAAAGTAGATGAGCGACCTAGAATAGCAGGAGTATATATTAATAGACTAAATAAAAAAATGAAATTACAGGCCGATCCAACAATTATTTATGCTTTAAAATTGAAATATGAAAATTTTGATACAGTGATTAAAAGAGTTTTATATGAGGATTTAAAAATAAATTCCCCATTCAATACTTATCAAAAAAGGGGGCTACCTCCAGGACCTATTACTATGCCTGACCTTTCTACTATAGAAGCAGTTCTTAATTATGAAAGGCATAAATTTCTCTATTTTGTTGCCAACCCCAATCAACCTGGATATCATCTTTTTGCAACCAATGGCCGTTCTCATAATAGGAATAAAAAAGTTTATACCGATTGGTTAAATAGTAACCGAGTTTATCGATAATCTTTTTTGTGAAGGATAAAGATTGCCGGTTTTTTGTCAAATTTGAGTCTTTTATTTTTCCAATCTGAAATGGAATACGTCTTAATGTATTCATCTGATTCAGTAATGTTATAGGCGACACAAAGCATTGTCTCAGGACATAACCAGTCAATTAAGTCCATTAAGAGTTTTTCATTCCTGTAAGGTGCCTCAATAAAGATTTGAGATTGATTTTGTTTTTGGGATCTGCTTTCAAGATCCTTAATATTTTTTTTACGATCGCTTTTGTTAATAGGAACGTAGCCATTAAAAGCAAAATTTTGACCATTCATCCCCGAACTCATCATCGCCATTAGAATAGCTGATGGACCTACCAATGGTTTGACTTTAATTCCCAATTGATGTGCCTTTTCAACAATTTCTGCTCCGGGATCAGCTATAGCAGGACACCCTGCATCAGAAATTAAGCCCATGTTTACTCCAAACTTACATGGATCGAGATAATTGGCCATATCTGTTGTTGATGTGTGTTTGTTTAATGGAAATAGTTTGAGTTTGGATTGAATCTTATCTGGGCAAACTTTTTTTATAAACCTTCGTGCCTCTTTTTCGTGCTCTACTATGAAAAAGTTAGTATTGGTTATAGTTTTTTTGATTGAGATAGGGAGCATTTCAATTGGAGCGTTTTCTCCAACGGGACATGGAATTAGGAAAAGCTTAGCAGACATTTTTATAATTTATTAAATCAAACTTAATTTTTTCACAAACTTCATTAAAAAGTTCAAAAACTATTTTAAAATTATTTTCATCTCCATAATATGGGTCTGGTACGTCTTTATTTTCAAGGATAAGACTTACTTTATTTCTTTATTCTGGAGTTTCAGCGAGTTGCTTTACAACTTTTAGGTTATTTCTATCCATAACATAAATCTTATCGAACAAACTAAAATCTTCTACTTTAAATGATCTTTCTTTTTGAAGATTGATATCAATTCCCTGATCGGCAGCAACTTTTATACTCCTATGATCAGGGGATTTCCCAATATGAAAACTTGCAGTTGCTGATGAATCAATGTGAAAGTGGGTTGAATATAATTTGTTTTTTAATAATCCCTCTGCAAGTGGAGAACGACGGATGTTTCCGTGGCAGGCCATCAAAATATTAGTTTCCAATTAGGTGCTTTAGAGCGTAAGTTTTTGGTTGAGATCCTCAACGTATTTTCTGAATTGTTTGTCTGTAAAACTCAGGTTGTCGACTGTTTTACATGCATGCAGTACAGTTGCATGATCTCTTTTACCTATTTGACTACCAATACTTGCTAAGGAGGCTTTGGTGAATTTTTTTGCAAAATACATTGCAAGTTGTCTGGCTTGTACAATGTGTCTCTTTCTTGTTTTTGATTGTAATGTTGCAATGTCCATTTGAAAATATTCGGAAACCACTTTTTGGATATAATCAATTGAAACCTCTCTTTTAGTATTTTTAACAAACTTATTGACAATTTCTTTAGCTAATTCAAGATCAATTTCAACACGGTTAAAAGAGGATTGTGCAATAAGTGAGATAATCGCCCCCTCAAGCTCTCTTACGTTGGTTTTGATATTTTTGGCCACATATTCAATAATATTTTCATTAATTGATACTCCGTCGCGAAACAATTTATTTTTTAATATTGATATTCGAGTTTCTAAATCAGGTACTTGAAGCTCTGCTGAAAGTCCCCATTTAAATCTTGATAAAAGCCTTTGTTCTATATCCTGCATGTCAACTGGAGCTTTATCAGAAGTAATAATAACCTGCTTTCCGTTTTGATGAAGGTGATTAAAAATGTGAAAAAATACATCTTGAGTTCCTGACTTACCCGATAAAAATTGAACATCGTCTATTATTAAAATATCAATTACTTGGTAAAAGTGTATAAAGTCGTTACGATTATTTTTTTTGACAGATTCAATATATTGCTGGGTAAATTTTTCAGCAGAAATGTATAATACTGTTTTATCGGGATATTTATCTTTAATTTCAACACCAATAGCATGAGCAAGGTGAGTTTTACCTAAACCAACACCTCCGAAAATCATCAAAGGGTTAAAGGAGGTCCCCCCTGGTTTATTAGAGACGGCCATTCCTGCGGAACGAGCTAGTCGATTAGAGTCACCTTCAAGAAAATTCTCAAAATTGTAGTTAGGGTTAAGTTGAGACTCAATTTGTAAATTTCTGATTCCAGGAATTATAAAAGGGTTTTTTAATTCACTTGTATATGTATTAAGCGGAGCATCAACATCCTGAGGATTAACCCCTACACGGTTACTACTTGGTATACTTTCTGTAAAAGGAACTTTATTACCAAAGGTGTTTTCCATCTTAATGACATAAATTAGCCTTGCTTCCTTTCCCAACTCTCTTATAAGAGCAACCTTAAGAATTTTAACATAGTGTTCTTCTAGCCATTCATAAAAAAACTTACTTGGGACCTGAATGCTAAGTGAGTTTTCCGTTAATTTTATTGGTATTATTGGCTCAAACCAAGTTTTGAAAGCTTGCTGTTGGATATTATCTTTGATAAAAAACAAACAATTACTCCAAATTTTTTCTGCAGAAGCGTTCATTAAAATTTAAAAACTGTGATTTGATTTATGTTAAATGTTAATAGATCTACCTTTAATAAACCTACTTGCAAATATTGAAATAAAAAAGTTAAAAAAAACTTTTTTTCTGGTTGATTTTTTAATTTTTTTTTTTGAAATTATAGGACTTGATTTTTTGATGAAAATTAAAAATATTTAGACTTTGATTAAATATTCCACAAAACCATTTAGGGTTAGGTATGCAGAAACTGACCAAATGGGATATGTCCATCACAGTAACTACCTAAAGTACTTTGAGATGGCGCGAATTGAGTGGCTTAATTCGATAGGTTTTTCCTATAAAAAATTTGAGGATCGGGGGACTTTAATGCCTGTTGTTACAGTAGATTTAAAGTTTAAAAGCCCTTGTTATTTTGATGATTTAATAACGGTAAATCTATCGGTTAATGAATTACCAAAAGCAAGTATTTTTTTTAAATATTTAATAACCAATGAATTAAAAAAAGAAGTCGCTAGTGGAAGTACACGTTTAGCCTTTTTAGATAAAAAAAAAAATAGGATTATAAGGTGCCCAAAAAATTTAATCTCTACTATTCAAAAATTAATGTAAGTATATAATTTATCGCTGCCCACTGAAATTATAGATTTTTCTTTCTGTTCTAATTTTGGTGAAATTAATCCATTATTAAGTTTAATTTTTGTTTTAAATACTTTAGCTTCATCCCATAAGTTGTTTTTTATAAAAAAAACAAGAGTTTTTAATCCACCCTCCACTATAACTGATTGGATTTTGTTTTCATAAAGAAAATTGATAAAGTCATTTGGATTTAATTTTTCGTTTTTAAAATCGACTTCTTTTGATGTGATTGAAAGTAGATTATTAGCTTTATTATTTCTGTAGAGGAAACTTTCATTTGGAAGTCGATTTTTAGGATCAATCACAATTGCAATCGGATTCTTTCCGTACCAATCTCTTAAATTTAATTTTGGGTTATCAATTATAGCAGTATTGACACCTATCAGAATTGATTGTTCCTGAGCTCTCCATTGATGAACCAATTGTTTAGAAAGGGGGTGACTTAGCCAGTATTTTTGATTTTGATCTTTTGGGGCTATAAACCCATCTTTACTTTCCGCCCATTTTAGCGTTATGTAGGGTCTTTTTTTTTGATGAAAAGTAAAAAAACGACAATTTAACTTTCTACATTCTTTTTCTAATATCCCCGTGATGACTTCACAACCGTTTTCTTTAAGTTTCTTTATCCCCTTGTGATGTACTTTTTGATTAAAGTCTACTGTCCCTATTACAATTTTGGGTATTTTCATTTTTAAAATTAGATCCGAACAAGGAGGAGTTTTACCAAAATGATTACAAGGTTCAAGATTAACGTATAGCGTGACTTCGTTTAAAATTGATTTATCCTTAACTTTTTCGATTGCTTCTTTTTCTGCATGAGATTCTCCTGCTTTTTTATGCCAGCCCTCTGAGATGATTTTCCCTTGGTGAACAATCACGCAGCCAACCATGGGATTTGGGTATGTGTATCCCAAGCCCTTTTTTGCCAAAGCAATACATCTCCTCATAAAATCCTCATCTTCCATATTACAAAAACTAGATTTTTAACCTTTAAATTGAAATGTCAAAATTAAACAAAAAAGATTGTGTTAATTTTGATAATGCGATTATCGGAATTTAGAAGTTATTTCCAAAAAACATTATTGAAGATTTATTCCAAAGAAGAGGCGGATAGTATTTTTAAACGTCTAATTGATTTTTATTTTGATTGGGATGCCACGTACCCAATAATTAATCCTAATTATTTATTGGATTTTAATGCTTACGAAAAACTTAAATTCGCCTTGTCTGAGCTGAGAAAAGAAAAACCCCTCCAGTACATAACGCATCAAGCTACTTTTTTTGGAATAGATTTTTTTGTAAATGAATCGGTTCTAATACCTCGACCGGAAACAGAGGATCTTGTGAAATGGGTATTGGAAGACATCTCCAAAAATAAAATTATTTCTCCCCAAATAATGGATATTGGTACTGGAAGCGGCTGTATTGCTGTAAGCCTTGCTAACGCGAATAAACATATAAATGTGACTGCAATTGATTTGTCTGAAGAAGCCTTGAAAGTAGCTAATAAAAATGCAAAACAACACCGTGTTAAGATTGACTTTATTAAACAGGATATTCAATCCTTATTTCATTGGGAAAATCCACTGGATATTATTGTGTCCAACCCCCCATATGTTCATCCCAATGAAAAAAAAGAAATTTCACCTAACGTTTTGAATTATGAGCCTCACATCGCCCTTTTCACGCCTGAGAATGATCCCGTATATTATTACAGATTGATTATAAATTTTGCCCGAGCTGTTTTAAAATCTGGGGGAAGTCTTTATTTAGAGATTAATCCTAAATATTTGGAACTGTTAAAGTCAAATTTTTCTGATGATAATTTTGGTGAAATTGAAGTTAGATATGATATTTTTGGTAAATTAAGAATGCTCAAAGTCATTAAAAAGTAAATGGAGATTAAAGATAAAATCGAACTGTTAAGAGCCACTTTGCATGAGCATAACTATAATTATTACATACTTGACTCTCCTTCAATCAGTGATTTTGAGTTTGACCAAATGTTAAAATCTCTTTTGGCACTTGAAAAAGCCTATCCTAATTATTATGATCCCAATTCCCCAACACA
The DNA here is from genome assembly GCA_902590705.1 of uncultured Bacteroidota bacterium. Taxonomy (GTDB): domain Bacteria; phylum Bacteroidota; class Bacteroidia; order Flavobacteriales; family Flavobacteriaceae; genus UBA8316. The sequence goes on along the minus strand of CACIXU010000012.1, from coordinate 21,762 downwards.
AAGAGTAGGGGGTGGGGTTACTAAAAATTTTAAAACACTTAAACACCGCTTCCCGATGTACTCTTTGGCTAACACCTACTCAAGGGAGGATTTAACCCAATGGGTGAGACGGGTAGAGAAAGGCCTAGGTCACGACAATTTTGATTTTACTTGCGAGTTAAAATACGATGGTGCTTCTATCAGCCTTACATACGAAAATGGTACTTTTTTAAATGGTGTAACTCGAGGAGATGGTGCTCAAGGAGATGATGTTTCTTTAAATTTAAAAACTATCCCAACAATTCCTCTAAAATTAAAGGGAGACTATCCAGATTTATTTGAAATACGTGGTGAAATTATCTTGCCTATTTCTGGTTTTAATTCTATGAACGAAGAGCGCATCAAATTTGGAGAAGAACCTTATATGAATCCAAGAAATACAGCATCTGGTTCTTTGAAAATTCAAGATAGTTCAATTGTAGCCAAACGCCCATTAGAATGTCTAGTATATGCAATTGCTGGATCAAATTTAGGAGTAGCGTCTCAAATCGAAGCCCTGAAAAAAGCGAGAGATTGGGGGTTTAAAGTACCTGATAATGCTATTTTGGCGAATACCTTAGAGGAAGTTTTTGAATATTTGGATTATTGGGATAAAAATAAAAGGAATTTACCTTATGAGATTGACGGAGTTGTCATAAAAATCAATCAATTAATTCACCAGAATGAGTTGGGATATACTTCTAAAGCTCCAAGGTGGGCCATTGCATATAAATTTGAAGCAGAACAGGCAATTACAAAACTTTTATCTGTAAGTTATCAGGTTGGTAGAACAGGAGCTATTACGCCTGTTGCTAATTTAGAACCAGTATTGTTGTCAGGAACGACCGTAAAAAGAGCCTCACTCCACAATCAGGACCAGATTGAGAGGTTAGACCTAAGAATTGGCGATTCGGTTTATGTGGAGAAAGGTGGAGAAATTATCCCAAAAATTATTGCTGTTGACCATCTAACTCGACCCTTAGAAAGTTTTAAAATTAAGTTTATCAGCCATTGTCCAGAGTGCAATGCTGAACTCCACAGAGAACAAGGTGAAGCCCAGCACTATTGCAAAAATCAGGGAGGTTGTCCACCTCAAATTGTTGGCAAAATTCAACATTTTATATCTCGTAAAGCTATGGATATTCAGGGTTTGGGCATTGAAACGGTTGTCTTATTAAATGAAAATGGTTTACTGAACAATATTGCCGATTTATATGAACTTCGCCTTGAAGATGTCATGCCTTTGGAGCGAATGGCAGAAAAGTCAGCAGATAATTTAATCAAAGGTATTATCGCTTCAAAGGAAAAACCATTTTCAAAGGTTTTATTTGGGTTGGGTATTCGTTTTGTAGGTGAAACAGTTGCTAAAAAATTGGTGATAGCATTTGGAGATATTGATTCATTGATGACTGCTGAACTTAATCAGCTAATCGCTATTGATGAAATTGGCGATCGAATCGCAGAGAGTTTAATTGAATTTTTCTCAAGCACTGAAAATTTATTATTGATACATCGATTAAAACTGAATGGATTAAAATTTAAATTAAATAGCCCCCTAAACACAAGCGATTTGGCATTGAGTGGTAAAAAATTTGTAATTTCAGGAGTATTTGAGACATTGTCTAGGGCCGAACTTAAAGAAAAAATTGAATTCAATGGAGGCTTAGTTATGAGTTCCATTTCAAAAAAAACTGACTATATCATTGGAGGTAATGGGATGGGACCGAGTAAAAGATTTAAAGCTGAAAAGTTAGGAATTCCCATAATTAATGAGACCTCCTTTTTTGATCTACTCTCACAATAAAAATCCAAGAGATTTGTTTTATTTGTAACATTTTTCATTATATATTGATATTAAGTAATATTTTGATTTCAGTAATTGCTTAAATTTAATTTTACACATTGATATGATATTTTGGATCAGAAATATACTCTTAAACCGTGTTTATTTGAATCTGATTAAGAGGCCTTTGGCCAAGAAAAAGATGAAGTATGGTGCTAAAATTAAATCTATTTCTGTTATCCTTGACCATCAATTGGGAATAGAAAAAGAATGTTTTGAGAAAATGGCAGAGCTGTTTGACTTATCTGATAAAAAAATAAGGGTTTTGACTTATTATCAATCTCCTAATAAAATCGGTAAAGAGACTTTTAAAAGCAGTTATTCTTTCAAGGATATTACCAATTTTGGTAAAATTAGTAGTGTTTTGAATGAATTTTGTACCAAAAAATCAGATATATTAATTAATTATTACGATAGAAATGATATAAACCTTAAATATGTAAGCGCTAAGTGTGTCAATAATTTAAGTATTGGTTTTACTGGGGTTGATCATGAATTAAACGATTTGATTATAGATATTGATCCCAAAAATATAGGGTTGTTTACAGATGAATGTTTTAAATATTTAAAAACCATCTTTAGATAATATGAGAGAATTACAAGGACATGGAGTTGCTTTAATTACTCCATTTAAAAGGAATGGAGCTATTGATTTTGATGCTATACCTAGAATAATAGAGCATCTAATTAATGGGGGAGTTGATTACCTAGTCGTTTTAGGTACTACAGCAGAATCAACTTCATTAAGTGAATATGAAAAAAAACAGTTAATTGCAACTATTGTTAACCATAATGCTGGAATTTTACCCTTAATAATTGGAATTGGAGGTAACAATACCCCAAAAGTTATTGAAGATATTATTTCAATTGATATGAGCCCTTTTTCGGCTGTTTTATCTGTAACTCCCTATTACAATAAACCAAATCAAGAAGGATTGTATCGTCATTTCAGTGCGATTGCCGAAAATTCGAGTTTACCAGTAATTCTATATAATGTACCTTCTCGTAGTGGTGTAAACCTTAAACCCAAAACAGTTTTACGCTTGGCTAAAGATTTCGATAAAATTGTAGCGATAAAAGAGGCTACTGGAGATTTTCAACAAGCTCAAATACTTTTGAAGATTTGTCCAAAAGATTTCTTGGTTCTGTCTGGTGATGATGAAATGTCACTTCCTATGTTACTGGCTGGTGCAAAAGGAGTAATTTCTGTCATTGGAAATGCATTACCTGAACTTTATTCTAAAATAGTTCAAAACGGAATTGATGGCGATGCAAGGAGAGGTTATCAAATACAATATCAAATTCTAGACCTAATTAGAACCATTTATGATGAAGGTAATCCAACTGGGATTAAAGTTCTAATGAATGCCCTTGGTCTTTGTGAAAATCAATTGCGGCTCCCACTTGTTAATGCTTCAGATAGCTTGTACAATAAGTTAAACAACTATTTTAAAGAGTATATTTAATTCGATTTTTAAAAAATAAATCTTAACTAAGGTTAGTATAACTTTGTACTAAATTCTAAATATTTTAGTAATTTCGCGAAATGTCTAAAATATTCAATTTCACAGTTTTAAATATTATATTTTTTTTAGTTCTGTCATCCTGTAATGAGTACCAAAAAATACTTAACAATGATGATTTAAATTTAAAATATAAGGCTGCTGAAAATTATTATAATAACGGTGAATATCGAAGGGCTAACAGAATATTTGAACAGCTTGTTCCCTCATACAGGGGGAAACCTCAAGCTGAGCGGTTGTCATATTTTTTTGCAGATTCATATTACCAAACTAAAAATTTTTATCTCGCCGCTTATCAGTTCGAAAATTTTATAAAATCTTTTCCTAAATCACAAAAAATTGAGGAAGCCAACTTTTACTCTGCCAAATCCCATTATATGTTGTCCCCAGTTTTTAGTTTGGATCAAGAGGAGACACTAAAGGCAATTGATAAACTACAAATTTTCATTAATAATTATCCAAACTCATCCTACATGGACGAATCCAATCAGTTAATTAGTGAATTACAGACTAAAATTGAGAGAAAGGATTTTGAAGTAGCTAAACAATACTACACAATTTATGATTACCAGGCTGCAATAAAAGCGTTAGATAATTTCATTGCTGAGTTTGTAGGAACAAAATTTAGAGAGGAAGCACTTTATTATAAATTTCTTTCATCTTTTGAAATTGCAATAAATAGTATAGAATTAAAGAAACTTGAAAGATTAGAAGATTTAAAAGAACTATATTATAATATAATACGTTATTACCCTGAGACATTGTTTGAAGAAGATCTTACAAAAAAAATGAAAATCGTTGATAAAGAAATCAATACCTTTGAAAATAAAATTTAATTATGACCAAGTATAGAAACTCAAATGCACCATCCTCTACATCAACTTATAATAGACATAAGATTGAGTCTCCTACAGAAAATATTTACGAAGCAATATCTATTATAGCAAAAAGATCTAACCAGATTAACTTGGATATTCGCAAGGAGTTACACGAAAAATTAGATGAGTTTGCAACTCATAATGACAGCTTGGAAGAAATATTTGAGAATAAAGAGCAAATCGAGGTATCAAAGTTTTATGAACGCCTTCCCAAGCCACATGCAATGGCTATCGAAGAGTGGTTGAATGATAAAATTTACCACAGAAACACTGATGATGCCAAAGAATAAATTATGAGTGTTCTAAGCGGAAAAAAAATCCTCCTGGGCATTACCGGTGGTATTGCTGCTTATAAAGCTCCGCTTATTGTTAGGTTATTAAAGTCAAAAAAAGCTAAGGTTCGAGTTATAATGACCCCAGCGGCCAAAGATTTTGTAACTCCTCTTACCCTCTCTACTTTATCTGGAAACCCTGTTTTAAGTGCTTTTACAGACTCTCATCACGACAACCCTGTCTGGAATAATCATGTTGAACTCGGTAAGTGGGGAGATTTATTTATAATCGCCCCTGCAACATCACTTACAATCTCGGCGATGGTTAATGCTAAATGTAATAATTTATTAATAGCGACCTATCTTTCTTGTACGAGTAAAGTTTATATTGCTCCTGCGATGGATTTAGATATGTATAATCATCCTTCAAACCAATCTAATTTGGAAAAATTAAAATCTATTGGAAACGAAGTTTTACCTGTTGGTGAAGGTTTTTTGGCTAGCGGTTTACATGGAAAGGGAAGAATGCTTGAACCAGAGGAGATAATAAATAAAATAGAACAAAATATTTTAGACAAACTTCCTTTGAATGGCAAAAAAGTGTTAATTACTGCTGGTCCAACTTATGAGCCAATTGATCCCGTCAGATTTATTGCAAATCATTCGACTGGTAAGATGGGATTTGCACTAGCAGAACACGCAGCTAGACTTGGGGCTGAAGTGATTCTCATAACTGGACCTACTTCTATTTCGACCACTTTCGATATGCAGATTTTCAGGGTAGTTACTTCTGATGAAATGTTTATCGAGGTAAAAAAAATATTCAATCAAATGGATATTGTTATTGCAGCAGCAGCTGTAGCAGATTTCAAACCAAAAAAGCCCCATAAAATTAAATTAAAAAAAGAATTTAATTTAAATAAAATTAAATTAGTACCAACACAAGACATTCTTGCGTGGATGGGTCAAAATAAAAATAAACAGTTTCTTCTTGGTTTTGCGCTTGAAACAAACGATGAAATTAAAAATGCGATTAGAAAATTAAAGTCAAAAAACCTAGATGCCATAGTGATGAATTCTCTTAAAAATTCAGGTGCTGGATTTTCTGGAGATACTAATAAAGTCTCTTACATATCTAGAAAAGAGGAAATTATACAATTTGAATTAAAGCTGAAGAATCAAGTAGCAGAGGATATTTTTACGCAAATCCTTAAAAATGAATAAGCCGCATTATTTCCTTGTTTTTCTTTTTATATCTATTGGTTTAAAAGCTCAAGAGCTTAGTGCTCAGTTTATTGTTAATGCCGACCTGGTGAATCAAACTAATCAACAAATTTTTAAAACCCTTGAGCGTTCAGTAAATGAATTTATTAACTCCCAGTCTTGGTCAAATCAAGAAGTTTTACCACAAGAAAAAATAACTTGTAGTTTTGTTTTAAATCTTAGCGCTTATAATACCTCAAAATTTGAGGGAACATTACAAGTTCAATCACAAAGAACTATTTTTAATTCTAATTATAACAGTCCAGTGTTGAACTTCATGGATAGAGATATTAATTTTACCTATCAGGAGTTTCAGCCATTATTTTATGGTCCTGGGTCCTATCAGTCTAATTTAATATCAATTATAAGTTTTTATGCTTTTTTTATACTTGGTATAAATGCAGATACATTTAGTTTAAAAGGAGGTGATTTATATTTTGATCAAGCACAGCGTATTGTGAATTTAGCTCAACAAGGAGGTGCGTTAGGTTGGAAGCAAAATGATAGTAATCGAAATCGGTTTTGGTTAATAGATACAATCCGTTCAAATACTTTCAGAGAATATAGAGAGTCGCTATATATATATCATAGAAAAGGAATGGACTTTATGACTGAAAACACCTTTGATGCAAAAGAGGTTATTATAAATTCATTATTTCCCCTCGAAAAGTTATACAATAGAAGACCTAATGCTTTGCTTCTCCAGCTTTTTTTTGATGCTAAGGCTGAAGAAATTGTGAATATTTTCTCTGATGGTCCTGAGATAGATTTTAATCCAACCTCTAATCTATTAAAGAAAATTGCTCCTTTTTATCTTCCGCAATGGAAACAAATTAAATAGTAGCATTTTTTGAATTTATTTTTATTCTCAGCTATCTTTGATTTAAATCAAAAAAAAAAGAATTTGATAACGGGCCTGAAGATTTTAAACTACGCTTTGATTGATCATCTAGATATCTCTTTTTCTGAGGGAATGACATCTATAACTGGAGAGACTGGAGCAGGTAAATCAATTCTAATGGGAGGGTTGTCTTTAGTCTTGGGTAAAAGAGCAGATTTAGATGTTTTAAAAGATGTTAAAAAAAAGTGTGTGATTGAAGCAAGTTTTTTAATTGACAATTACCCACTAAAAGAATTTTTTGATGACGCAGAATTGGATTATGAATCTGAAACAATTCTGAGAAGAGAAATTATACCAAGTGGAAAATCTAGAGCTTTTATTAATGATACACCTGTAACCCTTGATAAAATAAATAGATTAAGTGAGTTTTTAATTGATGTTCATTCACAACACGAGAATCAGTCTCTTTTTAAAAGTGAGTACAAGTTTTTAGTTCTTGATGCATTAGCTAATAATGATGAGTTATTAATTAAATATCAAAAGCATCTAAATAATTTTAATCAAATTAGGCATGAATACAATGAATTTACCTCTAAAATAAAAAAAGTAAAACTGGATAAAGATTATAATCAGTTTCTATTTGATGAATTGGCCATTGAGGACTTAAATCCAGATACATGGAGCTCATTGGTTGAGGATATAGATGAGCTTTCCAGTGTAGAGGATTTACAGCTTTTATTGTCTCAAAGTATTCAAATTATTGAAGAAGACCAAATGGGGCTATTATCCCAATTCAACACTTTAAAAATTGCGTTAAGGAATGCAGCAAATAAAGCAAGAAGTTTAGCTGTTTTTTATGAGCGTGTTACTAGTTTAGATATTGAGTTGAAAGATGTAATGTATGAATTAACTAATAAATTGGATTTACTTGAAAGTAACCCATCTTTATTGGAGAAATTGAATAATAAAATGGACAAAATACAGGGTCTTTTTCAAAAACACCAAGTGGATAACGTTTTTGATTTAATTCTTATTAGGGATAAACTTGAAAAAAAATTACAAGAGACACTGAATATTGATAATATAATTAAGGATTTAGAAAATAAATTAAGTGAGTCAGAGCTTACACTTAACAAGCTTTCCAGCCAACTTCATAAAAAACGGGAAACTGCCATTCCAGTCCTTTGCTGCGAAATGGAGAAAATTATTTCTAAAATGGGAATGAAAAATGCTAAATTCAAGGTAAAGTTATTACCTTCAGATAACTTTTTAAATTATGGAAAAGAACAAATTGAATTTTTATTTTCAGCAAATTTAGGAGCTAGTTTTAAACCGATTAAAAAAGTGGCATCTGGCGGAGAAATGTCAAGAATTATGTTATCAATCAAATCAATTCTATCTCGCTTTAAAAAGCTTCCTACTATTGTTTTTGACGAGATAGATACAGGAGTTTCGGGGCCAATTTCAAATGAGATTGGTAATATTATGGAACAAATGGCAAATTATATGCAAGTATTTACTATAACTCATTTGCCTCAAATAGCTGCAAAAGGAAAACAACATTTCAAGGTTTATAAAGAAGTTCATGGATCTTCAACCCAGACAAAGATTAAAGAGATGAATCAAGAGGAAAGAGTTGCTGAGCTAGCTCAAATGCTTTCTGGTGAAGACTTAACTCAAACAGCCTTTGATCATGCGCGGCAATTACTCAATTAACTGTATATTTAGCAAATAAATAAAATTATTAAACAATGTCCCATAATATCTTAGTTGGAAAAAAAGGAATTATTTTTGGAGCACTCGATGATCAATCGATCGCATGGAAAACCGCTGAATCTGTTAAAAATGAAGGAGGTGAATTTGTATTAACTAATGCTCCAGTTGCGATGAGAATGGGAGCAATCAACGAATTGGCAAAAAAGACTGGGTCAATAATTATTCCAGCTGATGCAACAGAAGTAGAAGACCTAGAAAAACTCATTGATAAATCAATGGATCAACTAGGAGGAAAACTTGATTTTGTTCTTCACTCAATTGGAATGTCAGTCAATGTTAGAAAGGGAAGAAATTACACTGACCTTAATTATGAATGGATGAAAAAAGGTTGGGATGTGTCTGCAGTTTCATTTCACAAGTTAATGCAAGTACTTTATAAAAAGGATGCTATGAACGCTTGGGGAAGTATTGTAGCATTGTCTTATGTGGCAGCTCAAAGAACATTTCCAAATTACAATGATATGGCAGACAACAAGGCTTATTTAGAATCCATTGCTAGAAGTTTTGGATATTTTTTTGGTAAGGACAAACATGTAAGGGTTAATACCATCTCTCAATCTCCCACACTCACGACCGCGGGGAAAGGAGTTAAAGGCTTAGATGGCTTTTTAAATTATGCTGAACAAACTGCTCCTTTAGGTAATGCAACTGCCGAAGATTGTGCAAATTACACTGTTATGATGTTTTCAGACTACACAAAGAGAGTCACCCTCCAAAATCTTTATAATGATGGTGGATTTTCAAATGTGGGTGTAAGCCAAGAGATAATCCATGCATTAGATAACAGCTGATTTCAAATTCTAATATTATTTTTGATGGCGAGGTCGAATGAAGTTTTCGATAACTTTCGAATTAAATTTCCAGAAAAAAAGAAGTTTCGATTCTTTTTTTTGTTCGTAATATTATCTTTTACGTTTTGGATCATTACCAAATTATCAAATATTTATGATTCGTCAATTTCTTTTAGCATTACTCTTACTGATGTCCCTGATTATATAGTGCCGAAAAATATAGGTTCGCTGGAATTAAATGCAGATATTAGTGGAAGTGGATTTCAATTATTATTATATAAATTTATTAATGATGAAATAATTATTTCAGTAAAAGATGGTGACTTTAATTTGGATTTGGCTCACGTTAATCTGCTGGATCAAAAGTTTTCAATCCAACAACAATTATTTCAAAATACTGTTGTTAAGCAACTTAATCAATCAATTCTGAGGTTTGAATTTGATAGACTTATTAGAAAAAAAGTACCAATTTTTCCAATATTAGACATAAATTATAAATTAGGTTATGAGAGAGCTGAGGATTGGAGAATTGTACCAGACTCTGTTTGGGTTGCAGGCCCTTCGAATCTTATTGACACCCTTAACTACTTTCCCACTCAGGCTTTTAAAAAAAATAAAGTTTATAAGCATATTACAGAAATACTTAAATTAAGTGAAATTCCCAAATTAAAACCCGAGGTAAGCGAAGTTGAAATTACTGCAGCGGTAAATAAATTTACTGAAAAAACATTAGAAACCTTTATAAATATTAAAAACTTACCCGATTCTTTGACGATTAAACTATTCCCTAATAGTGTTGAAACAACTTTTCTTGTATTAATGGATAATATTGAGGAAATAGGTTCGAGTGATTTTTTATTCTATTGTGATTTTAATGATACTCATGGTGGGAAGGCCAATTCTCTTAAAATAAAACTAGATAATAAGCCTGACGGAGTTAGAAACATTAGATGGAACCCAAAGAGACTTGATTATCTTATTCGTCAATGAAAATAATTGGATTAACAGGTGGCATTGGTAGTGGAAAATCAAAAGTTCTAAATGAATTTAAATCATTTGGTGTAACTTGCTATGAAGCTGATAAAGTTGCAAAAAAATTAATGATAAATGATCAAGATTTAATTAATAAAATTAAAAGTATATTTGGAAGCGATGTTTATCATGAAAATGAGCTAGACAGTAACAAATTGGCTAATATAGTTTTCAATGATAAAACTAAATTGGCTTCACTAAATGCAATAGTTCATTCAAGAGTTGCTTTGGACTTCAAAATCTTTACATCTAAACAAAAGGTTCCCTTTGTTATTAAAGAAGCAGCAATTTTAATAGAGTCCGGAGCGTATAAAAACTGTGATTTAATTATCTTGGTAACTGCCCCTAAGTCTGACAGATTAAAACGAGTCATTAAAAGAGATGGCTTAAGTGAAAAGGATGTGATGGATAGAATGAGAAGCCAATGGGAAGATGAAAAAAAAATCCCATTTGCTAATTTTGTAATTGAAAATAATGAATGGGAGAAAACTACACAACAAATTGAAAAAATTTATCGTCAATTATCTTCTTAAAAACCCATGTAAATAACATATTAACAATACCTTAAGTTTTAAAATATTATATTTTTTGGTAATTTGCTTTAGTTATTAAACTAACTAAAATTGAAAAAAAATTTTTTTATTCTACTTGTAAGCTTAATGGTCACCTCAATTATTGCTGTGACTGCTGTTCAAGCCTATTGGATTTCTTCTGCTTGGGAAAATAATGAAGAAGAATTCAGTCTTGCTGTAAGTCAATCCCTTAAGTCTGTTTCAATTAAAGTCCAAGAACAAGAAATATCTGACTATATATTTGCCTTTCAACAGCTCATTGATTCTGTAGGTACTCCAAATGATTCTAATTTTACAGATGTTTTTCTGTTTATGGATGACGATATTTCTTCAAACCTCACCTCATTTTATGCTTTTGGAATTCTGGAGGAGGACTATAACATCAATCTTTCTGAGTTTAACAATGCACTTTTAGATGAAAACATAAAAGACTATAAAAAAGTTAAAACCACAACTATATTAAGTAAGGATAAAATTTTTAATAGGGAAAATAGGATTGCAACCTCAATTAATAAATTGAAAACTGTTGAAAGAATGAATTTATATGATCAAGCAATTTATCGTTCTGCTTTTACAGATTATTCAAGTGCTATCCCTATTCATAAAAGAATCAATTCAAAAGAACTCAAACTATTACTTGATCAAGAATTTAATGACAGGAATATATTAACTGATTACGAGTTTGGCATTTATAACAATGGTCTTGCTACAAAAGTTATATCAAATAATTATTCCGAAAAGCGTAAAGGACCAAAATACGAAATGCCCATATTTACGGCTGATAAGGATGGTTCCAACCCCTATAAATTGATTGTTTCCTTTCCAGAGCGTGATCAATTCGTTTTTTCGTCAATTATAAGTGTAGCTGGATTATCATTTTTTTTAACCTTATTTATTATTATTGTTTCTGCTACAGCCATTTATCAAATCATTCGCCAGAAAAAGATCTCCGAGATGAAATCTGACTTCATTAATAACATGTCTCATGAATTTAAAACCCCAATAGCAACAATCAATCTTGCATTAGATGCAATTTCAAGTCCAAGGTCACAAGATTCAAAAAATAAACTTACTAAGTATGTTAGAATGATACGAGAGGAAAATCAACGTATGCTATCTCAGGTGGAAAATGTTTTGATGATCTCGCGTCTTGAGAAAAGTTCCTCTCCCATTCAGTTTGCTGATATTGACATTCATGACGTTATTGATGATGCAGTTCGTCATATTGATTTGATTATTAAACACGAAAAGGGGGAAATAAATACTTTTTTAAATGCTTCTAAAACAAAGTTTAAAGGGAACTTAAACCACTTTACAAATGTCATCGTTAACATACTAGATAATGCTGTTAAATACTCTGAAAAAAAACCAATTATTAAAATTGGGACAGCTGACTCCGAGAATGGAATAGAATTAAAAATTAGAGACGAAGGAATAGGTATGGATCTTTCAACCCAAAAACATATTTTTGAAAAATTCTATCGACAACAAAGTGGAAATATACATAATATAAAAGGACATGGGCTGGGATTGTCATATGTAAAAAAAATAGTTGAAATTCATGGAGGTGACATTACAATCAACAGTAAAGTTGGTTTTGGTACTACTTTTACTTTAAAATTACCATGCTTTTAAATATTAAAAGTTTTAAAAATGATTACTGAATCAAAGAAAATATTAATTGTAGAGGATGACTATAACTTTGGAAGTATACTGAAAGATTATTTGATCTTAAACGACTATTATGTGGTGCTTGCTAAAAACGGAATTGAAGGTTATGAACAATTTATTAATGATGATTATGACATTTGCATTCTAGATATAATGATGCCTTATAAAGATGGCTTTACGTTGGCTAAAGAAATTAGGCAAAAGGATGAAGAGATCCCAATTATTTTTCTAACTGCTAAAACCTTAAAGGAAGATGTTTTACGAGGTTTTAAAATTGGTGCAGATGACTACCTTACAAAACCTTTTGATTCAGAAGTTCTATTGGCTAAAATTAAAGCCATTTTAAACCGTAAAAATTTCATAAATATTCCCCAAAATGAAAACTATGAATTTTACATAGGAAAATTTCAGTTCAACTCTAAACTTCGCTCACTAAAAATTCTTGGTAAAGAACCTGTAAGGCTCTCTCCAAAGGAAAATCAGCTCTTAAAACTCCTGGCAATAAATGTCAATGACCTATTATCACGGGAAATTGCATTAAATAAGATTTGGAGAGATGATAATTACTTCACTTCTCGCAGTATGGATGTCTATATTGCCAAATTAAGAAAATATTTAAAAGAGGATGATGATGTTGAAATCTTAAATATTCATGGCGAAGGATTTAGATTAGTGGTTTCTAAAAAATATGCTTAATTATTTATTACGTGGATGAAAATTTTCCATTACTTTTTTAAGATGTTCATTGTCTAAGTGAGTATATATCTCTGTAGTTGTTATGCTTTCATGTCCTAATAAAATTTGAATCGACCTAAGATCTGCTCCGTTTTCAAGAAGGTGAGTTGCAAAAGAATGTCTGAAAGTATGAGGACTAATTTTCTTTTTAATTCCCACTTTATTTGCAGCATTTCTAACAATGGTAAAAATCATTGCTCGTGAAATTTTTCTCCCATTCCGATTTAAAAATAATATATCCTTATCCTTTGGATTAATTTTTTTTAGTTGACGAATTTCATTGGTATAGATTTGAATGAATTTTTTTGAATAACTCCCCAATGGAACCAGTCTTTGTTTGTCACCTTTTCCATTAACTCGAATAATATTTTCTTTAAAAAAAATATTTGAAATTGTAAGATCAACTAACTCACTTACTCTTAGACCACTCCCATAGAGGGTTTCAATAATAGCCCGATTACGATGTCCATGGGATTGATTTAATGAAATCCCATCTATAATCTTTTCTATTTCGTTAGGATTAAGTGTTTCGGGAAGTTTTCTCCCAAGTTTGGGGCTCTCGATTAAATCAGCAGGGGAATTATCACGGTAATTTTCAAAAATCAAAAAATTAAAAAAACTCTTTATAGACGATATACGCCTAGCTTGACTATTGGCTCCAATTAAATCTGACTGATTGTAAATAAATTTTTGTAATGTCTCTTTGGAACAACTTCTGGGGTTTTCATTTATTTTGTTTTTTTCGACAAAATGTACTAAGGCATTAATGTCATTACAATAATTTAAAACTGTATTTTCAGAGAGCCCTCGCTCTATTCTAAGATAAAATTCAAAGTCTTTCGTAAGTGATTTCCAATTCAACTCGTGGGTTTTGTTTAGAAAAAAATAATTTATTTTTCAGCTTTTAAATCGATTTTATTTTCTGTTATTAATATTCAATTTAAGTTTTTAAAATTTATTTAATTTAGCTAAAATTTTTAAATTGAAAATATCAATAATAAACGGTCCTAATTTAAATCTTTTAGGCACTCGAGAACCTGGTATGTATGGAAATCAGACCTTCGAGGAATATTTACAAGGTTTAATTAATGATTACCCTGAAATATCCTTTGACTATTTTCAATCTAATATAGAAGGTGAAATCATCGATCATATTCAGAAAGTTGGTTTTTCCTGTGATGCAATCATTTTAAATGCTGCTGCATATACGCACACTTCTGTTGGAATTGGTGATGCAGTAAAGGCTATAGATGTTCCAGTAATAGAAGTCCACATATCAAATGTTTTTTCAAGAGAGGATTTTAGGCATAAATCCTATCTTACTCCAGTAGTGAAGGGAATCATTGTAGGTTTTGGGTTGGATAGCTATCGACTTGGTGTTGAAGCCTTATTGAAAGATTAAAGGTGAATCACTTCGTCGTAAGCATCAGCTACAGCCTCCATCACTGCTTCACTCATAGTAGGGTGAGGGTGGACTGTTTTTAATACTTCATGCCCTGTAGTTTCAAGTTTTCTTCCTAAAACTGCCTCAGCAATCATGTCAGTTACTCCAACTCCAATCATGTGACAACCAAGCCATTCTCCGTATTTAGCATCAAATATAACTTTAACAAAACCTTCAGCGGTTCCACCTGCTTGAGCTTTTCCAGAGGCAGAAAAAGGAAATTTACCAACTTTTATATCAAATCCTTTTTCTTTGGCTTTAGACTCGGTCAATCCCACTGATGCGATTTCTGGAAAACAGTAGGTACAGCCCGGAATGTTTCCATAGTCGATTGGCTCTACATCATGTCCAGTTATTTTTTCAACACAGAGTATGCCCTCAGCTGAGGCAACGTGAGCAAGTGACTGTCCAGAAGTTACATCTCCGATTGCATAATAACCGGGAATATTTGTTTGGTAAAAGTCATTGACCATGATTTTATCTTTGTCAATTGCTATACCCACTTCCTCGATACCTAAATTTTCAATATTCGATTTAATCCCAACTGCGGACAGAATAACGTCTGCAGTGAGGGTTTCTTCCCCTTTCGAAGTTTTAATTATTGCTTTCACTTGCTCACCAACAGATTCTGAACTAGTGACTTCGGAATTTGTAAAAATTTTTATACCACTTTTTTTGAAACTTTTTTCTAGTTGTTTTGACACATCTTCATCCTCAACTGGGACAATTCTATCCATAAATTCTACTATGGTAACATCTGTTCCCATGGCATTGTAAAAATAAGCGAATTCAATCCCGATAGCCCCAGAACCGACAATAATTAATTTTTTAGGCTGTTTTGGTAATGTCATTGCCTCACGGTAGCCTATGATTTTTTTACCATCTTGAGGCAAACTAGCTAGTTCTCTTGAGCGAGCCCCAGTAGCTATTATGATGTTTTTTGCTAAATATTCTTCTGTTTTATTATTAGAGGTAACACTTACTTTTTTTCCTGATATAAGTTTTCCATGTCCAGACAGGATATCAATTTTATTTTTTTTCATTAAAAACTGGACTCCTTTACTCATTCCTTCGGCAACATTTCTACTTCTGTTAACAACAGCATCAAAATTTTTATCATATTCTTTAACCGTTAATCCATAATCATCGGCATGTTTTAAGTAGTTAAAAACTTGAGCAGATTTAAGGAGTGCTTTTGTTGGGATGCATCCCCAGTTAAGACATACACCTCCAAGACTTTCTTTTTCAACGATCGCTGTCTTTAGCCCGAGTTGTGAAGCGCGGATTGCAGTTACATATCCTCCGGGGCCACTTCCTATTATGACCAAATCATATTCTTTCATCAAGTTTATAGTTTAAATTATATGCAAATTTAAGAAACTGAAAGTTATTTTTACTTAAGAATTATCCCTTGCGCTTTTTAAAAGAAATACTTGCTGAGTTTACACAGTATCGTAAACCAGTTTCGGTGGGTCCGTCATTAAAGACGTGACCTTGATGTCCACCACAATTGGCGCAAACAATTTCAGTTCTTGTCATGCCTGCTGAATTATCAGGTACTTCTATTAAGGATCCTTCAATCGCACGGTCATAACTAGGCCAACCGCAATGGCTATTATATTTACATAAATAAGCTCCCTCTTGATAATGATCATTGTATTCACCACTAAAAGGTAATTCAGTTCCTTTCTGTCTTAAAATTCTGAACTCTTCTTCCGAAAGTTCTGCTCTCCAATCTTTCTCCGATTTTTTTAGGGGGTAGTTATTTTTTCTTTTCATTAGAGATAAATTTAAGTGCAGCAGAATTAATGCAATGTCTTTTTCCAGTGGTATCTTTTGGTCCGTCATTGAAAACATGACCAAGGTGCCCTCCACACTTGCTACATTTTAATTCAGTTCGAGGATAACCAAGTTTGTAATCTGTATCATATTCAATACTGCTTTTAATAGAGCGATCAAATGATGGCCAACCACAATTAGATTCGTATTTGTTATCGGATTTGTAGAGTGGGGAATCACACCCAGCACATAGATAGATCCCTTTATCTTTGTGATTGTTGTACTTACCAGTAAAAGGATATTCTGTTGCTGCTTTTCTTAATACCAAATAAGACATTTTGGGTAATAAAGACTTCCATTCCTCATCCGTCTTTTCATATTGGTAATTCTTTTTTTTTGTCGATTGGGTTTCCTGAGCTATTCCAATAAAACTGGTCAAGGAAATTGTAATTATTAATGTAATTATATTATTTATTTTCACGGATTGAGGTCTTAATTAAATTAAAGGTAAGTATTTATAAAAAAAAATAATTATAATTTACCACAAAACAAATGAATTCATAAATTGTAAAACATCTAAGGTTAAATTAATGAGAAATAAAATTAATCTTCAAAAGGGAAACAAAAAGTTAATTAATGCTTGGGCTTTCTACGATTGGGCTAATTCTGTATATCCTTTAGTTATTACTTCAACAGTTTTTCCGATTTATTATAGTACAATTTCTGATGATATTAACTCTATTGAGTTTTTGGGTTATCATTTTAAGAATACAGCCCTAATAAGTTATGTCACAGCTATGGCATTTTTTGTAGTTGCTTTTAATTCCCCAATATTGTCTGGGATTGCGGATTATATAGGTAATAAAAAACGATTCATGAAAATTTTTGTTTATACAGGTTCAATTTCCTGTATGGGGCTATATTTTTTTGAGTTGGATAATCTCTATACAGGGCTGTTTTTTTACTTCTTTGCTTTAGTTGGTTTTTGGGCCAGTTTGGTTTTTTATAATTCATACCTTCCTGATATTGCTCATCCTGATCAGCAAGATTTAGCCAGTGCGAGAGGCTTTTCTATGGGTTATATAGGTAGTGTTTTATTATTGATTTTTAATTTATCTATGGTTTTACAACCAGATTGGTATGGAATTACTGGAGCACCAGCTGAAGCTTCAATGAAAGCGATGAAATATTCATTTATTACTGTTGGATTTTGGTGGTTATTATTTAGTCAATATTCGTTTTACCATTTACCTAAGGGAAATTGTTCAGGTAAAATCAATAAGAAAGTTATTTTGAATGGTTTTTTAGAGCTTAAAAGTGTTTGGATTCAATTAGATGATTACCCTATTTTAAAGAAATTTCTTCCTGCCTTTTTTGTTTACAGCACTGCTATACAAACAGTTGTTTTAATAGCCGCCTATTTTGGAGAAGAGGAAATTGTTTGGTCGAATTCTCAAGAAAAAACTGTTGGATTGATTGTTAGCATATTGCTGATTCAAATTATAGCCATATTTGGTGCTTATGGAACTGCGCGAGCTGCTAAACAATTTGGCAATATCACCACGCTCATCGGGATCAATTGTATTTGGGCTACACTTTGTGTATTTGCTTTTTTTATTAAAACACCATTAGAGTTTTATTTTGCAGCTGGGGGTGTAGGTTTAGTTATGGGTGGAATACAATCTCTATCACGCTCTACTTACTCAAAATTAATACCTGAAACAAAAGATACCACCTCTTACTTTAGTTTTTATGACGTTACTGAAAAAATTGGAATTATTATTGGTATGGCTATATTTGGAACTATTGATCAAATCACAGGTAACATGAGAAATTCTATTTTATTTTTTCTTTTACTTTTTATTTCAGGTGCATTACTTTTGACAAGAATTCCAAATCGTTTATTAAAAAAATAATAGAAGAACCTGTTTTTTTGGCATAACAATTGAACTAATATATAATTGAATTATATATTAACCTTTTAATTCAAACTTTATTAAATAATAAGTATTTATTATGACAAAATGTCTGATTATATAGAAAATGGCGAAATCTAACATTACTTCATTTGACAACTTGACACTTCAAGACATTGAGACAGAGGCAGAGTTAATCCCTCTATTGACACCAGAGGACGAGGAAGCCCTTAAAAATGAGGATTTACCTGATCAAGTTCCTATTCTGCCATTAAGAAATACCGTTTTGTTTCCAGGTGTAGTTATTCCAATTACTGCAGGTAGAGATAAGTCTATTGAGCTGATAAAAGACGCTAATAATTCGGATAAAATTATTGGAGTTGTCGCTCAAAAAGACCAAAATATAGAAAACCCCTCGCCATCTGATATTTACTCACTTGGTACTGTTGCTCAAATTTTAAGAGTATTAAAAATGCCCGACGGAAACACTACTGTAATTATTCAAGGAAAAAAGCGATTTGAAATTAAAAGTATTGTTGAAGAAAATCCTTATATAAAAGCTACCATCAAATCAGTAATTGAAAATACTCCAAATGAAAATGATTCAGAGTTTAAGGCAACAATTGACTCAATCAAGGAGTTAGCGTTACAAATTATTCAAGAAAACCCCAATATTCCAACTGAGGCTTCTTTTGCAATTAAAAATATTCAAAGCCATGCCTTTTTAATCAATTTCGTTTCATCTAACATGAATTTAACAGTTAATGAGAAACAAGAAATACTTTCAATCATTGACCTGCAAAAACGCGCCATAGCTTGCTTAAAATTTATGAATCTTGAGTATCAGAAATTGGCGCTAAAGAATGATATTCAATCTAGAGTTAGGACTGATTTAGACCAACAACAGCGAGAGTACTATTTGAATCAACAAATGAAAACGATTCAGGAGGAATTAGGAGTTGTTTCTTATGAGCAAGAAATAGACGAAATGCGTAAACGTGCCAAAACTAAAAAGTGGGATGATCAAACAGGAAAACAGTTTGAAAAGGAAATAAGTAAATTGCAGCGTATGAACCCTCAAGTAGCCGAATATTCTGTGCAGAGGAATTATTTAGACTTTTTCCTCGATTTACCTTGGAATCAATTTTCAAAAGATAATTTTAATCTCAAAAAAGCCCAGAAAATTCTTGATCGTGATCATTTTGGACTAGATGATGTAAAAAAACGTATTATTGAGCATCTTGCAGTCTTAAAACTAAGGAATGACATGAAATCACCCATTTTATGCCTAAATGGTCCTCCTGGAGTTGGTAAAACCTCATTAGGTAAATCAATTGCAGAAGCATTGGGCAGATCCTATGTAAGGATTTCTTTAGGAGGTATGCGAGATGAAGCTGAAATAAGAGGACACCGTAAAACATATATTGGTGCTTTACCAGGACGTGTAATTCAGAGTATAAAAAAAGCAGGTACTTCCAATCCAGTATTTGTTCTAGACGAAATTGACAAAATAAATTCTGGTGTGCAAGGTGATCCAGCCTCAGCATTACTTGAAGTCTTGGACCCAGAGCAAAATGAAGCATTTTATGACAATTTCCTAGAAATGGGTTATGATTTATCTAAAGTTATGTTTGTGGCAACAGCCAACAGCCTTTCTCCTATTCATCCAGCTTTACGAGATCGTATGGAGATTATCAATATCTCTGGCTATACCCTTGAAGAAAAAGCAGCAATTGCTAAACGACATTTGTTGCCCAAACAATTAAAAGAACATGGATTGGATAAAGACCACTTAGTTTTGGGAAAAGGGATATTAGACAAAATTGTTGAAGGATATACCCGTGAGTCTGGGGTCAGAGGTTTGGAAAAACAAATAGCCAAAGCAGTTCGTTATGCAGCCAAGTCTATTGCCATGGAAGAAGAATATAAAATAAATCCTCAAACAGATGATTTGGTAGAAATTCTTGGACCTGAAAAAGTTCATCGTGACCTATATGAAAATAATCATGTAGCAGGAGTTGTAACTGGTTTAGCATGGACTTCTGTAGGTGGCGACATACTATTCATTGAATCTGCTATTTCAGAGGGTAAAGGACAATTATCAATTACTGGTAATCTTGGAAAAGTGATGAAGGAATCAGCAACTATAGCTATGGAGTTTATTAAATCCAAAAAAGAATTCCTTGGACTAGAAAAATTTGCATTCGATAAATACAATATCCACATCCACGTTCCCGAGGGTGCTACCCCCAAAGACGGTCCTAGTGCTGGAATAACGATGCTAACCTCATTGGTTTCATTGCTTACCCAAAAAAGGGTTAAAGCTAAATTAGCAATGACTGGAGAAATTACTCTTAGAGGTAAAGTATTACCTGTAGGAGGTATCAAAGAAAAAATATTAGCTGCTAAAAGATCTAGAATAAAAGAAATTATTTTAAGTGAAGAAAACAGAAAGGATATTGATGAAATTAATTATAAATACTTAAGAGGTTTGAAATTTCATTACGTCAAGGAAATGAAAGATGTTCTAAATGTTGCCATCCTTTCTAGAAAAGTAAATCAACCTAAAATATTTAAAACATAGACCATTGGATAAAGCTATTATTGCAATCGATGGATTTGCCGCAACAGGCAAAAGCACATTAGCAAAGAGGCTCTCCAATCATTTAGGCTTACCATACGTAGATTCAGGGGCACTTTTTCGCGGAATTACTTTTTTAGCAATAGAAAAAGGATGGATTACAGATACCAATATTTATGAAAAATCGATTGAAGAGGGAATAAGTCAACTTAAATTTAACTTTGATTCTTTATCTAATGCACTTACTTTGAATAAAAGGGATATTACTAATCAAATAAGGAGCAAGTTAGTTTCCTCTTATGTTAGCCAGATTGCAAAACTACCCTTTGTTCGTTATTATTTGTTAAAACAGCAGAGACAGATGGGGTCAAGTAATGGTTTGGTTATGGATGGGAGAGATATAGGCACTGCAGTTTTTCCTGAGGCAGATTTTAAGTTTTTTTTTACTGCCAAACCTGAAGTTAGAGCTCAGAGAAGATGGGAAGAAATGAAAGCTGATGGATATTTATTGGGTTATAATGAGGTTTTAAAAAATATTTTAGATCGAGACAAGATTGACACTGAAAGAAAAGTTTCTCCATTAATAAAAGCCGATGACGCTATTGAAATAGATTCAACATATCTTTCATTACAGCAAGTTTTCGAAATTTGTGTTGCTAAAATAAATGGTAAATAAATTTACTTTAATTTTTGTTAATAAGGAGATTCCTACTAAATTTGCGCTCTCCTAATTGGTAGGGATCAAAGAGGAGTATATTTAAAATTGTTTAACACCTTCTGTTGTTTCAATTAATTTTCCCGAATAACAGGATACAAATTTCAAAACA